>JAZRHH010000001.1:0-26125 GCA_045644665.1 Clostridia bacterium
CCTTTTCCATTCTGCCTATCTCTATGGGAGCCGAGGGGCGTATAACAAACACTCTGCCCTCTTTTTCCAGAGCTTTAAGGCTTTCTAAGCTGTTATTATAATTAGTATGGCGCTCTTTCAGCTTTTTCATAAAATTCGGGTACTTGCGGTAAACAAGATGTGCCGGAAGGTCTCTCATTTTTTTCTTCTTATAATTTATATCACGAGTCAGAATAACAACAATCTTTTCGCAGCTTGTCTCTATCAGCTTTTTGTAAGGGACGCTGTCTGCAACGCCGCCGTCAAGATACTTTTTTCCGTCAATTTCTACGGGTCTTGATACAAAAGGAAGAGAAGCAGAAGCGCGCAGTACATCCATTTGCTCAAAAACACTTTCTATCTTTATATACTCTGCCTCTCCTGTTTCCATATTTGTTACAGCTGCAAAGTAGCGGGTGTCAGATTTTTTAAATTCTTCATCGTCAAATATATCAAGTTCTCTTGGCACAACGCCGTAAACAAAATCTGTATTTACAAGGTTGCCCGTTTTGATAAGTGACGCAATGCTTATATACCTTTTGTCTCCGTTAAACTTTTTATTATAACGGATAGCTCTTCCCTTTTGGTTTGAGAAGTAGTTTACACCAAATGCCGCACCGGCAGAAACTGCTGATACTTCGTCAAACTTTATATGATGCTCCATCAAAAAATCAAGCACTCCGGCGGTGTACATTCCTCTCATTCCGCCGCCCTCTAGTACAAGCCCAGTTTTCATATTCTCACCCTAATTTATTATATAGAATATTTATGATTATATTCATCATATTGGCTTATAAAGTCATTTTCTCCGTCATATTTAACGTGACTTAAATATTCGTGAGGCTCAAATCCGCTTTCTTCCCTTTGAAGTATTGAAACACCAATGTTTGAACAGTGGTCTGCTATTCTTTCAAAGTTTGTTATAATATCTGAATATACAAATCCTAGCTCAATTGTACATTCGTTATTTTGAAGTCTTTCTATATGACGCGTTTTCATTTTAAACTTAAGCATGTCAATAACCTGTTCAAGAGGCTCAATCTTGATGGCATATGACTTGTCCTCTTTTTCCACTGACATAACAGAAAGCTCAACAATTTCCTTTATTGCTTTTGTAATAGTAGAAATTTCCTTGGTTGCGTGTTCTGAAAATGTGATTTTCTTATCATGAATTTCCTTTGCTGCCTCAAGTAAGTTACATGCATGGTCGGAAATTCTTTCTACGTCACCAATAATATGTAAAAGAGTTGTAACCTCGTTTGCCTCCTCCACAGAAAGCTTGTGTCCGGCAAGTTTTACAAGGTATGAGCCAAGCTTGTCCTCGTAATTATCAACGCAAGTTTCCTGCTCTTTTACAAGGGCATCTGTCTTTTCATCATAGTCAAAGAGTTTGTCAACTGCAATATTTACCGAATCTCTTGTAATTTTTATCATTTCTGCAATAATTTCCTTTGACTTTTCAAGAGCAAAGCCCGGGATTGTAAGAAATCTGTCGTCAAGAACTCTGAGCGCGTCCTCAAGAGGTGTTTCTGTTGACTTAAATGTAAGTGTTGCAAGCTTTTCAATAAATTTGCAAAATGGTATAAGAATAACTGTTGAAAGTATATTAAACAGTGTATGAACAAGAGCAATTGAAAATACACTTGCCTGACCGTTCATAAATTCAAAGCCTATTACAGAATGGAGAGCATAAAATGCCACGCTTATAATTATAACACCGATAAGCTTTATGTAAAGACATGAAATAGCAACTCTCCTTGAGTCTGTGTTTCCATTAATTGCAGAGAGTATTGGGGTAATTGTTGTTCCGATATTTTGTCCAAGAATAACAGGAAGGGCTGTTGACATTGGTATAGCTCCTGTAAGCGACAACGCCTGCAAAATACCCACACTTGCTGATGAAGACTGGATAACGGCTGTGAGAAGTGTTCCGGAAACAATACCAAGAACAGGGTTTTCAAACATTACAAGAATTTGTGCAAATGCCGCATTGTCCTTAAGTCCTGACATAGCACCGGACATGGTTTCCATACCAAACATAAGTATAGCAAAGCCAAGGAATATTGCTCCTATGTCTTTTTTCTTTTCGGACTTTGCAACCATTGTCATAAGGATACCAACTGCTGCAAGAACAGGTGTAAATGAATCAGGCTTTAAGAGTTTGAGCCATACAACATCACCGGAAATACCTGTTGTACTAAGGAGCCACGCAGTAACCGTTGTACCAACATTTGCACCCATGATAATACCAATTGTTTGTGCAAGAGTCATTATACCTGAGTTTACAAAGCCTACAAGCATAACCGTTGTGGCAGATGAACTTTGTATTACAGCTGTAACTAAAAATCCAAGCAAAAAGCCTTTAAATCTGTTTGAAGTAAGCTTTCCCAGGATAGACTCAAGCTGACTTCCCGAAAGCTTTTTTAGGTTGTCACCCATGTAGTTCATTCCAAAAAGGAACAGGGCAAGACCGCCGATTAGTGTTAAAATTGAAAAGATATCCATACATTTACCTCCTAAATATTTCTCCTAATGTATTTATAATATTTTTTCCATTACTGTTTTGTGAACGAACATTCCGCACCTGGCATTTTGCGGAAATTTCCACATATATATTATACTATAAAACGCCATAAATTGCAAGAGTAAAAATCAAATTTTTGGAAAGAGAAAAACAGACCTGCAAAAAGCAGGTCTGTTTTAAATGCTTTTTATTCTCATAAGAGAACTATGTATCAAGATAATCTAATAAGATTAACCCTTGAAAATGTCTGTGTAGCTAACAATCTTGATAGCATCAACCTGTTGGCCAACTGATCCATCTTTTGAGAACAATAAAGAAGAAGCAACGCTCATTGTAACGTCTTCTACTTCATATCTTGAAACTTGAATTTCGGGCTTTGTATAATTCTTTTTCATTTTACATACCCTCCTTATTGTGCATCACTGATGCTAACTACAGTGATACCGCTCAAATCTCTTGTTGTTGATTGAATTTCGAGACCGAATCTGATTTTTGCGTTAGTAGCAGCAATACCGCCTAACAAATCCCATTCGATTGAGCCTTCCTTATCACCGTTTTTTGCATCCTTAAGAGTAAGAACTACTGTCTTAGCAGTACCATCGTAATTGAATGAACCCTTGATACCAAGTGCACCTTCGCCTGTGATGTACTCATAGTCTTCTTCCTCTTGAACTGCTTCAAAATTAATTGTTTGCATAGCCGTGTTTGTACCCGCAACACGAACTTCATAATTATCTGCAGGATTTACTAATTCTCCCTTAACTGCAAGACCTGATGCAAGCTTTTCCTTAATTATCTCAGCTGCATCCTGATCAATGTACATAATGTCAGCGTCATCGTCGCTGCTGCCAAAACCTACAGGAAGAACTGCAACTGTCATTTGTGCATTCTCTGCAAATTCTCCATCTGTAATTTTTACAAGAGGATTATCTGTGTCTGTATCATCATACACAGCTGTTGCAGCGAAAGCAGAAGTTGCCATTGCAATTGCTGCTACTGTTACAGCAAATGCGAACATCTTTCTAAATACCTTCATTTAAAAGTACTCCTTTCAAATTATGTAATACTGAACGAGTATTAAAATTCCGATCGGGCTATATGCATGAAGACTTTTAGAATCGGGCAATTCCTTCAAATCCAGGTACATATTCGAATTTTCGATACCATTCAATACTATAATTATAAACTAATAAAAATATAATTGCAACACCTTTTTTTTCTTTTATAAATTTTCGGCAATTAGTACACTTGCCGCTTAAATGTTTTGTTGTTTTTGCACAAGACATATAAATAACATAAAAATTTAATAATATTGAAATGTAGAATAAATTGTAATTTAACTGAATTACATTGAGTAATACCCAAAAGAAAATCACTTTTTCTGCCGCAGCCTTGGACTTTCAAAAATTTTATTCTGACTGCAATGCCTTTCAAACAATTATACTTCCTCTTCGTTTGAAAGGCAAGGATGCTCGCCGAGGCTAAGTGCCGAGTTGCTTAGCGTCCGGTTGCACAAAGGAATAAAATTTTTGGAAGATTGGTAGAAACTGCAAAATAGCCAAATAAACTTTATTTACAAGCTCCATGCAATGGTCGTTTGGGGGTCCGGGGAATCGAAAGCCCCGGAACTTTTGGTTCTTTTGGTTACAAAAGAACATAACAAATAAAGATATATCTTTTATCAGGGATTATTAAAAAAGGAGCTGCATATCTGCAACTCCTTATAAATCATATATTACTTGAAAAAGTCCTTTGCTTTGTCCATAAATGACTTCTTCTGCTTATAATTTTTATCCTCCTCAAACTCGCGAAGCAGCTCTTTTTGCTTTTGAGAAAGATTTGACGGAACTTCAACACGAACCTTTACGTACTGGTCGCCTCTTGCCTTAGAGCGAATGTATGGTACACCCTTACCTCTTAGCTTAAAGGTGGTTTCGCTTTGTGTTCCCTCAGGAATGTCATACTCCACCGCTCCGTCAAGGGTTGGCACTTTGACTGTTGCACCAAGAGCCGCCTGAACAAAGGTTATAGGCATATCAATAAATATGTTATATCCATCTCTTACAAAAAGCGGATGAGGTTTAACACGTACTGTCACAAGCAAATCGCCCGTCATTCCGCCGCGCTCGCCCGGCTCGCCCTTGCCGCTTATCTGTATTGTCTGTCCGTTATCTATACCCGCCGGAATATCAACCTCTATAACAGAGTTTTTGCGCACCTTGCCTGTTCCGCGACATTCTCTGCAAGGATCTTTTATAATCTTACCGTTTCCGTTACATTCAGGACAAGTACCTATATTTGTCATATATCCGAGAGGTGTTCTTACCTGGGTTTTTACCTGACCGCTGCCGCCACAGCGTGTACAGGTTACAGGAGATGTGCCGGATTTTGCACCGCTGCCGCCGCATGATGAACAGCTCTCCTGCTTTGTAATGCTTAGCTTTTTCTTTGTACCAAATGCTGCTTCTTCAAAGGTAATATCAACAACCTGACGTACGTCACGTCCTCTTACCGGACCGTTTCGTCTGCCTCCGCCACCAAAACCTCCAAAGCCGCCGCCGAAAATGTCACCGAATATATCGCCAAAATCAAATCCGCCAAAGCCTGCACCGCCGCCTCCGGCTCCAAAGTTGGGGTCTACGCCGGCATGACCGAACTGGTCGTAACGGGAACGCTTTTCAGAGTCACTGAGCACGCCGTATGCTTCATTAACTTCCTTAAACTTTTCTTCTGCTTCCTTGTCATTTGGATGAAGGTCCGGATGATATTTTTTTGCCACCTTACGGTACGCTTTTTTCAGCTCATCATCACTCGCGCCCTTACTTACTCCAAGGACTTCATAATAATCTCTTTTTTCTGCCATTGTTAAACTTTCTCCCCTTTAAATAGGAAATCGCTTGAAAGCGGCAGAACCCCAGTCCTGCCGCTGTTCGGATTAGTTGTTGTTATCGTCTACTTCTCTGTAATCAGCCTCGTAAACATTGTCTCCGCCCGGAGCCGCTCCGCCTTGTGCCTGTTCTGCACCCGGTGCGCCCTGTGGGTTTGCCTGTGCATAAAGCTTTTCAGAAAGCGCATAGAACTTCTGTGAAAGAGCTTCTGATGCAGCCTTTATAGCAGCTGAATCTGTACCCTTCAATGCTTCCTTAACCTTTTCAATCTCTGCCTTTACGCCGTCTATTTCTGCAGCGTCTACCTTGTCGCCGATTTCGCCGATAGCTTTTTCTGACTGATAAACAAGAGTTTCTGCGTTGTTTCTGATTTCTACTTCTTCTTTTCTCTTCTTATCTTCTTCTGCATACTTTTCTGCTTCCTGTACTGCTCTTTCGATATCCTCATCAGAAAGGTTTGAAGAAGCTGTAATTGTAATATTCTGCTCGTTACCTGTTCCAAGATCCTTTGCAGAAACCTTTACGATACCATTAGCATCTATATCAAATGTTACTTCAATCTGTGGCACACCGCGTGGAGCAGGTGCAATGCCTGTAAGGTTGAAGCGTCCGAGAGTTTTGTTGTATTGTGCCATTTCTCTCTCGCCCTGGAGCACGTGAACTTCAACGCTTGTTTGTCCGTCTGCTGCAGTTGAGAAAATCTGTGACTTACTTGCAGGAATTGTTGTGTTTCTTTCAATAAGCTTTGTAAATACACCGCCCATTGTTTCAATACCAAGTGAAAGAGGTGTTACGTCAAGAAGAAGAACGCCTGTTTCCTCGCCGCCAAGAACTGCTGCCTGACGTGCCGCACCAACAGCAACACACTCGTCAGGGTTAATTCCCTTATGTGGCTCCTTATTCATTTCTCTCTTAACTGCTTCCTGAACTGCAGGAATACGTGAAGAACCACCAACAAGAAGAACTTCGCTGATGTCTGACGGAGTTACGTTTGCATCACGCATAGCATTTCTGATGCATGTGATTGTCTTATCAACAAGGTCAGATGTAAGCTCGTCAAACTTAGCCTTTGTAAGTGTTATATCCATGTGCTTAGGACCTGTCTGGTCTGCTGTGATAAACGGAAGATTAATGCTTGATGTTGTCATTGTAGAAAGCTCAATCTTTGACTTTTCAGCAGCTTCCTTAAGTCTTTGCATTGCAACCTTGTCTGTTGAAAGGTCTACGCCGTCTGTTTTCTTGAACTCTGCAACAAGATATTCCATAATTCTGTTATCAAAGTCGTCACCGCCAAGACGTGTATCACCGTTTGTTGAAAGAACTTCAAATACGCCGTCGCCAATTTCAAGAATTGATACGTCAAATGTACCGCCGCCAAGGTCGTACACGAGAATTGTCTGGTCCTTGTCACTCATGCCGTAAGCAAGAGCAGCAGCAGTTGGCTCGTTGATTATACGAAGCACTTCAAGACCTGCAATTTTACCTGCGTCCTTTGTTGCCTGACGTTGTGAGTCGTTAAAGTATGCAGGAACTGTAATAACAGCCTGTGTTACAGTTTCCCCAAGATACGCCTCTGCATCAGCCTTGAGCTTTGAAAGGACCATTGCAGAAATTTCCTGTGGTGTATAACCCTTGTCATCAATGTTTACCTTATAATTTGTACCCATTTCTCTCTTGATAGAAATGATTGTTCTGTCTGCATTTGTTACAGCCTGTCTTTTAGCAACCTGGCCAACTATTCTTTCGCCATCCTTTAAAAACGCTACAACAGATGGTGTTGTTCTTGCACCCTCTGAGTTTGTGATAACTGTAGGGTTACCACCCTCCATAACAGCTACACATGAATTTGTTGTACCAAGGTCAATTCCTATGATTTTTCCCATTTTATTTCTTCCTTTCAAATTATATACTTTTTAGTTTGCAACTTTAACCATTGAGTGCCTTACAACGCGGGTGCCGTTGTAAATATACCCCTTCATAAACTCCTCTACTACTGTATTATCATCTACTGTTTCGTCTTCAATATGCATTACAGCGTTATGAAGATTAGGGTCAAACTGCTCCCCAAGAGCTTTTATTTCTGTTACACCAAGCTTCTGAAGGGTATCCTGCATCTGCTTATAAACCATGGAAACACCCTCTTTAAACTTAACTGTTTCCTCGTTTTCCGCCTCTACAGCAAGTGCTCGCTCCAGGTTATCTGCAACAGTTATAAGCTCACTCACTGTATCAATTACAGCGTCACCGTAGCGGGCGTCCTTTTCTCTTTGGGAACGCTTTTTAAAATTATCAAACTCCGCATAAAGTCTGATATATTTATCCTCCCACTCCTTCGCCTTATCAGGCTCCTGAGCTTCTTCCTCTACCTCTTGTTCTGCTTGTTCTTCTATTATTTCTTCTTCCTTTATTTCTTCTTTATTGTCAGGCATTTAATATCCCTCCTTAGCTTGTTTCGTCATGATATAAATTAAGTATTCGGTCGATATGGGTTGAAATAAGGTCAAGACTTGCAAAAACCTTTGCATAGTCCATACGCTTTGGTCCTATAACACCAATCTTTCCCACAGACTTATTATCAAGTGAATAATTTACGGTAACAAGGCTACAATCCTTAAGAGGCTCTGCCCCGTTTTCGTCACCGATTGTTACCTTTATCTCGTTGCCGTCACGGCTCTGTCCCACAAGGCGCTTTAAGTCATCCTTGTTTTCCAGAAAGTTCAGCATTATCTTTGCCTTATCTATATCCCTGTATTCAGGAAAATTGAAAATTGACTTTGTGTTATCCACATATATATCAGTAGTTGAAATTTCAGATATTGTTTCATAAACAAAATCAAAGATGTTTACGAGAAGTCTTGGACTTATCTGCATATCTCTTGACGCAACCGCCTCTACTTCCCTTATCTTTTCAAAGTCTATCATATCAACAGAAAGACCGGAAAGCTTTGATGTAAGAACAGCTCCAAGCCTCGCTGCATTTTCTACACCAATGCTCATATGAAGCATCCTGTTTTTTACAATACCATCCTCGGTTACTACTATTATAAGTGTTTTATCCTGCCCAAGCTCTATTATATCCACCTTACTTATTTTTGCAAGGCTTTGTTCGGGAGTTGTAACAAAGGTTGTATACTGGGTAAGCGCCGCAGTTATCATACCTGCTTTGCGGATAACCTTATCAAGCTGATTAACACGTCTTTCGAGCTCCAGATGTAAATTCTCAATTGCCTCAAGTCCAAGGCGATAACGTGACATAAGTGAATTTACATAAAATCTGTATCCTTCATCTGACGGAACACGGCCTGCCGATGTATGAGGCTGTGTAAGATATCCCATTTCCTCAAGGTCTGCCATTTCGTTTCTGATAGTGGCACTGGAAAGTCCAAGATCCTTGATTTTTGAAATTGCACGGGAGCCTACAGGCTCGGCTGTACCAATGTACTCATCAATAATGGCTTGCAAGATTTTACGTTTTCTGTCGTTTAAATCCATACTGCCACCTTCCATATTGTTAGCACTCCCTTTTAATGAGTGCTAATTTTTTCAATTCTTAAGATACCACCATACAAATGTTTTGTCAAGGTTTATTTTTACAATTTATAATTTATTAACAAATTATACTACTTATTTATAATTTTTATGGTAAATTGCCTTACTTGATTTAACATTTCTTTTGTGTTATAATATAAATGTTATAATATAAAGAAGGAAGCGAAAGAAAATGATTAAAGAAAACAGATGGATAAGAGCTGCAATACCTGCCCTGCTGCTTCATTGTAGTATAGGAACAGTTTATTGCTGGTCAATTTTTAGTCAGGAAATTGCAGATTACATAGGATTTTCCAAAGGTGCAACAGAATGGGCATTCAGCTTTGCCATATTCTTCCTCGGAATATCTGCGGCATTTTTAGGAAACGTGGTAGAAAAGGACATTCATAAGTCATCACTTATTGCAAGCATCTGCTTTGCACTTGGTATGGCAGGTACAGGCGGATTTATATACTACGGCGGCATGCACCCGGGAAGCCTTGTTTCCCTTATCGGTATATACATTTGCTACGGATTTATAATGGGTATAGGTCTCGGAACAGGTTACCTCTCTCCCGTTAAAACCCTTATGCTCTGGTTCAGCGACAGAAAAGGTCTTGCAACCGGTCTTGCTGTGGCAGGCTTTGGTGCTGCAAAGGCAATAGCAAGCCCTATTATGCAATGGATGCTTGAAGCACTTGGCAAATCAGGAATTTATAAGATGTTTCTTATTCTGGCAGTAGTCTATTTTATTATGATGTTTGCAGGACACCTGCTCCTGAAAAAGCCGGATACATGGCACGAGCCCCAAAAAACAGAGAAAACACCGGGTATTATGTCTGTCCTCAAATCAAAGCCACTTTCAAACTACATAGCAATCTGGCTTATGTTCTATTTAAATATTACCTGCGGTCTTGCGCTTTTATCACAGGAAAAAATGATTGTAAAATGTATTGGCCTTGGAAGCTTTATAGGTATAATTTCAACCGTATCTGCAATATTTAACGCAGGAGGCAGACTTGGATTTTCTGCCTGGGCAGACAAGCTAAAGGACAGAAACACAGTTTACAAAATAATTTTTGTTCTTTCTATACTATTTACAGCCCTTGTAATTGTAACAGGCGGCATAGAAAAGGGTGCAGGAAACATAGTACTCACAGCTCTTGTTATTGTTCTTATAATGGTTGTAAATGCAGGCTATGGCGGTGGATTTTCAAATGTACCTACCCTTTTGTCCGACCACTATGGAATGAGCAACATAAGCGCAATCCACGGAATTACCCTCTCTGCCTGGGGCGTTGCAGGTCTTACAGGTAACCAGCTTGCATCATGGATTGTTAACCACTTCGGCGAGGTTGTTGAAGTCGGCAGAAACCTTGTTAACCCAACAGGCTATCAAGCCGTATTGTATGTAACAGGAGCACTTTATATAGTATCTCTCCTGCTTAGCATGATATTTGTAAAACCAAAACAATAATAAAAAAAGGCTCTTGCAAGAGCCTTTTTTATTGCTTTATGAACATTTGAGTCCAATACCTTCCCTCAGCTACATATCCTACACCTATTTTAGTGTACGTTCCGTTAAGAATATTTGCACGGTGTCCTGACGAGTTCATCCATGCATTTACAACAGCCTGCGGTGTTGCTTGTCCCTTTGCAATGTTTTCAGCGGCTGCTCTGTAGGAAATTCCAAAATTCTTTATCATTTGGAATGGAGAGCCGTAAACAGGACTTGTATGAGAAAAATATTTGTTATCCTTCATGTCCTGTGACTTAAATCTTGCTACACGGCTAAGCTGCCAGTCCTCCGTCAGCTTATTAAGACCGTTTTTTGCACGTATATCATTTACAAGTCTTATAACTTCTCTCTCGTATTCAACAGTATCCTTGCCGGGAATTGTAATAAGCTGTCCCGGATAAATAACCTCAGGATTTGTTATATGGGGATTTGCACTTTTAATTTCACTAAGCCCCACTTCATATTTAACGGCAATTTTCCACATGCTGTCACCTTTTTGTACTGTGTGTACAGTATTTGCCGCAAAAGCGCAGGTGGATATACAAAGGAAAGCTGCTATACATATCAAAAACTTTTTCATTATTTAGTACCTCCTCATAAGAATTATACCATATTGGTTTACATAATTCAAATGAAATTATTGGCATAACTACAACATAATAGTCCTTGTGTACTCCTTTGGAGAAAATCCAACCCGGTTTTTAAAGGATCTTGAAAAGTTATGAATACACGAATATCCCAGCATATCTCCTATCTGACTTACAGTATATTTTCCCTCTCTTAGCAGTTTTTTTGCCTCATTTATTTTAAGGTCTGTATAGTAATCCATCGGGCTCTGCCCCATATTATCACGAAAAATTTTACAAAGCTGTGTTTTGCCGAACATAAACCGTCTGCAAAGGTCGCTAAGAGAAATATTACCATATATTTCGCCATTTAAAAATTCACATATAAGCTCACATAAAGAGTCATTTGCAATACCCCTTGTTTCCTTACTTGATATAACCTGCTCACTGTATTCCTCTCCGTTTCTCACAAGCTTAATAAGAAACTCCGTAAAATAACACTCCAGAAGCTGTGCTCCGCCAAAAATTCCGGGCATAAATTTAAGTCCGCTTTTGTCTTCATAATCTGACGGAATTTTACCAAGTGAATTTTGTGCCTCCTGAAAAAAAAGTGACAAGAGGGTTTTACATGTTTTATCAAGAGTAAAGGTTTTATTTTTAAAATACTCCATAGTATCTCCCGTTGCCGTAAAGGAAATTACAAGCATATTGTTTGCCACCTGCTTATCTGATACATGCGCATGAATTTCCATAGGCTCGTGGAAAATTGCCTGTCCCTGCTCAAGAGTACATCCGACTCCGTTTGTAATTGCATTAATTCGTCCGGCATCCACATAAACCATTTCCCAGAAACTGTGCTTTTCGGGAATATGTGAAAAATCCTTGCCAAACTCAAAAGAATATATACTGTGGAAACCTGTGATTTCTAACTCCTTTTTTATTTCTTCCATTTCAAACATAAAATCACCCTTCCGAACAAAATGATAAATAATACGCAATCATTGCTAAATACGAATTTATATTAAGATAGTATAATATATAGTACAATAAAACTTTAAAAATGTCAATACAAACGGAGGTGTTATATGTGAATGTACTTGCAATTAGCTGCCATCCTGATGATATGGAGATATCCTGTGGCGGAACTCTTGCTAAATGCGTAAAACGAGGCGATAAGGTAACAGTGTGTCACGTAGCCAACGGAAACATGGGACATGAAATTATAAAACCGGACGAGCTTCGCCTTATGCGAAGAGCGGAAGCTCAGAAATCGGCAGCCCTTGCAGAAATTGAAATTGTAACTGCAGATATAGGCGACCTGCTTGTCAACGGGGCTGATATTTCTCAAAGAGATAAACTGGCAGATATCATACTAAAGGCTCAACCTGACTTTATAATAACCCATAGTCCTACAGACTATATGCCGGACCACGTTGCCGTTTCAAAGCTTGTTTTTGGCGCAAGCTTCGTAGCAACAGTCCCCCAGTATCTGAATACTGGAAAATCAGGAAATGTTCCGATTTATTATATGGATAATCTTGCAGGGATGAATTTTAATCCAACAGAGTATGTTGACATTTCTGAAGAAATTGACCTTAAGCTTCAGATGCTTGAGTGTCACGAAAGCCAGCTAAAATGGATGCGTGACCACGATAATATTGATTTTGCAGAATTTGTACGCTCCTGCTCCCGCTTCCGCGGAATACAGTGCGGAGTACAATATGCAGAAGCATTCACTCAGGAATATGTATGGCCTAAGGTCGTTACAAAAAGGCTGCTACCGTAACAAAGCAGTTTTATAGTATTTGGAAAAGGGTGCAACAAGCACGAATAAATCCTTTAAATCAAAATGGGGGAATAAAAAAGGATTTATCATCTCACACCCGTTCGGCAGTAAATTTATTTAAAAACAGAGAAAAAATAAAAGGAGGAAATTCATTATGGATTTACTAAGCACACTCAAAGGAAGCCTTTTGGAAGACTTTTTCCCGAAGGGCTGGGATCTCAAAAAAATTGACGAATGCTGCGACAAGGGCGTAGCAAGAGAAGATTTCTGGCACAAGGACTTTAACCCAATCGAATGTGACAACATTTACGAATTTGACACACTCATGGGCCACGAAATCGCACTCCAGATCAAGAACGCACGTGAAAGAGGCGAAAAGCTTGCTATGATTCTTCCTGTAGGTCCTATGGGAATGTACAAGTGGGCAGTTTACTTCCTTAAGGAATGGAATGTAAAATGCGACCACGTATGGACATTCAACATGGACGAATGGTCAGACGCAGAGGGCAACACACTTTCAAACGACAACCCTGCATCATTTGAATATAGCATGAAGCAGGCATTCTTCGATAAGCTCGGAGAAAACACAATTCCACCTGCACAGCGTAACTTTGCAACAAAGGACAATCTTCCTACATATCCTGAAAAGATTGCAAAACTTAAGGGCGAGGGTGCAAAGCTTGTACTTGTATTTGGTATCGGCAGAACATGCCATATTGCATTCTGGGAACCACAGTTTGCTGACGAATATGCTACAGTAGAAGACTGGAAGAAGGAGCCATACAGAATTGGCGCAAAGCTTCATCCGCTCACAATTGAGCAAAACGCAATCACAAGCTTCAAGAGCCGTACAACACTTGTTCCATGTACTGCAAACACAGTAGGCCCTGGCCTTATCCTTCAGGCAGACTACATCATCGGCGGTGCAGACGGTGCTCTTGGCAGAGGCATGGGCTGGCAGGGAATGAGCTTCCTTACAACTCTCCACTATGGTCCTGATAAGGCGCTCACATCAACATTTATGCCAACATTCCCCGGTAAGCTTTTCTATCTTAAGGAATTAGCTGGTCCATTAGTAGCAGAATGTAACTAATATTTAAAAAATAAAGCTGTTGCACATGCAACAGCTTTATTTTTGTATCACAACAAAACTATTGTATCACAAAACAAATCAATTTGTAAATACTTTTTTTAACATTTCTGCTAATTAAATAAATATAGGCTTTATACTTTTCATAATTTGTCAATTGAAAACCAAGAATTTATGTGCTATACTTAAATTACAAAAGAAGAGGAGGTACAGTCCAATGTACAAGTAAAACAGGATTTTATAAACAGAAAATGGTTTGAACTAAGAAAGGTTGAAAAGAGGAATAAAATCACGACGGTGTTACGTTTTACATAGATTAAGTTCAAATCATATATTCGATTATAAAATCAAGGAAAACCTTTTGCAGCAAAAAGATACATGAAAAGCGTAAGTATAATCTGCTTAAGAAAATGGGGTTTGGCACTTTGATAACTGTAAAATTTAAAGCAAAAGGTACCCTAAGAAAGAGAGGTATAAAAAAAGATGCTAGATATTAAAATAGAGCAGAAGTGACCCTTGATTGCAAGGATAAAAAAGCAATCAAGGGTCACTTCTGTTTTTTGAATATATTGCCTCTCTTTAAAATTATATGACATATCTTGACAAATATCTCCTCTTATGTTATAATGCTCTCAATGAGGGAGTAGCAAGCGACCCACCCGGTACGCAACAAGTCAACATCATGGCTTTAATGCCTGGCTTGTTTTAATTTGCGAGACTCATGTACACTAGTATGTAGCTGTGCATGGAGTCTTTATTTTTTTGTTGCTGAGCAGGGCATGAACTTGCTGAATTTATACTATTTGGAGGAATTTTAAATGGAATTTTTTGGTTTTACACTTTTCAACACAGTCCCAAGCGGTACCATGTTGGCAATTGCCGCTGTTATATTTGTGGTAGGTCTTATTTTAACCATAAAAGGCGGCGACTGGTTTGTTGATTCAGCTTCCTGGTTTGCCGAGGCAACAGGAATCCCTAAGTTTGTTGTTGGTGCAACTGTTGTATCATTTGCAACAACTCTTCCCGAACTGCTTGTATCTGTAAGAGCCGCAATGAACGGATCAGCTCAACTCGCTATAGGCAATGCAATTGGCTCAGTTACCGCAAATACTACACTCATTATGGGATTATCCCTAGTTGCTATGGCAGGGGTAATTAACAGAAAAAGCTTTTCGCTTAAAGGATTGCTTCTTCTTGGAGCTATTATAGGTTTAACTCTTCTTTCTTTAGGCGAGTCTCTACCTATCTGGTCAGCTTTTATACTATGGGCAATATTCCTTGTATTTATGACCAGCAATCTTGTTGAGGGTAAGAAAAGCTCCTCTGCAAATGAAACACATACATATGATAAAAAAGAAGTTCCATCAAAAGTTCTTTTCTTTATAATTGGAACAGCGTCAATCGTTTTTGGTGCAGAGTTCCTTGTTTCCTCAGGTAAAACAATTGCCTCAAGCATAGGCATCAGTGAAACAATTATCGGATTTACTGTAATTGCTCTTGGAACATCACTTCCTGAGCTTGTTACAACTCTTACAGCCATACGTAAAAAGGAATCTTCCCTTTCTGTTGGCAACATCATAGGAGCAAATATTATTGATACAACACTTATTCTACCTCTGTGCTCAGTTATCAATGGCAAGGCACTTCCGGTTGACAAAATCAACTTGGTTTTTGACTTCCCTGTTTGTATTATAGTATGTGCAATTGCCACAATCCCAACAATTATTCAAGGAAGATTTAAAAAATGGCAGGGTGTTGCCCTCCTTTCTATGTATGTTCTGTATATGCTTTTGCTTGTACTTAATGAACTGCAAATTATTCCTTTAGGTTAATAACCGCTCGTCGGAACAAGTTTTACTTGTTCCGATTTTTTTGTTGCGAAGGAAGGGCTTGATACCCGTGACCTTCGAGTTAATTTGTGGCGGGAATTTTACTTAACCGCGGGAAACTGATAGAGATTTTTAGAAATTAAAAATCCCTAGGCAGGGGTCAGCAACTCACACTTACTTTTGGCAAATTCCCGAATTTCCGCAAAAAATGAAAGCAATGATACGTATTTGAATTTATAAGCAGTAAATCTATTTATCTTGATGTAAAAGAATGTTGAACATTCGCTATGTTTATCCCCTATGGCAGTTGGTATCAATCAGCTACATAGGGGATTTTAAGTGGACAAATACAAGGACTTTGGGATTTTACTTGGACAGGAATTTTTGCTAAAATATGGTAAGGGAGTGATTCGTATGGATGAGAGGGACAATGAACTGCTTAATTCTGTCTACAAAGAAATAGCTGACGTGCTTGGTATGGATGTTGCTATGGACATTTACAAAATGTTTAAGGGACAACAAATTTCTTTCCCCGTGCGATTTCTTAACCCCGCTCGTATTCAAAAAATTATCATTCAGGAATATGATGGCACTAATGTTAAGGCTTTGGCTACAAAATACAATTATTCCGAAAAAACAGTAAGGCGTATTATTAGGGATAGTGTAGAGGAATAGGAGGTGTTAGTGATTATGTTCGTGTATTGTAAAAGATGTGGTTTAATATCAAAACAAAAAGGAACACAAGATGTTTGTCCCGCCTGCGAAATTCCAATGGAAGCTGTTCCAAATCAGTATTTATCCCCAAGCGGAATGATGTTTGCTTCGCAGGCATTAAGAAAAGAGTTTGAAGAAAGCATTAAACAAAATGATGATTTCGATGTTCAGGCTAATCTTAATCGAAACAGTGTGATTGAAGAAAAACAAATTAAGCACAAAGCAGAAATTGAAAAAAAGGTGGCAGAGTACAATCAAAACAGGGTTAAATTTACATGCCCTATTTGTCATTCTGAAAACCTTTCTAAAATTTCCAATGTAGGAAAATTTGTTAAGGTTAGTGCATTGGGCATTTTAGGTGCAGGAGACATAGGAAAAAAATACAGGTGTAATTCCTGTGGGTACAGATTTTAAAATTAAAAGGAGATGTTTAAAATGGGATTATTTGACAAAGTAACACAAGCTGCAAGCAACATAGGAGGAAGTGTTATTAAAACAGCTACCAATGTAGGCGCAGGTGCAGCAGTAGTAGCACAAGAGCAAAGTGAATTGCTTGCTCTCAAGTCACAAATCAACGTAATTGAACAAGAGCTTAATTCATCTTATATTCAAATTGGCAGAAAATATGTTGATTATGTGATTGAATCAGGTGATATGCCTGGAATCGATGTTAGTGACATTCTTAAACTGATTGACCCTAAAATGACTAAAAAACAAGAACTTGAAAAACAAGTGATAGAACTTGAAAAAGAAATTAAATCAAAAACCGTCCTTAGAGAAAAACAACAGGCAGAGGAAGAATTTCTTGCTGAAAAAGCTAAGCTTGACAAGGCATTAGCTATGGATGTGATATCACAAGACGATTATGATGTTAAGCTTGCTATTGCAAGAAGGAAAGTAGACAATTTTGAAGCTATTAGAAAAATTGAACAACAAGCTGAAATGGGCTTGATTACTAAGGAAGAAAAGGCACAGAAAATAGAACAATTATTAAACTAAGCATATCTTAATCGAAAAGACTTTGACCTCGGATTTTCCGCTTCGCTCCGCTCGTTGGTCTCATAACCCGCGTGCGTGGTACAAATTATTTTTCTGAACATGCGAAAAAGTCAGCTGCCTAAAGGCAACTGACTTTTTTGGTTGCGGAGGAAGGACTTGAACCAACGACCTTCGGGTTATGAGAGTCTAAATCGAAGTCTATCCTGTTGAACAAAGCCTTTACAGAGTGGGTTTTGAGGGATTAGTTTCCGACCAAAAAACCGACCAATCCCCCTAAAAACCGACTATTTAATTTTAGTTCTATGCCTGTTTGAGAATAATTGAATCTAATTTTTCTGCCGCTTCCATATCCATTTCAGGTAAAACGTGTGTATATGTATTAAGTGTTATATTAACATCCGAATGACCGAGCCTTTGTTGCACTACTCTTGGATTAACACCTGCTTGAATGAGAGCAGTCGCATTACTATGTCTTAAATCGTGTAATCGTATTTTAGGCAGATTATTCATTTTAAGAAATCTTGTCCATTTCTGTGTCATAGAATCAGGTTTAATAGGTGAACCGTCTTTTTGATGAACTACAAAGCCTAGGTTTTGAAATCCCATACCACAGGAAAAAGCATCATTCATATATTGCAGTCTTGCTTCCTTAAGTACAGCGATTGCTTCTTCACCTAAATGAATATCTCTGATACCCGCTTCGCTCTTAGGTGCTTTAATAACGATGTTACCCTTCTCACCATTTACCAGATTTCTTCGCACTTTTAGAACATTGTTTTTAAAATCAATATCTTCCCATTTTAATGCAAGAAGTTCTCCGCGTCTTAAACCCATCATTACCAACAGAAATATTGGTATATATATGTCCAAATCTTTAGCGGTATTAAGCAGTTCGTGAATCATTTCAATTGGATATACCTTTGCTCGGTATTTTTTCAGCTTAGGCAATTCTACCGCTTCACAAGGATTGTAAGGGATAAGACGTAGCTTAACTGCCTTTTTCATAGCAGCATTAATATTATTAAATGTATCTCTAATATTTTTGGGCGATAATTCCCTACCTATCATTTCATTAATCATCTTCTGTATGTGTTCAGGTTTTAGTGACTTAATATATATTTCTCCTAAAGCAGGATTTATATAACATCTTATTTTGGTTTTATAACCTATCCTTGTAGTTTCCTCTATGTTGGGCAAATAGTTATCTAACCATTCGTCCATCCATTCAGCCACCGTTTTGTTGTTTCTTACAGTCAGTTTACCTTGCTCCATTTCTGTAATCATTTTATGCATCACGGAGTTTGCCTCACGTTTGCTACCTTTAACATTCTTATAAGCACGAATACGCTTACCTGTCAGCTCATCATATCCACCTTCCACGGTAATTTGATAACTAACACCCGATTTTGTCTTTATTTCTCTTATACTTCCTGTTGCCATAAAATTACACCCTTTCTATTATCTGATATATTGGTCTGTGGTTTATCTTTTTCTTTACTGATTTTTGAGGATACAAAACCTCGTTAAGCTTGCTTTCAAGCACCCTATACTGTCTACCTACAACTATCGACTCAACGTTATACTTGACAAAGTGTAGTGCAGTATCATAGGATATTTTAAGCATTTCTGCAACCTCATTTACGGTTAAATATTTGTCTTTCATATTTCGTTTTTCCTTTCTTAGATGAATGATATATAAATAAATATTGAAATTTTTCGGGAGAGTTGTCACCTGCCACAATCAATATTTTCCCTTGATTTTCAAAGCAAAAAAGTTTTGTGACAGGTAACATTGAGACTTAATAATCATCGTCCGTATCTTCTATGTCTTGCCTTATAAAGTCATCCATTTCAAATGGACAACGACCATGAAATCCACCTACATTAGAATTACTATAAGCGAGAGATACGAGTTCTGTAACCCCTATAGCATCCTCTAAGCCAAACATGTCGCCTCCAATTTCTAAAAATTCATCTACAGAATCAATGAAATCCTCGTAATACTGAGTGCCTATAGGATAAACCTGCTTTATATAGTATGTTTCAATTTCTGTATCTTCAGGCAAAATCCCGTTAGCTATTTGATAACAGATTGTGGCATTTTTTATCTCATAAAAAACTTCAATAGCATCTCTATTCGATTGAGTTATTATTCGCCTAGCATCTGTTATCTTTGAAAAATATTTGCCAGCAGGAATATATGGATACTTAGGAAAAACATATTTCCCACGTCCTGTGCTTCTTAGTTTAGGTGACTGAAACTTATTTCTGTTAGAATCACCCTTAATTTTTTTGATATTTCTTTTGATAAACATTTTTTAACATCCTTTCTTTTATGTATATCCGTCGTCGAAAATATGCTTGTATAAACTATGTCAGCATATAAACGACGACAGATATTTTTTTATTATCGACGATGTCGTCGATATTGTCGATTACAGCGTAGTTTTACTTAATTTTACACGTCGTTCTTTTGAACGAGATGTTTCAAGAGTTATCCCTAGATTTGCTAGCTCGTGCTTATAGGAGTTTAACTTACGAGAAAGAGCATTTGCAGTTTTGGGAAAATTCATCGGTAATGTCTTCCCAATGTAAACATTTTGTATGACGCGTCTGATTTTTAGCAGCAACTCAGTCATAGTTCCTTGCCAGCTTCCTTCTTTGTCGATGATGTATTCGATACACTCAAGAAGCGGGTTTTCCTCAATGGCAGATTCTACAGCAAGTTTTATATTCTTCTTGTATTGCTCGATGAAAATCTTGCCGTTTCCTTCTCCTATAGCTTCTGCAATTGCATACCCATAACGACTAAAATCAGCCATTCGAGGATAGTTTTGTAGTTTGATTTGTGGATATATGTTTAGGGCTTTTGAAACGATAAAGAAAATATCACTCAAAATCCCAGGCAAACATTTTCTGAATTTGATGTCAATTTCTTCATTTGGTCGTCTTTCAGTATCACTTATTCTATCAAGTCGCACTAAAATTGCACGGTCTAACAAATCTCCTTGCGATATCTCCAAATTGATGCCGTTGAGGGCAACCAATCGTTTTATGCTGATAGAGAGTTCGTCATTATCAGAATAAAGTTTTCGTTTTGTTAGAGTACCACCTGTAGAGGCTTGGCAAAGTGTGTTTGAAAACTCATCCGAGAGCTTACCCACGTTATCAAAAACAGAAAAATAATTGTTGCTGAGTGTTGTAATCAAGCCATCAATGTTGCTTGGTAAGACAAACACATCTTTTTTCACAGGGTTAATTATTGCAAGCAATTTTTCCATTAATGTAGATTTTCCTGCTCCTTTTTCGCCTTCTACAATTAGAATGGGATGTCTAATATGGGGAATAAATGCGGTACATACGAAGATGATAAAAATCAAAACTAGATCTTCACTGATATTAAAATTTTCTTTTACATAGTCAAAAATACCGTACTCGCTGTGAACAGGCTTTGCTTGTTCATTCATTGAAGAAGTTTGGTTAAAGAAGAAACCTTTGATGTTCCTTTTGGTTATAATACTAACGCCTTCTTTGGTAATTTTGATAACCTCTTCTTGTTGGTTGCAGAGGTCGTAATATATCTCATCATCAAAAAAAGCAAGTCTTGTATAAACAGGAACTTCGTCAACTATGTTCATAGCTACAGCACACACCGTTTCATACGTATTTAAAATGTCTGCGGTTTTAGCTATTTTTTTGTAGTGATCGAAGAATAATTGCCTGAACAAGCGTTTGGTATCGTCTTTTAAGGATAAAAATCTTAGGTTATATCCTGTCGAGGTATAAGACACCATATAGAGCTCGCCATTTTGGTCTTTATAAAACTCGCAGGACTTTGCTACGATGTTGTAGAGTTTGTCAGGTACTCCCTGTGGGTTATGAATTAGTGAAATTTGCATATATTGAAATCTCCTTTCTGTTTTAATGAGGAGGGCAGATAAATTCTGCCCTCTCTGATTAATATTGAGGTGGAGCGGCGACAAGCTCTTTTTCTATAAGAACAGGTACCTCTCTACCCTCAATAAATTCGTAATTAACTACGGTGTCAAAAGACATTCCTATCAAGTCCTCATAGTCCTCATAATCGATGTGAGAAAACTCAAGAAACTGAAAGAATTCAAGGCTTCGAATAATTTTTATATTGTCTACAAAAGTTTCTTGAAACGCATAACATAAACCTGTTCTGTGGCAAATAAGCAGGTAGTAGAATGTTAGGTTTATTAAGCCATCAGGATTTTCTGTCGCGCTTGTCTCCAGTAATACCGCACGATATTTTTCGACAGGCAAACGCTTTTTGGTATTATACTTTGTTATACAACCATATATTGGGAATATAACTTTTTTTATTGTTTTCTTTAGCATGTTTTTATGCCTCCTTCTATGTTATAAAAAATTGATACGAATATTGTAATGCAAAATTTTTATTACCACTCAATATCCTTTGCTGAAATTTTATGATTTAATGCTTTATAAATTTTGCGCGCACATTAAACTCACATTTCTCAGCCTACATCCATTATAATCCAAATACCTATTTTTGTCACAACACTTGTAAACATCACACAAAAATCAAGAAATTTTGCGTGTTTTGTTTAAATTTTTCTTGACTTTTATCTTTTTATCAAGTATGGTAAAGGAGAAACGGATACATCTCGTTTTGCAAAGGATATCCTAATCAAAAGGCAGTTTTAGTAATGTATTTTGCAACTTTTAAGAGAAAGGAATATTTAATATGAGTTATCAAAAAACAGCTTTTCAAATTTTTATGGATTGTGCAAAAGAAATTTATCTATCATTAACTACAGAAGAAAAAATAGGAATATCATATGCTGACTTTCTTGATAGAGCAACAGAACTATACAGTGGTATGAAAGGAAATTCTGCTAATCGAGGCACGGGATATAGGTATTGCAAAGAATATTATTTAGATCACGCATTAACAAAAAAGAATCCTCGCGCTAAAAAGAGGAATGAAAATACGTTTTATGAAGATATACAACCACTTTTAGACTATGACACCCGTAGAACACAACTCTTAAATGCCTTGGGTGACAAATATCGGTATTCTTGGTTTTTAAAAAATGTATATATTGAGGATGGAACTAAAAAAAGTAGAATTTTTTTGATTATAGAAAGTAAAGATGAAGTTATCCAAAATATTTATGAAATTCTTACTTCTACATATACCGATATGTTTAAAAGTATGTATATAGGGTATGGTGGTCTTGTTTTGATATTTCATAAGAAAGCAAATTTTGATAAATTTATTGAATACATAAAAAAATAAGATATTAATCGTCGATACCGCCGATGGCGACGAAAAAAAGTTGCTTTTATAAAAAATATGGAACATAGGCTTTTCCTATGTTTTTGTGTGTTCCCGTATGGCTTGCATACGGGAACACTTACATTGTCATTCTTGGATATGTTTTGAAAGTTCGAATTTTTCTAGAATCCATTTGTTGCGGATATGGGGTGTTAAAGGGTGTAAGCCTACTCTTGAACCATCGGATATCATATATAGTTTATCGTGATAGGGTTTAAGAAGATTTAAAACTTCTATGACTCTTTCTTCAATTTTTGCATTACTACATGATGATTTGCCCCAAGCTAATATTGTTTTGGAGCTTTCTTCAACTGATTTGAGGATATATGTATCATTTTCCTTATCATTTAGGGGCTTAGCGCCATCTTTATATTTCAGTTTAGTCGTAAGGATAGAATAAAGATTAACTATTATTACTCCACCGTATTCTTCAAGCCTAGCAACATTATTTACTACCAATGTCGTAGTAGTATCCATAACGATATTATCAGATAGGCAAGGATTAAGCATTATAACTGTTGCTACAGGTTTCTCTTTGTTCCATACTCGTTTCCACAAATACCTATGTGTGTGTGAATCATTAAATATAGCCTCGCATTTTATGGTGTCTTTTTCAGTAATCATTTTTAGTCCTCCATTTGCATTTCTTTTAATATTTCAGGTGGTGTATCAGCAAGTGACATTACTAACACCACTCCATAGTCACTACTTAAAATGTAAACCGCAGAACAAATACCATCCTGTATATCTACAAATTCAGCAATGTTTTCATCATACTTGAAAAACGTTTTAATCTCACTAGCCTTTGTTCCGGAAGGTGCATATAGGATATAACCACCGTCGTCTTTATCAACATTTCTGTCTGCTCCATATTCTGTGGTAAGTATATTAGCATAATGATAGACTACCTGTTTTTCGGTATCATTTTCAAAAACTATACTATCCATATCAGGCACCGAGCCTATTTTGTAAATCATTTCTTAACATCTCCTTTAAATTAAAAAACACCCGATAACAGTTTAATCTGCTATCGAGTGTTAATTGATTATTCAATACCTTTCTGGTTCTTTTTTTCTGTCAAAAGATTTGATTGAGGTTTTATTCGATTTGGTGATAACAATAACCTGTGCTTGCAATCTTGCTTTGTACAGAAATCGCAAGGGGAAGTTTGAAGCAATGGTTTTGCATTATAAGATTTCATAAAATGTTCCATACCCTTCTTAAGATAATGGTATCATAATAATATCCCTTAAAACTAAGGGATATTTGTTTTATCCTTTGTTAGCCATTTCACCACATTTAGGACAATAATAGATTATTATGGGCTTTCCGTCCCCAACATTTATTTCTGAGTCAACACGCATTTCTCCTCCACATCTAGGACATTTCATTTGTTTAAACACCTCCCTCTATATTCCGATTGTAAATCGCGGTACATATCCATACATCGTTCATATTCTTCCATGCAAGATTGATAGTTTGCCACGTCACCGTTCCGTTTGTATAATTCTGCCCTTTTTTTACTGGCATTCGCTTTATTCAAATATCCATCTCTCGCGCTACGAAACGATACCATCTCAGTTGCTGATTCTAACTTATCTAATGGTTTATCTAAATTTTTTGTCCACATTTTTTTGATTCCTTTAAAGCTTCCATTTTTTGTACATTCAAAAGCCTCAGACCCTAATTCAAATCCCACAGTATCAGCAGCAGTTTTTAAAATTGTAGAAGATACACCTGTAACCACTAAAGCTGTTGTCCCAATAGTTTTTCCTACAGTCTTTACTGTTTTTTTTAATATTCCCATAATACTTACCTTATTAGAATCCTTCCTTTACATCTACGCTAGTTACATAACCTAAAGTATCTTCCATAAATAAATATTTTAAATCCTCATAACCAACAGCTTCACCTTTCTTGGTAAAATATAATTTATATGCACCATAACACTCGGCATTGTGAGGACTATTTGTAAGAATCCATTTTACGTCAACTTTCTTTACGTATCCTTCGCAACTCAAACAATTTTCGCTGTCATTAAGAACGATAGTTTCTTTTGTGACCGTGCTCTTATTTGCAAATGTTTCTCCACACCATTCTCGCAGTTCTTTTCTGAGAAGCCCGCGTCTCGTATTCTTGTTAGTATCTTCTTTAGGCATAGTAACTGTTGTTGAGTAGTTAACTTTTTCAGTGCGGATATGATTGCCTGCTCCATGCACTCTTGCTGTGCCATTCCAAGTAGTTCCTATTTCAAATAATTCAAGGGTGCTGCAATGTACATCAAAATGTGTATCGTTGTCGCTTAACGCATCTACTACTTCTGCAACACCTAGTAAAATATCAAACAATCCCATTATACATATTTCCTCTTTCTTCGTATATAAATATTATTTATTGTAAAACTGCCTATATTTCCTATGCATTACCAACCTATCTTAACCCATTCATCATTAATTTCTACTTCGATTGTACCATTACCATCGCACTTATCACAAATAACAATTCCTACACCACTACAGAATGAACAAGTTTGTCCATTCTGGTCCACCTCATCGCCTTTGCAAGCAGGACATAGTATCGTTCCTACTCCTTTGCACTTATCGCAATCAATTTTTCTAATCATTTTCTTCAATCCTTGCTATAGTTTTTCTTACACTACATAAGTTAAAATCATTCTTCTTCCAAACTATCCTTAATCATTCGCCTAACTGTCTTTTCGGAATAACCATATCGTTTAGCCAATTCACGGACATTTGTCCCGTCATATTCTTTGATAACACTTTTTTGAATACGCTTAGCATTAAATAGATGTACAGGAAAGGTTATTTGCTGACCTTTATACATTTGATATATTGTAAGGGCAACATCCAAGCCTAAAGCATTACCTATTTCTTTGTATGTATCATTAAAAAGGTCAGTTTCATTCTCAATCACAGTGTTATCACCTCCGTATAAATTTAATTGATTTTACCATATTTAACCTAGAACCTCAAATCCCACATTCCTTATGTCTGTCCATGTAAAATAAAAAATAACAAACACCTTATATGCAAGATGTTTGTTATTCTATAAAATATTTAATGTGTAAAAACAGACTAACAAAACCGAACCGACTATAAACCGTCCAAAAAGATTGGTATAGTTACGTCTGATTCGGAAAACTAAATCGGTGTTTTGGGAAATAAAAAAGCCTAGCTAACTCTAAGCTAGCTAGGTTTTTTAGCAATTGGGGTGGATAACGACTTTCGTGTAATAAGGATTAACATCAACATAATAGAATCTATTATTTTGTACTAAAATACTTTTTCTCTAAGTCAAACAATAACCAAACTGTTATT
>JAZRHH010000002.1:0-33827 GCA_045644665.1 Clostridia bacterium
GCGAAGAAGGCTATGATGCAGCTGTTGCAAGTGACGCTGCAGACGCTATGTATACAACCTCAGAGCCAAGCACAGACCTTAACCTTGAGGCACTTAAGTACGAACTTGAAATTGCAGAGCGCAGAGCAAATGAAGAACGCCTTGAAAAAGAGCGTCTTGAAAGAGAAGTATTGGAAGCACAGATACAGGAATAATTATGTTTGCCCGTGTAATTTTAAGTCATACATCCCATGCCCTTGACAAAGTGCTGGAATATAAAATTCCGGAAGGTATGAATGTACAAACTGGAGATGCTGTGACAGTACCCTTTGGAGTTAAAAACAAACCCACTCAAGGCTTTGTTGTGTCGGTTACAAACAGCTCTGAATTTGATGAAAGAAAAATCAAAAGCATAAAATCTATCTCGCCTATGGGGCGTGCATTTGATGAAAATATGCTTGATGTAATTTCTTTTATGCGCAGGAGATATCTTTGTACATTCTCCGAAGCGGTAAATACTGTAGTACCGGCGGGTACAGGCGTAAAGTCAAAGGAATGGATATATATAAAAAATTATAAAGAGCAATCCGGCAGAGCAAAGGAAGTCCTTGACAAACTGTCGGAAATTGGTGTGGCTGAATATCAAAAGCTGATAAATTTCTTTACTTGGGATAGTGCACCTGTTATCAGACGCCTTGTTTTAGAGGATGTTTTGGCACGTGAGTATAGTGAAAAAGCTCCCGTTGGTAAAAAAACTGAGGGCGCACTAAGACTCATCGTTTCCTCGGATGAAGCAATAGAGCGAGCAGAAAAGATAAAAAAAAGAGCGCCAAAACGAGCAAGAGCTCTTGAAATAATAGCAAATGCAAAGCTTCTTTCAAACTCTGACCTTAAAAAGTTTGCAGACTGTGATGCATCTGTTTTAAAAGCGCTTGTGGATATGGGCTTTTGTGAAAAGACAACTGTAGAAATAGAGCGCAACCCCAACACCAACTATGTGAAAGCTGATAAAGAAAACACTCTCACATATGAGCAAAAAGCTGTTATGTCCCAAATACTTCCTTGTATAGAAGAAAAACGCAGCAGAACATTTTTGCTCCACGGTGTTACAGGAAGCGGTAAGACAGAAGTTTTTATGCACTCTATTAAAAAGGTCATTGATATGGGCAGGAGTGCCATTGTGCTCGTGCCGGAAATATCTCTTACGCCGCAAACGGTTAATCGTTTCAGGGCAAGGTTTGGAGAAAGAGTAGCTGTAATTCATAGTGCGCTTTCGCCGGGAGAAAAGTTTGACCAATGGCGCAAAATTCGTGACGGCGGTGCTGATATTGTAATCGGTGCCCGTTCGGCTGTTTTTGCACCGCTAAAAAATATAGGTATTATAATCCTGGACGAGGAGCACAGTGACACATACAAGTCAGAAACCTCTCCGCGCTACGTAACAAGTGAAATTGCAAACCTTCGTGCACAGCAAACAGGAGCTGTGGTTGTACTTGCAAGCGCAACCCCATCTTTCGAAAACTTTTACAAAGCGGAAAAGGGAGAACTAAAGCTTCTTACCATGAATAAAAGATATAACCTTAACTCCATGCCGGAAATTTCTGTTGTGGATATGAGAGAGGAGCTAAAAAGCGGAAACAAATCAATGTTTTCCAGAACTCTCCAAAGTGAAATAGAGGAGAACTTATCAAAGGGTGAGCAAACAATCCTTTTCCTTAACAGACGAGGTTTTTCTACCTTTGTATCTTGCCGTGAGTGTGGGTATGTGGTTCACTGTCCAAACTGTAATATATCAATGACGTATCATAGATTTGACGATACGCTGCAGTGCCACTACTGCGGACATACAGTAAATAATTATAACGTGTGTCCCTCCTGCGGAAGTGATTATATAAGATACTTTGGCGGCGGCACAGAAAAGGTTGAGGCAGAGGTTAAAAGACTATTTCCTGATGCAACAACTATTCGTATGGATATCGATACAACAGGCAAGAAACAGTCACACAGAAAAATATTAGATAAATTTGAAAAAGAAAAAATAGATATTTTAATCGGTACCCAAATGGTAACAAAGGGACTTGATTTTGAAAACGTTACATTAGTTGGTGTTGTTTCGGCAGATACAATGCTAAATGCAGACGATTTCAGAAGCGGAGAGAGAACATTTTCTATACTAGAACAGGTAACAGGAAGAGCCGGCAGGGGAGAAAAACGAGGCAGAGCAGTAGTACAGACATACTCACCTGACCATGAAGCCATTATTATGGCTGCAAATCATAACTATAACAAGTATTATGAGGATGAAATAAGACTTAGAGAAATCCTTTATTATCCGCCATTTTCAAACATGACCCTTATAGGTTTTTCGGGTTATGTAAGAAAAGATGTGGAGGATTGTTCGAAGCTCTTTCGAGAGAAGCTTGGCACGGGAGATTTTACAGTGCTCGGTCCGCTTCCGGCGGCAGTATCCAAAATAAAAAACAAGCACAGATTTCAGATTATTATTAAAAGCAGGCCTGAGGATGACATTACGGAGCTTTTGGTAAATGCAAAAAAGGCTTGTACAGATAATCTTAACTTTACAGATGTATCTGTAATAATTGATAAAAATCCTATACATATAAGGTAATGTGAAGGGAGAAAACATGGCAATAAGAGAAATAAGAAAAAAAGGCGACCCCATTCTTTCCAAGATGTGTAAGCCTGTAGTAAAATTTGACGAAAAACTGCATATGCTGCTTGATGATATGCTTGAAACTTTAAGACTTCATGAAGGCGTTGGCCTTGCAGGACCTCAGGTTGGTATTTTAAAAAGAATATTCATTATAGATTATGATGATTTTTATCTTGAAGCAATCAACCCTGAAATCGTAAGTACATCAGGGGAGGAAACTGCAAGAGAGGGTTGCCTTAGCGTTCCTAACGAATGGTATGACCTTGCACGACCTGAAAAGGTAACTTTAAAGGCGTTTGACAGAAATGGCAAGGAGTTTGAGGTTACGGGAGAAGGGATTATTGCCCGTGCCTTTTGTCACGAAAATGACCACCTTAACGGAGTGCTTTTTGTAGATAAACTAACAGAGGAAGAAAAGCGCAGACAAATAGAGGAGCAGGAATACGAGGAATAAAATATATGAGAATATTATTTATGGGTACACCGGACTTTGCCGAAGAAAGCCTTAGAGCACTCATAAAGGACGGCAGAAATGTTGTAGGTGTTGTTACAAATCCTGACAAGCCAAAGGGCAGAGGCCATAAGATGATGAAGCCTCCTGTAAAAATTCTGGCAGAAGAAGCCGGAATACCTGTATGGCAGCCCGTAACACTAAAGGACGGAGCCTTTCAGGAAGTGCTGGATGACCTGAAGCCTGATGTTATTGCAGTTGTTGCATACGGGAAAATACTTCCGCCTTACATTATTAATTATCCCAAATACGGATGCGTAAATGTGCATGGTTCACTTCTTCCAAAATACAGAGGTGCCGCACCAATCCAGAGAAGTGTAATAGACGGGGAAAAATATGCAGGCATCACAACAATGCTTATGGACGAAGGTCTTGATACGGGGGATATGCTTTTAACAGAAAAGGTTGAAATCGAAAAAGATGAAACCTCCGAGAAGCTTTTTGAAAGACTTTCTGTTATAGGCGGAGAGCTTTTGCTTAAAACTCTTGACGGACTTTTCGAAAATTCAATTACACCTGTGCCCCAGGACAATACAAAGGCAACATACGCTGCAATGATTAAAAAAGAAGAGGCGCTTATTGATTGGTCAAAGGATTCAACCACAATTTGTAATCTTGTCCGCGGTATGAATTCCTGGCCCATGGCGTATACTTACTACAAGGGCGAACCGGTTAAAATCATATCCTCATCTGAATGCATGGAGGATACAAAAAAGCCTTTTGGAACAATCCTTGGACTTGAAAAAAATAAAGGTCTTAAGGTTGCCTGCCAAGGCGGCAGTGTTTATATAAAGGAAGTACAGTTTGCAGGCAGCCGCAGAATGAATATAGAGGACTATATGCGAGGACATGAAATTACAACAGGAGAGGTTTTGTCTTCAAATTAGAAATCTTGGAGTGAAAGGAATTTTCCCTTATGTTTTATTATTATGATTCAACATATATTTTGGTATTTATAGCTTTTGCACTTACGCTCTTTGCATCTTTTGGTGTAAAATCAACCTTTGCTAAATACGACAAAATACGAAACACTAGAGGTATAACAGGTGCAGATGCAGCAAGGAGAATTTTATCCTCAAACGGCATCGGGAATGTGACCGTAGAGCACACTCCTGGATCGCTTACAGACCACTTTGACCCAAGAACAAATGTTGTAAGGCTGTCTGATGCAACGTACAATTCCAACTCTGTTGCGGCAATCGGCGTTGCAGCACATGAGTGCGGACACGCAATTCAGCACAGCGTTGGCTATGCACCAATAAAGGTCAGAAATGCAATTGTTCCTGTTGTAAATATTGGGAATAACCTTTCTATGCCATTATTCTTTATAGGTCTTGTTTTGGGAGCTTATAATCTTGCTTATATAGGTGCTTTGCTTTTTGGGGTTGTGCTTGTTTTTCAGCTTGTGACACTTCCTGTAGAATTAAATGCAAGCAGACGTGCTCTTAAAATTCTTGATGAATTTGATATTCTTGGAAATAGTGAACTAAAGGGTGCAAAAAAAGTTTTAACCGCTGCCGCAATGACATATGTTGCCGCAGTTGCTGCAACAGCCTTGCAGCTTCTTAGACTTTTGACCATTTTAAACAGGAGACGAGATTAAATTTATGAGTAATCCAAGAGAGGTAGCACTTAAAATCTTATTTAAGATAGATTATGAGGGCGCTTATTCAAATCTTGCCTTAAAGGACGGATTGGGAGACCTTGGCGGTCAGGACAGAGCTTTTGCAACAAGGCTTGTTTATGGATGTATTTCCATGAAAATTACACTTGACTATATAATAGGTCTTTATTCCAGTGTGAAATTAAAAAAGCTTTCAAAAAGTGTGATAGAAATTTTAAGGCTTGGAATATACCAGATAATGTATATGGATAAGGTTCCGCCAAGCGCCGCAGTAAACGAAAGCGTAAAGCTTATAAAAAAATATGAAAACAGGTCAAGGGGCTTTGTAAACGCAATTCTTAGAAAGGTTGCGGACAACAAGGAAAATATTAAGTTTCCCGCAGATGAAAAAGAAAATCTCATGGTTAAATATTCTTTTCCTATGTCTCTTTGCGAGAAAATAACAAAAGAATATGGACTTGAAGACGGAAAAAAGCTTATAGAAGCTCTTTCAAAGGAGCCGGAAACCTTTATCCGCGTCAATAGTCTTAAAATAACAAGAGATGAGCTTATAGAAAAGCTTACACAAAAAGGCATAAACATTCATATTGTAGAGGGCACAGAAGATGCAGCAATAATTTCCGGCGCAGATATAGGGTCTCTTGATGAATTTAAAAAGGGATATTTTACAGTTCAGGATATTGCGGCACAACTTGCCTGCAAAGTTCTTGCACCAAAGAAAAACGAAAAAGTAATTGATATGTGTGCAGCTCCCGGTGGAAAAACTACATATCTTGCAGAGCTTATGGAAAATACGGGGAGCATTTCTGCCTTTGATATACATCCCCACAAGGTAAACCTTATAGAAAAGGTTGCAGAGCGTCTTGGAATTGATATAATAAATGCATGCTGCGCCGATATGTCTGTTTTCAAGAAAACAATGGTAGAAACTGCGGACAAAATACTTGTAGATGTTCCGTGCTCCGGCGTTGGAATTATAAGACGTAAGCCTGACATTAAGTGGAATATGGAAGAAGATGGCACTCTTTGTGACATTCAGAAAAAGCTTCTTAAAAACGCTATAGCTTATCTTAAACCTGGCGGAGAGCTTGTATACAGTACTTGTACTGTATTCAGCGCGGAAAACGAAGATATAATCAAGGCAGCGCTTAAGGAAAATGATAATATAGAAGCCGTTGATATAAGTGATTACTTTGAAAAGAAGACCGCAAAAGACGGCTATGTAACTTTACTTCCGCATCTTGACGGAACAGACGGGTTTTTTATTTGTAAATTAAGGAAAAAGAAATGATAAACTTAAAGGATTTAACATATGATGAGCTTACAGATTTTGTAAAGGCTCAGGGGGAGAGCGCATTTCGTGGCGGACAAATATTTTCCTGGCTTCACAAGGGAGTCCGGGAAATTGATGAAATGACCAACCTAAGCAAGACCTTTCGTGAAAAGCTTAAGGAAACTGCGTTTATATCCTCTCCTCAAATAGTAGTTAAGAAAAAGTCTAAAATTGACGGTACAATAAAATATCTTTTTAAGCTTAGTGACGGAAACTGTATAGAAACAGTTGTAATGAAATACAATCATGGACTTAGTATTTGTATTTCCACCCAGGTGGGATGCCTCATGGGTTGCAAATTCTGCGCTTCCACAATTGACGGCAAGGTAAGAAACCTTACAGCTGGAGAAATTTCCGACCAGGTAATATTTGCTGAGAAAGATATAGGTGAGCGCATTTCAAACATTGTGCTTATGGGTATCGGAGAGCCCTTTGATAACTTTGAAAATGTAATTACCTTTTTAAAGAACATAACACACCCGGCAGGACTTAACATTGGCTGGAGACATATAAGTCTTTCTACCTGTGGCATAGTTCCCGGAATAAAAAAACTGGCGGACATGGAAACACAAATTAACCTTTGTATTTCCCTCCATGCGTCAGATGATGAAACACGAAATAACATCATGCCTGTTAACCATAAGTATCCAATTTCGGAGCTTATAGATGCAGCAAGATATTATATAAATAAAACAAAAAGGCGAATAACCTTTGAATATGCTCTTATTGAGGGAGTAAACGACAGCGAGGCTCATGCAAAGAGCCTGGCAAAGCTTCTTAGCAGGATGCTGTGCCATGTAAACCTTATACCTGTAAATCATGTAGAGGAAAGAGGGTACAAAAAAAGCCGCTTCGTAGCTGAATTTTGCGAAAGGCTGGGAAGTCTTGGCATAAATGCAACTGTAAGACGTGAACTTGGAAGTGACATAAGTGCTTCCTGCGGACAGCTGAGACGAAAGTATAATAAGGAACATGAAAATAATTAAAGGAGGTGTTGCGCATTGAACTTTGGATTTGTGACGGACATTGGCAAACTTCGAAGACAAAACGAGGATGCCGTGTACGTCAATGAAAAAGAGCCTTATTTTTTGGTGGTGGCAGACGGTATGGGCGGACATAATGCAGGCGAAGTTGCGAGCAGTATATCCACAGAAACCATAAGGGATGTGCTATCTAAAAAAACAGGCAGACGTAAAATAGACTATGAAAATAAAATGCGTGAAGCATTTGCTCTCGCAAATAAAAAAATATATGACTACGCTGACGAAAACTCAAAACTTATGGGTATGGGAACCACAACGGTTACAGCACTCATATCCGCCGGAAAGCTTATTGTCGGCAACGTAGGAGACAGCCGTGCTTATATAATTAAGGATGATGATATAAGGCAAATTTCCATCGACCATTCTTATGTGTGGCAGCTTGTTCTGCGGGGTGAGATAACCGAGCAACAAGCAAAACGTCACCCGAAACGAAATTTCATAACACGTGCTATGGGTACGGGAAAGAATATACAAGTAGACACCTTCTCGGAAAAATGGGAAGGCGGAGTGGTGCTCATTTGTAGTGATGGGCTATCAAACCTTGTAGAAAGCTATGAAATGAAGAAAATTGTAAGTGAAGCAACAGATTTGCAAAAGGCAGCTGAAAAATTGGCGAGCCTGGCAAACGAGCGTGGTGGCAGCGATAACATAACAGTTGCCCTGATGGGTGAATGATTTTAGGATTGAATATAAACACAAGAAAGGAATTTTAAAATGATTGAAAGTTTAGTTGGTAAGACCCTAGCAGACCGTTATCATATACTTGAAGTAATAGGCACAGGAGGAATGGCCACAGTATACAAAGCACAGTGTGAAGTCCTTAAAAGAGACGTTGCAATAAAGGTGCTTCGTGATAGCGTTAAAGATGATGAGTCCGCTCTTAAAAGCTTTAAGCAAGAAGCTCAGGCAGCTGCAAAACTTAGCCATAACAATATTATTCAGGTTTTTGATGTAGCAGAAGAGGATGGACTTGAGTATATGGTTATGGAACTTGTTGATGGAATAACCTTAAAAAAATACATACAGGAAAACGGATCATTATCCTGTCGGGAGTCAATAGAATTTGCAATCCAGATAGCACAGGCTCTGGAAGCGGCACATTCCAAAAATGTAATCCATAGAGATATCAAGCCGCACAATATACTTGTAACAGAGGATAAAACTCTTAAGGTTACTGATTTTGGTATAGCAAAAGCTGCCGGGACAGAAACACTTGTTGTTGATGACCATAATGCAAAGGGGTCTGTTCACTACATTTCACCCGAACAGGCAAGAGGTGGCTTTACAGATGCACGTTCGGATATATATTCTCTTGGCGTGGTTCTGTTTGAAATGCTTACAGGAAAGGTGCCATTTGACGGGGAATCAGCGGTGGCAGTAGCACTTATGCATATAGAAAAACAGCCTCCTTCGGTGCGTGACCTTAATCCAGCTGTACCATCATCCCTTGCTGACATAGTTGCAAAAGCAATTTCAAAGGAGCAACAAGCCCGTTATCAGACAGCAACAGAGCTTATAGATGATTTAAGTGCAGTGCTGGCTTCAAAGCCTGTTGAAGTTGTAGTTTCGGCAGATGGCGAAGATATGGGCGAAACAATAGAGTTTCGCATAGACGAAAAGGATTTAAAAAAGAAAAAAACAAAGCATAAAAAGGAAAAGACTCCAAAAACACCGGAGCAGAAAAAAGCTGACAGAACAGCAACAATACTTGCGTTTATTACAGTTATAATTATAATGCTTGCTGCCTTTGGAATTTATGCAAATATGAGAAAGAGTACCGGTAGAGTAATTGTACCTGATTTCACAAATGCACTTTTGGAGGATGCAGTAAAGCTTGCAACAGAAAAAGGTCTTGTAATATATGAAGAGGTTGAATATTCTCTTTCTGATGAGATTGAAGAGGGAAGGATTATATCACAGACACCTGCTGCAAAAAGCTTCGCAAAAAAATCTGACCCAATACATGTTGTTGTAAGTATCGGATCATCAGGTGGAAATATTGCAACTCCATACGTTAAAGGAATAGCAGTTGAGGAAGCAATAAATGAAATAATCGAAAGTGACCTTACCTATATTCTAAATGAGGAGTATAGCGAATCCATACCTCTTGGTATGGTTATACGTCAATCACCGGATGTTGGAACAAAACTTAATAAAGACGATGTTGTAAGTATTTATGTAAGTATGGGACCTACTCCTGCAAGTAAAACTCCCACTCCTACTGAGGATGTTATTGTCCCCAGCTTGTACGGTGAAACAAGAACAGCTGCAGAAGCTCTTTGTAATCAGTGGAATTTAAAGCTTGTATCTGTTAACAGTAAGCCTTCTGACATGCCTGCGGGAACAGTAATTTCCCAAAGCCCAGAGGCAGGGAAGCAGGTTGTAGCAGGTACGCAGGTATCAATAGTGCTAAGTACAGGCGTTTCATTAGGCGGAGAAGAGTTTGTTGCACCTACTATTATGCCTACTAAGACAATTCCACCGGAAGAGGGAGAAGACCCGGCAGAGGTAAACCTGGATGTTACTAAGGAATTTACAATGGTACTTCCGGAAGGTGTTGGTAGTGTAGATGTTAAAATTACTGTTGACGGAGATACAGAGTTTGAAAAAACAAAAAATTACGGAGACACAGTATCAATTGATATTACAGGCAGAGGCAGAAAAAGACTTGTAGTATTCCTTGACGGAAAAATTGTTAAAGAAGAATATATCGAATTTAATTAAACTGAAAGGTCCTGCAAATTTATGCAAACAGGAATAATAACAAAAGGAATAGGCGGCTTTTATTATGTGCTTTCAAATGACGAAGTTTTTGAATGTAAGGCACGTGGAGTTTTCAGAAAAGAAAAAATAACTCCCATGGTAGGAGATAATGTAGAAATAGAAGTAAAAGGTAGTAAGGGGAGTATTATTAAAATACTCCCCAGAAAAAATGAGCTTGTAAGACCTGCCGTTGCAAATGTAGACACGCTTGTAGTAGTTGTTGCTGCAACTTCTCCGGAGCCGAATTTGATGCTCATAGACAAAATGCTTGTATACGCAGAAAAATGCGGGATATCCGCTGTTATATGTATAAACAAAACAGACCTTACTCAAAGAGATGATATAAAAGATATATACGAAAGTGCAGGTTACAGAGTAATTTGTACAAGCGCGGAAAAAGACGAAAATCTTTGGGAGCTAAAGGAGCTTATTAAAGGCAGGGTAACTGCTTTTTCAGGACTTTCAGGTGTAGGAAAATCCAGCATTTTAAACATTTTGACAGATGCCAACATGGAAACGGGCTCTCTTAGTGAAAAAATTGAACGAGGAAAACACACAACCCGTCATGTAGAACTTATAAGAATAAGTGACGGATTTGTTTTTGACACTCCGGGTTTCAGTTCTCTTGAATTGCCGGAGCTTACACTTGAAGAGCTTAGTGGGTGCTTCCCGGAAATAGATAAATATTCCGATGATTGCAAATTCCGTGGCTGCTCTCATATAAAAGACCAGGGCTGCGCTGTAAAAGACGCAGTTGAAAGAGGAGATATCTCTCCTGAAAGATACAAAAGTTTTAGTGAAATGGTAGAAATAATAAGGTCAAGAAAAATTTATTAAAGAATTTCAGAAAAAGTGCAACCTTTCAGGGCTTTGAAAGGTATTATATATAAGGGAGGAGAAAGCGGTGTCCAATTATATGTCCCGGGAATTTAAGGAACAAATGACCCGAAAGTATTTCTCCATGGTATATAAACTTGCCCTGAACCAGACAAAATCAAAGGAAAGTAGCGATGATGTAGTTCAGGAAGTTTTTTTGAGATACATACAAAAGGATATTGACTTTAAAAGTGAAGAGCACATCAAAGCTTGGCTTATCCGAGTTACTATTAACTGCAGCAAAAATGTTTTTGCAGATTCGTGGTTTAAGAAAACAGAGGGTTTTACTCAGGATATACCCTTTGAACACGAGGAAAAAAGTGATGTATACTATGCAACCTTAGAGCTTCCTCAAAAGTATAGAAGTGTGATACACCTTTTCTATTATGAGGATATGTCAATATCAGAAATCTCATTATGCCTTGGACAAAAGGAAAACACTGTCAAATCCCTGCTTCACCGAGCACGAGCTATGCTTCGGGATAAGCTGGAAGGAGGGTATGATTTTGTTTAGAAAAGAGTATATTCAGGCAAATGATAATATAAAAGTAGATCAGGAGCTTTTAGAAAAAACTCTGGAGTCTGCTTTTAGTGAAAAACAAAAGAAAAGAGTGTATTCATACAGGCCTATGACATCTGTAGCAGCTGCTATCGTCTTAGTAATAGGCTGTACAGTGGCTTATCCAAGACTTGTTGATAAGCCTTTGATTGAGGAAATAGAGCCGGTGGTAACAATTGCACCTGTAGGTGATGAGTTTTTGCCTGTAGTAGATGTAGCTCCAACTACGTTACCTGAAACAACCAAATCGCCTGAGAAAAAAGTTTTGCCAACTAAAAAACCAGCACAGAATATATCTCCGGAACGTACAGTTCGTGCAGAGGTAGTATATCCTGTGGTTGAAACGCAGCCGCCTGTGGCGGATGTGCCGGCTACAGTATCAGAAACAGATCAGCTTGTAGTGGATGTACCGGCTGTTGCGTCAGAAACAGATCAGCCTGCATCGGATGTGCCGACAGTTGCACGATATATTGCGGAGCCTGTTAGTCAGGAAGATATAACAGGTCAGCTTAATATTACAGACGAATATGTACTTATGGAATCGGATAACGAAAATTATGTTTTTGAAAACAGTGACGGTAAAAAGTTTTCTGTCACTGTAGATGAAACAGAAGAACATTTAGAAGAAGTTGTGTGGGAAGAAGACGAATCGGGTATAAATCTAACATTTAATAATGATGATAAGGTATATACCATAAAGTCAGAAAACATATCAAAGACAGAGCTTACAGAAATATTTAATGAATATATAAATTAAAAAGGAGAGAATACAAATGATATTAGCACCATCAATGTTAGCAGCAGATTGCAAGGTTTTGGGAGAACAGATTAAAAGATCAGAAAATGCAGGAGCCGAGTGGCTTCATATTGACGTAATGGACGGACACTTTGTTCCAAATCTCAGCTTTGGACCAAACATAGTAGAGGGTATACGCCCTTGTTCCAATCAGTTTTTTGATGTACATCTTATGATTGATAATCCTGAAAAGTACATCGAACCGTTTATTAAAGCGGGTGCAGATGGAATAACATTCCACCTTGAGTGCACAAAGGATATACCGGCTTGTATAGAACTTGTAAAATCCTATGGTAAAATGGTTGGTATTGCAATAAATCCTGATACTCCGGCTGAGGGTGTTATGAAATATATTGATGATATTGACATGGTACTTGTAATGAGCGTGTTCCCAGGCTATGGCGGTCAGAAATACATAGAAACCGTTAACGACAAGATTAAGTTTTTAAGAGAAAACACAAGAGAAGGATTTCATATCCAGGTAGACGGCGGAGTTAATAAGAGCAATATCGCAAATGTATGCAAATGCGGTGCAGACGTGCTTGTTGCCGGAACAGCTGTATTCAATGATGATATTGAGGGCAGTGTAAAAACACTTATGGAGCTTTGCAAATAAGGTGAGAGTTATAATAATAGCAGGGGGAACATTTTCCCCCTGCATCGAATTTTTAAAGGATGATTATATTATTTGCGCAGACAGCGGTTTTGATAGTGCAAGCGAATTTGGAATAAAGCCAAATCTTATGCTTGGCGATATGGACTCTGTAAAAAGTGACATTTCAAACATAGATGCACAGCTTTTTCCGGTGCGTAAAGACTTTACGGATACAGAGCTTGCGCTTAATGCCGCACTGGATATGAAACCACAGGAAATTATAATTCTTGGTGCGACAGGTAGCAGATTAGATCACAGTATAGCCAATGTACTTTTGCTCAAAAAGGCTTATGAAGCCGGAGTAAGTGCGTGTGTATGTGATGCTCATAATAAAATATATTTCTATAAGGACGAATTTCACCTTACAGACTGCGTTGGGAAAACAGTTTCACTCATACCCGTTACAAGTGAAATTTCAGGACTTGTAACAAAAGGACTTGATTATCCTCTTGAAAACGAAACAATTTCCTTTGGAGAAACAAGAGGGGTTTCAAATGTTGTAACACACAACCAGGCATACTATAAGTCTGAAAGCGGTGAGGGGATACTTGTAATTTCTGACGGTATTTAAATGATTATATTGACATATAAATAAATTAGTGATATAATTAAACAAAATTGAATATATAATCTTCGGGGCGAGGTGAAGCTTTAAAAAGTGTATTCCTCACCGGCGGTAAAGTCCGCGAGCAAGTTTTTGCATGATTTGGTGAAGCTTAAGTATATATAGGCTAATTCCAAAACCGACAGTAAAGTCTGGATGATAGAAGATAAAAGCTTTTGTTTGCCTGCGAATATTATATATTTGCAGGTTTTTTTGTGGAGGGTAACAATGAAAAATTTAAAAACAAAGAAAATGATAACAATGGCAATGTTTTGTGCAGCGGCGTTTATTATGGTGTCACTTATACGTATACCTTTAGTTCCAACAGTTCCTTTTCTGCACTATGAACCAAAAGATGTGATTATAGTAATTGCAGGGTTTATTTACGGACCGCTGTCAGCCTTTTGTATATCGGGAGTAGTTTCTCTTATAGAGCTTTTTACAATCAGCCAGACAGGTATAATAGGGTTTCTTATGAACATAATTTCAACTTGTAGTTTTGCGTGCACCGCTGCCCTTGTTTATAAAAGAATAAGAACAATGAAAGGTGCAATCCTTGGACTTTCTTTTGGAGTTGTATTAATGGTCGCTCTAATGCTACTTTGGAATTATCTTATAACGCCCCTTTATATGAACATACCAAGGGGAGAGATTGTAAAGCTGCTTATTCCAGCGTTTTTACCATTTAACCTGATAAAAGGTATACTTAATATGTCTTTTGCACTTTTATTATATAAGCCAATAATTACGGCACTTAGAAAAACAAACAGTATAGAGCTTGGAGAAAGCCATAACAAGAGCTATGCAGGTCTTATACTTGCTATTGCTTTGATAGTTATTACGGTTATAGCAGTATTCGTTATAAAATAAAAAATTACGGTGAGAGATCACCGTAATTTTTTATTTTTCTTGAGCATCCTTTGGCGAAAATTTCATTATTGCAAGAGAGTTTTCATATTCTTCATCTGTTTGCGGTGCTGAGGGTATAAGACCTGTGCACTCTGTGGCACTTATGGCGGTATCCATATCAGGTAAAATAGTATTATTTATTTTTTTAGGTGGTTTCATTTTAATCGCTTCCTTTCTATCATTTATTTTCCGTTATTTTTAATCAAAATATAGCTGTTAAAAATAGGTTTTATTCCAAAATTATGTTGCGTTTATCCGGTATTTGTGATAAAATACTATAATAAGATATAATAATTTTAAATAAAATCTTGAGGAGTGCCACCATGAGAAAATTATTATCACAGATAAATATAAAAAATATTTTTATGCTTACAATTGCAGGCTTTATAAACGCATTTGGAATTACTGTGTTTCTCATGCCCGTTAAACTTTATGACAGCGGCATATCAGGCACTTCCATGCTGCTTTCTCAAATTACGCCTCCACAGCTTACACTTTCCTTGTTCTTGCTTATTTTAAATATTCCGCTATTTATATTTGGATATAAAAAGCAAGGTAAATTATTTACACTATACTCATTATACACAGTCTTTATGTATTCTCTTGGTGCATGGCTTATAACAGATGTGCTTCCCATAGATGTATCCTTTGCATCACCTTTGGCCGGTGATGACCTGCTCCTTTGTGCTATATTCGGAGGTCTTATTTCCGGTGTTGGCAGCGGTCTTACAATAAGGTTTGGCGGCGCAATTGACGGTATAGAGGTTATGGCTGTTGTCTTTGCAAAAAAGATAGGAATAACTGTAGGTACATTTGTAATGGTCTATAACGTAATTTTGTATGTTATATGTGGATTTGTTTTTGATAGCTGGATTTTGCCCCTATACTCAATAGTAACATACGGCGCAGGGCTAAAGACAATTGACTTTATAGTAGAGGGTATCGATCGTTCTAAAGCGGCAATGATAGTAACGGGCAAACCGGATGAAATTTGTAAGGTATTATCAGAAACCTTTGAAAGCGGAATGACAAAAATATCTGTCAAAGGCGGATACTCAAATACAGATAAGACAATGATATATTTTATTCTTGACCGCTTCCAGATTTCGAAAATGAGAGATATTGTTCATAACATAGATAACGGTGCATTTATAACAATTACAGAGGTTGCGGACGTGTTTAAAAGTAACATGTGTGATTGAAAAAAGGAGAAAAATATGGATTTAACAAATATAATAGCACAAATTTTTGGTATTATTGGACTTGTAATTATAGTATATTCATTCCAGTGCAAGAAAAACAAAAACTTTTTCTTAATGCAGGGAACAGGTAGCTTTATGTTCTTTCTTAACTTTCTATTAATCGGCGCTTACGCAGGAGCTCTTTTTAATCTTACAAACCTTGTAAGAGGACTTTTGTTTGCAAAAGACGGCAAAAAGGTGTGGAAGCTTGTTGTCACGGTGCTTTTATATACTTTTTGTTATATGTTTTCCCTGCAATTTATATGGGGAAATGGTTTTATGATATTTATTTCCACGCTTCCATATGTAACCCTTGTTATCATGAGCGTTCTTATGTGGCTTGGAAACGGAAATCATATAAGAATATTCCAGTTTACCCTCATGTCACCATCATGGATTGTACATAACATTTTCAACTTCTCGCTTGGCGGAATTTTGTGTGAATCGTTTAATATGGTTTCTGTTATAGTATACTTTATAAGAAATGGCATAAAACCACGAAATAATTGACAATCAGCACTATTTTATGATAAAATATAAAAAATAACTCTCAGGAGGAGACAACCCTTTGAAATCAAGACAGGAAAAAATAAGAAATTTTTGTATAATTGCTCATATAGACCACGGAAAATCTACACTTGCAGACAGGCTTTTGGAGCTTACAGGTGAGGTTGAAGCACGTGACATGGAGCAGCAGCTCCTTGACAATATGGACCTTGAAAGAGAGCGTGGAATTACAATAAAAGCCCATGCAGTAAGGCTTCATTATAAAGCCTCTGATGGCGAGGTGTATACATTAAACCTTATAGATACACCGGGGCATGTAGACTTTAATTACGAGGTTTCACGAAGCCTTGCGGCATGTGAAGGTGCAATACTTGTGGTTGACGCATCACAAGGAATAGAAGCGCAAACTCTTGCAAATACTTATCTTGCAATAGACCATGACCTTGAGGTTGTTCCTGTTATAAACAAAATTGACCTTCCGGCAGCAAGACCGGAGGAGGTTATAGCAGAAATTGAGGACATAATAGGAATTGAAGCAGAGGGAGCACCAAGAGTTTCTGCAAAAACAGGACTAAATATCGGTGAGGTTCTTGAAAAAATTGTAGAGGACATACCTGCACCCGAAGGTGACGAAAACGCTCCCCTAAGTGCCCTTATATTTGACAGCTACTATGACAGCTATCGTGGTGTTATAGTGTATGTGCGTGTTGTTGACGGCACTCTAAAGGCAGGGGACAGAATAAGAATGATGCAAACCGGTGCAGAGTTTGATGTTGTAGAAGTGGGCATGATGCACCCGTCAGGTCTTATTCCTACAGAGCATCTTATGGCAGGTGATGTTGGATACATTGCTGCAAGCATAAAGAACATCCGCGACACTCGTGTAGGTGATACTGTAACCTGTACTTCAAACCCTGTAAAAGAGCCTCTTCCCGGCTATAAAAAAGTAAATTCCATGGTATACTGCGGAATATATCCGGCAGACGGTGCCCATTACGAAGACCTAAAGGAAGCACTTTTTAAGCTTCAGCTAAATGACGCATCCCTTATGTTTGAACCGGAAACGTCAGTTGCTCTTGGCTTTGGTTTCCGATGCGGATTTTTGGGACTTCTTCATATGGAAATAATACAGGAGCGATTAGAGCGAGAATATAACCTTGACCTTGTAACTACCGCGCCAAGCGTTATATACAAGGTGTTTAAAACAGACGGGGAAATGATATGGTGTGATAACCCTACAAATCTTCCTGACCCCTCGGAAATTGCATATATGGAAGAGCCTGTAGTTAAGGCAGAAATCCTTGTGCCTGTAGACTATGTTGGAAATGTAATGGAGCTTTGTCAGGATAGACGAGGCGTTTTCAAAAACATGGACTATATAGAACAAACCCGTGCTCTTATCCACTACGAAATACCTCTTAATGAGATTATATACGACTTCTTTGATGCATTAAAGTCAAGAACAAAGGGATATGCGTCCTTTGACTATGAACTTAACGGCTATCAAAGAACAGACCTTGTAAAGCTTGATATTCTTCTTAATGGTGAGCTTGTTGATGCACTTTCCTTTATTGTTCATAAAGACAGTGCATATGCCCGTGGCAGAAGAATGGCAGAAAAGCTTAAAGAAGCAATTCCAAGACAGCTTTTTGAAGTACCAATCCAGGCAGCAATCGGCTCAAAAATCATAGCACGTGAAACTGTTCGTGCAATGCGTAAGGACGTGCTTGCAAAATGCTACGGCGGTGACATAACAAGAAAGAAAAAACTTCTGGAAAAGCAAAAAGAAGGAAAGAAACGTATGAGACAGGTAGGCTCTGTGGAAGTGCCACAGGAAGCGTTTATGTCAGTTCTTAAATTAGACTAGAAGGAAGTGCAAAAGGGATGCAAAGGCTTATACAAGTTTGTCGAGGCTTTATAGGACGTATTTCAAGCCACAAAATATCTGTATATGCAGGACAAGCTGCTTTGTTTATGATTATTTCCGCATTGCCTCTTTTAATGCTTATCCTGAGCCTTATAAAGTTTGTTGTACCTTTTGACGAAAGTTATATAATGGATTTTGGAACAGATTATATGCCGGACATGCTTATGCCGCTGTTTTACAGACTTGCCCAGGAGCTTTTTCATGGTGTGTCTGTCCCAATTATCTCTGTTACGTCAGTAACTGTGCTTTGGGCAGCGTCAAAGGGTATGTTGTCACTTGTGCACGGACTTGACAGCGTTTATCTATGTGACGGTAAAAGGGGGTATATAAAGCTAAGATTAATGGCTCTTTTGTATACCCTTGTGTTTATAGGCGTAATAATAGCTACACTTTTGTTTTTCGTGGCGGGCAGATATATTATAAAAATTACTGAAATTAATTTACCTTTTATATCTGCAATTTTTAAAGCTATATATTCTTTTCCGGTAGTAATATACATTGTTGTGCTTGCACTTATATTTGCGCTTCTGTACAAAATTTTACCGGAGCGAAAGCTTCCTTTTTATAAGCATCTTCCCGGTGCTTTTGCAGCTGCGGTCGGCTGGGTTGTGTTTACTGCAGGATACTCATTTTATGTAAACCGATATGCAGACTATTCGTATATTTACGGAAGTCTGACTGCGGTTGTGCTCCTTATGCTTTGGCTGTATTTTTGCATGAATATATTTCTTTTGGGAGCAGAAGTAAATTGCCTTATATACGAAAGGAATGAAAAGCCTGTTGAAGAAAATCCAGTTTGAATACGATATACATTCCAAAAAAGGAAAATGTATAACAGAAAAAGGCGAGTATTTAATTGACCTAAAAAAAGATAATAAAAAAGAGGAGCAAACTGTAACTTCTTCCGGCGGAAGCTGCGGAGAGGGATATGGTATACATTTGATATGAAAGCCTTTCACACCTTATGGACAAAGCCGAGAGGCACGGAAAGTATAGAAGAGTTTGAGTTTCTGACTATGGTGCTGTCTGCTCTTAAATGGCGGCAAAAAAACGGAGAAATCTTTCTTGTTACAGACTCACTTGGAGAAAAATTTATAAAATCCAGGGGAGCAGAAAGTTGCTGGAATGGTATAATAACCGTCCTTGATAATATACCGGATAGCATATCCCCGCAAACCTATTGGGCGGCAGGGAAGATATTTGCTCTTGACAGCTTTAGTGCACCTGTTGTATCAATTGATAATGATTTTATTGTATGGGAAAGTCTTGCCTTAGAAAATAGCAGGTCAAAGCTCTCTGTGATACATACAGAGGAACTAAACCCCTTTGTTTATCCGAATAAAGACTTTTTAAAAGAATTTGACAAAGGCTATGACTGGATGGTAAAACCTGCAAATGCCGCTTTTGTCTATTATGGTGATGAGAACTTAAAGGAAACCTATAGGGAGCTTTCTATAGAGGTCATGACCACTTTAAAAAGCGATGATACCCTTATCCCTATGGTGTTTGCAGAGCAAAGGCTGCTTTCTATGGTAGCAAATAAAATGGGTGTGCGACTTGATACTTTTTCGAGCCTTGAAAACCTGCAAAAACACGACAGAAGATTTACTCACCTTTGGGGATATAAAGAGAAGCTAAAAAACAATCCTCCAATGAAAGAGGAATTTACAAAAAGACTACAAAATAAAATAAAGACAGAGTTTTTTTAGAACTCTGTCTTTTAAATTATAGCAGGACTATATTATCATTTTGTCTTGCAGCCCGTCTTTGCTTATCTGCAATGTCCTTTAAGGTAATTCCCTCAAGGTATGTACTGATAGCCTTTTCAAGACCTTCCCATACGTACAATGTTTCGCACCTGTCGCATCTGTCGCATTGGTTGACACGTCCCTCAAGACAAGGCACTGGGGTAATGCTTCCCTCAGTAATTCTCAAAATCTCCGCAACAGTTGTCAGCTCTGCACCTTTTGCAAGCTTGTATCCACCCTGGAATCCGCGGCCGGCAACAAGTATGCCGCTTCCGTTAAAGAGTGGAATAATCTGCTCCAAATATTTTTTTGATATATTTTGTCTTTCTGCAATATCCTTTAATGAAATAAAGCCGCTGTCAATATTCATAGTAAGGTCAACAAGCATACGGAGAGCGTATCTGCCTTTTGTAGAAATCTTCATAACAATTATTACCTTTCTTCAGATAATAATATCATAACACAATTTATTTTATATTTCAAGGCTTTTTAAAAAAGTTGTTTTCTAAAAAATCCCTCGCCAAAAATTCCGTCAGATACAGCGGAGGTAAGAAAGGCTTTTTCGTCTGTTTCAAATACAAGATTTTTAAGACTTGCAAACTCTCTGTGTCTTACAGCACAAAGTAGTATTTTTCTTTCGCTGCCTGTAAATGCACCCTCGGCATTTATAATTGTTACTCCTCTTCCAAGTTTTTGTATTATGGATCGTGACATATCCCGTGCCTTGTCTGTTATGATAAAGGCAAGGCGTGAGCTGTCCCCGTAGTATACAAAAAAATCTACAACCTTACCTGAAAAAAACAAAGTTATTATTCCATAAAAACCTGTTTCAATTTCCCCAAAGAATATGACGGAAGCGGCAATTACAAAAAAATCTACAATAAGTATTGCAATTCCAATTCTCACATGAGGAAATTTAAGACGAAGAAGCATAGATACTATATCTGTGCCTCCTGTTGTAAAGCCGGAGGAAAATATAATACCAAGACCGGTACCAAACAAAATTCCGCCAAAAACACTTGCAAGAAGTCTGTCTCCTGTGTAAACAGGAAACAGCGGAGTGGCAACAAAGTCTATAATAAATGATGTAAACAAAAGGGCAAAAACAGTTTTAATAATAAGTGATTTGTCTAGTTTCCTGAACCCAAAATAGAGTATAGGTATGTTTATCAGTATGCTCATTGTTCCGATTGGTAAGCCAAACAAATGATTTAATATTATACTTGTGCCGGAAGCGCCGCCCGGTGCAATATCAGCAGGGTTTAAAAAAGAGCAAATTCCTGCCGAATAAAGAAATGAGCCAAATATCATTTTAAAAAGGTTAAACATTTTAATTTTGGTCATAAAAAATCCCCGCTTTCACTTTATATGTTGCGGAGATTTTTTTAATTTATACTTTATTTAATAAGCTTTCGTGACAGCTTTAAAAGATAGTATACAATATAGCTTTGTACAAAAATGTTTATTACCTCTTCAATAATACGCGGAGTGTAGAAAACAATAAATGCCTTGTTTATGGAATATAGCATCATAATGAGCTTTGTGTTTATTGTAGTAACAAGTACATTAACAGGGAACAGGCAGAAGAGGACTTTTACATAGTCCTTTTTTAAAATTTTAAGTGACTCTTTTTTGCTCCACAAATACATTACTCCTATAAGCACACCTTTGAGTACTGCTGTCAAGGTAAGAAGGGGCATATATGCGCCCTCCGGACGTATAAGAAAAGACAAAACATCTATAACCCCCATGGAAATGCCACCATATACCGGTCCGAACAAAAATGCCGGTATTACAGATATGTAGGACGAAAAGCTAATTCGCATTCCCTGTATTCCGGCAATTGGAATCATAGGATTCAGGTAGGAAATTATTATTGACATTGCAATTAAAAGTCCGGTAATAACGAGTTTTTTGTTTTGATTTTTTTCCATAAAAAAATCCCCTTTCTTCTTAAGCAGGGGGCTGAATTAAAAAATATTTTAAAACAGCGGATGAAATATTATACCGCAAGCCCTTTGAGGACTTTTCGTTCAGAAACTCTACTCCCATTTTCTGACACTTAACGCATAATACCTGCTCTAGTTTTAATAAAGCTATAATAACACTTATAGCAGAATTTGTCAATACTTTTTTTAAAGGGACGAATTATTTTCGTCCCTTTAAAAAATTGTAAATCGAGTCTGTAAGTCTTATACGATCATAATTAGTATTAAAATATCCAAATGATGCGCGCACAGATCCCTTTTTGTTGCTTCCCAATACCTTATGGGCAATCGGTGCACAGTGATATCCGCTTCTTACGATAATTTTCTTTTGCTTATCAAGATATTCTTCCACTTCCGCCGGGTCAACTCCGTTTATATTAAATGAAACTGTGCCGTTACGATTGTTTTTTAAGGGTCCGTAAACAGATACACCGTTCATGCAAAGTAAATCCTCTATAAACATCTCCGCAAGTTCCTTTTCTAATCTATGCGTTATTTTTGGGTCCTCAATGCATGAGGCGGCTGTTCCAAGTGCCATTACAGCAGGGGTGTTAATTGTGCCTGCGTGAAGCATATCCGGCATAAAACGCGGTTGAATAAGGCTCTCGGAAAGACTTCCTGTACCTCCTGTAATAACAGGCTTTAAGATAGCATCATTTTCAACGTATAAAGCGCCGGTGCCAAGGGGACCAAGAAGTCCCTTGTGACCTGCAAATGCAATAAGGTCAGCACCAATTTTTTTTGCGTCAACTTCCATGCAGCCAATGCTTTGTGAGGCGTCGAGCAAAAAGTGAATTCCATACCTTTTTGAAATTTCTCCAATTTCCTCTACCGGCTGCACGGAGCCGCATACATTTGATACATGAGTACATACAATAAGCGTTGTTTCGGGGCGTATTGCAGCTTCTATATCCTTTGGGTTAACAAATCCGCTGTCATCAGCGTCAACAATTGTAAAGTCCCCGAAGTGTGCCGCCGGACGTAGAACGCTGTTGTGGTCCATAGCCGTTACAATAACGTGGTCACCGGGGTTTAAAAGACCCAGCATTGCAAGGTTTAATGCATAAGTGGCATTTGGTGTAAATGCTATACAGGACGGGTCTTCAACATTTAAAAGCGTTGCAAGTATTTCAGCGGTTTTATTTATGCCCTTTATAGCTCTGAGGCTTTTAGAATGTGCTCCTCTTCCGGCGTTTACACTGGTAAAAATGCTTTCGTAGAAAAGCTTTCCAAAAACACAAAGAGGTTTTTTTGCACTTGTTGCCGCATTGTCAAGATATATCATCAAACACACGCTCCCCGTTTTTTGTTGTTGGGCGGAGTATTCTTCTTACCTTGAATTTTTTGTTGTGCATTAAAGACCTAAGCAGAGAAAGGTTTTCTTCTTCAAGTGACACAGAATATGAACAACCTCCCGAGGCAATCTCAGCAGGTGTATGAACAACACGAACATTAAGACAGCCAAGCTTTTCAAGCTCGCCCGCCAATCGTGAGGCTGTGGTTATTGCTCCTGTGGTTGCAAGAATTTCAGCCATAGCTGTCAGCTCCTTTTTAAAATATTAGTCCCTAACCATATATTATGAAGGAAAAGGTGCTTGTGTACACAGATATGGTATAAAATTGTATAAAAGTGGACAGAATGTAGATAACATGAAAATTTGGGGAGTGTTGTCCATGAAAAAAATTCCACGAAAGGTAGTAATTTTAGAAAACTTAACTTCACCATATATACATCAGGCAATAATAGTGCTTAACGACTATAAACCAAGTCAGGAAACAAAGGTAATAATGGATGCCGAGCGCGTTGTAAATGATTATTTAAAAACACATAGCTTTTCTGCAGATAAAACCAAGGTATACTCCAAAAATAAGAAAAATAACAAGTGGCTTGGGTGGGCAGGTGTGATTGCTGCAACAGTAGTGGCTCTCATAATAAGATTTTGTTGACTTTACACCTCGCTTTTGTTATAATAAAAAAGGAATTCGCAAATTTTTGCGAATTCCTGAAATTACTCTCTTGCGCCTGAATCTTCATCAGATGCGATAAGTATATCCACGATTTTCCTGTATATTGTTTCAGGATTTTTTTTGAATAGCTTGGCAGCTTTTTGTGCTTCGCTGCGGCTTCCTGAATATAGCTTGATTTCAAGAAGAGGGAGGTCGTCATCATCATAAATGCCAAGTATGGCGTTGTATTCCTCGTCACGTACAGGCTCAATTCCTGCCTTGATTTTTTGTTTTGCCGCTTCTTCTTTAAAGTACGGCTTAATGAATTTTTTTATAGGTGCTCTTATGTATGCAGGGATTGTATCTTCAAGATATTTTATAGCTTCCTTGCCCGGCGCTTCCAGCACAAACACATCGCAGCTGTGGTCGTCATGAAGCTTTGTTATGTGGTTTATCTCCTCCAGATGACCTAGAGCTATCTGGAACTCTACATAATTCACATTACAGTTTTCAAATATAAGATTTATAAGGTCGTCATACCTTAAAGGTCTGTCTGCTGCAGACATTGTATATAAGATAATGCATTGTATTTTTGCATTATCATTAATTTCACGGTTATATACCATTTTGAATTCACTCCGTAAGGGAAAATATATAAATATTTTAACATATGGAATAATAAAAATCAATACCTTTTATAACAATTAAGGAGAAGAAACATGAAACTTACAAAGGAAGAAGAGCTTATAAGACTTTATGAAATGGAAAGCATAGAGCGTGATATAAGAAAAACTAATGGTATTACATATATTGCAGGGGTTGATGAAGCAGGACGTGGTCCTCTTGCAGGTCCTGTTTTTGCGGCGGCTGTAATACTTCCGGAAAACTGCGTAATAGAGAAATTAAACGACTCAAAAAAGCTTTCGGAAAAGAAAAGGGAAGAGCTTTACGATATAATCACAGATAAGGCAATTGCCTGGAGTGTAATGTCTGTAGACGAAAAAACAATTGATGAAATTAATATTTTAAATGCAACCTTTCTTGCAATGAACAAGGCTGCAGAGGCACTTTCTCCTGCGCCTGAACATGTACTTGTTGACGGAAATCGCATACGTGATATGAAATTTCCATGTACAACGGTTGTAAAAGGCGATGCTAAAAGTATAAATATAGCCGCTGCCTCAATTCTTGCAAAAGTTTCGAGGGACAGGTTTATTTGTACTATGGCAGAAAAGTATCCGGAATATGAATTTGAAAAGCACAAAGGCTACGGAACAAAGGCGCATACAGATGCAATTTTAAAGTATGGACCTTGTGAAATTCACAGGATGACTTTTCTAAAAAAATTATTAGGGGAGTAGGGTATGACAGATAAGCAGGATATAGGAAATTTTGGCGAGGATGCGGCATCTGAATATCTCAAAGAAAAAGGATATAATGTTATACAACGAAATTTCAGATGCAAAACAGGAGAAATAGATATTATATGTGTAAAGGACGGCTGCACAGTTTTTGTTGAGGTAAAAACTCGCAAAAATTCTTTGTATGGAAGTGCTGCCGAGTTCGTAAACTATCATAAGCAGGTAAAAATAAAGAGAGCCGCCATGTATTTTATTAAAAATGCAGATGCAGATATGAGATTTGACGTTATAGAGGTATATCATAAAGACGGGCAAATCACAGAAATAAACCATATACAAGATGCTTTTTGATAATATTGCACATAAAAATACATAATATGGCATAAAACTTTGTTTTGAAATTTTTGATAATAAAACTTGCATTTTTTGGTTTTTTGTAGTATTATATAAAAGTGGTGTAAAAACCGGCAAATGCTTGTATTTATATGATTTTTCATCATTAACGGTTTTTGCACATAGTATAAATAAATGAAAGATTTAAACTCTTTTCTTTCATTTTCAACATTTTTTAGCTAAGGAAGGAAGATTTATTCATGATTTCAAAAAAGGCATTATCAATTGCACCGTCACCAACTCTTGCAATAGACACAAAATTCAAGCAAATGAAAGCGGACGGTATAGACGTTGTTGGATTTGGCGCAGGCGAGCCGGACTTTAATACTCCAAAGCATATATGTGATGCTGCTGTAAAGGCAATTATGGAGGGTAAAACCCGTTATACTCCGGCTGCAGGAACACTTCCTCTCAGAAAAGCAGTTTGCGATAAGTTTTTAAAGGAAAACGGTCTTAGCTATGAGCCATCACAAATTGTTGTATCAAACGGCGCAAAGCACAGCCTTGTAAATGTGTTTATGGCAATTTGTAACCCCGGCGACGAGGTTATTATACCGGCACCTTACTGGGTAAGCTATCCCGAAATGGTTAAAATTGCAGACGGTGTGCCTGTAGTTCTTATGACAAAGGAAGAAAACGGATTTAAAACAACAGCAAAGGAACTTGAGGCTGCAATTACTCCAAAAACAAGAGCAATTGTTTTAAACAGCCCTTCAAATCCTACGGGTATGATTTATACAGCTGAGGAGCTTAAGGAAATTGCAGATGTTGCTGTCCGTCATAATGTGTATGTTGTATCAGACGAAATTTATGAGCATCTTATTTATGAAGGCAAGCACACAAGTATTGCTTCATTTGGTGAAAAAATCAAAGACCTTACAATAATTGTAAACGGTGTTTCAAAGACATACGCTATGACAGGCTGGAGAATAGGCTTTACAGCTTCAAACTCAGCTCTTGCAAAGGCAATGTCAAGCGTTCAGTCACATGCAACATCAAACCCTAACTCAATTGCGCAGGAAGCAACAATTGCAGCGCTTGAGGGCGGACTTGAATGTGTTGAAGAAATGAAAAAAGAGTTTGTAAAAAGGCGCGACTATATGGTAGAGCGTATAAATAATATCCCCGGCGTATCATGCCTTAAGCCAAACGGCGCATTTTATATTATGATGAATATAAAGGGCATAATAGGTACAACACTTTACGGAAAAGAAATTAAATCAGCAGATGATTTTGCAGATATGTTCCTTGATATAGCAAAGGTAGCTGTTGTTCCAGGAACAGGCTTTGAAGCTCCTGAGTACGTAAGATGGAGCTATGCAACAAGTATGGATAACTGCCGCGAGGGACTTGACAGACTTGAAAAATTTCTTTCAGGAAAATGCTAAGTTTTTAAATAAAAGGTTAGAGCGTTTGCTCTAACCTTTTAATATTTTCATAGCATTTTTATAAGTAATATTTTCAAGCTCTTCTTGATTTAATCCAAGAGACAAAATAAAATCAAGTGTATCCTTTGGATTTTCCCAGGGTGCATCACTTCCGAAAAGTATTTTTTTACTGCCATGGTTTTTTATTATGCGTTTTGCTTGAATTGGTGAAATGTAATCTTTAATAAACGCTGTGTCAAAATAAATGGGAGTTCCAACTAAATATTTTTCTGTGTCGTCCCATGTGCGCCAGCCTCCCAGGTGAGCCGCTATTATAAATTTTCCGCTTACATATTCCAATGCGTGTTTAAAATGTATTGGCATTGAATGAACGGGAGGGGGGAGCCCTATGTCATGCCCTGCATGAAAGACCGTGTAGAGCTCAAGCTCCTCTGCTTTTTTAAGAATTTTTATGATCTCCGGACTATCTACAAAGGTTTGCTGAAATTCCGGATGCAGCTTTATTCCTTTAAATCCGGCAATTTTTATTTTCTCAAGAATTTTATCCGTATTTTCGTTTTGAGGGTGAAGCGTAGCAAACGAAATAATTTTGCTGTCTGTGGCAGACGCTGCAAATGTATTTATAGAGTCTGTCTGTGTAGGCTTTGTGGCAATTGGCAGCGCAATGCTTATATCAACGCTGCAATTTTTCATAAGAGATAATAGACCCTCTTTTGTTCCGTCATAATAACTTGTTGCTTCTTTGTGCTCATATTTCAAAGACCCAGCCTTTAAAATATCTATTGTTTTCTCGGCAATTTTGTCCGGAAATATATGTGTATGAAAATCAATCAACATTAAAAAACACCTCTGTCATATTATACATTGAAGTCTATAAATATTCAAGTAATTATTTAAAAAACATTGCCTTTTATTTTTGTTTGTGTTACAATGATTCCATCAAAGATAAAATTTTTGTCCTTGACTTGACATGAGCATAGTAAAGATGTCGAAAGATGTAGAAAAAGAGGAGATGATGTTTTGAGTATTACAAAGAAAATAGTAATGATAATCGTTGCATTAATTTTAGTTTGTGTAATTGGTGTTTTAATTATTGCATCTCCGTGGATAATGTTAGCTGTTGGATTGTGGCTGTCGCCAGCTCCACCAAAACCAGAAATTACATATGGAGAATTTGATTTTAAACTGGTTTATGAAATTGATGGAAAGATACAAACAATAGAAGATACTATAATTTGCGAATTTGATGGGTTTAATATTGATGAGGGCAGAGGGAAAACTCGTAGGTGGAAAGAAAATTTTGAAAATAAACAGAATAACGAACTTTATGCCTGGAGAGTTGAACAAATTGATAATCCTGATTTCAATGAATATAAAGGTGGTCGTAAACCAGATTATCGTTATATAGTTTTAAAAAATATTGATGATTATAAAGTTCTTTTAAGTGTTGCGGGTGCAGAGTATTTTTTAGGCGAACCCGATAATACAACAACAGCCCCAATTGAACCTGGTATTTCTGTATATGATAAAAATACTTGTTATTTCAGTGAAAAAACAGAAGAATTTCTTGAGGAGCATAATTTTAAAATAGTCAGTTGGGAATGTGATGAACCTATCGAAAACACCTTTAAATAATTTTTTGTTCCTGACACGATATGGACCATGCAAAGATTGTCGAATTTGGCGAAAAAGAAAAAGAGGTTGTACATATGAAAATACAAAAAATATATATTTGGTACACTATTATAATGTGGTTTCTGTGGAGTTCCATTATGATTTTTCTTAGAATTTCAGGAAATGCTTTTGATGTGCAAAATGAACAACTCTTTTTTCTTATAATGAGTGTTTCTAAGATTGTTCATTGGATTTCTTTAACTCCTGTTATTCCTGGATTGTGGGTGTTTGCACTTACATATTCAATTAGAAATAAAGAGCGTAAATATGTTGCGTTTAATGTTGTAAGTATATTGTTTAGTGTCGGTCTTTGGTTTCAATACTTTGTTACACACGTTGTACTTATATTGGGTGGTGTATAATAAGTATAATTTTAGTCCTAACATGACACGAACTTGACATCAAAATGCTTTGCATCTAAGCCGTCTGTCCCACATAAAAGAATAATCTTCGATTTATAGTAATTTATATGAGGTGATACATTATGAAAAAAACTAAAATTAATACCGCTTTTATTGGATTTATCTGTTCTTTGTTTATTTGCGCATCTTCTGCACTTGCAAATGTGAGAGCAGATGTAGTTGTTAGTTTGCAAATTGATAATCCTATTATGGAAGTAAATGGTGCAGATGCAGAGATTGACGCAGGGAGAGGTACAAAACCCATAATAACAAACGGTCGCACATTAGTTCCAATCAGGGCAATAATAGAAGCCTTTGGCGGCACTGTAGGGTGGGAAGAGAGTACACAATCTGTTTTGCTCAATATGGAAGATGATACAATAAAGCTTGTTATTGACAGTAACCGGGCATACCTTAATAGTAGCCCACAAACCCTTGATGTTGCACCTGCTATTATAAACGGACGTACCATGCTTCCAATTCGATTTGTGGCAGAGGGCTTTAATCTTGGAGTTGCCTGGGACAGTAGAACACAAACTGTATCAATAATAAAAGATACATTTGAGGATAGTGAATATAATTTTTTAATGAGAGATTTGCCTGCATATTCAGGCAAGGCGTGGACAGAGATAAATAATAACATACCTTTCTTTAAAGACCATGAGCTTATAAATGCCTCTTTTGAATATTATAGCTCCCTTGACGAGCTTGGAAGATGTGATGTCTGCTTTTCTTCTATAGCAACAGATTTAATGCCAACAGAACCTCGTGAAAGTATAAGCTCAGTAAAACCAACCGGCTGGATAAACGTTTCTTATGATAATGTAGACGGTGGGTATCTTTATAACAGATGCCATTTGATAGGTTTCCAGCTTACAGGTGAAAATGCAAACGAAAGAAACCTTATTACAGGCACGAGATACCTGAACGTTGATGGTATGCTTCCTTTTGAAAATGAAATAGCAGATTACATAGAAAGAACAGGAAACAGAGTTATGTATCGTTCTACTCCTGTTTTTACAGGGAATAACCTTGTTGCTGACGGTGTACTTTTAGAAGCATATTCTATTGAAGATAATGGACAGGGTGTATCTTTTTGCGTGTATTGTTATAATGTTCAGCCGGAAATTAAAATCGATTATACAAGCGGCGCAAGTTCTGCCGGTGCATCTATAATAGAAACTCCCACCACGCCGCAGAATAATGTAAATTCAGGGGTGTATCGTACGCCAACAGGCAAGAGATATCATTTTGATGCAGAATGTGGTGGAAAAGACAGTTTTGAAACAACCCTTGATGATGCCCAGAGAGCAGGGCTTACACCTTGCCAAAAATGTGCTCAATAAAATAGACAAAGGAGGAAATGAAAATGAAAAAAGGAAATGTTAAGGCGCTACTTCCAATAGGAATATTTTTAATTTTATATCTAGGACTTGGGATTTTGTTTGAGTATGTTATAAAAATCCCAATGGGATTTTATAATATTCCAATTGTTGTGGCGTTTTTAGTGGCACTTTTGGTAGCGTGCCTTCAAAACAGAAAGCTGAATTTAGACAAAAAGCTTGAGATTATGGGACGCGGCGTAGGAGATAAAAATATCTTTACTATGATACTCATATTTTTGGAGGCAGGTATTTTTGTTGGCGTTGTAGGAAGAGAAAGTGCAGAAAGCGTAGCATACTTTATGCTGTCAATAATCCCGGCGCAATTTGCAGTTATGGTGCTTTTTGCTGTAAGCTGCTTCGTATCCCTTGCAATGGGAACGTCGGTTGGAACAATAACTCTCCTAACCCCAATTGCAGTTGCTGTTTCAAAGGCATCAGGCTTTGATATGTCACTTTGTGTAGCAACAGTAATTGGCGGCTCAATGTTTGGGGATAATCTGTCATTTATTTCAGATACAACCATTGCCGCTTGTAACGGTCAGGGATGCCAAATGAAAGATAAGTTCAGAGAAAACTTTTTCATAGCTCTGCCTGCTGCAATAGTTTCCCTTGTTATCATACTAATTATGTCATTTAATACAGAAATTGACGGAGCTGTTTTAAAGGATTATAACCTTGTACAAATAATTCCTTATGTACTTGTCCTCATTGGAGGAATTTTAGGAGTCAATGTATTTGTTGTTCTCCTGATTGGCATTGTTTCCGGTTCAATTATAATGCTAATGACCGGAAGCGCACAGCCTACAGCACTTCTTGCAAATATGGGAGCAGGTGCATCAGGAATGTTTGAAACAATAATTGTTACTGTGTTGGTTTCTGCAATCTGCGCTCTTATCCGTGAATATGGCGGATTTGATGCACTTCTTGCAGGAATTAAAAAGGTTTTCCGCGGCAAAAAGGCAGGACAGGTTGGAATGGGTGTTCTTGTGGGAGTTCTTGATATTGCAACTGCAAATAACACTGTAGCAATTGTTATGGCAAACCCTATCGCAAACGAGATTGCCAAAGATTACGATATTTCGCCAAGAAAGGCGGCATCAATTCTGGATACATTTTCCTGTGTATTCCAGGCAATTTTGCCATACGGTGCACAAATGCTTGTTGCAATTTCCGCAGTTTCAGCATTGGGTGCGCAGATTTCAGCTCTTGAAATTATACCAAAGCTGTTTTATCCGTACCTTTTGTGTATAAGCTCACTTGTAGCAATTGGTTTTACAAAAAAGAAATAAGCGGAGGACATTATGAATTTTGCTAAAAAAACATTTTCAGAGCTTTCTGTAGACGAGCTGTATGAAATTTTAAAATCAAGGGCAGAGATTTTTCTTCTTGAGCAAAATATTATTTGTCAGGACCTTGATGATAAAGACCGCAATAGTATACATTGTTTTTTCACAGATAAAAACAGAGTCGTTGCATACCTTCGTGCATTTCCATCAGGGGATGATACTGTTACAATAGGACGTGTTTTAACCCTTGAACATGGAAAAGGTCTTGGAAGAGAACTTATGAAAAGAAGCCTTGAGGAAATAAAAAACCATTTTGGAAACAAGAAAACTATAGTCCACGCGCAAAAACAAGCAGCTCAGTTTTATGAGAAAATGGGTTTTAAGACAGTGTCGGATGAATACTTGGAAGAAGGAATAGTCCATATTACTATGGAAAAGAATATTTGATTTTAATACAGAATTAAAAAGGGGATAAACTTTATGAAACTTAATATAGAAAAACTAACACAGCTGTCACATGGAGCTGTAAGAGTAGTAGAAGAACAGGGGAAAACTGTTTTTTATAGATTTACAGAGGAGCAACAACAACTTTATAAAAATGCCGGTAACGAATCATTTTATAAGAAGACTTTTGCACCGGCAGGGATAAGATTGGTATTTCGAACGGACAGCAAGTCTTTGTTTGTAAAAGTTAACATTCCATTTTCTACCACAAGAAGTTACTTTTCAGTTGATGTATGTGTAAATGGCGAAATGGTTGATAGCATTAACAATTATTCTGGTATGGATATGTCAGGTGATTATACTAAGATAAATTTCCCCCTGGGCAGTTTTGAAAAAAATATTGAGCTGGGATGTGGGGAAAAGATTGTTACGATATTTTTGCCCTGGTCTGTGCCTGCAGAAATTGAAGAGATTTCTATCGATGACGGTTCTTTTGCAGAACCTGTAGCAAGAAATAAAAAAATGCTTGTTTTTGGCGATTCTATAACGCAAGGCTACGATGCACTTCATCCGTCAAAGCATTATACTGTAATTTTATCTGAACTTTTAAAATCGGATATATACAACAAGGCTGTAGGAGGAGAGAAATTTATTCCCGCTCTTGTTGGCACTGATGAGGATTTTGTTCCTGATTACATAATTGTTTCTTATGGATCAAATGATTGGAGGCGTCTCGAACTTGAAAAATTTAAAAGCAATTGCAGGGAGTTTTATATTGCTTTAAGCCGTAAATATCCTACTTCAAAAATATTTGCGCTTACTCCAATCTGGAGAAAGGATTATAAAGACCAACACAATTGCGGAGAATTTTCTTATGTTGCAGACTATATCAAGGAGGTCACAGCAAAACTTGACAATGTTTGCTGCTTGAACGGATTTGATTTTGTGCCTCATCAGGAAAGTTTATTCGGCGATTTAAGACTCCATCCAAACGATGAAGGCTTTGAATATTTTGCAAATAATGTGTATGAAGCTATAAAAAATATAATATGAGATAGATTCATAAAAAATATAAAATTTTGTCCCTCTCTTGATATGAGTATAGTAAAGAATGTCGAATATTGTCGAAAGGATGGAAAATAAAATTAGCGAGCAGTTTTGTTTTGTCTCATTTTCATTTTTTTCCAACTTATATAACCATAGATATCGTTTATAAAAAAAGCAACAAAGCATACAACAACAGAAATATAGCGGATATCACATAGACTTGCAAGCAACCACAAAATAATTAGAATAATATCGTTAGCGGCATAGGCAATAGCGAAATATGGACTTCTTCTGAAAGTAAGATACACTGCCAAAAAGCTTGTTGTAACAGATAGAGTGCTTGGTACTATGTTGGCAGTGTTAAAATATGCTAATATGAAATAAAAGGTAATAGTAATTAAAACTGTAATAAGCCACATAAATATAGTTTCTTTTCTAGTAATACTATTTACCTTGACTTCCGCTTTGTTTCCATTAAACGGATTTTTAAGCCAGGATATAAGGGCAAAAATCGCCATCGGCATTGTCATACCGAGATAAGTTATCATTTCTCCGTAATAGGAAAATGTGTACGAGATTATTCCATAGAGCAGACTGAATATCACCATCAGTACTTGCCCGAGAGGATTTCCTTTTGCATTGAAAATAAGAGATGTAACGCCTATTAAAGATGCACATAATGTCAAATAGTTTTCTTTGTCGAAAATAAAAAATGATGTAAGTATAAGTGTTACAGAAATTCCCCATAAAGTAATATCGTTTTG
>JAZRHH010000003.1:0-8728 GCA_045644665.1 Clostridia bacterium
GTGCTGCTTGCGGTAAGGTTGTATTCACAGCTGAAGACGCAGAGGCTTGGAACGCAAGAGGTGAAAAGGTAGTTCTTGTTCGTCTTGAAACTTCACCTGAAGATATTACAGGTATGAAGGCATCACAAGGTATCCTCACAGTTCGTGGCGGTATGACATCACACGCTGCCGTTGTTGCTCGTGGTATGGGTACATGCTGTGTATCAGGTTGTGGTGACATCGCAATGGACGAAGAAAACAAGAAGTTCGTACTTAGCGGTAAGACATATAACGAAGGCGACTATATCTCAATCGACGGTTCAACAGGTAACATCTATGATGGTATCATTCCTACAGTTGATGCAGAAATCGCTGGTGAATTTGGTCAAATCATGGCTTGGGCAGATGAGTTCAGAACTCTTAAGGTTAGAACAAATGCAGATACTCCTGCAGATGCTAAGAAGGCAAGAGAACTCGGTGCAGAAGGTATCGGTCTTTGCCGTACAGAGCACATGTTCTTTGAAGCTGAAAGAATTGCTGCTTTCCGTGAAATGATTTGTGCAGATACAGTTGAAGAGAGAGAAGCTGCTCTTGATAAGATTCTTCCTTATCAGCAGGGCGACTTTGAAGCTCTTTATGAAGCACTTGAAGGAAATCCTGTAACAATCAGATTCCTCGATCCTCCGCTTCATGAGTTCGTTCCTACAGAAGAAGCTGACATTAAGGCACTTGCTGATGCTCAGGGCAAATCTGTAGAAGATATTAAGACACTTATCACATCACTTCATGAGTTCAACCCAATGATGGGTCACAGAGGATGCCGTCTTGCGGTAACATATCCTGAAATTGCTGCTATGCAAACAAAGGCTGTTATCAGAGCTGCTATCAACGTTAAGAAAGCTCATGCAGACTGGAACATTGTTCCCGAAATCATGATTCCTCTCGTTGGCGACATCAAAGAACTTAAGTATGTTAAGAATGATGTTGTTGAAACTGCTGACGCTGAAATCGCAGCAGCTGGTGCCGACCTCAAGTACGAAGTTGGTACAATGATCGAAATTCCAAGAGCTTGTCTCACAGCTGATGTTATAGCTGAGGAAGCTGAATTCTTCTGCTTCGGTACAAACGACCTTACACAGATGACATACGGTTTCTCAAGAGACGATGCTGGTAAGTTCCTTGATGCTTACTATGATGCAAAGATCTTCGAAAACGATCCGTTTGCTAAGCTTGACCAGACAGGTGTTGGTAAGCTTATGGAAATGGCAGTTGAAATGGGTAAGAAGGTTCGTCCTTCAATGCACTGCGGTATCTGTGGTGAACACGGTGGAGACCCTGTATCAGTAGAATTCTGTCATGCAGTTGGACTTGACTATGTTTCATGCTCACCTTTCCGTGTGCCTATTGCAAGACTTGCTGCTGCTCAGGCTGCTATTAAGGAAAGCAAATAATTGATTAGGTAATATTAAATAAGCCTTGTGTACTTTCTGTACACGAGGCTTATTTTTTTATATAAAAAAGCAACGGCACCGCATTTTTGCAGTGCCGTTACCTTTTAAATAATTAGGGAGTGGGTATCAACTTACCCTTCTTGCTCCGACATATGTCCTTTTATAGTATCCGCTGTTGATTGAAGCAATTCTTACAACATCACCTGTGTGAGGCGCGTGAATCATTTGACCTCCGCCAATGTATATACCAACATGGCTTATTTTACTGCTTTTTGCAAAGAATACAAGGTCTCCCGGTTGTAAATCACTTTTGTTTACTGCTCGTCCGTTTGAGAACTGGGAAGCAGCTGTTCTGTTAACGCTAATTCCTAAAGACTTACATACATACTGTACAAGACCTGAACAGTCAAAACCCTTTGGTGTTGTTCCGCCGTATACATACTTAACACCAAGATATTTTTTTGCAGTTGAAACAATAGAGCTTCCTTTTGGATTTGAAGCAGGTGTTGTGTATGTGCTGGTACTCTTTGTATTTTTTGCTTTTGCCGCAGCTTCTTTAGCAGCCTTTTCCTTGGCAGCTTTTTCTGCTTTTTCTTTTGCAATCTTTTCAGCTCTTGCTTTTGCCTCTGCTTCTCTTCTTTGAGCGGCTGCAGCTTGGATTGTGCTTACTTCTGTTTTTGGAATCCATGTGTTTGTAAGTTCGATACACTCGGAAACCACAAATCCTGCATCCATATCAGCTCCGTAATAAATCTTTGTATATCCGTTTTCGTCATACAAAAGAACAATTTCAGTTCCGTTTTTAAGCTGACCAATTACAGAAGAGTTTTTAGAAGCAGATGCTCTTATGTTTACATCAGAGCCATCTGTCTTAACTACTGCTCTTTTATAATTATCAAAGTGCATTGCAGCATAGTCAGCCTCTGCTTTACTGTCTGTTACATGTGCTTTTGATACATAACCGCTTTGTCCTTGTCCGTATGCTACCTTGTACCAACCCTCGGTAGATTCGGTTACCTTAACGCTTTCGCATTTTGTTAATGTATCTATAATATTTCCGTCTTCTGATGGAGTGTTATACACATCCAGAGTGCCATATGTAAGAAGTACGAAGCTTTCCTGAAGTGTACTTTTCTTGTCTGTAATTGACTTAATTTCTTCTTCTGTGTATGTTTCATTTAGTTGTTGCTCGGCAACCTCCGGATTTACTTTTATATCCTCCGGGGTAATAGAAGTTACTAATTCTTCATTATTGTTCAGCAACGCAGCAAGCCTGTTTGAAGCTTTGAAGTCATAAGCTTGTGTAACAGTCATGCTTCCTATCATAGCAATTGTCAATATTCCAACAATTGTATGCTTTGCATTTATCATAAATATAAAACCTCCTAATTTGTCGAAAAAACATCATTTCCGACATACAACGATTACATTATACACTATTTTTCGTCCTTTGTCAAATTATTTTTACTTTGCTGTAACAATTTTGTAATTATTTTAAATATTTTGTGCTATATAACCAAATAACGCCTAATTATCGAGATAGGAGATGTAATATTTGACAACAGAAAGTGTTACACCTCGAAACCAAAGTGTAACATTTTCTGGTTTTTAAATTATAGATAAAAATCGTGGTTTCCTATAGTCTTGTAAAAAACCCTGTTTTTTTGAATCCAGGAACTTTGAGCAATGGTTGGATTTAGAAAGTAAAGACATTTACCTACAGTGGAGCTGTTTGTAAGAGAGGTCTTTGCAGCACCAATGGATTGAATACTTGCATTTTCATAAATACTTCCGTTAATTGTAGGTTCAAACTGTACGGAGTAAGTTGTATCAAATATAACTCCGTATATAGTGTTTGGAAAAAGGGAGCTTTCAACTCTGTTTAAAATAACATCGCCGACAGCGACTTTTCCGCTTTGGATTTCTCCTCCGCTTTCTGCATTAATTATTTTTGCAAGCCAGTAAAGCTCGTCATGTGTAAAAGTTTTGTCTATCATATTATCCGGAACTTTTACGGATGGCTTGCTTATCTCTACATTATAATATTGTCCGTCCCAGGCAACCTTTGCACTAAATATATTTGCAAGTGACCTTACGGGGATGTAGGTTCTGCTATTTAAAATAAACGCCTTTCCTGTCATTGAAGAGGGCGAACCATTTATATATGCAGTAGATGAGCCTATCTTTAGTGAAACGTTTTTGCCGTCAATATTTACACCGGCAGTTTTTGTATTATCGTTCCATGAAACGCTGTCAGCTCCCAGACTGTCTGCAATTGCGCGGATGGGGGCGTAGGTAACCCCTGATTTTATTACAGGCTCGGAGTCTGTTTTAATGTACTCGCCATTTACTCTGATGTCGATTGGAACATCAGCTGCGTGGGCGGCACCTTGCAAAAGCATTATGAGGAAACTGAGCAGAAATATCTTCTTCATAGTTTCTTATCCTTTCATTGTTTTTGTAGGTGTCCTAATAAATATAACATAGTTTTACAATTTTTTCAATGCAAAATATATGGCATTAATGGTTAAAGCTTCATAAAATTTCTTTTGTTACATTTTGATAAAATTTTAAAATTTTCTATTGAAAAGTTGAATATATTGTAGTATAATGCATTTGTGGTGGTGTAAATTGTGTGTGTATATGGGCAGTTTTATATATGCAGCAGCTTACTCCAATAAACAAAAAGAAGAAAAGAGGTATTATTTATGTTGGAAAAACTTTTCAAGCTTAAAGAGAACGGCACAAATGTAAAAACTGAAATTATTGCCGGTATTACAACATTCCTTGCAATGGCGTATATACTCGCAGTAAACCCCGGAATGCTTGGTATCATTCCTGACGGACCTGGTCCTGCTGCTATTTTTATGGCAACAGCACTTTCAGCTGCAATTGGTACAATTTGTATGGCATTTTTTGCTAACTACCCTGTAGCACTTGCATCAGGTATGGGACTTAATGCATTCTTTACCTACACTGTTTGTTTGGGCATGGGATATTCTTACAAAGTTGCTTTGACTGCAATCTTAATAGAAGGTTTCGTATTTATGATTCTTTCTATTTTCAAGTTCAGAGAAGCTTTGGTTAATAAAATTCCTTCAAACTTGAAGCTTGGTATCACAGCAGGTATCGGACTCTTTATTACAATTATTGCACTTATCAATGCAGGCGTTGTTGTTAATGATGAGTCTACACTTGTAGCACTTGGAAATCTTGGTTCTCCTCAGGTTGCACTTGCAATTATCGGTCTTTTGATAATTGGTGTACTTCGTCACTACAAAGTTAAGGGCGATATCTTAATTGGTATCCTTGCTACTTGGGTACTTGGTATCCTTGCAGAGCTTGTAGGTTGGTATCAGGTTGATGTGGAAGCAGGCGTTTATTCTTTGATCCCATCACTTTCATGGGAATCAATAAAGGCAAACTTTGCAGCTCCTGCGCTTTTCCAATTTGATTTTGCATACATTGCACAAAACCTTGCAGGATTTGCAGTTGTTATGTTTACATTCCTCTACACAGATATTTTTGATACTGTAGGAACACTTATCGGTGTTGCTCAAAAAGGTAATTTACTTGATGAAGACGGTTCGCTTCCAAGAGCCGGCGGAGCGCTTATGGCAGACGCTGTTGGTACTGTTGCAGGTGCTTGTCTTGGTACATCAACAGTTACAAGTTATGTTGAATCTTCAGCAGGCGTAGCTGCAGGCGGCAGGACAGGTCTTACAGCTTTGACAACAGGTATATTATTCCTTATAGCAATTCCTCTTGCACCTATTTTCCTTGCAATTCCGGGATTTGCTACAGCACCTGCGATGCTTTTTGTTGGTCTTTTGATGCTTTCTGCAGTTACAAAGATGGACTTCGAAGCAGACGTTGCTGATACAATCGGTGGATTTATGGCAATTGTTATGATGCCTTTTGCATACTCAATTGCAACAGGTATTATGTTCGGTATGATTTCATGGGTTATCTTAAAGCTTGTTATAGGTAAGGCTAAGGATATCAGCGGTGTTATGTGGATTTCTGTTGCTTTGTTTGTAATATATATCGCTCTTAAGGTTGCCGGAGTCGCATAAAAAGGAGCAATGACTTATGAATAAAACCTACACCATGGAAATTGCAGGATTAAAACGGGACCTTCCTTTGTTTCCTGTGTCTGATGACTTATATATAGCAGCATTTATCATGTTTGGCGACGTGGAAATTACATGTGCCTGTGCAAAAGCACTTTTAGAAAAGGCACCTGAACATGATATTATGATAACTGCTGAGTCAAAAGGAATACCGCTTCTTTACGAAATGGCAAAACAAAACGGAGAAAATAACTACATTGTTGCAAGAAAATCCAAAAAGGTTTATATGGAAGATGTAGTTTACACAGAGGTTGATTCCATTACCACGGAGCATCAGCAAAGACTTTGTATCGGAAAAAAAGAAATTGATGAAATCCGTGGCAAAAGAGTTCTTATCGTAGACGATGTAATAAGTACCGGGGAGTCACTTGCTGCCCTTGAAACTCTGGTAAATCAGGTTGGAGGAGAAATAGTAGGAAAGATGGCTGTACTTGCAGAAGGCGATGCAGTTAACCGCAGCGATATAACCTACCTTGCACCCCTTCCGCTGTTCGATAAGGACGGAAATGTATTATAAGGTATATGACAGGTGTTACGTTTTATGTAGCACCTGTTTTTTATTGACTTTTTTCTTGTCCTGTGTTATAATCTTTGTTGCAAATAATTAAGAAGGTGTTTTAATGTATAGAATAATAGATGCCCACTGTCATATATATCCGGACAAGATTGCAGAAAAGGCGGCAGCTGCAACAGATAAGTTTTATGACGGTCTTGGTGCTGCCTGTGACGGAAAAGTTTCTACGCTTATAAACGAAGGGGGAAAAGTAGGGATAGAACACTTTATTGTTCAGTCTGTTGCCACGACGCCAAAACAGGTATCTTCCATAAACAATTATGTAGCGCAGCAGGTTCTGGAAAATCCGGAGAGGTTTACAGGGCTTGGTACGCTGCATCCTGAAAGTGAAAACCTGGAGGCTGATGTGCAGGAGGTTATAAGCCTGGGACTTAAAGGAATTAAGCTCCACCCTGATATTCAAAAATTTAAGGTGGACGATTACAGATGTCTTAAAATATATGAGCTTTGTGAAAAGCATAATCTTCCTATTCTCATGCATACGGGTGACTATAGATATGACTATTCAAACCCAAACAGGCTTGTACCTATTCTTGAAATCTATGATAAGCTTATTATTATCGGCGCTCACTTTGGCGGCTGGTCAATGTGGAAGGAAGCGGCAAAAGAGCTTAAGAAGTTTAAAAACTTGTATGTAGATTCATCTTCGTCTCTTTACGGACTTACAAAGAGTGAGGCAAGAGAGCTTATAGATTTATATACAGATGACAGAGTGCTCTTTGGTACGGATTATCCTATGTGGTCTCCGGAGGATGAAATGAAGAGATATAAGGCTTTAAGATTATCAAAAAAACAAAATGAAAAGATACTGTTCCATAATGCAAACAAGTTGTTTGATATAGGACTTTAAATTACAGAAAAACCTCAAATTTATGAGGTTTTTTGTTTTTTGATATTTACTATTTAAATGTTGACAAATTGCATAGCAAATGCTATAATAATATACGTATAATTATGTATTTTAATGGAGAATTGCTATGGACGATAAAATTTGGTTATCCTCTCCCACAATGCATGGGGAAGAGCAGATTTTTGTAAAAGAAGCTTTTGATACCAACTGGGTAGCACCACTTGGAAAAAATGTTACAGAGTTTGAAAATGAAATATCAAGATACATAGGCTGCAAGGCAGCAGCTGCCATGACGGCAGGCACTCATGCTCTCCATATGGCATTTAAGCTTGCAGGAGTAGGCGAGGGGGATATTGTCCTTTGCTCTGACCTTACGTTTGCGGCAACTGTTAACCCTGTTTCATATGAAAAAGGCACACAGGTGTTTATTGATTCGGAGCGCGAAACATGGAATATGGACCCTGTAGCTCTTGAAAAAGCACTTGAAAAATACAAGGGCAAGGTAAAAGCTGTTGTAGTTGCAAATCTTTACGGAACACCTGCAAAGCTTGATGAAATATGTGAGCTTTGTGACAGATACGGCGTTGTTTTAATTGAGGACGCGGCAGAATCTTTGTCAGCTACATATAAAGGCAGGCAAACAGGTACATTTGGAAAATATAACGCAATAAGCTTTAACGGAAATAAAATAATAACAACATCTGGTGGGGGTATGTTCCTTTCTGATGATGAAGAAGCAGTCCAAAAGGTAAGATTCTATTCTACCCAGGCACGTGACCCTGCGCCTTGGTATCAGCATAGCGAAATTGGTAATAACTACCGTATGAGCAATATTGTTGCAGGTATCGGCAGAGGTCAGCTTTTGCACCTTGATGAGCACAAAAAATTAAAATCAGAAATTTATAAAAGATATAAAGAGGCGTTTGAGGATTTGCCTGTAGAAATGAATCCGTATCTTCCATATACAGAGCCTAACTTCTGGCTTAGCTGCTTTACTATAAATACAGAAGCAATGGACAAGGTAAATCCGGAAAAAATCCGTATTGCACTTGAAAAAGAAAATATAGAAGCAAGACCAATCTGGAAGCCAATGCATATGCAGCCTGTTTTTGAAGGCTATGACTTCATAACAAATGGTGATGACGTAGGTGCTGATATATTCGAAAGAGGACTATGTCTCCCGTCAGATATAAAAATGACGCCGGAGCAGCAGGAAAGAGTAATTGAAATAATTAAGGGGTTATTTTGATGTATAAAAAGTACATAAAACGTGTTGTTGATATAATTTGTGCTCTTGCGGCAATAATTGTTTTTTGTTGGTTATATGTAATAGTGGCTGTGCTTGTAAAGGTAAAGCTTGGTAGCCCTGTGCTTTTTAACCAGGAAAGACCGGGTAAGGACGAGAAAATATTTAAGCTTTATAAATTCCGCACAATGACAGATAAAAGGGACGAAAACGGAAATTTACTTCCGGATAGTGAAAGACTTACAAAGTTTGGGAAACTGCTTCGCAGTACAAGTCTTGACGAGCTTCCCGAAGCCTTTAATATTTTAAAGGGGGATATGAGCGTTGTTGGTCCAAGACCGCTGCTGGTTGAATATTTGCCATATTACACAGAGGAAGAAAGACACCGGCATGATGTCAGGCCCGGACTCACAGGGCTTGCACAAATAAATGGTAGAAATACCATTACATGGGAAGAAAAGTTTGCGTATGACCTTGAATATGTACATAATATTT
>JAZRHH010000004.1:0-22090 GCA_045644665.1 Clostridia bacterium
CCTAGTTTTAAATCTATAGGAGATAATATAATAACAGATATTGGCGGTTCGAGGGAGGTAGTATTTTATAATTTTGATGGAAAAATTTTAAAAAGTATCAAGGAAGATGACATAATAAAAACTAGCAACTGTACAGCTGAAGCTGACAAGCCTATATCCTCATCATACACAGAGGTAGACGATGTATTTTTGAAAAATAAATGGATAGACTTTGGGGTGCACTATTTTGATTAGTTCAAATAGTTTTACATTGTAATTAATACAATATATTAGAAAGTGTCTTATAAATAAAGGCACTTTTTAATTTAGAAGTATCATTTATATTGTTTGTGTATATAATCTGTGGAGTAGGAATATTGATTCCTGTTGCACCAATATTGCAAACTATTGCTGCAACTAAATTCCTGCAGGCAACAAAAGAATAATGAAAGAAGTTTTTAGACAAATAAGATATAGCTTATATCTAACATTTATCATTTCTTTTGTATTTTTTCAGTGGTTAGCTCCATTCAAGTACAAATGCAATATAGAGAATACACATTGTTTTGCTTGTGGATTGAGAACTGCAGTAGATTTCATTTTTCAAGGGAAAATTTTAGAAGCATACAATTCAAATAAATTAATAGTTTTGATTGTTGCATTTTCTTTTGTGGCAATAGTTGATGTGTTATTTCATTTATGGAAAAAATATGCAAAGTAGTGGTAATCGCGGAGCGGCACAATGACCGCTCCGTTTTTCTATCTGTTCGTAAAGGTACACTTTTATAATCAAAAAAGAACACCACGTGGTGTTCTTTTTTCTCGTTTATAATCCTTATCCCAAAATAAGTTTTGTTATAGCGTACAATACTGACGGACAAAGAAGACAGCCAAGTCCTGTATAGAATGTTGCTGTCATAGCACCGTAAGGAACAAGCTTTGGATCAGTTGCAGCAAGTCCTGCACTTGTGCCACTTGTTGTTCCCATAAGTCCGCCATATACCATTGCCGCCTGAGGAGATACAAGTCCTATCTTCTTTGCAAAGATTGGAGTAAGAAGCATTACTGCTATTGATTTTATAAGTCCTGCAGCAATTGATATTGCAATAACAGCAGAATCTGCTCCAAGTGCTGCACCGGTTACGGGACCAACAACAAATGTAACAGTACCTGCTCCGATTGTTGCAAAGCTTACAGCATCACGGTATCCAAAAGCATACGCCACTACACCTCCGGCAATATATGCTGAAATTACACCAAGAAATAATGAAATAATACCGGCAACCCCGCACTTTTTAATTTCTGACATCTTTGCACCGTAGGATGTTGCTATGATTGCATAATCACGAAATGATGAGCCGCCAAGAATTCCAAGACCTGCAAACATACCAATATCTGCAAGACCTTTTTCTCCGCCTGTAATACTTCCGCCGATATATGCAAGTATTAATCCTATAAAAATTGCAATAGCTGAATTATGTATTCTTCCCTTTGTTACCTTTGCAGAAACAAAATTTGCAAAAAGTGATATAATTCCGACAATTAAAAATGACATAACAAGACCATTTTTTGTAAAAAGGTCCACGAAAATCTGTAATATATCTTTCATTACTGTTCCTCCTTTTGCACATTTTCATCAGCAGGCTTTTTTGACATACGACTTAACACAGGAACAAGTGTAAACGCTGCAGCAACTGCAGCCAGGCCTGCAACAATTGCAAGTGCACCGCTTGACATAGCATGGTACACGTTTTGTGCAGAAGTCATAGCAATTATAATTGGAATAAACATTTCTTTCCAGAAAGTAAGTCCTTCTGAAGTTCCCTTAGGAAGCTTTGCAGATAATTTTTTTGAATTTACTGCGAGTAAAAGCAGGAGCATTGCAAATCCAACTCCGCCTACATCTGAATTGAGCCCTATTAAATAGCCCAAAACATTACCGATAAATGAGCCCACAAGCATACAACCTGCAAGGAGCGCTGCGCCAAAAATCATAATTTAATCAACCTTTCCCTTTTTTATTCCATACTATTATATGGTACTTTTACTATATTGTAAATAATGAAATAAAGTATAGCTTCTATATGTTGACAAGTATAGTAGTTTGTAGTAAAATAGTTTTGAGGTGATTAAAATGGAACTTCTTCAGCTAACTTATTTTTGCAGTGCGGCGGAAACAGAAAACTTTTCAAAGACAGCAAAAATTTACCGTGTACCTGCTTCAAACATTTCCCAAAGCATCCACAGACTTGAAACTGAGCTTGGCATAACTCTTTTTGACCGTACACCAAACAAGGCCACACTTAACGAGCAAGGAAAGCTTTTTTATGAAAATATCAAATCTGCACTAACACTTATTAACGATGCCACAACGATAGCTTGTGACACAGAAAAAATTTCCGGTGAAATTAAAATCCTTGCAGAAACAAACAGACGTATGGTCACAAAGACTATTGAGAATTTTCAAAACAAATATGATGATGTTTCATTTTTTATTAATCATTCATCTGATGATATGCCGGACAAATATGATTTAATAATTTCCGACAGGATTTTTGAAAAGAAAAATTTTACAAAGCATCTGCTTGTTGTAGATAACCTTCTTTTAGCAATGAGAAAGGATAGTCCTCTGGCTATAAAAAAGGAAATTGCAATTAAGGATTTGGAGAAGGAAAAATTTATTACAATGAGCAGCAAAAGCGGAATTTTTAAGCTGACAAATGAAATATGTAATGACGAGGGTTTTGCTCCCAACATTGTAATTCAAAGCGATGACCCGGATTATATAAGACAGTACATAGAAATGGGACTTGGAATATCATTTGTCCCCTCCCTGTCCTGGAAAGGTACCTTTTCGGAAAATGTAGAGTGCAGAAAGCTTGTTAACAAAAAAAGATATACCTTTGCTTATCTGAACACTCAAAAATATATATCTAAGGCTACTCATATGTTTTTGGAAATGCTGCTTGCAACAGCAAAGGATTATTCTGAAAACCCATAACTCAAACCAAAAAAGAGCTGATTAACATCAGCTCTTTTTAAACACCTGCCACCTTGTTATCCGTATTAAACTTTACAGATTTAATGTATGTATTTCCTCGTGTAAGAGTAAGTAGTTTATTAACTGTAAGGTGATTTACCGAAGATGTATATATTTCAATTTCAACAAGGTCATTATCAATTGAATTGTATGACATATTATCTGCTGAAAGATTATTCTCTGTTAAGATATTTTGTACATAGCTTACAGCCTCATCGGTATTTTCTATTACAAATACAATTTGTTCTTCTACCTTTATTCCGCTAAGCTTTATATTTTGGTGCAGAATTGTTTGTGCAACTATCATTATTACCGTGGTAAGTATTCCAATAAAGTACATTCCTGCACCTATCGCCATACCAACACCTGAGGTTGCCCAAATTCCTGCTGCAGTTGTAAGACCTGTAATTGTGCCCCGGTTAAAATAAATCATTCCGGCACCAAGGAAACCTACTCCTGTTACAATTTGTGATGCAAGTCTTGACGGGTCAAGACGGGTATCGTAAACGTCTGCCGCAACTTGTGCCATATCCGAAAATCCATATTTGGACACTATCATCATAAGTGCAGACGCAAGTGCAACTACAAGATGTGTTCTGGTTCCGGCACCCTTACCTCGTCTTTTTCTTTCGTAACCTACTACCAAACCACACAGTCCTGAAAGGACTATTCTAAGCAAACATTCCAGTTGGAACATTATCTCCTGATTTTCTAAACTAAACATAACATTTTGTTTCAAATTCCTCTTTGAAACATTATCCCTCCTTAAATTATTTATTTTTCAGCGCAAGTATCGCAAGCTCATAGCCTTTAAAGCCAAAGCCGCTGATTTGTCCTACACAAGCCGCCGCTGTTACAGACTTGTGGCGAAATTCCTCCCTTCCGTAAATATTTGAAATATGTACTTCCACAAAGGGTACATTCACAGACTTTATTGCATCATGGATTGCGTATGAATAATGAGTAAATGCTCCCGGATTAATAACTGCTCCGTCATACGCGCCCATAGCAGAGTGGATCTTTTCTACTATTTCTCCCTCGAAATTGCTTTGAAAAAAGTCTACCTCTACTCCTATGCCATTTGCAAATTCTGATATTTTATTTTCTAAGTCCCCAAGGGTTTCTCCGCCGTATATTTCCGGCTCCCTTAGACCAAGCATATTAAGATTTACTCCGTTTATTACAAGTATCTTCATATTTTTCACTCCTATTATAAACGTTCTATTTCCTTCATAAGCTCCTCTACAAGCTTTTCTTCAGGGACTTTACGAAGTATTTCACCCTTTTTAAAAACAAGTCCTTCGCCCTTTCCGCCTGCAATTCCCACATCTGCATCACGAGCCTCACCGGGACCGTTTACAACGCAGCCCATGACTGCCACCTTTATATTCTTATCTACATTTTCAAGGCGTTTTTCTACCTCTTTAGCAATTGAGATAAGGTCTATTTGCGTACGTCCGCAAGTAGGACATGATACAAACTGGACGCCGTCTTTTCTAAGTCCCAAAACCTTTAACAAATCCTTTGCCGCCTTTATTTCAGAAACAGGGTCGGCTGTAAGAGATACACGGATTGTATCTCCTATTCCCTCACTTAAAAGTCCTCCTATACCAACGGCTGATTTTATAACGCCCATGCGCTCTGTGCCCGCTTCCGTTACTCCAACATGAAGCGGCAGGTCTGACTTTTCATGGAACAGCCTGTATGCTTCCATCATTTCCGGAACGTCTGAAACCTTTATAGAAACTACTGTGTCATGGAAATCAAGACTTTCAAGTATATCCACATGCCTGAAAGCACTTTCTACAAGTGCCTCTGCTACAGGGTGCTTATACTTTTCTATAAGGTCCTTTTCCAATGAGCCGCCATTTACGCCTATTCTCAGGGGAACACCGTAAAATTTTGCACATTCAACTACTTCACGTACTCTGTCATGGCTACCTATATTGCCGGGATTTATCCGAATTTTATTTACCCCAAGCTTCATGCATTTAAGGGCAAGACGATAGTCAAAATGAATATCTGCAACAAGAGGAATGTTTATCCTTTTTCTTATCTCACCCATTGCATCTGCCGCTTCCATATCCGGCACGGCACACCTTATAATCTCGCAGCCGGCATTTTCAAGGGCTTTTATTTGCATAACTGTTTGTTCAACGTCGCGGGTGTCCGTATTGGTCATGGACTGTATTTTTATACTTTCATTACCACCAATTTTTACACCGCCGATGTTTACTACTCTTTTTTGCTTTTCTCTTTTTATCAAAGCTCATCACCACTTGTAAATCCAAAATTTTTCATAAGGTAATTATTGTTACGCCAATCGTTTTTAACTCTTACCCAAAGCTCAAGATACACCTTTTTGCCAAGCATTTTTTCTATATCCGCTCTTGCCATTGTACCTACTTTTTTGAGCATCTCGCCATGTTTGCTTATTACTATGCCCTTGTGTGACGCTTTTTCACAGTAGATAACAGCGTTTATGCTTGTAATGTTCTTTTTCTCCTGCATACGCTCAATTTCTATTGCAATTCCGTGTGGCACTTCCTTGTCAAGACACCATAAAAGTTTTTCTCTTATTATTTCGGCGGCAATTTGCTTTTCCGGCTGGTCTGTTATCATGTCATCATAATAAAACTTTGGACCCTCCTCAAGATATTCCCGTATGTCATTTAATAAAAGGTCTACTCCGTCATTGTTCTTTGCACTTATAGGAACAACAGCGTCAAAGTCTGCCATGCTGCTGTAGTCTGCAATCAGCGGAAGAAGCTTTTCCTTTTGCACCAAATCAATTTTATTAATTACCAAAATACAAGGAACGCCAAGAGAATTCACGTCCTCTGCAATCTTACGCTCCATGTCCTGTATTTTTCTTGTTGCATCTACCATAAACACAACTATATCTGTGTCCTTGACAGTATGCTTTGCCTCATTTACCATAAATTCCCCAAGCTTGTTGTGGGGTTTGTGAATACCCGGCGTATCGGTAAATACAATTTGTTCTTCCTCTGTTGTGTAAATTGCAAGTATTTTGTTTCTTGTAGTTTGCGGCTTGTCTGATATTATTGCTATTTTTTGTCCTACTATTGTATTGATAAGGGATGATTTGCCTACATTTGGCATTCCCACAACTGCAACAAAGCCTGATTTAAAGCCTTGATTTTTCATATTTTCCTCCATTTTTCTATTATGTTAACCGACAGTATTCCAAGGTCGATTATTAAAATTACAAATAAAACAACAAGTGCTGTCCATGATGTAAAAATCCCTGTGAGTGCACTGATAATTTTTCCTATATTGCCAAAAAGTGCAATACCCGTAAATATTGCAAAAAGTGCCGAAACAAGTGTTGCGGCAGCTGCAAAATCCTTTGCATGCATAGCATCTGTTCGAATTTCGCGTGTGGCTGTGTCTACCGCCTTTTCAACTGCGCTGTTTAAAAGCTCTGCCGTTATGACAATTCCGATAACAGTTAAAAGCACCGCCCATTCCGTCCGCGAAATTTTGAAAAAGTACGCAAAATAACAAATCAAATTACCTATGCACACATGAATTCTCAAATTTCTCTCACGCTTTAGCGCGTTAAAAAAGCCACAAAGAGCGTGGTACACACTCTTTAAAAAGGACTTGTTTTTAAGGTTTGTACCCATTTTTATTTTTCCTCTCTTGTAATTCCAAGCGACAAAAGTATTTCTTCCTGCTTTTTAAACATTTCCGCTTCTTCATCAGGTTCCATATGGTCATATCCAAGCAGGTGAAGCATAGAATGAGCCGTTAAAAAGGCAATTTCACGTTTAAGGCTGTGTCCATATGCCTCTGCTTGTTCTATTGCTCTGTCCATGCTTATAACAATATCCCCAAGCACAACCTCTTCCCCGTCAAAATCGTACTCTGCCAAGGCGTTTCCGTCCTCGTCAAATTCAAGCATGGGAAAAGAGAGCACATCTGTGGGTGCATCTATATTCCTGTGCTCTTTGTTGATTTCCTGTATTTGTTCGTTGTCAACAATTGTTACACTAATCTCGGCATCTTCCTCAAATTCTTCGTAGGAAAGAGCCTTTTCGCATACAAGTCTTATTACATCTTCAAGCTCTTTTGTAAACTCATGGCTGCTTTGTTCGTTCTCTATAAGTAGCATGTTTTCTTTCCCTTTCTTCTTCGTAGCGTGCGTATGCCTTAATTATCCTTTGTACAAGAGGATGACGTACAACGTCTTTTTCCGTCAGATAACAAAAAGCAAGGTCTTCTATGTTTTTAAGAACTCTTTCTGCTTCCTTCAGACCTGATTTTTTTCCATAAGGCAGGTCAACCTGTGTTATATCACCCGTAATTATTGCATGAGAGCCAAATCCTATACGAGTAAGGAACATTTTCATCTGCTCCGGGGTTGTGTTTTGTGCTTCGTCAAGGATTATAAATGCATTGTCAAGTGTACGACCTCTCATATATGCAAGAGGGGCAACCTCTATCATACCTCTTTCCTGATACCTTGCAAAGCCCTCAGCGCCAAGCATTTCATACATTCCGTCATATAATGGACGAAGGTACGGGTCAACCTTATTTTGCAAGTCTCCCGGCAAAAATCCAAGCTTTTCACCTGCTTCAACTGCAGGTCTGGTTAAAATTATACGGCTTACCTCACGAGCCTTTAGTGCCATAACAGCCTTGGCAACTGCCAGGTATGTTTTACCGGTACCTGCAGGGCCTATACCAAACACTATTGTATTTTCGTCAATTGCATTTATATAATTTTTTTGGCCAAGAGTTTTTGTTTTAATTGGTACGCCCTTTGCATTGACCGCCACAACATCACTGCCAAGCTTTTTAAGGTCTATGCCGCCATTTTCACGAACAAGGGTAATTGCGTACAAAATCTTTTGCTCGTCTAAATCCTCACCGCGCATAACAGTACCTATCAAAACTTCAAGAGCCGCCTCTGCATCTTCTACATTTTCCTCTGTTCCTGACACAGAAAGTCCGCCATCATGAGATGAAATTTTTACTTCAAGTGATTTTTCTACAAGCTTGATATTTGAGTCAAAGCTACCAAAAAGACATCTTCTGTCAAAGCCCTCCGGAAGCTCAATTTGTCTTTGCATCATAATAAAATTCTCCTTACTGTCTTGGGACAGTTACTCCTATATTTTCTATAAAATCCATACGGGCTGTGACCCTAATGCTTTTATTTTGTTTTTCAACCATGTAATCCTCCGACTGAAGTCTTGCAAAGCTTCCAAGCCTTTCCGAAATCTGTGCCGAAAGGTCACGCTTTGCAAACTCTGTCACCCATTCCTCTGTCAGCTGAACTGTATTCCTTTCTGCCTCCATATATTTGTTACATACAAGGTTTATACCAAAACCGGAAAAAATTTGTTTTTTTGTGGAAACACTGTAGTCATAGTCAGGCTCTTTGAAAATGCGCACCTGTTTTCCAAACAGTGTAAGGTCATAAACATTTTTTTCTTTTCCTGTAAATTCCGGTCTTTCCTCAAACAAATTATACTCACATGTTATTTCATAGTGAGTATACGCCATGATTTCACCGTCAGAATGAACGGTGTAGTATTTTTTATTTTCTTCCGGTCCCACTTCAACAACGCCCGAAACAAGGACTTCCCCTGCGCTTACAGCACTGCCTGCTGTACACACGGGCATTCCTTTTTTTACGGACATTTCTGTTATAAAGCCGTCCTTTGAAGCGATAATATCACACGGCACGTCATCATCCACAACCACAGGTGGAACTGTTCCCTCGTGAATTTGCACCCGCGCCCTTGTTCCATCAACATACACCCACGCCCATGGAACATTTTCCAGAGAGTTTACGAGATGATTTTTCATGGTAATACCGTCAGGAAGATTTTTAAGAAGCACTCCCGGTCTTACACCAATTTCGTCAAGGATTTCAAGTACAGCTTCTTCCGGAAGGTCACCGTCTGTTTCCACAGTAATATCAATTAAAAACCTCGAAGATATACAAAAAGCAACTATAAACAATGCCGCTCCAACAAAAAAACCAATACGCCTTTTGTACCTGAAAAACAGATTGCTTAAACTGTGTTCTTTTTTTATTTTTAATTTTATACCAAGCTTTGAAGCTATGGTATACAGGTCATAGAAATCATCCGTCATTAAGGTAAATGATATCTTTTCTCCGGAGGTTATATTATAAAGCTTTATATTATTTTCGGAAGTCGCATTTATCAGCTCCCACACCGATTTTTCATACGCTTCTATTATAACATATCCCTTTAGAAAATAAAAGAACTTAATTAAAAACATTTTTATTTTCTCCTATTTCTTCATATTTTATATATCTCTTATGTACAAAATGCTACAAAACGCCCATACCAATTAATGTTCAAAGGTTATGCTGTAAAAAACGCCCTCAAGTAAAAGGTCAAATTTATTTATATAAGATATACGAAAGTTTGCACCGCATATTTTTATAATGGAATATTTTGTTTTTATTTTAATAACATCTTCTGTGTATTCTACAACGCCTTTGTGATTTTCTATATACAGCTCTCTGTTCTCGGCAAAAGACAGCTTTGTAAGGTCCATTACTGTTTCCTTAGGAACTCCTGCCACCTCTGTAATTTTATCGCCTATTGCACCTCTCACCTTATCACCTCCGTTTATTACCATTTTTATGATATAAAGCGGGCAAAGATGTTATAAATAGTTTTAATTACACATAAAATAATTTAAATGTTGTAAATGAAAGGACTACAGACTTATGAAAAAGAAAATTTACTCCTTTTTTATACTTCTGCTTACAGGGCTTATGATATCAAGAGGAGAGGACGCGATTTTGTATGCAAAGGATGCTATGTACCTTTGCTTTGATATAATAATTCCATCTCTTTTTCCTTTTTTTATTTGTTCGGGACTTCTTATTTATTCAGGATTTTGTGAGAGCATCTCAAAAATTTTTGCTCCTGTTATGAAGCCACTGTTTAATGTAAACCCTAACGGCAGCAGCGCTTTTGTACTTGGAATTATAAGCGGATATCCCCTTGGTGCAATCACAGCCTGTCAACTTTATGAAAGCAGTTACATTTCCAAGGCGGAGACAGAGAGGCTTCTTGCCTTTTGTAATAATTCAGGCCCTCTGTTTCTGCTTGGCTCTGTAGGCATTGGACTTTATATGGGACTGGATATTGGCATTATGTTATACACAGCTCATATTTTGGGTGCTGTTCTGGTTGGAATTTGCATGAGATTTTATTCTAGAGATAAGTACTGTGCACCTGACTATTCGCTAAACACAGAGGATATTTCCTTTGCAGAGGGGTTTCGGACATCCACAGTAAACGCAGTTAATAATATACTCCTTGTTTGCGGCACAATTATATTCTTTTCTGTAGCATCACGATTGGCGCTTGGACTTATACCTTATGAGCTTCCGCCTCTTGTTTATGGATTGTTTGAGTTTTCCGGAGGCAACGTAATGGTTGCAGCCTCCCCTATTCCTTTTGAATTAAAGCTGATTACAGCCTCAATTATAACAGGCTTTGCAGGACTTAGTGTTCATATGCAGGTACTTGCAGTTTGTGCAAAACATAAGCTATCAATGAAGCCTTACATACTGGGTAAAATTATGCATGGAATTTTCAGCGGGTCAATTACAGCTATTATACTTAAATTTACAAACTATGCACCTGCTTTTTCAAGTTTTACGACACCTGCAACAACTGCTCTTGTAATGGCATCGATATATACTATAATATGCATAGGTTCAATAGGTTTTCTGCTTTTACTATTGAAACTAAAAGAGGCTGCTTAGCAGCCTCTTTTAATTATAATACTTGTCTATTGCATCCCCTATTGCCCAGGCAAGCCTGGATTGATAGTCTTCTGTAGTGAGCTTTTGTTCTTCCTGTGGGTTAGATAAAAATCCGCACTCAACCAAAATTGCAGGAAGTGGCGGATTTTTCATAAGAAAAAGCCTCTCATCCGCTGTTTTAACAGCATGAGTTTTTGCGCCTGTAACCTCATAAATACCACTTTGTATTTCTTCTGCAAGAATTTTTACTTCCTTGTGGTTTGAAGAGTAAAACACATGAAGACCATTTGCAGATTTTTGAGTAAATGAATTCATATGAATACTTACAAACAAGTCTGCACCGCTTTTTTTCATAATAGAGAGCCTTGTGTTCATATCACTTTTCTTCATTTCCCTTATAGTTTCGCTTTCTCTGTCATATATTCCATTATCTCCGGTGCGTGTCATAATAACTGTATAGCCTTTGCCCTCAAGCACCTCTGCAAGCTTCATTGCAATTGCCAGGTTAATATCCTTTTCCACAACACCCGTAACGCCTACAGCTCCCCCGTCAGGACTTCCATGACCTGCGTCTACTATTATTTTTATTTCCCCGTCTCCTGCGCCAAAGCTAACAAGTGCAAATATTGATAGAATTAAAATCAAAGCAACCAGTATTACTGTTCTCCTGCGGCAGACTATCAAAACAAACCACCTCAAATGCAAATTAATTCTTTAATTTATATGTAGAGATGGGTGTATATATGATATAAAATTCAACCCCATATGCAAGACAAAATTTCCGAAAGAGTTGACTAGCCTGTGGCGTCTGCAAGGTTGCCCGAAATATCATTTAACAGTTCTATATAGATTATGGTAAAAAGTTAAAGCGGGATAAGGTAGTCATTCAACATTTTGCTGTAATCCAAAATGTGCTTTTACCTCATCTATAAAAATTCTTGCGGGACGGGAAAGTTTCGTTTTCTTTTTATACGCCGCAACAAAAGACCAGTCAAGAGGCGGTTCATCAACCGTAAAGAACGCTACTTTCTTTGGGTGTAAACCAGCCCTTACACAAGCCTCCGGAATAAAAGTGAAACACAGATCTGTGGAAACCATATTGAGTGCTGTTGTGATGCTTTGCGTTTTCCACACATACCCCGGAAGAATCTCATGCTTTGCAAGAGTAGCATTTACCATTTTTGCAATGCTCTGACCGGGATATTGCATAATAAGACTTTCACCATTTAATTGGCGTATGTCAAAATGACGATATCCGTAATCATCAGCTGGTGTTGCCGCTACTGCCCTTTGTACCAATGGATGTGCTTCGTTTCCACAGAGCAATATCTTCTCTTGCGTAATATTCTCGCAGACAAGTTTGTCTGATATGGCCGGCATATTGATAAGGCACAAGTCTATTTCATTCTTCATTAAAGAATTTTCAATAACGGAAGACGAGCCCTCTAACACCTGAACATCTATAAAAGGATGTTTTTTTCTTATTATAGGAAGAACTGTCGGCATAATAACAGAGCAACGCCAAACTGCAATGCCTACTTTTACAATACCACGCTCGCCTGTGTGCATCTCATTAAATTCATCGAGAAGATTTTTTTCGGCCAGTATAGCCTCTTTCACATACTCCAAATATCTTGCTCCAGCTTCTGTCAGCTTCAGCGGAGAGGTGTGGTGGTCAAAAAGTTCAATTCCCATCTTATTCTCAAGATTTTTCACATATTTACTTAGGGAAGGTTGAGATATAAAAAGTTTCTCTGCTGCTTTTGTAAGGCTACCACACTCAACTATGGTAAGAAAATAATGGATATTTGTGGACAACATATTCACGATTATTCCTTTCAGGTTATAATAAATATATTGTAATAGATATTTGACTTAAAGTCAAGGGAATGATACAATTAAAATTGTAAATATTTATTTGAATTTGGAGGTAAAAATGGCGTATTATAATCCAGAGGTTATAAAAGAATACTGTGCCGGAATCTTTGAAAAAGCAGGATTAAAAGCAAAAGATGCACAGATTTTTGCAGACGGCCTTGTTGCAGCAGACCTTAGAGGCGTTGCATCTCACGGTGTTTCCCGTACCAAAGTGTATTCGGAACGTATTGAAAAGGGCGCGGTAAATATCGACGCTGAGCTGAAAACAATAATAGACTCAGGCGCGGTAATAGCTATCGACGGAGACAATGGCGCAGGTATTGTTACCGCAAAAAAGGTTATGGATGTATGTATTGATCGTGCCAAGACATATGGTTGTTGCTTTGCCACGGTTCGAAACGGAAATCATTTTGGTACAGGAGCATATTTTACAGAATATGCTGCAAAATCCGGTATGATAGGATTTGCAATCAGTAACTCTGAAGCTGCTGTAGTCCCAATAGGAGGCTCAATTCCGATGCTTGGAACGAATCCTTTGTCTGTTGCAATTCCTGCCGGAGAGCATGCTCCTTTGGTACTTGATATGGCTACCAGCACGGTAGCAAGAGGCAAGGTAGTATATGCATCAAAAAACGGTAAAAGTATTCCGTTGGGTTGGGGCGTTGATGCTTGTGGAGCAGATACCGATGACCCACAGAAAATACTCGATGGAGGTGCAATGCTTCCCTTTGGTGGAGCAAAGGGGTATGGCATAAGTATGATCATTGATATTCTGTGCAGTTGTCTTGCAGGTGCGTTTAATTGTCGCCAAACACCCTCGTTTTGGAGCGAACTTGATAAAGCCCAGAACATTGGATACTTTATGGGTGCTATGGATGTTTCCAAATTTACAAATTACAAAGAATATGCCCAAAAGATAGATGCATACTTTGAAGAATTTAAAAAGTGCCCGACAGCACCCGGGTTTGATGAAGTGAAAATTCCGGGCGAAATAGAACATAATAATTTTCTAAAAGGAATGCAAGAGGGAATAATGATTCCAGAAGCAGTAGAGAAGGAACTTTTTGACTTGGGAGTTAAATACGGCCTTAAAATGGCAGAAAAAATATCATAATAATTGAAAAGGATGATGAAAAATGTTAGATCTTAAAAAATATGAAAATGTTCCCACAGGTAACATCTGTGACAATATGCCCGGTAAAAAAGGAAGTATGGATAGTGGTATCAAACCTCTTTCAGACGAAATGCGCGTAATTGGCAGAGCGGTTACCGTTGCGTGTCCGCCCGCTGACAATTTAGGAATTCACAATGCAATGCGAATCGCAGGCGAGGGTAATGTTATAGTTGTGGATGGGAGAGGATACCTCGAAGCAGGTGCTTTTGGTGAGATGATGGCTGTTGCCTGCCGTTATAAGAAAATTGCAGGGATCGTTATTGACGGTGCCTGCCGCGATAGAAAAGAACTTATTGATATGGGTTACCCTGTATTTGTAAGAGCCTGCTCTCCGAATGGCACATTTAAAAACAGTGTAGGTGATGTGAATGAAAAAATAAATTGCGGTGGCTTAACTGTTGAACCGGACGACATTATTGTCGGTGATTGTGACGGGGTGGTTGTTATTCCAAAGGCCGATGCAGAAAAATATCTTGAAGCCGGTCTTGCGAAAAATAAAACAGAAAATGAACAGGTTAAACAGTTGGCCAACGGGGTCAGCACCTCTGACCTTTACGGCTTTACTGAAATTTTCAATAAATATGAAAGTGAAAACAAATAAAGGATTTGTTTGTTATGAAAATATTTGTTTCGGATTTTGGACATGAAACCAATACCTTTTCTCCTGAAAGGACAACAACGGAAGATTTAAAGAGATTTGGTTACAAAGAGGGGGCTGAAATACCCAGGAAGTTTGCAAGTGGAAATTACTTCATAAGCGGTATGATGAAGGCAGCCCAAGAAGCCGGTGCCCGACTTTGCTATGGGATATCCGTGCTGACTGCAGGTCCTCTTCTTACCAGGGAATGTTTTGAGTTTTTTACACAAAGGACCATAGATAGTCTAAAGGACAACCTTACAGGCCTTGACGGGATCTGCCTTTCTCTGCATGGCGCAGGATGTGCGGAGGAGGTTGATGACATAGAGGGAGAAATTATTGAAAGAATACGTAGAGTCGTGGGAAAAAGAATGCCCATTACCGTTACGCTTGACTTACACGCCAATATTTCTGAAAAGATGGCATCCTTGACCGATGGACTTTTTGTTATAAAGACCTACCCGCATGTTGACCAATCCTGCACAGGGTATCTTGCTATAAAGAGTCTCATATCGATGATAAGAAGTGAAAAAAAACTTATAACAAAACAGGTCAAATTGCCTCTGATTGTTCCTTTCCACTCCATGATCACAGACAGCGGACCGGCCAAAGAACTTGCAGAATACGCTGAAAATCTAAAAGAACAGTTTGGTCTTGTTGACGTTTCGCTATGTCACGGTTTTGCATATGCAGACACCGCTTGTGCCGGTGTCAGCGCAGTAGCAGTGGATATAAGCGAGGAAAAAGCCCAAAAAGCTGCAAAACTTCTTGCAAAAAAAACTTGGGAACTTCGCGATGCTATGACTGTAGGACAGCCGGGTGTTCGTGAGGCACTTGACCAGGCGGAAAAGTTTATGAAAGAGGAAGGTGTTATTCTCGTTGCGGAAACCTCGGATTTTCCCGGTGGTGGTACTCCCGGCGACGGAACGCATTTACTTAAAGGACTTATGGAAAGAAACATGGAGGGCAGTATTTTTGCAAGTATATACGACCCTGAAGTCGCCGTACTTGCACATGAAGCTGGCGTAGGTACTATGTTAAACCTTCGTGTAGGAGGAAAATGTGATACGTTGCATGGCGACACGCTTGAACTTCAGGATGTTGAGGTAATGGCTCTTTCTGACGGACACTTCAATTATACATCCCCTATGTACAAAGGTCTTGCTTACTGTGTAGGAAAAACTGCACGGCTCAAATATAAAAATGTAGAATTTATTGTATGTTCAGTACCTCGACAAACTCATGATGACCGTATGATAGCTATAACCGGAGGTTCGATTACCGACTATAAACTTATATGTATAAAATCCGCGGTAGCATTTCGATGTTTTTTTGAAACAGTAGAAGAAATAAAACATATCATTTTGACAAATCCACCGGGGCTTTGCAGCTGTGATTTGGCAAACCTTGATTATAAAAAAATACACCGTCCTATCTATCCTCTTGACAATAATTTCGAATTTGACATTTAGTTGCACAGGGTAAGCAACGATAAAAGATGTTCTGTGCAACTCTTGTTTTGCTACCGACGGTGAATTGGTTTTCGACAATGAGGAGCGAAATCTCATTTTATTATAAGCATAAACGATAGGCTACGAAAAGTGTCTACAAATACTATTACGATTTGGATAGGAGATGAAAAATATGGCATGCATGGTTCATCCATGGGATGGGTATGTAAAACCTTTTAAAATTTTCGGGAATCTATATTTTGTCGGTACAAAACCGGCATCTACACATTTAATTGACACCGGTGATGGACTTGTGGTTATAGATCCTGGATATCCACAAAGTCTATATATTGTAATTCACAATATATGTGAACTTGGTTTTAAAATTAAGGATATAAAATATATCGTAATCACGCATGGTCATTACGACCATCTAGGTGCTGTGAAGGCATTAAAAGAACTCACGGGAGCAAAAACCTTTATAGGTAAGGAGGATGTGTCCTACGCAAACGGGACCGAGGATTTAACGTGGGCAAAAGAACTAGGGACAGAATATTACGAAGCCTTTGAGCCCGATGTTTTAATTTCCCACGATGATGTAATAGAACTTGGCAATACAAGCATTCTTTGCAAGGACGCACCTGGACACACGCCCGGGACGAAAGCTTTCTTCTTTGATGTTACGGACGGAAATACGACGCTGAGAGCTGCCATGCATGGTGGTGTCGGCATAAATTCTATGTGTAAAAAATTCCTGGATCAATACGGACTTTCTACGCATATAAGAGAAAAGTTCGTTCCCGCGATAGAGAGTTTTATCAATGAAAAGGTTGATATCCTACTGGGTAATCATGTAGGAAATAACGATACGGTCGGGAAAGGAAACAGAATTACAGAAACTTTCAATCCGTTCATAGATGAACACGCATGGAAAACATTTCTTACAAATACGATAAAAGAATATTATCAAATGATCAATCAAGAGTTGGTTAACGAATGATAAGAAAATTGATATAGCAGCAAAGAAAATTAGCAAACAAATTACTGCTTTACGTGCACAAGGGGACGGTCTGGGGTGACGGACTTGAACTCCTTACAGGACTTGAAAACGCTTCGCATTTTCTTCGCTGCAACCACCTGACGGTAAGCATATTCAAGCATACATCACTCTGGCCAAAAAAGCAGGTAACACCTTTGGTGAATATACCTGTTATATTGACGGACTTGAACTCCCTGACGGGACTTGAAAACGCTTCGCGTTTTCTTCGCTGCCATTACCTGACGGTAAGCATATTCAAGCATACATCACTCTGGCCAAAAAAAATACAGCTAACACTTTTAGTGTTAGCTGTATTTTTTTGGTCGGAGTGACAGGACTTGAACCTGCGGCATCACGCCCCCCAGACGTGTGCGCTACCAACTGCGCTACACCCCGATTAACAACAGATTGTATTATATCATCAAAATATTTCTTTGTCAATATCCTAGGTCTAAAATATAAATTATCAGCAGATTGCACAAGGGAGTTTTCCAAACTCCCTTGCATTATTTACACATTATAAAGCCTACCCTGATACGTTCCCTTTTCCACCATTCTGTGTTCTATGGCATTTAAAACCTCAAACTTTTTGAGGCTCCAAAGAGGTGCTACAAGCTCGCTCCTTTTTCCGTCTCCCGTAAGCCTTGCAATACAGGTGTCGGGTGGCAGAATTTCAAGCTGCTTTATTATGATATCAATATATTCGTCCATGGAAAGCGTTTCAAACTCGCCTCTTTCATATTCCTCTGACAGTTTTGTGCCCTTTATAACATGAAGAAGATGCAGCTTTACAAAATCAGGTTTTAGCTCGCTTACCCTTTTTGCACTTTCTATCATCATTTCCTCTGTTTCACCGGGAAGTCCGTTAATAAGATGAACACATACCTTTATGCCTCTATTTTTAAGTTCATTATACCCTACAAGGAACTCGTCATATGACATGCATCTGTTTATTCTCTCACCTGTTTTGTCCCACACAGTTTGAAGTCCAAGCTCTACTATAAGGTCTGTTCGTTTGTTTAGGTCTTCAAGATATTCAAGCACATCAGGCGGAAGTGCATCAGAGCGGGTTGCAATATCAAGTCCAACTACGCCCTCTTTTCCTACAAACTGTTCAAAGCATTCTTTTAATTTAGATACAGGTCCATAGGTATTGGTATGTGCCTGAAAGTATGGCATATAAAGATTTGTATTTTTCCATTTCCTATGCATTACCTCTACTATATTATCAAATTGATGAAGAAGTGTATCCTTGGGATTTCCGGCAAAATCTCCACTGCCGGAGGACGAACAATAGGTGCATCCTCCCCTGCCCTTGGTTCCGTCTATATTCGGGCAAGTAAAACCTGCATTAAGAGAAACCTTAAACACCTTTCCTCCGTATGTTTTTTTCAAATAACTATCCAGTGTATAATACGGTTTTTTGTTATTATCCATGTTTTTTTATATATTCTTCCATAATTGCTGCTGCGTCACCAACCAAATCCTCACAAGGACGTGTTTTGTAGTATTTCTCTGTCCTTTGTTCCGGTACAGGCGACTCTGTTTTTACTTCAAGTCCCAGAAGCTCACGGCAAATAATTGAACCGTTTTCTTTTTTAAACGCCTCTGCAAGCTTCTGTATACGGGCATAATGCTCCATCTTTTCCTCTTTTGCATCAGGTGATGAATACCCATACTTTATACCTGCCACCATAAACATTCCACTCACAGCGCCGCAGACCTCACGGAGCCTGCCCATGCCGCCACCAAAGGATGATGAAAGCTTTATAAGAGTTTCCTCGTCTACACCCAAATCCTCTGCAAAGGCAGCTGCTACTGCCTGTGAACAGTTATATCCTCTTTTAAATAATTCTTTTGCTTTTTCTGATTTTTTACTCATAAAAACTCCGCCGTTTACTTTTCTATAATTTTATCTGCCAATTCCTTTACATAATCAAATTCATTATCCTCTATAAGTCCCTTGTCACAAAGCTGTGCAAGTTCAGGATTAAATGGTATTTGTGCAAACATTGGTATACTATTTGCTTTTGCAGTTTCCTCTGCCTTGCTCTTTCCAAATATTTCTATTTTCTTTCCGCAATCAGGGCAAAGAGCATAGCTCATGTTTTCAACAAGTCCAAGAACCTCTACATCCATAAGACGTGCCATTTTTACAGCCTTTTCAACAATCATTGAAACAAGCTCCTGCGGAGATGTCACAACCACAATGCCGTCGATGGGTATTGACTGAAATACAGTAAGAGGAACATCACCTGTTCCGGGAGGCATATCAATAAACATTACGTCTATGTCACCCCACATTACATCTGTCCAGAACTGTTTTACAGTACCGCCAATTACCGGACCTCTCCATACAACAGGGTCTGTTTGATTTTCAAGAAGAAGATTTATAGACATAAGGCTTATGTCATTTTTTGTTTTTACCGGAAAAATGCCTTCGTCCCCGGCTGTAGCCTGCTCATTTTTACCAAACATTTTAGGAATTGACGGACCTGTGATATCGGCATCAAGTATGGCTGTTCTAAGACCTCTTTTTGCACATTCAACAGCAAGTAGTCCGCTTACAAGGGATTTACCAACGCCGCCCTTTCCTGAAACAACTCCTATTACTTTTTTTATCTCTGAAAACTTGTTCTGGGGTGCGAGAAAACTTTCCTTGCTTCTGTCAGAACAGCTTTTTCCACAGCTTTCACAGTTATGATTACAATCACTCATTTTTATACTTCCTTTCTTATCTCAAAAAAATTTAGCGGTAGAAACCGCTAAAGTTTTATTTTTTTGGATTTACTATATCACGCCAATCAAGGTCGCCCCTGTCAAGACCGTGTATTAACACTTCCGCAGTTGCAACATTTGTTGCAATTGGAATATTGTGCATATCGCAAAGGCGAAGGAGTGAGAATACATCCGGTTCATATCCCTCTACGCTAAGCGGGTCACGGAAAAACAGTACAAGGTCAATTTCGTTATATGCAATTCGGGCTCCAATTTGCTGATCGCCGCCCTGTGGGCCTGACAAAAATCTGTAAACATTAAGTCCGGTGCCTTCAATGATAAGCTTTCCGGTAGTGCCGGTTGCAAACAAAACATGTTTATCAAGTATGCCTTTATATGCAATACAAAACTGTACCATTAGTTCTTTTTTCTTATCGTGTGCTATCAATGCAATATTCACAGTTTCAAACCCCCAAATTCATTAATATTTTTTTATTATACGCTTTCTGCGGAATACGAAGCCGGATTTTTTCTTTTCAAGTTTAATAATTGGAACATCCTCGCCAAGCAGCCTGTCTGCAATATTTGAAAAAGCAACAAAGGCAACGCTTCCTCTGTCTGCCGCACTCTGATTTATAAGCTGTGTATCATATGGGACAATGCCAAGCAGCTTTATACCAAGCAAGTCAACAATATCGTCAAGATTCCACATAGTACCACGGCTTATAAGTACCGGGTCAACTCCATTTATTATCAGCGTAATGTCATCAATGCTGTTTCTTTCAAAAAAGTCTATACACCTGTCTGCGTCTCTTACAGATGCTATGTACGGCTGCACTACAACCACTGCTCTGTCACAAACACTTACAGGAAGTCCAAGATCAATCCCTGCAGGGCAGTCAATTATGCAGTAGTCAAACTGCTCCTTTAAATTCCTGCAATAGCTTTCAAAGGCGTCTGTATCAATATACTTACCGCCACGGCTTTGAGATGCGGGCAAAAAGTAAAATTCTTCTGCTCCCTCAAGCTTTATCATAGCTTTTTCTGTTTCTACTCTGCCATCTACGCAGTCAAGAATATCAAATACAACCTCATCCTGAACACCTAAAGTAATGTCAAGATTTCGAAGCCCAAAATCTCCATCTATAAGAAGTACCTTTTTTCCTTTTTTCGCAAGTGACTCTCCCAGTCCTGCAGTAACGGCTGTTTTACCGACTCCACCCTTTCCGGAAGATATGGCTATAATCTCACCCATAAACAACCTCCGAAGACAAAATGTATAATATACATCATCCTAAATTATGCCGAAATTTACATTCATGCCTATTTATTATACCATATATTTTTATATTTGTCTATATTTTTTACAAATTTTTCTCAAAAAAATTCTACTTTTCATTAATTATGACACTTTAGAGTTTTTGTATGGTATCCCAAGGCATATGATTTTATGCATAAAAATAAGCAAAACACCATGGTTTTGCTTATTTTTATATTAATTTTAAAATTAGTCCTCTACAGGAGCGCCAACAGGACATACGCCTGCACAGCTTCCGCATTCGATACAAGCATCTGCGTCAATAACATACTTGTCATCTCCTTCGCTGATGCAGTCAACAGGACATTCAGGAGCACATGCTCCGCAGCTGATGCAATCATCTGTAATCTTATATGCCATTTTAAAACACCTCCTTACCATAATGTGTCTTAGTTACAAATTAAATTCCAACAAGTTTTATGTCAGAAGTTTTTTGACTAATTTTCTTCAAGCTCTTTTAAAAGCTCATCATCAATTTCATCATGATGACTTTGATTATTATTCTTTAACACTTTAATATCTTCACCGGAAAATTCGGTAAATCCCTGCTGTGCATCGTCCAGTCTTACATATACCTTACCTTTAAGGATATTAAGACTTTCTACCCTTCCCTTTCCTGAAGGTGTGCTTACAACTGCGCCAACCTTTGGAAGCTTTTTAAGTGCCTGTTCATATCCTTCCTGTTCATAATTAAGACAGCACATAAGCCTTCCGCAGGCTCCGGATATCTTTGTAGGATTTAAGGATAATCCCTGCTCCTTTGCCATCTTGATTGATACAGGAGCAAACTCACCCAAAAACTGCGAACAACATATATTTCTGCCGCATACTCCTATACTTCCAAGAGTTTTTGCCTCATCTCTTACACCAATCTGGCGAAGTTCAATTCTTGTTTTAAAAACTGTTGCCAGGTCTTTTACAAGCTCTCTGAAATCTATTCTGCCGTCTGCAGTAAAGTAGAAAAGAACTTTATTTAAATCAAATGTATATTCAACTTCAACAAGCTTCATGTTAAGCTTGTGCTCTTTAATTTTTTTAAGACATATTTCAAAAGCTTCTTTTTCTTT
>JAZRHH010000005.1:0-26179 GCA_045644665.1 Clostridia bacterium
TCTTGGGAGTAAGTTTCCGGATGAGAAAACATGCAAAAAGCAACGCAAAATTATAATTCATGAGGTGATAAATTAATGGTGCATCAGGTAAAAGCAGGTAAGAATACCCGTTTGAGCTACTCCAAAATCAAAGAGCCATTGCCAATGCCGAATCTTATTGAGGTTCAAAAAGATTCATACCAATGGTTTTTAGAGGAAGGGCTAAGAGAGGTTTTCGAGGACGTATCCCCGGTAACCGACCATTCAGGAAATCTTGTTCTTGAATTTTCTGACTATTCACTTGAATACAATCCAAAGTGGTCTGTAGAAGAGTGTAAGGAAAGGGACGCAAAATATGCGGCTCCTCTTAAGGCGTCTGTAAGACTTATCAATCAGGAAACAGGCGAAATTAAAGAACAGGAAATTTTCATGGGCGACTTCCCTCTTATGACAGAGCAGGGAACATTCATCATCAACGGCGCAGAGCGTGTTGTTGTCAGCCAGCTTGTTCGTTCTCCGGGCATCTATTATGCTTTTGACAGAGATAAGACAGGTAAGCCGCTTTATACATCAACCGTAATCCCATACCGTGGTGCTTGGCTTGAGTATGAAACAGACTCAAATGACGTGTTCTATGTTCGTATTGACCGTACAAGAAAAATACCTGTAACTGTGCTCATTCGTGCACTTGGTAGTATAGATAATCCTCATATGCTGGAAAAAAATTCAGCTATTCTTGACATGTTTGGAGAAGACCCAAAGCTTCTTGCAACCTTTGAGAAGGACAAGCTTGACAATCGTGACGAGGCTCTTCTTGAAATCTACAAAAGACTCCGTCCGGGTGAACCATTAAACGTTGAAAATGCAGAATCTCTTATTTTCAACATGCTCTTTGATCCAAAGAGATATGACCTTGCAAAAGTTGGTAGATATAAGTACAACAAAAAGCTTGAACTCTATGGAAGAATACGTGGCAAGCAGCTTGCCCGTGATGTAATTGACCCAAGAACAGGCGAGGTTGTAGCTGCAGCCGGAGACGTACTTTCAGAGGACATGGCAGCCGCAATTGACAGATGCGGTGTTAATACAGTATACCTTACAATAGAAGAAAAAGAAGTTAAGGTATTCTCAAACGACATGGTATACCTTTCAGAGTATGTAGACGAAGATGTTTGCAAGGCTCTTGTAGAAGCCGGAATTGATAACTGCAAAAACGAGCAGGAACTTCATACATTCAAGGTTTCAAGAAAAGTACTTGAAAGTGTATTAAACGATGTTTCAGCACTTGTTGAAAATAAAGAAATTACCAAAAAAGAAGTTCCGGCAGAAACTGCTGCGATGATAGGCCGCCGTATGGCAGAACTTTCACCAAAGCACGTTATCCGCGAAGATATTTTTGCATCAATAAACTATGTGTTTAACCTTGCAAACGGAACAGGAACTGTAGACGATATTGACCACCTTGGTAACAGAAGACTCAGAAGCGTTGGTGAGCTTCTTCAAAACCAGTTCAGAATCGGTCTTTCAAGAATGGAAAGAGTTATCCGTGAGAGAATGTCTACACAGGACCTTGAAATCATAACACCTCAATCACTTATAAATATAAGACCTATAATCGCTGCAATAAACGAGTTCTTTGGTTCATCACAGCTTTCACAGTTCATGGACCAGCCAAACCCACTTGCAGAACTCCGTCATAAGAGAAGAATTTCTGCCCTCGGCCCCGGCGGTCTTTCAAGAGAAAGAGCCGGCTTCGAAGTGCGTGACGTTCACTACTCACACTACGGCAGAATGTGTCCGATAGAAACTCCGGAAGGACCAAACATCGGTCTTATCACATCTCTTGCAACATTCTCAAGAATTAACCAGCATGGCTTTATTGAAGCGCCTTACAGACGAGTTGATAAAGAAACAGGCTGCGTAACAGACGAAATCATTTATATGACAGCAGACATGGAAGATGAGTATATTATTGCACAGGCAAACGAGCTTTTGGACGAAAACGGAAAGTTCCTCGATAAGAGAGTATCAGCACGTTTTCGTGATGAAATTATAGAAGTTCCGGCATCTAACATAGATTTCATGGACGTATCTCCAAGACAGCTTGTATCTGTTGTAACAGCATGTATCCCATTCCTTGAAAACGATGACGCTAACCGTGCGCTCATGGGTTCAAACATGCAATGTCAGGCAGTACCTCTTCTTACAACAGATTCACCAATTGTTGGAACAGGTATTGAGCACAAGGTTGCTCAGGACTCCGGTTCTGCAATTTTGGCAAAGGAAGCCGGCGTAGTTGAAAAGGTAGACTCAGAGTTTATCGAAATCAAGGGTGAAAGCGGTGCATCTCACAGCCATAAGCTAACAAAGTTTGCCCGTTCAAACCAAAGCACATGCATAAATCACAGACCAATCGTAAAGGCAGGAGACACTGTAGAAAAGGGCCAGATTATTGCTGACGGTCCTGCTATGTCAAATGGTGAGCTTGCCCTTGGTAAGAATATTCTCATAGGCTTTATGACATGGGAAGGTTATAACTACGAGGACGCTGTATTAATAAGTGAAGAGCTTGTTAAAAACGATGTATTTACATCAATTCATATAGAAGAATACGAGTGCGAAGCACGTGATACAAAGCTCGGACCCGAAGAAATTACAAGAGATATTCCAAACGTTTCAGAGGACGCCCTTAAGGACCTTAACGAAGAAGGTATTATTCGTATAGGTGCAGAGGTGCGTTCAGGTGATATTCTTGTTGGTAAGGTAACTCCAAAGGGAGAAACAGAGCTTACAGCAGAAGAAAGACTTCTCCGTGCAATCTTCGGCGAAAAAGCAAGAGAAGTAAGAGACACATCACTTAGAGTTCCTCATGGTGAAAACGGTATAATCGTTGACGTTAAGGAATTTACAAGAGAAAACGGAGACGAAATGAGCCCCGGCGTTAACAAGGTTGTAAGATGCTATATTGCACAAAAGAGAAAAATCTCTGTAGGTGACAAAATGGCGGGCCGTCATGGTAACAAGGGTGTCGTTTCACGTGTTCTCCCAAGAGAAGATATGCCATTTTTGGAAGACGGAACACCGCTTCAAATTGTGCTTAACCCTCTTGGCGTACCTTCACGTATGAACATCGGTCAGGTACTTGAAATGCACCTTGGCTACGCATACAGAACTCTTAGCTTTATGGCTCCTGATGAAATCAGAAAGAATATTGTAAGAGTTGCAGCACATCGTGTAGAAGCTCTACACCTTGACGATACACTTGGTGCAACAGACGAATATCTTAAAAAGGTAAGCGAAGCACTTCTTGAAATGGACAGAAGCGATATGTCCAAGAAAGCTATCATGGCTGCTGTTAAAAAGGTTAAGGAAGAGTCAAAGGCTATTACAAAGGCAATAGAAAATATTGTAGAATACTCAATAGACTATGCCGAAACCATTATAAAAGCACTTGAAAATGTAGAGGAAGGCAAGTTCCTTAAACTTGCAACACCTGTATTTGACGGTGCGCAGGACGAAGACCTTGCAGATGCATTTATGATTGCAGGCCTCAGAAAAGACTTTAAGTCAATTGTATATGACGGACGTACAGGTGACAAGTTTGATAATCCTGTTACAGTTGGTGTCATGCACTACCTGAAACTAGACCACTTGGTAGACGATAAAATCCATGCCCGTTCAACAGGCCCATACTCACTTGTAACTCAGCAACCTCTTGGTGGTAAAGCTCAGTTCGGTGGACAACGTTTCGGTGAAATGGAAGTTTGGGCACTTGAAGCGTACGGCGCAGCATATACACTTCAGGAAATCCTTACAGTTAAGTCCGATGATATTGTTGGACGTGTTAAGACATATGAAGCAATTGTTAAAGGCGAGAACATTCCAAAGCCGGGTATCCCTGAATCCTTTAAGGTGCTTGTTAAAGAGCTTCAATCTCTTGCTCTTGATGTTCGTATACTCAACAGCACAGGAGACGAAATAGACCTTGACGAAATGACCGAAGAGGATGACGATTACGTACCAAGAGAAGAACTTTCAAATGTGATGGAGGATGCAGACGGCATTAACCTCCAGCTTGACGAAGGAAATCTTGGAGATGCGGGTATGATACCTGACTATGAGCTTTCGGAATTCGATGACCTTGACGATGAGGAAGAGTCTGATATAGAGGATGATTTTGACTACGAAATAGACGAAAGTGAATTCCTTGGTGATGATGAAGACTCATTTGACGGTGAATTAGAAGATTAATCAGATATTTTATACGGAGGTTATCAGATGTTAGAATTTAACAGTTTTGAAGCTATAAAAATAGGGCTTGCATCACCGGAAAAAATCCTTGATTGGTCTTTCGGTGAGGTAAAAAAGCCTGAAACAATAAATTACAGAACACTCAAGCCGGAACGTGACGGTTTGTTCTGCGAAAAAATCTTTGGTCCTACAAAGGACTGGGAATGTCACTGCGGTAAGTATAAGAAAATCAGATATAAGGGCGTTGTCTGTGACCGATGCGGCGTTGAAGTTACAAAGTCAAAGGTACGTCGTGAGCGTATGGGTCACATTGAACTTGCAACTCCTGTATCTCATATCTGGTACTTTAAGGGAGTGCCCTCTGCTATGGGACAAATGCTTGATTTGTCACCAAGACATCTCGAAAAGGTACTTTACTTTGCAGCATATATAGTAACAGATAAGGGCGAATCAGACCTTATGCAAAACCAAGTTCTGTCAGAGAGCGAATACAGTGCAGCCTGTGAAAAGTACGGAAGTGCTTTCAAGGCAGGTATGGGTGCAGAAGCAATTTTAGAGCTCCTTAAAAAGATTGACTTAGAGCAGCTTTCAAAAGAGCTCAAAGAAGAGCTTGAAGGTCTAACAGCCGGACAGAAAAAAGCAAAAATTTTAAAAAGACTTGAGGTTGTAGAAGCATTCCGTCTTTCAGGCAACAGACCTGAATGGATGATTATGACAGTTGTTCCTGTTATTCCACCTGAGCTCAGACCAATGGTACAGCTCGATGGCGGAAGATTTGCAACAAGTGACTTAAACGACCTTTACAGACGTGTTATAAACAGAAATAACAGACTTAAGCGTCTTCTTGAACTTGGCGCACCTGATATTATTATCAGAAACGAAAAGCGTATGCTTCAGGAAGCTGTTGACGCACTTATCAACAACGGCAGACGTGGAAGAGTTATTACCGGACCTGGTAACAGACCGCTTAAATCCCTTTCTGACCTTCTCAAAGGTAAGCAGGGACGTTTCCGACAAAACCTTCTTGGTAAGCGTGTTGACTATTCAGGCCGTTCAGTTATCGTTGTTGGTCCTGAACTTAAGATTTATCAGTGCGGACTTCCAAAGGAAATGGCAATAGAGCTCTTTAAGCCGTTTGTTATGAAAGAGCTTGTAGCAAGAAAACTTGCATTTAATATAAAGAGTTCAAAGCGTATGGTAGAACGTGGCAGCGCAGAGGTTTGGGATGTGCTTGAAGAAGTAATTAAGGAGCATCCTGTACTTCTTAACCGTGCTCCTACACTTCACAGACTTGGTATTCAGGCGTTTGAACCTGTACTTGTTGAGGGTCGTGCACTTAAGCTTCACCCACTTGTATGTACAGCTTACAATGCGGACTTTGACGGTGACCAAATGGCTGTCCATGTGCCTCTTTCACCGGAAGCACAGGCAGAAGCAAGATTCCTTATGCTCTCTGCTAACAACCTTTTGAAGCCACAGGACGGAAATCCTGTAACAGTTCCAACACAGGACATGATTTTAGGTAGTTACTACCTTACAATCGTTAAGGAAGACGAGCCGGGAATAGGTAAGATATTTGCAGACGAGGACGAGGCAATTATGGCATACCATAATAAGTCTGTAGGTCTTCACTCACTTATAAAGGTTAGAAAAACAGGTGTGTTTGAGGGAGTTTCTCACTCAAAGCTAATTGAAACAACAGTTGGTAGAATTCTCTTTAATAACAACATTCCGCAAAATATCGGATTTGTTGACAGAACTAATCCGGATACTTTCCTTGACTACGAAGTAGACTTCAGAGTAGGCAAGAAAGAGCTTGGCAAGATAATCGACAAGTGTATAAGAGTGTGTGGTATTACAGAGACTGCAAATGTTCTTGACCTTATAAAAGCAACAGGTTATAAATATTCAACACAGGGTGCAATCACTGTAGCCGTTTCAGACATCGAGGTTCCTGAAGAAAAGAAAGCAATTCTTGCAGACGCAGAGGAACGTGTAGAAAAGGTAATGAAGCAGTACAGACGAGGCTTCCTTACAGATAACGAAAGATATAAGTCTGTTATTGATATATGGGCAGAGGCTTCAGGTAAGGTAACAAACGCCATGATGGCAAACCTTGGCAAGTTCAACCCAATATTCATGATGGCAGACTCAGGCGCCCGTGGTAGCGTTAACCAGATAAGACAGCTTGCAGCGATGCGTGGTCTTATGGCGGATACACAGGGTAGAACAGTCGAAATTCCTATCCGTGCAAACTTCCGTGAGGGTCTTAATGTACTTGAGTACTTTATCTCATCTCACGGTGCAAGAAAGGGTCTTACAGATACAGCTCTTCGTACAGCTGACTCAGGTTACCTTACACGTCGTCTTGTTGACGTTTCACAGGACGTTGTTGTACGTGAAATTGACTGTGGTACAGAAAGATACGAAGAAGTAACAGCTATCATGGACGGTAACGAGGTTATCGAGCCACTTAAGGACCGTATTATCGGACGTACAGCTAAGTTTGATATAGTAAATCCCGAAACAAACGAAATTATCGTAAAAGGCGGAGAGATTATTTCTGACATAGACGCAGAAAAGATAATCTCATGCGGCATTGAAAGTGTTAAAATTCGCAGCGTTCTTACCTGTGAATGCAGAAAGGGCGTTTGTGCTAAGTGTTACGGACGTGACCTTGCAACAGGTGAGCTTGTAAATGTTGGTGAAGCAGTTGGTATTATTGCGGCTCAATCAATCGGTGAGCCGGGTACACAGCTTACCATGCGTACGTTCCATGCCGGCGGTGTTGCTTCAGGAAGCGATATCACACAGGGTCTCCCACGTATAGAAGAACTTTTTGAAGCACGTAAGCCAAAGGGTGTTGCAATAATTTCTGAAATCGGCGGCACAGTAACAGTTTCCGAAACAAAGAAGAAGAGAGAAGTTATAGTAACAGACGACGAATCAGGAGAAGCAAAGACATATGCAATCCCGTACTCATCAAGCATTGTTGTAAAAAGCGGCGATGTAATAAAGAAGGGTGCAGAGCTTACAATGGGTTCAATTAACCCTAACGATATTTTAAGAATACTCGGTCCTCACGAGGTACAGGTATATATCACCCGTGAAGTACAGAGAACTTATCGTATGCAGGGTGTTGACATCAACGACAAGCACGTTGAGGTTATCACAAGACAAATGCTCCGTAAGGTAAGAGTAGAGGATTCAGGAGATACAAATCTTCTTATGGGTTCAGTTGTTGATATCTTTGAGCTTGAAATGGCAAACAGAGACGTTGACAAAATTGCCAAGTACCTTGAGGATAACGGCGGAACAGCACCGTCACCTGAAATTGATGAAGAAACAGGCGAAGTGGTATTCAGTGATGATTACATGGAGGTTCCGTCAGGCTTTGAAGGACGCCATGCAACATACTCACCGGTGCTCCTTGGTATTACAAAGGCTTCACTTGCAACAGATTCATTCCTTTCAGCAGCTTCATTCCAGGAAACAACAAAGGTTCTTACAGACGCTGCAATTAAGGGTAAGGTTGACCCACTTATCGGTATTAAGGAAAATGTTATTATCGGTAAGCTTATTCCTGCGGGAACAGGTATGTCACTTTATAAGGATATCAGCATAAAAGTTGACGGACAGGTAATACCTAACGACCAAATAAAATAAACTATAATAGGGCTGTTGCCTTTAGCGCAGACCGTTCAATAGCCTAAATTCCTGGTTTGTTTTATCGCAAGTAAATCTACAAATTATGGTAGAAAGTCGCATTATGTGCGACTTTCTATTCAAATTTTGCTATTGAACTCCAAAGGAAACTCACCCCTTGACGTACACTCGTACGACTGCGGGCAGGGTGTCAAGCGATAAAATCGCCTGACACTTCGTTTCCTTCGTTCTGCATCTAAACTCATTCAGCCCTAAAATGCTGCCGCAAATTTTTAGAAGGAGGTAGGGAAGTGTCAGACAAAAAACAGTCATTCATGAAAAATGTAAGTGTAATACTTATGGCACAGCTCCTTGTTAAGCTTTTTGGACTTGTATACCGTATGGTTATCACCAATATTCGAGGTTTTGGAGACGCCGGAAACGGCTTTTATACTGCCGGATTTCAGGTGTATACGCTGCTCCTTGCCGTGTCTTCTGTTGGTGTTCCAAACGCCATTTCAAAAATGGTAGCAGAGCGCACAGCGGTAGGGGATTATAAAGGTGCATACGCTGTGTTCAAGACAGCCTTTAAGCTTTTTGCAGGTATTGGTATTGCCTGCAGCGCAGCCCTGTTTTTTGGTGCAAACTTTGTTGCATACCATGTGGTTAATATGGCAGGCGTTGAATATACAATGCGAGCACTTTCCCCATCAATTTTCTTTGTGTGTGTGTCAAGTGTAATAAGAGGATACTTTGTAGGACTTCAAAATATGAAAGCCACAAGCAACTCACAGGTCCTTGAGCAAATATTCAAATGTACGCTCACAATAATATTTGTATGGTTTTCTGTAGGACTTGAGCCACAGTACATGGCTGCATGGGCAAATTTTGCAAGCTCTGTTGCAACAGTGCTCAGCTTTGGGTATCTGCTTGTGTTTTATAATAAACATAAAAAAGACATCAAAGAAAAGCTTCAAAAATCAGATGCAAGTGTGTTTAATAAAATATCCACTGGCAAGATGATGAAAAGCATACTTATGATTTCTATTCCTATTTCTCTTGGCTCCATCATAACGGCAATAAACCGTGTAATAGACACAGCAACCATAACAAGAGGAATAGAGGTTGCCTTTGCCTCATACATACCGGCATATGGTAACACCTCCGCTGTTGTGTATCCAACCCTTGAACAGCTAAACCGGGAGGCTGTACGACTTGCCGGAGTTCTTGGAAAAAGCGACACACTAATAAACATGCCCCTTGCCCTTAATATTGCATTTGCAACAGTTCTTGTCCCTTCAATATCGGGAGCACTTGCAATAGGCGATAAAAAAGAGGCGGCAGGGAAGATAAACTATTCTTTCCTTATTTCAATTTTGCTTATACTCCCTTGTGCTTTCGGGTACATTTCCCTTGCACAGCCAATTTATAAGCTAATATACCCAAACGCGCAGCTTGGATTTGACCTTTTGCAGATAAGCTCTATAGCGCTTATTTTTACAGCTCTTAATCAAACAATTTCCGGATCCCTGCAGGGGATGGGAAAAGTGTATACCCCGGCAACGGGACTAATCTGCGGCTGCCTGGTAAAGATAATTTTAAACATTATCCTTATAAGAATCCCGTCAGTTAATATTTACGGTGCGGCAATAAGCTCGGTAGTTTGTCAGGTAATTTCTTTTGGCATCTGCTTTGCTGTCCTTGCTAAAAACATTTCACTTAATATGAGCCTTGTAAAATATGTTCTAAAGCCACTTTTTGCAGGAATTATAATGGCAGCAGTAGCAAAGGGTGCATATATGGGAACAGATTATGTTGTGCACTCCAATTTTGTTGCACTTCCTGTAGCTATTGGTATTGCTGCAATTGTGTATTTTATAGCCATATTTAAGCTTAAAATCATGACCGAGGAAGAAATAAAAATGCTCCCAACGGGAGATAAACTGTATGGTCTGTTAAAGAAAATAAAACTTGTATAAAAAAACACCCGTAAGGGTGTTTTTTTTTAATCTATACTTTTACAAAGTGGTGTTGCAAAATCTGCGCCCCACAGCATTATTTTTGTGCCATCAGGTACATCTAAAACCCGGGGATCAGAAGTATACTTTTTAGATTTCACCTGTGTAAGTTTTCCGCTTCCGTCAAATGTAGCAAAAATCAAATACGCTCCCTCTGTCGGAATGTTAGTAGCCTCAACAACGTTACCGTATTTCCATATGTTTGTCTTATCCGTTATTTTAAAGTCTATTGTGTCTGTTTCTATGACCTCTCCGTTTGCACCCATAACCTGTGCATATATAGAATAATCTGAAACAGCCCTTATATTAAGAGCAATGTTTGTGTTAAAAACATTATGCCTTGGTATTGCAAACATTCCATCATTATCTCTTATGATTATCCTGTAATTATCACCATAATTCGCATCTATTTTAAATCTTATTCCGTTGTCATTATTAAAGTATTTTCTTGGCGTAGAAGCAGATACATTGGAAAGTTCTGACCATTTTGCATATAATGTTATATTCCGGTTTACAGGGGTTTCAAAGCTCCACGGCATTGATACACTTGCATTTTCGTACCAGCCAAGGAATTCAAATCCCTCTCTTTCGGGAGCTTCCGGCATTGTGGCACATGCACCTTTTTCTACAGTCTGGGCAGTTATCTCACCTGCGCCACGAGTGTCAAATTTAACTGTATATACAGTTGGCTCAGCGTATGCAAATATTCCTGCATTGTTTGGGGTAAAGGAGTTTGTAGTGGCACTGCCGTCAATCCATACACCCTCATCAAGAATGTATGTTTCTCCCGGGTTTGACGAGTAGCTTTCGCCGCCCTCAACCCAGTTCATAGCAAAATTATCATTTTCATCGTACTGGTACACTACCACAGAAAAATATTGGTTTTCTGAAAGCTCAATTTCCTCATCTAAATCCACCTTTAAAAATCCTGTCATGAACGGTGTATACCCTGTGAGAGTTTGTACCGGCTCTCCTATAATTGGTGAGCCTGGCTTTTCTTCATTTCCTACATAAACTTCAATCTTATAGGAAACAGTGTTATAAGCGTTAAATCCTACAGATGTAAGAGTCTGATTTTCCTTTGCTTGAAATACATTTGCTGCAGGACAATCAACGAGATATGTCATATCACTTCCCTGATATGTGTGCATTATACCCTCATTTGATTTTGCGCCCATTTTTGTGTAGGAAACTGTATTAATGGAAGTGTCATAGTATGAGAGCCAAAAATATCCGTCATTTCCCCACTGCTTTCCGTAGCTGTTTTTAACAAGCCATGCACCCGGAGCCTCTGGTCTGCAAAATGGGTCAAAGTTTTCTACAGCGTAGCTATCGTCCCAACCGACAACTGTTACAGAGTGATTGGTCGTAGATTTTGTGTTCTGGTAATAACTCATATTTTGTGACATATATGCATCATTTGGATGAACGTAGTACGAAAGAGCAATGGCACCATGCTCCATAATAGCTTGTTTTGCGGATGATTCTGTTAAAAGGTATCCGTGTTCCAAAAGCTCTGCATTAAAGTCATATCTGTTTGCTTCATCAATAGTTTCATCAGCAAATATAGGGTAAGGGTAATCTACTTCGATGGCAGTTCCCTGGCGTGTTTGCAAAATCTGAAACGCCTGGTATGTGTTTCCTCCCGTAAAATAACCCTCGTTAGCCGAAGTTGTATCAGTTCCGTCATTAAAAAGAGAGTTAGCCTTGTGTGTAAAATATGCAAGATGCTTTTCCGAATAGTTTATATTGGTGCTTTCAAGGCCTTGTTTAACCATACTTGTCTCTGCGCAGGCAAGTATAGAGTGTGCCCAGCATGTGCCAAAATAAAACTGATTTCTGACAGGTGTTATGTATCCGAATTCTCTTGAATCATATTTTTCAGGCAGGGTGTTTGAAAAAAAGGAAAATCCTTCACCAAATCTTGGTGTGTAAACTAAATTACCGCTTTTGTCGTATAGGGTGTATTCACTAAGCCCCTGCTCGCTTGCTTCTCCGGTTTGCTTAAGGCTGTAATAAGAAAAGCCGTCAGCATAAGCAGAGCAGCACAAAATAGAAAAAATAAAAGAAATACAAACAATAATCCTCTTCATTTTAAGTTTGCTCCTTAACAAATTTTCTTTATTATACCATATATTTTTGTGTTTGTCACTATAAAATTTACTTTTATCTATTGAAATAAAGGCTAAAATATTATATAATATTTTGGTTAAGCAAACAAGGAGGGCGAGTGTATGAAAAAAAGAATAGTAATTGGTATCACCGCCCATGTAGACAGCGGCAAAACAACTCTTTCCGAGGCAATTCTCTATCGCTCGGGAGAGATCAGAAGTCTTGGGCGGGTAGACCATAAGGATGCATTTCTTGACACAGATGCAATAGAAAAGGAAAGAGGAATAACAATCTTTTCAAAACAAGCTGTGTTTTCTTATAAGGATACAGACTTTACGCTTCTTGACACTCCGGGGCACGTAGACTTTTCTGCAGAAACAGAAAGGACACTAAAGGTCCTTGACTACGCCGTACTCGTAGTAAGCGCAAGTGAGGGTGTTCAAAGCCATACAGAAACAATCTGGAAACTTCTTCACGACTATAATGTACCTGTTTTTGTTTTTATAAACAAAACAGATATATCAGAGCGCTCCTCCGGGGAAATCATAAACAAGCTTAAAAGCCGTTTTGGAGACGGATTTGTTGACTTTACAAAAGGAGCTGACTTTGAAGAACTTGCTCTTTGTGATGAGGCGTGTCTTGAAGAATTTATGGACGGTAGCGTAAGGGTGGAAACGATAAAGGACAGTATACTAAGAAGAAAGGTATACCCCTGCGTGTTCGGCTCTGCTCTTAAGCTTAAGGGCGTTGACGAATTTCTTGAAACTCTTGAAAAATATACAGACGATAAAAACAGCTCGGCAAATTTTGGCGCAAAGGTATTTAAAATTACCTATGACGAAAAGGGCATGCGCCTTACGCACATGAAAATCACAGGGGGCGCACTCAGCGTCCGTGACGAGCTTGAAACTGTCACAGATAAAGGTAATTTTGCAGAAAAGGTAAACCAGATACGAATATACTCCGGTGCAAAATACAAGACGGCTGAAAAAGCAGTTGCAGGAGAGGTTTGTGCAGTTGCCGGACTTTCCCACACCTTTGCGGGACAGGGCTTTGGCTTTGAAGAAAACAGCGAAAATCCGTTTTTAGAGCCGGTATTTAACTACAGCGTAATACTGCCTGATGGCTTTGACGAGCATAAGGCACTTATAATGCTCCGAGGTCTTGAGGAAGAGGACCCCACCTTAAAAATAGAGTGGAATGAACAGCTAAGACAAATCCGCATACGGCTTATGGGTAATATTCAGCTTGAAGTTCTAAAAAGAATAATATACGACAGATTTTCTCTTCCCGTAACCTTTGGAAAAGGCGGCATAGCATATAAGGAAACAATAAGAGAGAGTGCCTACGGTGTTGGACACTATGAGCCTCTTCGCCACTATGCAGAAGTGCATCTTTTGCTTGAGCCATTAAAAGTGGGCAGCGGAGTGGTATTTGATACAAAATGCAGTGAAGAGGATTTAGATAAAAACTGGCAAAGACTAATACTCACACATCTTGCAGAAAAAACACATCTTGGAGTTCTTACAGGGTCTCCTATAACCGATATAAAAATATCCCTTATGGCAGGCAGAGCACACCTTAAGCACACAGAGGGTGGAGATTTCAGACAGGCAACCTACAGAGCTGTAAGACAGGCTCTTATGGGTGCAGAGAGTGTTTTACTTGAGCCTTGGTATAGCTTTTCACTCTATGTTCCCTCAGAAAATGTGGGCAGAGCTATGACGGATATTCAAAACATGGGCGGAAGCTTTTTGCCACCCGAAACAACCGGAGAGTTTGCGAGCATAAAGGGCGAGGTGCCCGTATCCGAAATATCGGAATATATGACCGAAGTGGCCGGCTACACAAAAGGTAGAGGCAGACTTTCCTGTACCTTTAAAGAGTATAAGGAATGTCACAATGCTGATAAGATAATCGAGGAAACAGGCTACAAGGCGGAGCAGGACTTAGAAAACACAGCGGACTCTGTTTTTTGCGATCATGGTGCAGGATTTGTCGTTAAATGGGATAAAGTGCCTGAATATATGCATATAGACTGTGCTCTTCTAAAAGAAGAGGAGTATGTAGAAAGTCCTGTTCGTGAATATATAAAAACAGTTGCAACGGACGAGGAGCTGCTTCGAATATTTGAAAAAACCTACGGCCCTGTAAAGAGGGTGCTCCACAGCACTCTTGAAACAAGGAAGCCAATAAAAACAAAGGTTCCAAAATCAAAAATCACCTTTAAAGGTGATGAGTACCTGCTAATTGACGGATATAATGTTCTATATGCCTGGGACGAGCTTAAAAATCTTGCAAAAGATAGTCTTGAGCACGCAAGAAATAGCCTTATAGACATAGTTTGTAACTATCAGGGCTTTAAGCAAACGAACGTCATACTTGTCTTTGACGCATATAAGGTCAAGGGCAATCACGGAGAGGTAGAAAGAGTCCACGGAGTGGATGTAGTATATACGAAAGAAGCAGAAACTGCGGATATGTATATAGAAAAGGTTACAAGAAAACTATCAAAAAACCACCGTGTCCGCGTTGCTACATCGGATAATCTGGAACAGCTTATAATCCTTGGCGGCGGAGCTGTCCGACTAAGCGCCGAAGCCTTTAAAAAAGAGGTAGAAGAAGTGGAGGAAGAGATACGCTCTTTTCTTAAAAACATGGAGTAAAAAATAACAATTTTATGAGATTTATATTGTAATCGGGTGTGAATTATGGTACAATATAATGTGATGTGTTTTGGGAGGTATTTTAAATGAGAACACAAGAGCTTTCAAAAGGTAAAAAGGCGGTCCTTGCAAGAGCAAGGCTTTTAACGGAATTTGAATGGACACCTGTCCGGGATATACCTACCTTTACAAAAGCAACAGGGAAAACAGTTTTGCCTGCAGGAAAGACAGTAAAAGGAATGATTTATTCCTCAACAGAGCCTACAGATAAATTTGTAACAGAAAACATTTCTTTTGAAACCTTTTCTACTATAGTAAATAATCCCGATAGCGCCCTTTACACCAAGGACCTTGAAGGTCACAACAATTCATGGGCATACTTTGGCATTGTATGTAATGGACTTGCCCGCTATGCACTAAATATTCCCCAGCGGTATTCCACAAAAAGGTGGCTTACAGTTCCCGGTATGCACAAAATCTATGAACCGTCAGAGTATACAGTTGACCAGATAGAAATATGTGATGTTCTTTATGCCTATGGAAACGGACGAAACCATGTTGCTCTTGTAACAGATGTTATATGCGATGAAAATGGACAGGTGCAGCAGGTTGAGGTTTCGGAAGCAATCAGACCTACTTGTGTAAGACGGCAGTTTACTCCGGAAGAGTTTTATGAAAAATTTAAGCTGTTTGGAATTTGTAGGTATGACTTCTTAGACTCTGTTCCCGAGCCTAATCCCACAGACAGCGCCTTTGTGTCAGGCAAGCTGGAAACAAAGCTCCCAAATATCGCCCTTGACTACGGAAATAAGACAAACTACCGTGCATATGAGGATGTTGTTATTTCTGCGTTTCTTGATGAAGAAAACGAAATTGAAATTTACAAAGAAAATGAGCTTATAGATAAGTTTGTAATCTCAGGAAGAGGAAAGATAGCAAAAAGATTTGACAGAGGCTATTATACTGTAAAGCTTCTCTCTACAGGCGAAACACTGGAATTTTGTGTAACAGACCCTGAAATAACATATACAGTTAAGGACGGAATTCTGAGCGTAAGTGCAAATCCCTGTGACAATGAAAGCGAAATACTACACATGGATTTCCGCGAAAAATCAAAAGGAGAAACCAGGGGTGTAGATGATGAGCAAACCGCTGTAAAATTTTATAATCCCTGCTGCAGTTCACTTTCAAAGTTGGAAGAACTGACAGAGGAAGAGAAAGAGTCAGGTAAATTTTCAAGAAAAATTCCTGATGATGCTGCAAATTTCAAAGTGAATTTCAAAAACAAATATGGTATTTGGACTCACACTATGATAAAAATTTGTACTGAGGAATAAGACTTGATATTGAGCATCTGTAATAATCAGAAAGAATACAAAGAAAGGTAGGATGCCCGTGGCAATTATTGTATCACCCGAAGAGATAGAGCGCCAAAGAGCATTTACTCACAAAATAAAAGAAATATTAAACAATGTATCGAACAGTAAGGGAAGAGCGCCCCTTGCTCTCACAGAAACCTATGGCTGTCAGCAAAACGAAAATGACACAGAGCGTATCCGTGGTATGCTCAAGGAGTGCGGCTATGAGTTTACTGATAACCAAAATGAGGCAGATCTTATAATATATAATACCTGTGCTGTAAGAGAAAACGCAGAGCAAAAGGTTTTTGGTCGCCTTGGAATACTAAAGCATTTAAAAGAGTCAAGACCTGACCTTGTTATAGGTGTTTGCGGCTGTATGGTACAGCAGAAGCACATACCTTTGGAAATAAAGAAAAAGCATCCACAGGTAGATCTTGTATTTGGAACTCACGCACTTTACAAATTTCCTGAGCTTCTTTACGATACTCTACATGGCTCAAAGCGGGTTGTCAGCACAGAGGACAGCGAGGGGTATATAGCAGAGGGAATACCGGTGCTCCACGATGATAATAATAAGGCATGGGTTTCTATCATGTACGGCTGTAATAATTTCTGCAGCTATTGTATTGTCCCATATGTGAGAGGACGTGAGAGAAGCCGCAAAAGCGCAGATATAATAAACGAAATAAAAAGCCTTGCAGCTTCAGGAGTAACAGAAATAACACTTCTTGGCCAAAACGTAAACTCCTACGGAAAGGACCTGGAAGAAAATATAGACTTTTCGGACTTGCTCGCTATGGTAAACGAAATAGAGGGCATTCGCAGAATACGGTTTGTAACATCTCACCCCAAGGATTTTGGCGAGAAGCTTATAAACACAATGGCGTCCTGCGATAAGGTTTGTCATCAGCTTCATCTGCCATTTCAGGCAGGCAGCAACAGAGTGCTGAAAGAGATGAACAGAAGGTATACCAAGGAAGAATATATAGGGAAAATCAATCTTTTAAAGGAGCGTATTCCTGATATTGCACTTTCTACTGATGTAATCGTAGGCTTCCCTACAGAAACAAATGAAGACTTTGAAGAAACTCTTAATGTCTTAAAAGAAGTGGAATTTGATAATATATTTTCATTTATATATTCAAGGCGTGAGGGCACTCCTGCTGCAAAGCTTGACTTTGTGCTGTCTGAGGAAGAAATTCATAAAAACTTTGACAGACTCCTTGAAGTTCAAAACGAAATTTCTCTTAAGAAAAATCTTGCATTTGTAGGAAAAACTGTAGAGGTCTTGGTAGACGGGGAAAGTAAGAACGACTCTAATGTGCTTTCAGGACGTATGGAAAACACAAAAATCGTAAACTTTTCAGGAAGCCCTGACCTTAAAGGAAAATATATAAAAGTTAAAATAACAAAGGCTCATACATGGAGCCTTAATGGTGAAATAGAAGAAAGGAACTAAAAATTATGTCACAAATTATCGAAAAAACAAGAGAGCTTGGAGAGCTTATTGCAAACAGCGAGGAAATGAAAAAGCTAAAAGCTGCAGAAGCTAAACAGCTGGAGGACGAAAATGCAAAAACTCTTATGATGGAGTTTAACATGAACAGAATGAACCTTGGCCGTGATATCCAAAACGGCAAAATCACAGAAGAAGAAGCAATTAAGCTAAACGAAGAGGCTTTCAAAAAAATGGTTGAATCATCAGAAAGTATAAAAGAATACGTAGAAGCCAAGAAAGAATTTGACAGAGTAGTTAACGAAATAAACGGTGTTTTGAACTTCTATATCACAGGTCAGACACCCGGCTGTACACACGACTGTTCTTCATGCGGAGGCTGTCATTAAATAAACTTTATCAGAAAGGGTAGGTATATGTCATGACAGCCATGATGGAACAATACCTTTTAACGAAGGAAAAATATAAAGACGCAATTGTTTTTTACAGACTGGGCGACTTTTACGAAATGTTTTTTGATGACGCAGTCTTAGTTTCAAGAGAGCTTGAAATCACTCTCACCGGCAAGGACTGCGGCATGGAGGAGCGCGCACCAATGTGCGGCGTTCCCTTTCATAGCGCAAATGTATATATTGCAAAGCTTATAGAAAAAGGTTATAAGGTTGCAATTTGCGAGCAGGTAGAAGACCCCAAAACCGTAAAAAAAGGCATTGTAAAGCGTGAAGTTGTTCGTGTGGTAACCCCCGGAACAATCACAGACAGCGACCTTTTAAGTGAAAAGGAAAACAATTACCTTGCGGCAATTTACTGCCATGGTGGAGTATACGGAGTAACCTTTTCCGATATATCCACAGGCGAAATCTATTCTACATGTGTAGAAAACGGTATCCATGCCATAAACGAGGTTGCACGCTACATTCCGGCAGAAATAATAGTAAACGACGAGTGTGAGCAGTTTGTTATTTCTGAAATACAAATGCGAATAAAGGTTGCGCCCCAGGTTTTGATAGACGAATTTTTTGAGTTTGAAAATCCGGACGAAATGCTGCATAAGCAGTTCCCGAGCCAAACACCCGATTATAACATAGTAAACTCTGATATTTTAAAAAAATCTGTTTGTACAGCACTAAAATATCTTGAAATAACGCAAAAAAGCTCTTTTTCCTATATGGACAAGCTAAGTCTTTATCGCATTGATGAGTTTATGGATATAGACGTGGCAACAAGACGGAATCTTGAAATTTGCCAGACCATGCGCACAGGTGAGAAAAAAGGCTCCCTCCTTTGGGTACTTGACAAAACAAAAACCTCAATGGGTGCAAGACGTCTTAAACAATGGCTTGAAAAACCTCTTATTAAGGCAGAGGCTGTTCGTCTAAGGCTTGATTCTGTAGAAGAGCTTGTATCAGAGGTTATGCTAAGGGACGAGATTCGTGATGAGCTTAGCGGAGTGTATGATATTTCCCGTATCACATCAAGGATATCTATAGGCTCCGTCACACCAAAAGACTTGCTTTCTCTAAGACAATCCCTTGAAAGAATTCCCAAAATAAAAGAGCTTATAGGAAGGCTCAAAGCCGTAGGCAGCAGACGCCTTTGTGATAAGCTTGAGCCAATGGAGGACATCAGGGAATATCTCACCCACAGTATTCATGACGAGGCTTCTTCTTTTATAAAGGAAGAAAGAGTCATAAAACAAGGCTTTAACGAAGAGCTTGATAAACTCATCGCTGCCAAAACAGAGGGTGGAGTATGGGTAAAGGAAATGGAAGCCAGGGAAAAGGAAGAAACAGGAATTAAAACCCTTAAAATTAAGTACAATAAGGTTTTTGGGTACTGTATAGAAGTTTCAAAGAGCTTTACCGACCAGGTACCTGAGCACTATACGAGACGCCAGACCCTTGCAAACGGTGAGAGATATATAACTCCTGAACTAAAAGCACTTGAGGACATGATACTTGGTGCTTCTGAAAAAATTACAGCCTTGGAAAGTCAGCTTTATCAGGAAATAGTAGGGACTCTCAAAGAAAATATCACACGACTAAAAGAAGTATGTGATGTTGTTGCAGACCTTGACTGTTTATGTTCTCTGGCTGTTGTCGCATCAACATATAATTATGTAAAGCCTGAAATAACAGAGAGCGATGTGCTAGAGATAAAGGATGGCAGACACCCTGTTGTTGAAAAAATGAATAAATCATCACTGTTCGTTCCAAATGATACAAAGCTTGACACAGAAGAAAACAGAATGATAATAATAACCGGTCCAAACATGGCAGGTAAATCAACATATATGCGTCAGGTTGCAATTATCACTCTTATGGCGCAAATAGGAAGCTTTGTTCCGGCAGGCTTTGCAAGAATTGGGATAGTTGATAAGGTCTTTACAAGAGTTGGTGCATCGGATGATATCGCTGCAGGTCAAAGTACATTTATGGTGGAAATGTCAGAGGTGGCACATATACTAAACGAGGCTACCGGCCACTCTCTTATAATTCTTGACGAAATCGGAAGAGGAACAAGCACCTATGACGGACTCTCAATTGCATGGAGCGTTATAGAATACATTCACAGCAAAAAAAATATCGGTGCAAAAACCCTTTTTGCCACTCACTATCATGAACTTACACAGCTTGAAGAAAGCTTTGAGGGTGTAAAAAACTATAACATAGCCGTGAAAAAATATGGAGATAATATAACATTCCTCCGTAAAATCGTTCCCGGCGGTGCAGACCAAAGCTACGGCATAGAGGTTGCAGGTCTTGCAGGTGTACCTGAGCCTGTTATAAAACGTGCCAAGGAAATACTTCGCATGATAGAAAATGACGAGTGTATGGAAATTAATGTAAAATCAAAGCACGAGGACCCGTCTCCTCAAATGGGCTTTGAGGATAGTGAAGCTTTAAAGCTCGCAGAGGAACTTAAAAAACTCGATGCAACAACATTTACGCCAATTGAGGCTATGAATAAGTTGTACGAGTTATCCCAAAGAGCAAAAGAATTAATATGAAAGGAATAGAAAAAAATGAAAAAATTAGTTTTAGGAATTTTAGCAATTGCAATGCTTCTCACAGGCTGCTCCAATAGTGGCAAGGTGGTAATGAAGGTAGGAGATGTAGAAGTAAAGGAAGAATATATCAGATACTTTGAAGATGCATTCAACGGTCAAACAGGAGGAACCGTTTCGGAGGCAGTAACAGAGAATGCAAAGAAAACTGCCCAGATGTATGCAGAATTTGGTGCTCTTGGCCACGCAATGAAGCTGGATGTAGAGGAAGAGTATAATAAGCTCATAGACGACATCACATCTTCAATGGGTTCTATTGATGAAATTAAGAAAAATCTTGAAATCTCAAACGAGCTTTTTGAATTTGTAATGTACGGCGATGCATACAGAAATATTTTGATAGAGCAGTGCAAAGTTGACAGTGGCATTACAGATGAAACAATAGATGCATATTTTAAAGATAACTACTGGAGAGCAAAGCACTTGCTTCTTACTACCGATGGCAAAACAGAAGAGGAGCAAGGAAAAGTAAAGGCTCAGGCAGAGGATTTGTACCGACAGATAAAAAATGGTGCAGACTTTGATAAGCTCATAGACCAGTATAACGAAGACCCCGGCGTACAATCAAATCCTGACGGATATGTATTTACCAAGGATGAAATGGTAAAGGAATTTGAAGAGGGCGTAAGCGGTATAGAAATCGGACAATATAATCTTGTAAAAACAAGCTACGGCTATCATATTGTAAAAAGACTTGCTCTCGATGAAACACCTGAAAAATATGAGGAGTATAAAGCTCAGGTTACAGAAAAAATTGAGCAGACACTTATTTCTGACCTGTTTAATAAATTCTTGGAAGCAAAAACAAAAGAGTATGATATACAAACAATTGACTACACTATAGATAAATAATAAATAAATCAGAATGGAGAAGGCATGAAAAACGAGAATTTTAAACCATATATCCCGGCAGAGAAGATAACGCCGGAAATAACAGTTTCATCAATTGTCATAGGAATTATTTTGGCAGTAGTATTTGGCGCAGCAAACGCATATCTTGGACTCAGAGTAGGACTTACTGTTTCTGCATCAATTCCTGCGGCAGTAATTGCTATGGGACTTTACAGGGTTTTGCTTCGCAGAAACTCAATACTTGAAAGTAACCTTGTACAAACAACAGGCTCTGCCGGAGAATCCCTGGCAGCAGGTGCAATATTTACCATTCCTGCCCTGTTCCTATGGGCAGCAGAAGGTAAAATGGCAAAGCCTGATATACTTGAAATTACGCTTATTGCACTAATTGGCGGTCTTTTGGGAGTATTCTTTATGGTGCCCCTAAGAAATGCCCTTATAGTAAAGGAGCATGGTGTACTTCCGTATCCTGAGGGCACAGCCTGTGCACAGGTACTCCTTGCAGGTGAAAATGGAGGTGCCGGTGCATCAACCGTTTTTGCCGGTATGGGCGTTGCGGCAGTGTTTAAATTTATTATTGACGGACTAAAGCTTGTAGCAGGCGAAGTAACCTTCGCAATCAAAGGCTTTGCCGGTGCAATTGGAACTCAAATTTATCCCGCTGTAATGAGCGTTGGATTTATTTGCGGTCCAAGAATTTCTTCATACATGTTTGCAGGCGGAGTTTTAAGCTGGCTTGTGCTTATTCCAATGATAGTAATGTTCGGCGAAAATATCATAATGTATCCGGGCACAGAAACAATCGGTGCAATATATGAAGCCGGCGGAGCTAGTGCTATATGGGGCTCTTATATAAGATATATAGGCGCGGGCGCTCTTGCAGCCGGAGGTATTATAAGTCTTATAAAATCACTTCCCCTAATTATTCAGACATTTAAAGGTGCTATCGTAAGTATTTCAAAAGCCGGCACCGCAAGTAATGCAAGAACAGACCGTGACATGAGCCTGAAAATAGTTGTTGGTGTAATTATACTCCTTACACTTCTTGTATGGATTATCCCTGCAATCCCTGTTTCACCTCTTGGTGCATTAATGGTTGTAGTTTTCGGATTTTTCTTTGCAACTGTTTCATCCAGAATGGTAGGGCTTGTAGGAAGCAGTAACAATCCTGTTTCCGGTATGGCAATTGCAACCCTCCTTATATCAACTCTGCTTCTTAAAATAACAGGTGCAGACGGTATAGGCGGCATGATTTGTGCAATTGCAATCGGGTCAATTATCTGTATCGTATCTGCCATTGCAGGTGATACATCACAGGACCTTAAAACAGGATTTTTGCTTGGTGCAACACCGTATAAGCAGCAAATAGGCGAAGTTATAGGCGTTGTAGCATCTGCCCTTGCAATAGGCGGCACAATGTATCTTCTGGACAGCGCATGGGGATTTGGTACAGAGGAACTTGCAGCACCTCAGGCAACACTCATGAAAATGATTGTTGAAGGAGTTATGGAAAATAATCTTTCATGGTCCTTGGTATTTGTAGGCGTGTTTATTTCAGTTGTAGTTGAAATAGTTGGAATACCCGTACTCCCCTTTGCAATAGGAATATATCTTCCTGTACAGCTTAATGCTTGTATTATGGTGGGCGGTCTTGTGCGTCTTATCATCAGCAAACTTAAAAAGGACGAGGAAACAAAGGAACAATATGCAAACAACGGTATACTTTTCTGCTCAGGTATGATAGCAGGCGAGGGACTTGTTGGTATAGCACTTGCACTTGTAGCTGTATTCGGCTTTGGCTCCTATATAGACCTTTCAGGACTTATGAACTTTTCAGAGCCTGTTATGAACATAGCTTCCCTCATAGTCTTTGCACTTGTAATTTTAAGCCTTTTAAAATTCTCTATCCGAAAGAAGAAGTAAAATGAAAAAGGAAAAAAATTATCTTGATAATGTTCCTGTCCGCTCAGAAAAAATTAAATGGAGCATGGACGAGGAAGGAGCAGTAACCCTTGAAATAGAAAATAAGGGCATATTCAACCGTATTTTTCAAAAGCTATTTAAAAAACCCCAAATAAGCTATATTCATCTTGATGAAACAGGCAGCTTTGTCTGGCCCCTTATTGACGGAAAAAGTGATATAACAGCCCTTGGAAAGCTTGTAGACGAGAAATTTGGAGAAAAAGCTCAGCCACTTTATGAGCGCCTTGCAAAATTCTTTCAGGTTTTAGAAAGCTACGGATTTGTTTCTATGAAAAATAAATAAAACACCAAAATAGTACACATATTAGCATTATAAGGAGATGTTAATATGTGTACTTCTGTTTGTACGTGCTTTGGTGACCGATACTTCGGCAGAAATCTTGATGTGGAGCTTTCTTATGGAGAAAGCGTTGTAATCATGCCAAGAAGCTATGTTTTTAATTTTAGAAAAGTAGCACCTGTAAAAAATCCCTATGCCATAATCGGTATGGCAAAGGTGGTGGAAGGAGTTCCTCTTTTCTTTGACGCCTTTAACGAAAAAGGTCTTGCCATGGCAGGACTTGCCTTTGCAGGAAATGCAGATTATAAGAGTGTATGTGATAATCTTGATAATATAGCGTCCTTTGAGTTTATACCCTGGATTTTACTCCAATGTGAGAATATAACCCAGGCAAAAGACCTACTAAAAAAAATAAATGTTGCAAATATCAGCTTTAGTAAGGACCTGCCTACCACGCCGCTTCATTTTATGATAAGTGACAAGGAGTGTTCAATTGTTGTTGAGTGCGTAAAGGAGGGTGTTATGGTTTATGACAATCCTCTTGAGGTGCTTACAAACAATCCTCCTTTCCCGATACAGCTTTTTAATTTAAATAATTATATGTCCCTTTCGCCAAACCCTCCAAATAACAATTTTCATAAAAGCATACACTTAAAAAAATACAGCAGGGGAATGGGTGCAATAGGACTTCCGGGGGATTTATCTTCTCAGTCAAGATTTGTAAAGGCTGCATTTACGAAGTTAAATTCATATATCCCTTATATCAGTGAAAATTCAGCCGTCAGTCAGTTTTTTCATATCCTATACTCTGTGTATCAGCAAAAAGGCTGCGTCCGTCTTGAGAGCAGCGAGTATGAGTATACAGAATATTCCTCGTGCTGCAATCTTACCCGCGGGATTTATTATTACACCACATATGAAAACAGCCGAATAACAGCTATAGATATGTATAGGGAAAATCTTGAGGGGACTAATTTAATCGAATATCCGCTGGTAATAGAAAATCAAATTTTAAAATTTAATTAATAATTTTGGTAATTTTGCAGAAAATATAACTGACATAAAAAATTAATTTTGTAACCCGCAGTATTATTTTTTTTATTATAATACTTGATAATCGTCACATTTTGTGGTAATATATCTATATTGGTAAAAAAAGCACAGGGAGGAATATTTATGGATAACAATAAACGTCCTGAATCAATGGCACGAATAAACACAGTAGAGCTTGCAAACGCTTTCATTGAAGAGCAGGTTAAAGAAATTTGCAGTCAGGTTGGAAACAAGAAGGTGCTTCTTGCACTGTCCGGCGGTGTAGACTCTTCTGTAGTTGCGGCACTTCTTATTAAGGCAATAGGTAAGCAGCTTGTATGTGTTCATGTAAACCATGGTCTAATGCGTAAGGGTGAGAGCGAACAGGTTATAGAAGTTTTCCGCAACCAATTGGATGCGAATTTGATATATATTGATGCAACAGACCGTTTCCTTTCTAAGCTTGAGGGAATATCCGATCCTGAAACAAAACGTAAGATAATAGGCGGAGAATTTATAGTAGTATTTGACGAAGAAGCTCGTAAGCTTGATGATGTAGATTTTCTTGCACAGGGCACCATATATCCAGACATTCTTGAAAGTGACGGAGTAAAGGCTCATCACAATGTAGGCGGACTTCCCGAAGACATGAAGTTTGAGCTTGTAGAGCCTATTAAGCTTCTTTATAAAGATGAAGTAAGAGTTGTAGGTAAAGCACTTGGTCTTCCGGATTCTATGGTAGACCGTCAGCCGTTCCCCGGCCCCGGTCTTGGTGTGCGCTGCCTTGGCGCGATAACACGCGATAGACTTGAAGCTCTTCGTGAAGCTGATGCAATTTTGAGAGAAGAATTTGATATTTGCGGTCTTGCAAAAACAGTTTGGCAGTATTTCATCGCTGTGCCTGATATGAAGAGCGTAGGTGTCAGAAACGATAAGAGATACGAAGGTTGGTCGGCAATCATCCGTGCTGTCAATACCACAGATGCTATGACAGCAACAATCGAAGAAATACCATACGAAATTCTTCACAAAATCACATCCCGTATCACAAACGAGGTTGAAGGGATTAATAGAGTCCTCCTCGACCTTACACCAAAGCCAATAGGCACAATCGAGTGGGAATAAGCAACCAAACCCCTGAAAGCCGCATAAAATAAGGCTTTGCGGGACATTGAGAACTGCGATGATACTAAAATGATACTATTTAACCATTGCAGGGAATAAATGCTTAATAAAACTATCCCCCTGAAAACGATGAAGTTTCCAGGCGGATTTTTGCGTCTATTATGAAACTTTTTTATTCTTATAATTGAACGATGCGTTTGAATCCTTTTCGATCTTTTTCAGGATAAGTATAACGCCATTGGTCATATTCTTCTTTAGTAATTTCTCCGTCAACAAATATCTGATACTCTTTCTGCCAAGCAGAAATCATTTTAAACATTTCTAAATAGCACTTATTTTCAGTATCAAGTGT
>JAZRHH010000006.1:0-3510 GCA_045644665.1 Clostridia bacterium
TGCACCGACCTCTGCATCCATTCGTCCTGCACACACTACTGGAATATCAACAAACTTCTTTATATGTGATACATCCTCAAGATTGCAGTTTTCAGGCATATACATCGGCGGATGTGCCCAATACCATGAATCGTATGTACCATTATCGGCGTTGAGCATATCATATCCTGCATCCTGCAAATATTTTGCTGCCTTTTCGGATTCTTCCATATTTCTGCCGACTTCTACATAATCTTCACCGGGCATTGCACCTTCGCAGAAGCCTTTCATTTTAGACTCTACGGAATAACGGAGTGATACGGGGTAATCCTTACCACATTCTTTTTTAATTGCTTTTACAACCTCTGCCGCAAAACGATAACGATTTTCAAAACTTCCGCCGTATTCATCTGTACGCTTGTTAAAAAATTCTATTGCAAATTGGTCAAGAAGATAGCCTTCATGCACTGCATGAACTTCAACGCCATCTACACCTGCATCACGGCAAAGCTTCGCTGTTTTTGCAAAGGCTTCTATAATTTCATGAATTTGTTCAGCCGTCATTTCAGGGCAGATAATATCGTGTGCCCATCTTGAAGGCTGAGGACTAGGACTTGCAAGTTCGTGATTTGTATCTATTATAGGCTTAACAAGAGCACGAGTAATTTTATTTCTATGAAGTGGTGCAACAAGTTCTGTAATCGCCCAGCTTCTGCCCATACCTGCTGTAAGCTGAATAAAAAGCTTAGCTCCTGTTTTATGAATTTCATCCATAAATTCTTTAAGTTCATCAAACATCTTAGGGTTTTGCCAAAGCCACTTTCCAAAAAAAGTATCACGAAGAGGAGCAATGCCCGGAATAATAAGACCAACATTGTTGTTTGCTCTCTCTAAAAAAAGCTTTGCTGCTTCTTTGTCAAATCCGCATCCGGTAAGTTCAAACCATCCAAAAAGTGACGTTCCACCCATAGGACACATTACGATTCTGTTTTTGATTTCCACATTTCCTATTTTCCAAGGTGTGAATAAAGCTTCGTATTTTTCGTTCATTCTATCATTTTCCTTTCAAAATATTATATTTAAAAACGTAATCAGTGCTTACATGTATATGATTTTGCAATTTTGTCTATATTTTCACTTATTATATTCAAACTGCGATAAAATACAGCTCTGTCTTCATCAGAAATCCCCATACTTATTTCATCAAGAACAGATGCGATTTTATCTGCAATTCTTTTTCCGGCACGCATACCCTTATCTGTAAGCTCAAAAGGAGAATTGTACCTTTTCTTGTTTTGGCATTTGCATATTAAATATCCGTTTTTTTCAAGATAATCAAGACTTCTTGAAATAGTTGCTTTATCTTCTTCGCATCGCTCACAAAGGTCTTTTGCTGTTAGTTCTTCTGATGTGTATAAGTAGTAAAGGCAGGAAATATGTGGACTTCTAAGTTCGTAATTTGCCATTTCTTCATTCTTAATTTTACGAATATTTCGATTTATACGATTCAACAGAACCGTAAAAGTTTCAAAACGCTCATCCATCGACTAAACCTCCCGAAGATATACTTGTTGAAATTTCAACAAGTATATTATAACAAAAACTTGTTGAAAAGTCAACAAGTTCGAGAAAATATTACATTTTGTCCAAAAATAAGGAGTATAGCAAATTTAGCTATACTCCTTAAATATTCTTTTGTCCAAATTTTCAGCAACCCACAAGCAACTTGTGTTGTGGGGCAAACCTACCTCTCTTTCTCTTCGTCTTTACGAAGTGTCATATACAACAATTGGCAAGCTCCCACGCTACTTACGAATCGTTTCGATTGCTCCAATTATTCACGGAATTTCAGGCATAAAAAAAGAGCCATGAACATATAGCTCATAGCTCACAAAAAACCTTAATTTACATATTTGGATCTGTTTTTCTTTTTACTGATATATAGATTGGAGTTTCTTCCCTCTCCAAAAATAAAAATTCCATATTTTACTTATACACTATATTTTATACAAGAAAGGCCTTAAAATTGCATTTGCAACCTTAAGGTCCTTATTTTGTTCAGAATATCATTTTTTGCCTTTTAGAGAAAACCCTAGTTTGCCCTTTGACATAGTATAGTATAGCATCCCCGTATAATATTTATGGGGGGGGGATTACACAGGGCATGAATCGTTGCTATGCTTGGCTATGTAATTGATACATGCAGTTTAAATAACACCAATAGCTATGAATCTTCTTTCTCAAGTATTTCATTTAGTATATTTTATTCTAACACTGCAATTTTACGGCTGTTTCCCGATATAAGCAAGGATACCACCATCAACATAGAGCACATGGCCATTTACGAAGTTTGATGCATCACTTGCAAGGAACACTGCAGGTCCAACCAAATCTTCAGGGGTCCCCCATCTTGCCTGTGGAGTTTTTGCAATTATAAACTGGTCAAATGGATGGCGTGAACCATCAGGCTGTAATTCTCTAAGAGGTGCTGTTTGTGGTGTTGCTATGTAGCCTGGGCCAATTCCGTTACACTGAATGTTGAATTCACCATATTCTGAGCAAATGTTTCTTGTAAGCATCTTCAGTCCGCCCTTTGCTGCAGCATATGCAGAAACAGTTTCCCTTCCAAGCTCTGACATCATAGAACAGATGTTTATAATCTTACCATGACCTTTTTTAATCATAGAAGGGATAACTGCTTTTGACACAATAAATGGTGCATTAAGGTCAACATCAATAACCTGTCTAAACTCATCAGCGCTCATGTCACACATAGGAATTCTCTTGATTATCCCTGCGTTATTTACAAGAATGTCAACAATGCCTACTTCCTTTTCAATTGTAGCAATAAGCTCATTTACAGCCTTTTCATCAGTTACGTCGCAAACATATCCTTTTGCTTCTATCCCATCAGCTTTATATGCTTCTAATCCCTTATCTACCAGCTCCTGCTTAATGTCGTTAAAAACTATTGTAGCTCCTGCCTGTGCAAGTCCCTTTGCAATAGCATAGCCAATTCCGTATGATGCACCTGTTACAAGTGCAACTTTTCCGTCTAATCTAAACATATTTAAAATTCTCCTTTATCTTTGAACTCTACCGCTGCCGTCACCACCGGCAAGGTTTTCTACATCTGCTCTTGAAACAAGATTGAAATCACCGGGGATTGTATGCTTAAGGGCTGATGCTGCAACACCAAATTCAAGTGCTTCTTTAAAGTCTTTTCCGTCAAGGAAGCCGCAGATTGTTCCTGCAGCAAAGCTGTCACCACCGCCTACTCTGTCAACAATTGGCGAAATTCTATATTCTCTTGAATGATAGAATTCCTTTGTATCTCTTGAGTAGATACAAGCTGACCAGCCGTTATCCGATGCAGAATGTGAAACTCTGAGAGATGATATTACATACTCGAAGTTAAACTTCTCTACCATTTGCTCAAATATACTCTTGTAGCCTGCAAGTTCAAGCTCACCGCTTGTTACATCAGTATTGCCGGGCTTAAAGCCAAGTACCTTTTCTGCATCTTCTTCA
>JAZRHH010000007.1:0-91147 GCA_045644665.1 Clostridia bacterium
GGAAGTGAGCATGCCTCGTGAGCAATTTCTCTTAAGAGTTTCATATCAGCTTCCGGAACATTCTCGTGCTTATATGTATTTTGTCTTACATCCATTCCTGTAAGATATTCATACCATGTAAGCGCTGCCAAAACTCTACCATAGTTATATGTAAGGTGTGAGCTTCCGTCCATGAACATTGCTTTTGCTTCTGACTTATATGTTTCGTCGCTTGTATTTGAATTATCTTCGTATTCAGCAATTCCATACTTTGTAACTGCATGATATATTGCTTCGTTTGCAGGGATAACTCTGTTTGGATTTCCGATTGTTTCTGCAGCCTTCAAATAGTTAGCTTTGCCGGCTTCATATACTGCAGTAAAGTATTGGTCCTTCTCGAGACCCTCTACGACTGACTTGTATGTTTCGTATTCTTTTTCGATTCTATCTGTATATACTGTCCAGCTACCATGGAACAAGAACTCTGCATCAGGATATTGCTCTCTTACACGGTTTGCAATATCTGTGATATATGGAGTTTCTTCTGTCCAATATCTATTGAAAAATGGTACATATGATGATCTCTGTTGGATAGTGATATAGTCCCAAACACCGCCGTCTGTTGCAAGACCATCGTCAAAAGAACAGTTTTCTGTCTTGTTTGATGTGCCGTCAGCATACTTCTCTTTTCTTGAGCTGTAAACAGCTGTACCATTCATACGCTCCCAGTGTTGCTTAATTGATGCACCACCATTGTACAAATTAACTGCGTAAACAGCAATGCCGTCTGCAGCACCTATTTCTGCAAGGTAAGCATGGGCGTCATCTGCGTGGCTGTTTCCGATTGAAACAATTCTAAGTTCTTTCTTTAACTGGATTTCTGCATGCTTTGCTTCTACATCTGCTTTTGTCATAGCATAATCAGCTGCAGGAGCTTCTGCCTGGCCGCCACCAAGAGCATTACCTGTAAGGATTGCTACAATACCTCTTGTTGCAGGAGCTGTAACATCTGCTGCTTCTGCACCGGCTGTTATACCCTTTTGATTTGCAACTGCTATGTAACCTGCTGACCAGCTTGCACCTTCGAGCTTTGCAAGTTCTTCGTCTGCAAGTGTCTGGAAGCCAAGAGCACAGATAAGCATTTTAATTGCCTGCTCGTATGTTACGCTCTCCCCTGCTCTAAATGTTCCGTCATTGAAACCGTTTATGATACCTGCATCTACTGCAGCCTTTACGTAAGGCTTTGCCCAAGCTGCGCCTGCATCTGCATCAAGGTCTGCAAAACCTGTTACAGCGTCTGCTGCTGCTGAATCTGCAATACCCTTGAATCTTGTGATAACTGCAGCAAATTCTGCTCTTGTTATTGCGCCATCAGGCTTAAATGTTCCATCAGGATAACCTGAAATAATTCCTTTTTCAACAAGCTTTACTACAGCTGTTTCAACTGTAGAGCCTGCTTCTACATCAGAAAACTGTGCTTCAGCAAATGCTACCATTGATGAAAGAGCCATTGAAAGTGCAAGTGCCATACCGATTAGTTTTTTAAATGTTTTCATTGTGCGTTTTTGTATGATTTAAAATCATACATTACCCCCTTATTTTTTTTGATTATACAATACAATCTGTTATTTGTCAATGCGATGACTTATATTTAGCAAATCAAACAAAAATACAAATAAAAATTTGTGAGAGATGATTTTCACAAAATTAAAGTATACACTATATACTAAAAAATCGAAAAATTTTCGGTGTTCTCGGTATTGACTTTTTTTGGGCAAAATTATATAATAAAATTGCAGAAAAACTTTTAGAAGGGATGGACAAAAACATGTACAACGGACTAAAAATAAACCCACCGTTTTTTGAAATCGGTCCAAAAGCCATTATTTGGGGAGAAGAAATGCTTAAGCTTGCAAAGGTTATTGACAAGACAGCTATGAAGTATGACCTGGATGTTATTGTAACACCTCAGTATACAGATATTAAACTTCTTGCTGATAACACAGAGCGTATCTTAGTATTTGCTCAGCACATGGACTACTTAAAGCCGGGCAGAGGCCTTGGCAGTGTGCTTCCGGAAGCAGTAAAGGCTGCAGGTGCCGTAGGTGTAATGCTCAACCACGCAGAAAAGCCTCTTACTATGGAGGAAATTAAGCTTACAATTGAAAGAGCTGACGAGGTTGGTCTTGGAACAATTGTTTGTGCTGATACGGTTGAGGATGTAAAGGAAATTGCAAAAATGTCACCTAACCTTATTGTTGCAGAGCCTACAGAGCTTATTGGAACAGGTACAACAAGTGATTCAAACTACGTTATTGACACAATCAATACTGTAAGAGAAATTAACCCTGACATTATGGTGCTTCAAGGCGCAGGTATTTCAAACGGTCAGGACGTATACAACACAATTAAGCTTGGTGCACAGGCAACAGGCTCTACAAGCGGTATCTTAAAGGCAGCTGACCCATATGCTATGGTTGAGGAAATGCTCTATAACCTCAGAAAAGCATGGGACGAAATGAATGTGTGATTGTTATGAGAAAAGAAAGTTTAGAAGCAGCAAAAGCTGCATACCAGATAGAAATTGAATGCCTGCAGGGCATGACAGAGCACTTTGACGAGGAAGCATTTTCAAAGGCTGTTGAGCTTTTAAAAAATGCAGAGCGTATTGGCGTGTCAGGCTGCGGCCATTCAGGAATTATATGCCAACACTTTGCACACCTTATGTGCTGTATAGAGCAGCCGGCAAAGTTTATTTCGCCGGCAGAAGCAGTACACGGCGGCATGGGATTTTTGCAAGAGGGTGATGTAATAGTTTTTGCATCACGTGGCGGCAAAACAGGAGAGCTACTTCCTATCATGCGCATTTGCAAGGAAAAGGGCGTAAAAATTATCACTGTCACAGAAAATATGACCTCTCCCCTTGCGGAAGGTGCTGACGTGGTACTTAAACAGTATGTTAACCGTGAAACGGACAAGTATAACTCCCAGGGAACAACATCATCAACTGCTCTTTGTATGATTTTTCATTCTCTTCAGACAGCACTTATTGAAGAGACTGACTACAAGAACGAGCAGTTTGCGTTAATTCACCCGGGCGGTGCTGTCGGCGAACGGCTTAATAAATAAAAAAAATACATATTAAACGGAGGAATTAAAAATGGAATTTAAGTTTTTTCAAAAGGAATTGGAGTTACAATCAAGAGGCTGGGTACCAACATTTCATGATATTTCAAAGGAAATAATCGAAATCGTTAAGGCTTCAGGCGTTAAGAACGGTACTGTTTCAATTGCATCACATCACACAACATGTTCAGTTATGGTTCAGGAATGTTCACATGACATTGACTCATTTGACCTTGAGTACTTACAGCATGACCTTCTCGACATTATGAGAAAGATGATTCCTGACTACACAGACGAAGGCGATTACCGTCATCCGGGACCAATCCACGCTCAGTTCGGCAGATACGTAAACGAGCCTGGCGACTTTACATCAATGAACACAGACGGACACCTCCGCAGCGTATTCTTCGGAAGATCAGAAACTATGACAATCAAAGACGGCGAGCTTGACGGTGGAGAATTCGCACACGTTTACTTCGTAGACTGGGATCACGTTCGTGCACGTAGAAGACAAGTTAACGTAACAGTTATGGGTATTGGCGAGGATGTAGAAGACAGAAAGTGGAACAACGGCGAAGTTATCAACACTCTCCGTAAGTACACAGACGAGGAAAAAGCTTTTGATCCTCACTACACACTCCAGCTTGAAAGATAAGCTATATTAAAGGAGAGTTCAAAATGCCGAATCTAATGGGTATTGATATGGGAACCACTTCTGTAAAGACAGCGGTTTTCAATGAAGCTCTTGAAGAGCAGATGTCGCTCACAGCTGACTACACACTTGAAAGCAAGGGTGATATAGTTGAGTTTGAAGCGGAAAAATACTGGGAAATTGTATCCGGCGAAGTTGAAAAGGTTAAAAAGGAACTGGGTATCGATGCACTGGCAATCGATACCCAGTGCGAAACCTTAATTCTTACAGACGAGGACGGAAACCCGGTAAGAAAAGCAATTGTATGGCTCGATAACCGTGCAACAGAGGAAGCAGAGCTTATAGAAAAGCACTTTGGCAGAAAAAAGGTTTATGAAATAACCGGTCAGCCGGAGGTTACTGCTACCTGGCCTGCGTGTAAGCTTTTATGGGTAAAGCGAAATGAGCCGGAAATTTTTGCAAAGACAAAAAAGATTTTTCTTTTAGAGGATTATATCCTATATAAAATGACAGGAAAGTTTGTTACAGAAAAAACCCTCCAGTCATCTACCATTTATTTTGATATTTCAAAAAATGTTTGGTGGAAGGAAATGCTTGATTTTATTGGGGTAGAGGAAAATATGCTCCCCGAACTTCTGGATAGCGGAAAGTACATAGGTGACTATGAAGGTATAAAGGTTGTAACAGGAGCCATGGACCAGGTTTCAGGCGCAATCGGTGCAGGAGTTATCAAAAAAGGCATTGTAAGCGAAATGACGGGAACAACCATGGTTATTTTTATGCCATCAGATACTTTCCCCGAATATGACGAAAAGAGTATTGTTCCGTGTCATTATAACTATGACGGAAAATACTGTCTCCTTTCCTGGTCTCCAACTGCCGGAATGGCACTTAAATGGTTTAAAAACGCTTTTTGTGAGGACTATTCTTTTGCAGACCTAGATAAGCTCGCAGAAGAAATTCCACCGGGAAGTGACGGAGTAACATTCCTCCCCTACCTTTGCGGCTCAACCATGCCAAAATACAATCCAAAGGCAAGGGGCAGCTTTACAGGTATTACAACAGAGCATGGCAGACCACATTTTGTAAGAAGTGTTATGGAATCTGTTTCATGTATGCTAAAGGCAAATCTTGACTACCTTAACCTTGACGTTGACGAAATTCGTGCAATGGGCGGTGGTGCGTCAAGTAAGTTATGGTGCCAGATGAAAGCTGATATGACAGGCAAAAAGCTTGTTACACTCAAAAACAAGGAAACAGCGTGTCTTGGCGGGGCAATTCTTGCAGGCGTTGGCACAGGCGTTTTTGAGTCTGTTGAACAGGCAGCGGAAAAGCTTGAGATAAGCAAAGCTTATACACCACAGGGAACTGACTACAGCGAATGTTATGAAAGATATGTTGAATACGATTCTATACTAAATATATGAAAGGGATGAAAAATATGGCAAAAGCAGCATTTGTCGGATTTGGTGAAGTTAATACACCAATCGACATTATTATTAAGAAATGTACAGACGCAGCAAACGCTCTTGAAAAAGAGGGTGTTGAGCTTATAAAGGTATTCCCCGTAACAGACGATTATGAGGAAAAGGATATTAACAAGGCAATTGATACACTTAAGGGTCAGGAATTTGACTACTTGGTAGTATGTATTGCAGGCTGGATTCCTACACACGCAGTTGTTAAGGTAACAGAGCACTTCCGTGAAAAGCCAATGGTTCTTTGGGGACTTTGCGGCTGGATAGAAGATGATGGCAGACTTGTAACAACAGCTGACCAGGCAGGTACAACTGCTATAAGAAAAACATTCTTCGACCTTGGTTATACATTCAAGTACATATACGATATTATTGGTCTTCCTTCAAACACAAAGAAGGTTGCACAGTACGGAATTGCGGCTGCAGCTGCAAACAAGCTCCGCCATGCAAGAGCAGGTATGGCTGGATACCGCGATATGAACCTTTACGGAACACAATGTGACGGACCATCGCTTAAGAGAGTAATCGGTCCTGAAATTGAAACATTTGAAATGCTTGAAATGGAACAGCGTTATCAAAAGATTACAGATGCCCAGAAGCAAGAAGTTATTGATAACTGTATTTCAAAGTGGAAGTTCCTTAAGGAAGCAAAAAGAGAAGGTCTTGAAAAGGCAGCAGGTTACTACCTTGCAGTTAAGGAAATTTGTGACGAGCGCGGCTATGACGCAATTTCACTTAAGGATGTTGACGGAATGAAGAAGCTCCTTGGCTTCCCACCGGCACCAATTTTCATGCTTCTTTCTGACGAAGCAGGTCTTGCAACTGTTCCTGAAAACGACAGCCTTGGAAGCATTACACAGCTTATGGTTAAGTATCTTACAGGTCAGTCTGCAACATATCTTGAGTTCTACGAATTCTTTGAAAACAGCGTTCTTGCAGGTGTTCCTGACTACGTTCCTGCAGCGGTTGTTGACGGCGACGTAACAGTTATGCCGGCTGCATTCGGCGAGCTTTCAGAGGGTATATTAAATGTCAGCAAGGTAAAGGGCGGAGAGCTTACAATGTGCCGTCTTACATCTTGTGACGGTGAATATTATATGCATATGGTTAAGGGCTTCGGCAAGACTCCTATGAAGTGGGAAGAAGCAGGCTGGACACAGCCGGCACCTCAGCTTCCGGGTCTTGAAATTGAGCTTGATGACGTGCCTGCATTTGCAAACAACGTAATGTGCCAGCACTACATCATTGCACATGGCGACCAGACAGGTCTTATCGAAGACCTTTGCTCAATTCTTGATATTGAGATAATTAAATAAGGAGCCTGACTATGATTTATCTTTTAGATACAGCGGATATTGCATCAATAAAGCATTGCAACGAATTTTATCCTCTTGCAGGGGTTACCACAAACCCTACAATTATCGCAAAGGAAAACAGAGAGTTTTGGCCGCTTCTTAAAGAAATAAGAGAAACTATCGGCCCTGATAAAATGTTCCACGTTCAGACAACTGCAACTACTGCAGAGAAAATTGTGGAAGAAGCAAAGCTTTTTAAAGAGAAACTCGGAGGAAATTTGTACATTAAAATTCCAATTTCCGAAGAAGGTCTTAAGGCAACAATGATGCTAAGAAACACAGATATAAAAGTTACTATGACAGCTATTTTTACTGCTGCACAGGCTCTTATGGCTGCAAAGGCAGGTGCTTCTTTTGTGGCACCTTATGTAAACCGTCTTGACAATATTCTTGATGACGGTGTAAATGTTGTTGCAGAAATTGTGGAAGAATTTGCAATTCACGGAAAAGATACAAAAGTACTTGCCGCAAGCTTCAAAAACGCCCAGCAGGTGCACGAATGTGCACTTGCCGGATGTCAGGCGGTAACAATTACCGGTGACATAATGAAGCATCTTATCTCCCATCCTATGACTAATGCGGCAATTGAAGGTTTTGAAAAAGACTGGAAATCTGTATACGGGGATAAGACTATACACGATATGTAAATTTAAAAAGGTTAAGTGATTATTATGAGTAAAATTAAAATAGGCTGGGCAGAAGAAAGTATTATGCCCCAGGGCAAAAAGATAAGTCTTGTAGGTCAGTTTTATGAGAGAATTACAGATAAGGAAGAAACTCCTATCACCGTTACTGCTCTTGCAATTGACTGCGGTGGTGAAGAAGTTATTTTCTTAAGCTGTGACCTTGTAGGTGTGGGAAGACCGATAATTTCCAAGGTAAGAGAAAAGCTTTCAAAAACCTGCGATTTCCCTGTGGAAAAATTAATCGTAAGTGCAATTCACACCCACACATCTCTCGGTTACACAGGCAGAGGGGATTCTGTAGCCATTGCCGGATCTACACTGAGTGTCCTTGAAAAATTTATGCCGGAAGATGTTAAATACGAAAAGCTCGTTGAAGACAATTCAAGTGAAATTTTTGAAGGCGATGAGGCGGCAGAATTTCTTGCAGAGCGTATGGCTAAGGCGTGTACCGCAGCCTGGAACTCAAGAGCAGAAGGTCTTTATGCTACCGCCTTTGGAAGAGCAGCTGTTGGTATGTGCCGCAGAGTGTGCTACACCGACGGCTCAGCAAAAATGTGGGGCGACACAGACACAGCTAACTTTACAGAGCTTGAGGGCGGAAACGACAGCGGTATAGAGCTTCTCTTTACATACGACACAAACAAGAAGCTTACAGGTGTTATTGCAAACGTTGCATGTCCGGCTCAGGTTCTTGAGCACAGAAGCTTTGCATCATCTGACTACTTTGGTAAGGTTAAGAAGTTCCTCCGGGCAGAGTTTGGCGAAGACCTTTTTGTTCTTGGTATTGTATCTCCTGCAGGAGACCAGTGCCCAAGAGATATGATTAGATGGGTTGAGCCTGAAACACCAATTGACGACCCTAATGTTGAAAGAATAAACCCAACAGAAAGAAATGCAGACCCGTCAATGTTTGACATTAAGGGCTGCGAGGTTGTTGGACGCAGAATTGCAACAGAAATTAAGTTTGCTCTTGAAGATGTAACAAACTATGTATCTGATACAGAGCTTGTTCACAAGGCATTTGAGATGGATATGCCTCTCAGACGCGTAACAGGCGAAGAAAAAGACAAAGCAGAAAAGGAAATAAACAACTTCATAAAAGAATCTTCCGGCAACTTTAACTTCCGCGACAATGCAAAAATGCACGTACACGCGGGAACAGTTGCAAGATATGAAATTCAGCAAAAGCTTGACCTCTACCCTATAGAAGTTCACGTACTCCGTCTTGGCGATGTTGCATTTGCTACAAACCCATACGAGCTTTTCCTCGACTACGGAAACCAGATGCGTGCAAGAAGTAAGGCAAAGCAAACATTCCTTATTCAGCTTTGCTGCGGTAGCTACGGCTATCTTCCAACAGAAAAGGCAGAAAAGGGCAGTCACTATTCTGCATATGTATCGAGCGGTCTTTCAGGTCATGAGGGCGGCGACTTGCTCGTTCGCAAGACTGTATCAGAGATAAACGATATGTGGAAATAATTCAGAGAGTAAAGAAAGGTTAAGTGATTTTAATGAGTAAAATTAAAATAGGTTGGGCAGAAGAGGGGATTATGCCCGAGGGCAAAAAAATAAGCCTTGTTGGTCAGTTCTATGAAAGAATTTCAGACCAGGTAGAAACTCCAATTACTGTTACTGCCCTTGCAATTGAATGCGGCGGCGAAGAAGTAATTTTCTGCAGCTGTGACCTTGTAAGTGTAAGTTCAAAGCTGATTTCTATTGTAAGAGAAAAGCTTTCAAAAACAGCCGGCTTCCCTACTGAAAAGTTAATTGTAAGTGCAATTCACACTCACACTTCAATGGGATATGCAGGCAGAAGTGACGCATCAGCTATAAAAGGTGATCCTGTTAATTCTTTTAAAAACTTAATGGCTAAGGAAGCTAAGTATGAAAAGCTGGTTGACAATTCTGCTGATGATGTGTTCCAGGGCGAAGAAGCAAGAGAATTCCTTGCAGAGCGTATTGCAAAGGCGTGCGCTGCAGCATGGAACTCAAAAGCAGAGGCTCTTTATGCTACAGGCTTTGGCAGAGCTGCAGTTGGTATGTGCCGCAGAGTGTCATACAGTGACGGCTCAGCAAAAATGTGGGGCGACACAAATACTGCTAACTTTACAGCTATTGAGGGCGGAAACGACAGCGGTATAGAGCTCCTATTTACATACGACACAAACAAGAAGCTTACAGGTGTTATTGCAAACGTTGCTTGTCCCGCACAGGTTCTTGAGCACAGAAGCTTTGCATCATCTGACTACTTTGGTAAGGTAAAGAAATACCTTAGAGCAGAGTTTGGCGAGAACCTTTATGTTCTTGGCATTGTATCTCCTGCAGGTGACCAGTGTCCGAGAGACTTGGTTCGTTGGGTACAGCCTGAAACACCAATCAATGACCCTAACATTGAAAGAGAAAATGTAATTGAAAGAATTGCAGACCCATCAATGTTTGATGTTAAGGGCTGTGAAGTTGCAGGACGCAGAATTGCAACAGAAATTAAGTTTGCACTTGAAGATGTAACAAACTATATTTCAGATACTGAACTTGTTCATAAGGCATTTAAGCTTGATATGCCACTAAGACGTGTAACAGTCGAAGAAAAAGACCAGGCTCTTGAAGAAATAAACAGGTATGCAAAGGAATCAGGCGGAAACCTTAACTTCCGTGACAGAGCAAAAATGCACGTTCATACAGGAACTGTGGATAGATACGAGCTTCAACAAAGAGTTGACCTTTATCCTATAGAGATGCATGTGCTCCGTCTTGGCGATGTTGCATTTGCTACAAACCCATACGAGCTTTTTCTTGACTACGGAAACCAGATGCGTGCAAGAAGCAAAGCTAAGCAAACTTTCCTTATTCAGCTTTGCTGCGGTAGCTGCGGATATCTCCCAACAGAAAAAGCAGAACAAGGCAGCCACTATTCTGCATACGTATCAAGCGGTCTTTCAGGACACGAGGGCGGCGACTTGCTCGTTCGTAAGACTGTATCTGAAATAAACGATATGTGGAAATAATTGCTCTTAGGAGGACATTAAAATGATAACATATAATGTATTTCCCGGCGGCAAAAAAAGAATTGTTACCTTTAGCTATGATGATGGTCAGGTAGAGGACAAGCGACTTGTGGAGCTTTTTAACAAGTATAATGTTAAAGCTTCATTTCACCTGAACGGAAATAAGTACATTGGTATGAGCGATGCAGAACTTGAAGAACTTAGATTACTCTATGAAGGACATGAAATTTCATGTCATACTCTCCGTCACGGCTGGCCGGCGTATATGATTTCTCCTTCTGTTGTAACAGAGGTTATGGAGGACAGAAAAATCCTTGAAAAAATTGCAGGCTATCCCGTAATTGGTATGTCATATCCTTTCGGCTCCTACAGTGAGGAATCAATTGCAGCAATGAAATCCTGTGGAATAGTGTATTCAAGAACTGTTGATTCTACAAAGGGCTTTCGTATGCCGGAGGATTTTATGAAATGGCATCCAACCTGTCATCACAGAGATGCCATGGAACTTTGCAAAGGATATGTTGAGCAAATTGACTATCGATGGAGTAGTCCCATGTTTTATATTTGGGGTCACAGCTACGAATTCAGAACGGAAGAAGACTGGACTTATATGGAAGAGGTTATCAGCACACTGGCAGAGCATTCCGATAAAATCTGGTTTGCAACAAACATAGAAATTTACAACTACATCGAAGCGCAAAAAAGGCTTCGTGTAACTGCCGATGAAACTGTTTTCTATAATCCTACCGACACTACAATATGGGTTGAGAAAAACAGACAAGAAATTATTAAAATAGGCGCAGGAGAAACTGTAAGACTATAAACAAAAAAGGGATGTAGAAATTATATTTTTGCATCCCAATTTTGTTGACATCCGTTAAGATAAGGTGTATAATACACGTGATTAACTACAAAAGGAGAATACCGATGAAAATTAAACATTTGGAAAGTAAATCCCTAAGCGTAATTCTATTTATAATTATTTTTGTTATGTACTCTATTGTGTATATGACAAAAAATATGTTTTCATCTGCAATGGCTACCATTGTTGAAGAAGGAATTATGACAAAGTCCCAGACAGGTGCAATTAGCGGAATGTTCTGGCTTTTTTATGCTATATTCCAGGTTTTTGGCGGATTTGCTGCCGATAAATATTCTCCTGCAAAACTAGTCTCTATAGGTATTGCAGGTTCAATTGTTTCTAATATTATTATTTATCTGTACCCCACATACCCTGTAATTATGGGTGCATGGATTTTTAATGCAATAATACAGTTTGGAGTCTGGCCGGGTATTTTTAAGATTGTATCTACAGAGCTTAAGGAAAGCTTCAGAAGCACAGGTATATTTTGGATTTTATTTCCAACAAGCGTTGGTCTTGCACTTAGTATGCTTGTTGCATCATATGTAACAAACTGGCTTGATAACTTTTTGGTTGCTATAATATCACTTACATTCTCACTTGTTTTATGGATTGTGAGCTACGGACTAATAAGCAAAAAAATGGTTACTGAGGGCATTTTAAAAACACATACTAAAAAACCGGAACCCACGGTTCAAAGTGCTGATATGAAATTTGTTATATTTGGTACAGGTCTTATTTCTATTATAATTGTAAGCTTTATGCGTACAATGGTTGACAACGGAATAAAGATGATGACTCCTGTTATGCTTATGGAATCCTATGCAAATATGCCCGGAGCAATTGCAACCAGAATGAGTGTTATCCTTGTTGTATTCTCCACACTTGGAGTATTTATTACAGGAATAGTACGAAAGTGGATAACTACCAATGAAGTGACAGGAGCAATTGGTCTGTATGCCATCAGTATTCCTGCACTTATATTATCATTCTTTGTAGGAAAACTACATTACTTAGTCGTTCTAGCAGGTCTTTCTGTAGCAGTAGCATTTGTACACAGTGCTGCTCCTCTTGCAGGCTCCTTTGCCGCAATGCGCTTTAACTTCTGCGGAAGAGGCGGGACAGTTTCGGGTATCATAAACGCAACTGCCGCTATAGGTAATGTGGTTGCATCATATGTATTTGCAAAAATTGCAGAATTTGCACCATGGAGCAGTGTTGTTGGAATATGGATTATAGGTATGGTAATTTCTGTAATTCTTTGTATAGTGGTTATTCCTCTGTGGAATAAATTTATAAACAAAGGAAATGTCTGAAAATGAAAATCAAACATCTTGAAAGCAAACCTCTTAGTATACTTCTTTTTATAATAATGCTGCTTATGTTTTCAACAGTATATATGACAAAAACCATGTTTTCTTCTGCAATGGCTACTATTGTTGAGGAGGGTGTTATGACAAAATCCCAAACAGGTCTGATTAGCGGAGCATACTGGCTGGTTTATGGTATTTTTCAGGTTTTTGGCGGCTTTGCAGCGGACAAGTATTCCCCTTCGAAGCTTATAATAATTGGAATTTCGGGAGCGATACTTACAAATGTTATTATTTACTTATACCCTGTTTATCCGGTTATTATGGGAGCATGGATGTTTAATGCTGCAATCCAGTTTGGCGTATGGCCCTCTACTTTTAAAATTATTTTTACAGAGCTTAAAGAAGACTTCAGGGCAACAGCAATTTTCTGGTTCCCATTTTCCACAAGCATAGGTCTTGCAATGAGTATGCTTGTTGCGTCTTTTGTTAGCAACTGGCTTGATAACTTTCTGGTTTCAGTAATTTCTCTCTCCGCAGTACTTATTATGTGGATTGCAGGTTACGGCCTTATTAGCAGAAAAATGGTCAGAGAAGGAATCTTAAAAACACATACCTCTAAACCCGAACATCCGACCCATGTTGCTGATTTGAAATTTGTTCTCTTAAAAACAGGACTTTTAGCTATTATAATTGTAAGCTTTTTCAGAACAGCGGTTGATAACGGAATAAAGATGCTGACTCCAGTTATGCTTATGGAATCTTACACTAGTATACCTGCTGCCATTGCCACAAGAATGAGCATTATTCTTGTGGTGTTTGCCGCAATTGGTGTGTTCATTACAGGGTTTATACGAAAAAAAATAACTACAAATGAGGCTAAAGGCTCTCTTTGCCTTTTAATACCCTCCATACCCGTGCTTGTTGTAGCGCTGTTCGTTGGAAAACTTCACTACATAATTATACTTGCATGTCTGTCACTTACTGTTTCCTTTACAAACGGTATGTTTCCATTACTAGGTTCCTTTGCCGCTATGCGATTTAACGCCTACGGAAGAGGAGGATTTGTATCCGGCATAGTAAACGCAACCGCTGCTGCAGGAAATATTGTGGCATCATATGTGTTTGCAAGAATTGCAGAGTTTGCACCATGGAGTAGTGTTATTTTTATATGGATCATAAGCATAGTAATATCTATAATTCTTTGTATAAGTATTTTGTCTTTGTGGACAAGGTTTATAAACAAAAATGAAGCTGCGTAACCGCAGCTTTTTTTATTGCAACATTTTAATAATAGACATAACAAAAAATATACAACTTTTTCTCAAAAATATCTTGTTTTTTTCTACAAGATTTGATACAATAGAAGTAATTAGTATTTTTTTAAAACAAGGAATATTTTACATCTAAGTTTTTGAAAGGAGGCATTTTTATGTTAGACCCTGTTCTTTTAACAACAGCGGAGCCGTCTAATATTTTTGTTGTTGCACTTGGTATGGGAACTGTTTTTACAGGTCTTGTGTGCATAGTAATTTTGTGCACTATAATGAGTGCAATTTGCAATAAATTTTTAGCAAAGCCATCAAAAGCTGCTCCGGCACCTGCTACGCAAGCTCCTAAAAAGGTTCAAATTGCAAACAAAGGTGAGTTTGTTGCGGCAATTGCAGCGGCAATTGCAGAAGAAACCGGCGAGGATGTGTCAGGTATAAGAATTTTATCAATTAAACAAAAATAACTCTGTTTTCAGAAAGGAAGATTATTATGAGAAAGTATAATGTAAATGTTAACGGAACTACATACGAGGTAGAAATTGAATTTGTTGGCGAAAGCGAAGCAAAGGCTGCTCCCGCTGCTGCTCCTGCTGCCGCTCCTGCTCCTGCTCCATCAGGTGACGGTCAGGCTGTTGAATGCCCAATGCCGGGTACAATTTTAGATGTTAAGGTGTCAGAGGGACAATCTGTAAAATCAGGCGACGTGCTTATGATTCTTGAAGCTATGAAAATGGAAAACGAAATTATGGCACCATGCGACGGTGTGGTTACATCACTTGTTGCAAAAGGCAGCACCGCTGAAACTGGCATGGTACTTTGTACAATTAAATAATTTTTCGAGAGGATGTAAAGTAAATGGAAGCTATTATAAACTTTTTACAGCAGACAGGATTTTACATGATTTCGGAAAATCCTATGCAGCTTATAATGATAGTTATAGCGTGTGTACTGGCATATCTTGCAATTGCTAAACAATTTGAGCCACTTCTTCTTTTGCCAATTTCATTTGGTATGCTGCTTACTAATTTGTTTGGTGCTGAGATGTACCACGAAATTTTGTTTGCCGGAGGGCATATAAACTGGGACCTTTTCGGAGGCGCACCTGTAACTGCGGAATTTATACAAAAAATGGCAGACGCCGGTGTTTCCGAAACCCTTTTATCTACACTTCAGGTTGGACAAACAATTGATTTTGGACTTATAGACGTACTTTACCTTGGTATTAAGATGGGAATTTATCCTTGTCTTATATTCCTTGGTGTTGGTGCTATGACAGACTTTGGACCACTAATTGCAAACCCGAAGAGTTTGCTCCTTGGTGCTGCTGCACAGCTTGGTATTTTCCTTGCATTTATTGGTGCAAAGTTCCTTGGCTTTACAGGTGCAGAGGCAGGTTCAATTGGTATTATAGGCGGTGCTGACGGACCTACTGCTATCTTTGTTACATCAAAGCTTGCTCCCGACCTTTTGGGACCTATTGCCGTTGCGGCATATTCATACATGGCGCTTGTTCCTGTAATTCAGCCGCCTATTATGAAGCTTTTGACAACAAAGGAAGAGAGAAAGATTATGATGAAGGAGCTTCGTCCGGTATCCCGTACAGAAAAGATTGTGTTCCCGATTGTTGTTACAATCTTTGTTGCACTCCTTGTTCCATCTGCAGCTCCACTTGTTGGCTGCTTAATGCTTGGTAACCTTATAAAAGAATCAGGCGTTTGCGACAGACTTTCAAAAACAGCTCAAAACGAGCTTATGAACATTGTTACAATATTCCTTGGCGTTTCTGTTGGCGCAACCGCTACCGCACAAACATTCCTTACAGCTAAGACTCTTGGTATTCTTGCTATGGGTATATGTGCATTTGCATTTGGTACAGCGGGCGGTGTTCTTCTTGCCAAGTTTATGAACTTGTTCCTTAAGAATAAGATTAACCCACTTATCGGTTCTGCAGGCGTTTCTGCTGTGCCTATGGCTGCAAGAGTATCACAGAAAGTTGGTCAGGCAGAAAATCCTGCAAACTTCTTACTTATGCACGCTATGGGACCTAACGTTGCAGGTGTTATAGGCTCTGCAATTGCTGCAGGCGTATTGCTTGCAATCCTTTAAAGAAAGGACATAAAAATATGAGTAAATTATATATTACAGATACAATACTCCGTGACGCTCATCAATCACAGGCTGCAACAAGAATGAAGATAGAGGATATGATTCCCGCATGTGAAATTCTTGACAGCATTGGTTACTGGTCACTTGAGTGCTGGGGCGGTGCAACCTTTGACGCTTGTATGAGATTTTTGAATGAGGACCCATGGGAAAGACTGAGAGCTCTTAAAAAAGCAATGCCAAACACAAAGCTCCAGATGCTTTTCAGAGGTCAAAACATTCTTGGCTACAAGCACTATGCAGATGACGTAGTTGAGCAGTTTTGTAAAAAATCAATCGAAAATGGTATAGACGTTGTTAGAGTATTTGACGCTCTTAACGATACAAGAAACCTTGAAGCGGCAATTAAGTTTGTTAAAGAGTACGGCGGAATGTGCGAGCCGGCACTTTCATACACCGTGAGCCCTGTTCACGATATTGACTATTTTGTAAGGCTTGCCTGCAAGCTTGAAAAAATGGGTGCAGATACAATTTGTATTAAGGACATGGCAAACCTCTTACTTCCTTATGACGCATACAAGCTTGTTAAAAAGCTTAAGGAAAACGTAAGCGTTCCTATTCATCTTCATACACATAACACTGCCGGCACAGGCGATATGACAAACCTTATGGCTGCACAGGCAGGTGTTGACATTGTGGACTGTGCGCTTTCTCCTCTTGCAAACGGTACAGCAAACCCATCAACAGAGGCTATGGTTGCAACAATGGCAGGTACAGAGAGAGATACAGGACTTGACCTTAAAAAGCTAAGCGATGCGGCAAGTCATTTCAGAGGCATAGCAGAGAAAATGAAATCAGAGGGAACACTTGACCCTAAGGTTTTGAATGTTGATCCAAATGCTCTTTTGTATCAGGTTCCGGGCGGTATGCTTTCAAACCTTATTTCACAGCTTAAGCAAGCTAATGCAGAGGACAAATACTACGAGGTGCTTGAGGAAGTGCCAAGAGTAAGAAAAGACTTCGGCTATCCTCCACTTGTAACACCTACAAGCCAGATTGTTGGAACACAGGCAGTTCTTAACGTGCTTATGGGAAGATACAAAATGATTTCAAAGGAATCAAAGGGTATGCTTCGTGGCGAGTACGGACAGCTTCCGGGCGAGGTTAACGAAGAAGTAAGAAAGCTTGCAATTGGCGATGATGAAGTTATTACCTGCCGTCCTGCAGACCTTTTGGAGCCTGAGCTTCCAAAGTATACAGAGGAAACAAAGGAAATTGCAAAATCAGAAGAGGACGTACTGAGCTACGCACTTTTCCCACAGGTTGCAGAAAAGTTCTTTAAGGTACGTGACGGAAAAGAAGAAGCTCCAAAGGCTGACAAAATTAAAACCATATATGTACAGGATTTATCCTAAAAATAAGGTGGCGGAGGGAAACCTCCACCACCATTTTTTCGGGGGATTAATATGAAAAATCTATTAAAAACTCATAGAACTCTTGTTTTATATTTGATTTTTGGCGGACTAACAACCGCCGTAAATATGATATGCTTCTTTCTTTTTAAAAATGCATTGCATATTTCTACAGGTATATCAAATATTCTGGCATGGTTTTTTTCTGTGCTTTTCGCATTTGTTACAAACAAGCATATTGTTTTTAATGACACAAGTAAAAATAACTTTAAACAACTTGCAGAATTTTTTGGTGCAAGAATTTTTTCGGGACTTCTTGATACGGTTATAATTGTAATTTTTATAGACTACCTGTTGTTCCCTGAATTTTCAATTAAACTTTTATCTAACATACTTGTTATTATAATAAATTATGTGGCGAGTAAGTTTATTATTTTTAAAAAATAACAGTAAAACAAAAAGGGTGTTGCAATGCAACACCCTTTATATTTATTCTTTTACTCAGCTACGAATGGTAAGAGTGCAATTATTCTTGCTCTCTTAATTGCAGCTGTCAATTGTCTTTGATGCTTAGCGCAGTTACCGCTGATACGTCTTGGAACAATCTTTCCTTTTTCGGAAATATATCTTCTAAGCTTAGCAGTATCCTTGTAATCAATTGACTCTACTTTATCAACACAGAACATACATACCTTTTTCTTGGCACGTCTTGCTCTTTGTGGTCTTTCAGCCATTTTTTCAGCCATGGAAACTTCCTCCTTATCATTAATTTAGAACGGCAAATCGTCATCTGCGTCATCCACAGTGCCAAATCCGCCCTGGTCAAACTGAGGAACATCATTAAAGTCCGGAACCTGTGGAGCCTGTCCACCGCCGAAACCGGTATTTCCCTCAGCCTTTGAGCCTGTGAAATATGCCTCATCTACAACAACTTCTGTTGCTGTGCGCTCGTTACCGTCTTTATCAGTATATCTTCTTGTTTGTATACTGCCTACAACTGCTATCATGCTTCCCTTCTGGAACCATTTGCTGATAAATTCAGCAGTCTGTCTCCATGCAGTACAGTTTATAAAATCTGTCTGGTCTTTTTGGAAACGTCTTGTGATTGCAATTGAAAAAGAAGTGACAGCAACGCCGCTTTGAGTTTGGCGCATTTCAGGATCACGGGTAAGTCTACCCATCAGAATTGCTTTGTTCATTTCAGTACCTCCCCATCAAACGAAACAATTATTCTTCGTCCTTGCGGATGATAATTGTTCTGAGTATACCGTCTGTAATTCTGTACTGTCTGTCAAGTTCCTTCGGGAACTCGCTGTCAGCTTTGAAGTTTACAAGAACATAATAGCCTTCTGTCTTATCCTTTATCTCGTATGCAAGTCTTCTCTTACCCCATTCGTCAACTGACTCTACGCTGCCGTTTGAAGAAATAAGGTTTGTGAACTTCTCCTGCAAAGCTTTGATTGCGTCTTCTTCCAAAGCTGCATCAATGATAAAAATTGTTTCATAGCTGTTCATGATTTTTTCAGCCATTTTCTACACCTCCTCGTGGACTTATGTCCCGAACACTCCGTTCGGGCAAGGGATTACTCGAAACTATCCGAGCCTATTCATTTTACACTAAAACCGCTTATTTGTCAACATATAATAGGATTTTGGGCAAAATGCACAGCAAAACTTTAAAAAAGTTTTAAGACAACCTTAATTATTACTATCAAAACCAAAACAAAAATTGACAAAATTTAAAAAGTGATGTATACTGTACAAGTAAATCTTTGATTTACTTTATTTTTTCCTTAGAAATGGTGGAAATATGCTCTTTTGATGTACATAAGTTACACTTAAAGGTCTAATTCTACATTAAAATCGGTCAATTTACTTATTGAATTGTATATTTAATTATGGTATAATACTTGCTAAACAGAGGGTAAAATATTGAATAATACGAAAAGAGGATTTTGCATGATAAAAACAAATATCCCCACACATGTCGAGGGTAATATGTCATGAAAGCAATTATAATTTTTAACTTTATAATATCCATGGTATTTACACTATGCTATGCATATCAGTTTTTTTACGTTTTTGTAGGACTTGTAAAAAAGCATAAGAAATACCATGCCCAGAACAATCACCACTATGCAGTTGTGATTTCTGCACGCAATGAGGCAACTGTAATCAGAAACCTTATACAGAGTATAAATGAACAAAGCTATCCGAAAGAGCTTATCGATATTTTTGTAATTGCAGATAACTGTACAGATAATACTGCCCTTGTTGCAAAACAAGAAGGTGCAACTGTATATGAACGCTTTGACAAGTCTCTTATTGGAAAAGGGTACGCTCTTGACTGGTTTTTCAAACGACTTGAAGAAGAAAACAAGGCGGAATTTGACGGATATATAATATTTGATGCAGATAACGTGCTTGACAGAGAATTTATAACTGAAATGAATAAAGTCTTTGACAACGGCTATCCTATTGTTACAAGCTATCGTAATTCTAAAAACTACGGCAAGAACTGGATAACTGCCGGATATTCGCTTTGGTTTTTGAGAGAGGCAAAGTATCTTAACGGCCCACGCATGATGCTTGGTACAAGCTGTGCAATTTCAGGAACAGGATTCCTTATTAGTGCCGACGTTATAAAAGAAAACGGCGGCTGGATACACCATCTTCTTACAGAGGATATTGAATTTACAACAGACAGTATTATAAAAGGAAAAAAGATAGGCTACTCGGCAAAATCTGTGCTTTATGATGAGCAGCCTACAAAGTTCAGCCAGTCATATGTGCAAAGGCTTCGTTGGTCTAAAGGATTTTATCAGGTGTTTACAGCCTATGGTAAAAAACTTATAAAAGGCATTTTTAAAAAGAATTTTGCATGCTATGATATGCTTATGACTCTTATGCCTGCAATGCTCCTTACACTTATTAGTGTTGCTGTAAACATACTGGCAATACCACTTGGCATTATAAGCCAATCATCAGAGCTTCTGGCACTTATGAAGGTACTTGGACAAACTCTGCTTAGCTTTTACACAATTTTCTTTGTACTTGGGCTTGTAACTACTATAACTGAATGGAAGAATATTTACTGCGGAAAGTCACACAAGATATTTTATGTATTTACTTTCCCGCTGTTTATGATGACTTATGTTCCTATTTCAATTATAGCATTATTTAAAAAGGTTGAATGGTCGCCCATTAAGCATACGGTTAGCGTATCTGTTACAGACATTTGCAACGGCGAGGCGACATTGAAGAAATAATATTTATAAGGCAGGAATTCAAATGATAAGGTTGTTTAACAAATCACAAATCATGACCATTCCAAATTTGCTAAGTATGTTCAGGGTACTTTTACTTGTTCCTATTGTTTGGCTGTATAGTTATAAACACGACTATACTGCGGCAATAATTCTTTTGATAGTATCAGGAATTACAGATATTGCGGATGGAATAATAGCCAGAAAATTTAATATGATTTCTGATTTTGGGAAAATTCTTGACCCTATTGCAGATAAACTAACACAAGGCATGCTCCTTATCTGCCTTGCTACAAGATATAAAAGTATAGTTTTTCTTGTTGGGGTGTTTGTAGTTAAGGAAATTTTGATGATTGCTCTTGGCTACATAACAATTAAGAAAAAAGACTCTGTAAACAGTGCAAAATGGTACGGAAAACTGAACACTGTTGTGATTTACAGCACTATAGTGATACTTATCATGTTCCCCGACATTCCACAAACTGCCGCTGATATGATGGCAGGCGGATGCATTGGTGTTATTATAATATCATTTCTCCTGTACGCAAGATTTTACAGAGGAATACTTAAAAACTAGAATATAAAGCAGAAATGAAAAACGTTTCTGCTTTTTACATGAAAAGAGGAATTTAATTGTTTAAGAAACTATTTACGCCAATTGATTTAACAAAAGGTACTCCATGGAAGGGCATTGTAATGTTTACACTTCCTATGCTTATAGGAAACATTGCACAGCAGCTATATAACACTGTTGACAGTATTGTTGTTGGTAAATATATCGGCGACAACGCACTGGCTGCCGTTGGCAGTGCGGCGCCTATACTAAACCTTTTGCTTGTTTTGTTTATAGGAATTTCTACAGGTGCGAACATTATGGTTTCCCAGTATTTTGGTGCAAAAAACAGAGAAGGTTTATCCTACACCATAGGCAACTGTATTACTGTGACGGCTATTTCCTGTGTGTTATTAATTGTGGTGGTTGCACCGCTACTGCGCCCATTCCTTGAACTTTTAAATACTCCCGACACAATTATTGACGGGTGTGCCAACTATCTTATGATTTCGCTTGTTGGTATGGCAGGTATGGGATATTATAATATTCTAAGTGGTGTGCTGCGCGGAATGGGAGATTCATTTTCCGCACTTTTATACTTGCTTGTTGCAACGGTAATTAATATTATACTTGACATTTACTTTGTGGCAAAACTGCAAATGGGTGTTGGCGGCGTTGCTCTTGCTACTGTTATTGCACAGATTACATCCTCAATACTTTGTCTTATTAAGCTCTCCAGAATGAAAAGGAACTTTGACTTTGGAATAAAGTATTTAAAGCCTGTAAAGTCATATGTTAAAACAATTATCGAGCTTGGACTTCCATCAGGTCTTACACAGGCAATTTTCTCGTCTGCCATGATTATTGTGCAGTCGCTTACAAACCAGTTTGGTGAGCAATTTATTGCAGCAAATGTTGTGGTAATGCGTGTAGACGGATTTGCCATGATGCCAAACTTCTCCTTTGGTATGTCACTGACAACATATGCAGGACAAAACGTGGGTGCGGGGCTCTATGACAGAGTAACAAAGGGTGCAAAGCAAGGTGCACTGATAGCTGTAGGCTGTTCTGCATTTATAACAGGAATTATCCTTTTATTCGGAAAAGGGCTTATGAACGTATTTACGGATACTGCAGAGCTTGTTGACTTAAGCTATCACCTTATGACTATTCTTGCTGCAGGGTATATTGCCGTTGCAGTTACTCAAAGCCTTTCCGGAATAATGCGTGGTGCAGGGGATACGATGACACCAATGTGGATTTCACTTATTACAACTGTTTTGGTACGTGTTCCAATCGCCTACGGAATTTCATTCCTTACAAGAACGCCGGATCTTCCTTTCGGAAACAGAGAATGTATACAGATTTCCTTGCTCCTTTCATGGATTATAGGTGCTGTGCTTACATTTATTTTCTATAAGAGAGGTAAGTGGAAGAATAAGGCAATATAAAAAGTGGATGTATAAAAATGCACAGATCGTTCAATGGCTTTAATTCTTTATTTATAAGTGTTAAAAATAATATAAAACTCATAAATTATTGTAGGAATTCGCATACTTTGCGAATTCCTATTTATTTTATGCCATTGAACTACGAATTCAACGAACCTCTCGACGTACCCACGTACGCCTTCGGGCATGGTATTATGCGGCAAAATGCCACATAATACTTCGTTTCATTCGTTCTGCACTATTTTTATCCATCCCCTTGGATTGCGGGCTGACTTTATAAACAGCCCCTTTTTAATATAATGGGTATTTGTCACAGAGTGTTTTAACTCTTGCTCTTACCTCGTCTGCGCTGTTTTCAAAGTCACAGATTGCAAGCTTTATAAGCTTTGCAATTTCTACCATGTCCTCTTCAACAAAACCGCGGCTTGTTGTTGCAGGGGTACCGATTCTGATACCGCTTGTGATGAATGGGCTTCTTGTATCAAACGGGATAGCATTTTTGTTTACTGTGATACCAACCTCGTCAAGACGGTGCTCTGCTTCCTTACCTGTTACTTCTGTGTCTGTAAGGTCAAGGAGTATGAGGTGGTTATCTGTGCCGCCTGATACAAGCTTAAAGCCTTCTTCTTTGAGTGCCTCTGCAAGAGTACTTGCATTTTTAACGATTTGCTCCTGATACTTTTTAAATTCAGGAGAAAGTGCCTCTTTAAAGCTTACTGCCTTTGAAGCAATAACGTGCATAAGAGGTCCGCCCTGAATACCCGGGAAAATTGCTTTGTTTATAAGCTTTGCAAGCTCTTCATCGTTTGTGAGGATAAGTCCGCCTCTTGGTCCGCGGAGAGTTTTGTGTGTTGTAGTTGTTACAACGTGAGCGTATGGCATAGGTGAGGGATGAACGCCTGCAGCAACTAAACCTGCAATGTGAGCCATGTCAACCATGAAATATGCTCCAACCTCATCTGCGATTTCGCGGAATTTTTTGAAGTCAATTACTCTTGGGTATGCGCTTGCACCTGCAAGGATAAGCTTTGGCTTACATTCAAGAGCCATTTTTCTTACTTCTTCGTAATCGATTACGTTTTCATCTTCTGTTACGCCGTATGGTACTATATTAAAGTACTTACCTGACATATTTACAGGACTTCCGTGGCTAAGGTGTCCGCCATGAGCAAGGCTCATACTAAGAACTGTATCGCCCGGTGTTAAAAGTGCAAAGAAAACTGCCATGTTTGCCTGTGCTCCTGAATGTGGCTGAACATTTGCAAAGCCTGCACCAAAAAGCTCTTTTGCTCTTTCTATTGCAAGGTTTTCTGCAACGTCAACGCACTCGCAGCCGCCGTAGTATCTTTTGCCGGGATACCCTTCCGCGTACTTGTTTGTAAGCGGAGAGCCCATTGCCTCCATTACACTCTCGGAAACAAAGTTTTCTGATGCGATAAGCTCAATTTTGTTCTTTTGACGGTTTGCTTCGCTCATTATTGCTTCATAAATTTCCGGGTCGGTATTTTTTACATGCTTTAGTTCTACCATTTTTTATTCTCCTTTCATTTGTTTATATATCGTTTCTGATTATATCCTCGTATGTTTCACGCTTTATAATTATCTTGTCCTCGCCGCCTTTTACTCTTACCATGGCAGGTCGGGGTATACGATTATAATTGCTTGACATGGAGTAGTTATACGCACCTGTGGTAAGGACTGCAAGTATATCTCCCTCTTCTATTTTCTGGACTTGTCCGTTTTCTATTATAATATCTCCGGACTCGCAGCATTTACCAACTATTGTTGCTGTGTCATCATAAGGTGCATTTGCACGGTTTGCAACAACCGATGTATACTCTGCGCTGTAGAGTATATATCTTGGATTGTCACCCATGCCGCCGTCAATGCTTACATATTTTCTTACATCCTTGATGTCCTTTACATTGCCTACAGTATAAAGTGTAATTCCGGCATTTGCCACAATGGAGCGTCCCGGCTCCATGAGTATGAATGGCACCTTTATAGAAAGCTCCTCTGCTTTTTTGTAAACAACCTGTGAAACCTCTTTTATATAAAGGTCATAGGAAATGGGATCATCCCCCTCTACATACTTTACACCAAAGCCGCCGCCAAGGTTAAGACAGCTGACCTCTTTGCCATACCTTTTCTTAACCTCTGCCATAAATTCCATCATGACCTCTGCACTGTGGCAAAATGGGTCAACGTCAAAGATTTGTGAGCCGATATGGCAATGGAAACCGTCCAGGTTAACATTTTTGCAGGTGAGAGCCTTTTCAACTATTTCAAAAGCCTCTCCGTTTTCAAGAGCAACACCAAATTTAGAGTCTATCTGACCTGTTTTTACAAAATCATGGGTATGAGCGTCTACGCCCGGCTTTATGCGGAACATTATATTTTGTACAGTCCCTTTTTTGCCTGCAATTTCGTCTAACATATAAAGCTCACTTGCATTATCCACAACTATGTGGGATACACCAAGTGTTACTGCAAGCTCCAGCTCCTCATATGTTTTGTTATTGCCATGAAAATATATTTTGTCCATAGGAAATCCCGCTTTATAAGCTGTATAAAGCTCGCCGCCTGATACAACATCTACACCAAGTCCCTCTTCCATGACTGTTTTGTAAATGTGTATGCAGCTTAGCGCCTTACTTGCATAAAGCACAAGTCCCTTGCCGCTGTAGTACTTGTCAATTGCACCTTTATATGTGCGGCAGTTTTCTCTTACTAAATCCTCGTCAAGGACATAAAGAGGTGTGCCGTACTTTTTTGCAAGGTCTACTGTATCGCTTTTTCCTATTACAAGATGATTTTTTTCGTTTATGGATAAGTTATCCGTAAGTAGCATTTGTGTATTTCCTTTCCGCAGCACTCTTAGACGCTTTTTTCTTTTAGCTCCTCGGCACTTGGCTCCGCCTTTTTACGCGCACGTCTTGTTATTCTTGGGCTATCCTTTTTTTCGACGCTGTCCTTTGTTATAACAACCTTTTTAATTGTGTTATCAGAGGGGACATCGAACATAAGGTCTATTACTGTTTCTTCAACAATTGCACGAAGTCCTCTTGCACCTGTGCCTCTGTCAATTGCCTTATCGGCAATTGCTTCAACTGCCTCCGGCTCAAACTCAAGAGTTACCTTATCAAGTGCAAAGAGTGTCTGGTACTGCTTTGCAAGTGCGTTTTTAGGCTTTGTAATAATATCTACAAGTGCCTCGCGACCAAGCTTATCAAGACGGGCAAAAACAGGAAGACGGCCGATAAATTCCGGTATAAGACCAAACTTTAAAAGGTCCTGTGGAATCATGTCTGACAAGAGCTCGCCTATGTTCATTTCCTTTTTGCTTTGTACCTTTGCTCCAAAGCCAAGTCCTGCTTTACCTACTCTGTCGCCAATTATTTTTTCAAGTCCGTCAAAAGCACCGCCGCAGATAAACAAGATGTTTGTTGTATTAATCTGAATAAATTCCTGATGTGGATGCTTTCTTCCACCCTGTGGAGGAACTGATGCATCTGTTCCCTCAAGAATTTTGAGTAGTGCCTGCTGTACGCCCTCACCGCTTACATCACGGGTAATTGAGGGGTTGTCTGACTTTCTTGCAATTTTGTCAATTTCGTCTATATATATTATTCCGCGTTCTGCAGCTTCTATATCATAATCAGCTGCCTGAATAAGTTTTAAAAGAATATTTTCTACGTCTTCGCCAACATATCCCGCTTCTGTCAGGGATGTAGCGTCAACAATTGCAAATGGAACGTCAAGTATCTTTGCAAGGTTTTGTACAATAAATGTTTTACCTGAACCCGTTGGACCAATCATAAGAATGTTGCTCTTTGAAAGCTCCACATCTCCTGCTTCTGAGTCCTTTTGGTATGCTATTCTTTTATAGTGGTTATACACGGCTACAGAAAGAATTTTCTTTGCTTCCTCCTGACCTATAACATATTCGTCAAGAAACGCCTTTATTTCGTGAGGCTTAGGGATATCCTCTGCAGCTCTTTTTTCCTTTGGCTTATACATGCCGTCAATTATCTGATTGCAAAGCCCTACACACTCGTGACAAATATATGCGTCGCCACCTGCAATAAGGTTTACTTCGCTTTCAGGTCTGCCGCAGAAGGAACAAATTCTTGAATTATTTTCTTCCATACATACTATCCTTTAAAATTTATTTTCTGGAGGTGATTACCTTGTCGATAAGACCATATTCACAAGCTTCTTCAGCACTCATAAAGTTATCACGCTCTGTGTCCGCTGTAATTTTTTCAAGGCTCTGACCTGTTCTCTCGCTCATGATTTTATTAAGTGTTTCACGCATTTTGATAATTCTGTCTGCGTGGATTTTAATATCTGTTGCCTGACCCTGCATACCGCCAAGTGGCTGATGAATCATAACTTCGCTGTTTGGAAGTGCAAATCTTTTGCCCTTGGCTCCGGCAGTTAAAAGGAAAGCTCCCATACTTGCTGCCATACCGATGCATATTGTTGATACATCGCACTTGATGTATTGCATTGTATCATAAATTGCCATTCCCGCTGTGATTGAACCGCCGGGTGAGTTTATATAGAGCTGAATATCCTTATCAGGATCCTTTGCCTCAAGATAAAGCATTTGCGCAACAACAAGGCTTGCGCTTGCATCGTTTACTTCTTCTCCCAAGAATATGATACGGTCCTCAAGAAGTCTTGAAAAAATATCATAGGAACGTTCTCCTCTGTTTGTTTGTTCTACTACCATAGGTACTAAACTCATTTAAAATCATTCCTTTCCTGATTAAATACACAGAAGGACTGTCACATTATTTCTTTTGTGCAACAGTCCTCCGCTAATTACTGATTATTTTACAACTGCGTTGTTTACAAGCATTTCAACAGTTTTACCCATTGCCATGTCTCTTCTCATGTTTTCCTTTTCTTCATCGGAAATGAGTTCCTTAAGCTTGTCAAGCTCCATGTTGTACTTCTTTGACATGTCTACAAGGTTAAGCTCAAACTCTTCATCGTTTGCTTCAATGCCCTCTTTTTTCATGATTGCTTCAAGAACAAGTGTTGTGCTGCATGATGTCTTTGCCTGTTCCTTAAAGTTTTCACGGAAAGAGTCCATGTCACCGCCGATATATGAAAGGTATGTGTTTATGTCAAGACCCTGATAACGAAGTCTTTGAGCAAAATCGTTTACGTTGCGGTCAATTTCGAACTCAACCATTGCATCAGGAAGGTCAAACTCTGCTGTCTTTACAACAGCTTCTACAACAGCGTTTTCTGTTTCTGTCTTAACTCTCTCTGCTGCTTGAGCTTCGAGCTTTTCCTTTATGCTATTTTTGTACTCTTCAAGTGTGTCAAACTCACTTACTTCTGATGCAAAATCATCATCAAGCTCAGGAAGCTCCTTTGTTTTGATTGATTTTACATTTACCATAAATACTGCGTCCTTGCCTGCAAGGTCAGCTGCATGGTATTCTTCTGGGAATTTAACCTCTACCTTTACTTCATCGCCTGTTTTTGCACCGATGAGCTGGTCTTCAAAGCCAGGAATAAATGTGTTAGAGCCAATTTCAAGCTCGTAGTCCTCGCCCTTGCCGCCGTCAAATGCAACACCGTCTACGCTGCCGTCAAAGTCGATTACAGCAATGTCACCTGACTCTACAGCTCTGTCTTCTACATAGATTACTCTTGCATTTTTCTTTTGCTCGTCTTCGATTGCCTTGTTTACGTCTTCGTCTGTTACGTTATGTTCAATTTTTCCAATCTTAACGCCCTTATACTTGCCAAGCTTAACTTCCGGCTTGGTTGTTACAAGTGCTGTAAATACTACAGGCTCGCCCTTTTTGATTTCGCCCTCGATATCAATTTCAGGTCTTGCAACTACGTCAAGTTCTGCTTCCTTTACAGCCGCTTCGTATGCATCAGGAAGTACTATGTTGATAGCATCTTCATAGAAAACGCCCTCACCGTACATTTTTTCTACAACGCTTCTTGGAGCCTTGCCCTTACGGAAGCCTGCAACTGCGATTTTACCTCTGTTTTGAAGGTATACCTTGTTAACAGCCTTTTCAAACTCTGCGCTTTCTACTTCAAATACTAATTTTACAAGATTTTTTTCTACTTGTTCTGTTTTAACAGCCATCTTGTGAAATCCTCCTATTCAAGAGGGGGTATTCCCCCATAATTCTAATATCCGTCCTATTATATCATGGTTCTTCCAATATTTCAATTGGTTTTCCCTAAATTTATGATTTTTTCATATTTTAACCTGTGTTTATGCCATTATAAAGTGCAATTTATACTAAAAGCCCATGATTTCTGCTTCCAGCTGTGTAATTTCCTCTGTTTCAATATGTATTATTCTTTTGTAAACATATATTTTTTTGCCACTTGCAAGAGTAAATTCCTTTTCTTGTTTTTCGTAAGCTGCGCCTATATTTTCTCCCGATGTAATGTACCTGTAGGGAATGGAAATTACTCTTTGCTCATTCTCTGCAAGGTGGATTTGAAGCTCTGACGGTACAAGCACATAATCTGCCTCAAAAAGATTTGGTGAAAGTCCGTCTCTTTTATCAACATCGGATATGGGCAGATAGTAGTTTTCCCTGTCCTTATTATACTTTTTTGAAAGTGAACTTTCAACGTTTCTTAGGGTATCATAATTCATTTCCACAGAAGATGCAAGAAAGCACACTGTTTTACCCATAGCTCCTATTTCATCAACATACTCTGCCACAGGTAAAAAGCTTTCCGCATCAACGTCAACAGGTGGCAAAAGTGTAAAGGTTGGAAGTAGTGATACACTTTTTATTTCCCCTATGGCTCTTGGCTGAACTCTGGGAATAAAGGTACTTGCTGTCTGCAAGGTGCAGCAGATGCAAAGGCATACAATAGCCTTTTTCTTTGAAAGGGCAGACAAAAGTATAATTAGAAATGCGGGGCAGTAAAGAGCTAAGTGCTGCTGCCCGTGAGTTTGCAGGGACGTAAACAGTATAAAGCACAAAAGGGCTTGAACCGCCATAAAAAGCTCTTGTTTAAATGATTTTTTTATGCTATACACCAGAGCAAAAACAGGAAGCAAAAGTCCAAAATATCTTGTAAATATTTTTAAATCTGTGCCCATTCCAAGGGAGTAGGCACTATAGGCATACGAGTAGTCCGCCAAAAGACGTGTTACAACAAAATCCTGTGCAAAGAACAAAAGGACAAATGCAAAAAAGCACCCTTGTATAACAAAGTCCTTTATTTTTTTCTTGCTTATGCACCAAAACAGCGAGGTTATTACAAATGTAAGTGCATAAAAGGAATACCAACGTCTAAGCAGTACACAAAGAGCAAGGAGTCCTCCCGAAAGTGCCGGCTTTTCCTTAAAGAAAAGAACTGCCGCCAAAAGTGCAAAAAGCACTCCGCCAATATCTATAAAGCCTGTATTTGCCGCAAAAACAATGTACGGAAGAGCTAAAAATGCAAAAACTGTTTTCCAAATGTTCCCGGAAAGTTTATACACAAGGAAAGCAAGGGGGAGCACATAAAGGTTCATTATGGAAAGTACAAAGGAAAGTCTTGTTACTCCGAAAACCTTACAAAAGATACTTGACGGAATTGCAATTATGTAGTTATAGTCCGTTTCAAATATAGACTTGTACACTTCCTTAAAGTATTCAAGTGATGGAAAAAGAGCGTCAAGCTTTTGTACCGTTAAAAAGTAGCCTGCATTGTCCCACACAAAAATTCGTTTCATATTCAGGCAGTAAAGCACACCTATGAGATTTAACAAAACTGCTGTGCATATCGTAAAGATTATATCCTTTTTGCAAATTTTTATACCTTTGATGCTTTTTAGCGAAGAAAAAATTAACAAGGCAAACAACCCAAGCAAAAGTCCGCCGCCGATTAATGAGCCTATGCCATTACAGGAAATTACACCGGGGCAGGCAAAGGAAAAGGCAAGGGCAGGAACATAGGCTATAAGGGATTTTAAATTTCCCCAGTATGCATTTTCTTCCAAAAAGCTAAGGAGGGGATTTTTAAAAATCCAGGTAAGTGCAAGATATATAATATATGCAAAAGCCCACACAAAAAAGGGCAGGTTAATTCCCCATGCCCCATTAAAAAAAGAGGCTGACCGTGATAATAAGAATAGCACCGCAAACGCAGCAAATACCAAAAGTCCGATGGATTTTTGTAACGCAGCTTTCATTATCCCGTACCTCTTTCAAAATTTATTTTTCTATTTCTTTTAATACTTTGCTGTAGCCGCCCGCTCCGTACATAAGACATCTGTTTACTCTGGAGATTGTTGCGGTGGAGGCGCCTGTTTTTGCAACTATTTCCGCAAAGGTTTTCTTCTCCTTTAAAAGACGAGCAACGTCCAGTCTTTGTGCCATGGACTGAAGCTCCTTTATAGTGCAGATGTCCTCAAAGAATTTTCCGCAGTCTTCCTCTGTTTTAAGAGAAAGTATGGCTTTAAATAGCCTGTCTGTTTCGCTATTTTTTATAGTCATCTTTGAAATCTCCTTTTACATATCTATAAGCTTACTTAAAAATTCGCGTGTTCGTTCGTTCTTTGGATTTTTGAGCACCTCATCGGGAGTTCCCTCTTCTGCAACTATGCCCTTATCCATAAATATTATTTTGTCCGACACAGCTGAGGCAAATTCAATTTCGTGAGTTACAATAACCATAGTAATGTTTTGTGCTGCAAGGTCTTTTATAACTCTTAGTATCTCTCCTGTAAGCTCCGGGTCAAGAGCAGATGTGGGCTCGTCAAAGAACAAAATTTTTGGCTTCATTGCAAGTGCTCTTGCAATAGAAACTCGCTGCTGCTGACCGCCCGAAAGCTCGCAAGGATAGTTTTCAAGCTTATCCTTAAGTCCTACTCTTGTAAGGAGGGAAATTGCTTCCTCTTTGATTTCCTTTAGGATTTCCTCTTTATTTTTCTTATAGTCCTCTCTTTCTTTAGCAAGAAGTGAGGGGGCAAGAATTACATTTTCAAGCACGTTGTACTGTGGAAACAAATTAAATGACTGGAAAACGAGTCCGAAATAAAGCTGACAACGTCTTAGTGCCTTTGCACTAAGGTTTTCCTTATTCTCCGCGTCAAAAATCATTTCCCCGTCTACAAAAATCTGTCCCTTGTCTGCTTTTTCGAGGAAATTTATACATCTTAGAAGTGTAGTTTTTCCGCTTCCGGAAGAGCCGATAATTGAAAGGACCTGTCCTTCCTCCATAGATAAATCTATTCCCTTTAAAACCTCTACTCCGCCAAAGCTTTTATAAAGGTTTTTTACTTCAAGTATTGACATATCTTTTCCCCTCCCGTCAGCTTCTGAAATAGTCAAGCTTTTTTTCTATGTATCCGAAAAGCAGTGTTAAAACTCCGCAGAATACCAGGTAGAACACAGCCGTATAGAACAGCGGCCAAAGCAGACCGTCACTTTTTATAAACTTCTGGGCGTTCCAGATAATTTCGTATACCATAATAATTCTTGCAAGGGATGTATCCTTTACAAGTGTTATTATTTCGTTACTCATAGGAGGTACAATACGCTTTATTACCTGCAGGAGCACTACCCTGAAGAACACCTGTACCTTTGTCATGCCAAGAACCTGTCCTGCTTCATACTGTCCTCTTGAAATGCTTTCTATGCCGCCTCTGTAAATTTCCGAAAAATAGCAGGCATAGTTTATTACAAAAGCCAGAAGCACTGCGAAAAACCTGTCAAACACGTGCCAGGTGGAAAGCCACTCCATTAAAAAGCCGGATGCACCGCCACTCATCATTTTTGCAGCCCATGTTCCAACAAGTCCCGGTCCGTAATAGATTACTATAAGCTGGAGCATGAGAGGTGTTCCTCTGATAATCCATACAACTGTCTTTACCAACCACTTCAAAGGCTTTATACGGCTCATGGAGCCAAAGCTTATAATAAGTCCCAAAGGGAGCGAAAAAGCAAGTGTAAGTGCAAAAACCTTGAACGTTACCAAAAAGCCTTCAAGTAATTTTAAAGATACTTCCAAAAACATAATTTTACCTCTTAACGCCAAGCAAAGGCAATAAGCAACCGCCTACTGCCTTTACCTGAATTTTAAATTTTCAGATTTAATTATTTAATCATAGCGTTTGCCATTGTGATATCAATGATACATGCATCACATGAGCCGCTTGTTACTTCAAGTAGAGCATCTGTTTGAGTTCCAACCTCTACAACATTTGCAAAAGCGTTCTCTTCTGCAGCTGCTGCGCCTGCTGAACCTGACTCAACTGCGAATGAAAGGTCTGCCATGCTTGCTGCATCCTCGTACTCTGCAGCCTTGTCAGCATTCATAACAACAACCTGTGCATTCTTAACGTATGCAACTGAGCAGCTTGTGTTCTTTAGAACTTCCTCAGAAATTGTCATACCATTCCAGATACAGTCAATAACCTTTGACTCAAGCGCAACAAACTTGTTGTCCCAGTCAATTTCAACAAACTCTGCTTCAACGCCGAGCTTTGCACAAACAGCTTCTGCAAACTCTGTGTCAAAGCCTGTCCACTTGTCTTCTTCGTCCTTGTAGTTCATTGGAGCATAGTCTGTGATACCGATTACCATTTTGCCGTTAGCCTTTACATAATCAACATCCTTAACTGTTGCTTCTTCTTCCTCAGATAGCTCAAGGCTTGCAAGTGTAAGCTGATATTCTTCTGCAAGAGCTTCCAGTGTTCCGTCTTCTTTTAACTCTGCTATGTAGCCGTTAACTGTTTCTGTAAGGTCTGAACCCTTTCTGAAACCGATTCCGTATTCTTCACTTGTGAGCTCACATGCAATTGCAAGAGAAGCCTCTTCATTTGTATCAGCTGCATTATTTGAGCAACCTGCTGCTGAAAGAAGCATAGCTGCCATTGTCATCATTAATAAAAACTTTTTCATAATTAACTTCCTTTCGTTTAACGAATTATTATGGTATCATTTTAACACTTTAATACGCTAAAGTCAACAACTAAAAAATAATTTGTTGTTTTTTAACTATACTGTACAAATTTTTAATAGGTTTATATTGCAAGGTTTACAAAAAGGCATTTTTCGTAGTGCATAATTGACAAAAAATTGACAGAAACCATAATAAATTTAGTCCGCAAAATTTTAAAAATATCTTGAAAAAGCTATTATTTTATTATACAATATAAGAAGCGAAAAATAATGAATGTATCCTGAGGGTACAGAAACGGAGGAAATATAATGTTTAATAAGAAAACTGTTGAAGACATTGCCGTTGCAGGCAAGAGAGTTTTGGTAAGATGCGACTTTAACGTGCCTCTTGACGAAAACGGAAATATTACAGACGAAAACAGAATTGTGGGTGCACTTCCTACAATAAACTACCTTATTGAAAAAGGTGCAAAGGTTATCCTTTGTTCACATATGGGTAAGCCAAAGGGCGAGCCTGTACCTTCACTTTCACTTGCGCCTGTTGCAAAGAGCCTTTCAGCTAAGCTTGGCAAAGAGGTTGTATTTGCTGCAGATGACAATGTAGTAGGCGAAAACGCAAAGGCTGCAGTTGCTGCAATGAAGGACGGAGACGTTGTACTTCTCGAAAACACAAGATACAGAAAAGAAGAAACAAAGAACGTTGACGAGTTCAGTGCTGAGCTTGCTTCGCTTGCAGACGTATTTGTAGATGACGCTTTTGGTACAGCTCACAGAGCACACTGCTCAAACGTTGGTGTTACAAAGTATATTGAAACAGCAGCTTGTGGATACCTTATAAAGAAAGAAATCGACTTCCTCGGTAACGCAGTAAACGATCCTGTAAGACCTCTTGTTGCTATTCTTGGTGGCTCAAAGGTTTCAAGTAAGATTTCTGTTATCAACAATCTTCTTGAAAAGGTTGATACTCTTATAATCGGCGGCGGTATGGCTTATACATTTATGGCTGCAAAGGGTATGGGCGTTGGTGATTCACTTCTTGAGAGCGATTACATTGACTACGCTAAGGAAATGATGGAAAAGGCAGAAGCAAAGGGCGTTAAGCTTCTTATTCCTGTTGATACAGTTGTTGCTAAGGCTTTTGATAACAATGCAGAGTCAAAGGTTGTTACAGAGGGCGGAATTGAAGACGGCTGGCAGGGACTTGACATTGGTCCTGCTACAATTGAGCTTTTCTCAAAGGCTGTTAAGGATGCAAAAACAGTTGTATGGAACGGACCTATGGGCGTATTTGAAATGCCAAACTTTGCAAAGGGTACAAACGCTATTGCAGCAGTTCTTGCAGAAATTGATGCTACAACAATTATCGGCGGCGGCGACAGCGTTGCAGCTGTTAACCAGGCAGGTCTTGGCGATAAGATGAGCCACATTTCAACAGGCGGCGGTGCTTCTATGGAATTCTTAGAAGGAAAAGAGCTTCCTGGCATCGTAGCAATCAGCGACAAATAAGACATATTAAAGGAGAAAAAACATGGGTAAGTATATTATTGCAGGTAACTGGAAGATGAACAAGCTTCCATCAGAAACATATGATTTTGTTAAGGAAGTTGCAGAGGCAACAAAGGGCGCAGCTTGTGAGGTTGTTTGCTGCACACCTTATGTAAATTTAAGCGAGGCTGTAAGAGCAGCTGAAGGCACACACGTAAAAATCGGTGCAGAAAATCTTCACTTCGAAAACAGCGGTGCTTACACAGGTGAAGTAAGTGCAGATATGCTCAATGACCTTAAGGTAGATTATGTTATAATCGGTCACTCAGAGCGCAGACAGTACTTTGCAGAAACAGACGAAACTGTAAATCTTAAGGTTAAGAAGGCTCTTGAAAAGAACCTTATTCCTATCCTCTGTGTTGGTGAAAGCCTTGAGGAAAGAGAAGCTGACATCACAATGGAGCTTATTGCAATCCAGATAAAGAAAGCATTTGCAGGCGTTGAAAAGGCTGACGCTGCAAAGGTTGTTGTAGCATATGAGCCAATCTGGGCAATCGGAACAGGTAAGACTGCAACAGCTGACCAGGCAGAAGAAGTTTGCGGCGGCATCAGAAAAGTACTTGCAGCTCTTTATGACGAAGCTACAGCAAAGGAAATTACAATCCAGTACGGCGGAAGCATGAACGCAGGAAACGCTGCAGAGCTTCTTGCAAAAGAGAACATTGATGGCGGTCTTATTGGCGGTGCGTCACTTAAGTCTGCAGACTTTGCTACTATAGTAGCTGCTGCTAAATAATTTTTAAAAGATTATAAAATGCGAAGAAAAATTGAAAGTAACTGCTTTCAATTTTTCTTTGCCGAGTGAAAGGACAATCTATAATGAAAAAACCGATAGCTTTAATAATTCTTGACGGTTACGGAATAAACGATACAGTGGCAGGCAATGCAATTAAAGCAGCTTCCACTCCAAACCTTGATTCATACTTTGCAGACTATCCAAATACTATCTTGTATGCAAGTGGTATGAGCGTTGGACTTCCGGAAGGACAAATGGGAAATTCCGAGGTTGGTCACACAAACATTGGCGCAGGACGAGTTGTTTATCAGGAGCTTACAAGAATTACAAAATCAATTAAAGATGGTGACTTCTTTGAAAATGCTGCTCTTATAAAAGCAGTTGAAAACTGTAAGAAAAACGATAGTGCCATTCATTTTATGGGACTTCTTTCTGACGGCGGCGTTCACAGCCATATAGAACATCTTTTTGGTCTTGTTGATTTTGCAAAGACTGCAGGTCTTAAAAAGGTTTATATCCATGCAATAATGGACGGCCGTGACGTGTCTCCTACAAGCGGTGCAGGATTTCTTGCAAAGCTTCAGGAACATCTTGACAAAACAGGCGTAGGTGAAATTGCAACAGTTATCGGAAGATACTATGCAATGGACAGAGATACAAACTGGGACAGAGTAGAAAAGGCATATGACGCAATTGTAAGAAGCACAGGAGTGATGTGCGAAGACGTGCAGGCAATGATGAAAAAGTCATACGAAACTCTTGACGAGAACGGCGCAGCAATTACAGACGAGTTTATAAGACCGGCTGTTATTACAAAAAATGGTGCACCTGTGGGCAAAATTTCTGAAAATGATTCTGTTATTTGCTTCAATTTCCGTCCTGACCGTGCAAGAGAGATTACAAGAACTTTGGTTGACCCTGAATTTAAGGGCTTTAAGAGAGAGCTTCTTCCCCTTTATTATGTGTGCATGACACAGTATGACGCGTCAATGCCAAATGTTGATGTTGCATTTAAGCCGGAGTCACTTACAAATACTTTTGGTGAATATATCTCCAAAAAAGGACTTAAACAGCTTAGAATTGCAGAAACAGAGAAATATGCTCACGTAACATTCTTCTTTAACGGCGGCGTTGAAAATGTATACGAGGGTGAGGACAGAAAGCTGATTGCTTCTCCAAAGGTTGCAACATATGACATGCAGCCCGAAATGAGCGCATACAAAGTGGCAGATGCCTGCGTAGAGCTGATTAACGAGGACAAGTATGACTGCATAATCCTTAACTTTGCAAACTGTGATATGGTAGGTCACACAGGCGTGTTTGACGCAGCAAAAGCAGCGGTTGAAGCAGTTGACAAGTGTCTTGGAAAGGTAGTAGATGCACTTCTTTCAAAGGACGGTAAGATCCTTATTACTGCTGACCATGGTAATGCAGATTGTATGGTTGACCCTGAAACAAATGACGTGTTTACTGCTCATACAACAAACCCTGTACCACTTATTGTTATGGGTGCAGGTGATATTGAGCTTAAGAAAGGTAAGCTTGCGGATTTGACTCCTACAATGCTTGACCTTATGGGACTTGATAAGCCATCAGAAATGACAGGCGAAACACTTATACTCAAATAATTTGGAATGTTTAAAAATGCACAGACCGTTCAATGGCTATAACTCTGTATTTATAAACATCTAAAACATCCACAAACTAAAGTAAGAATCCGCAAATTGCGGATTCTTTTTTATTTTTTTCCATTGAACTATGAACTCAACGCACCACTTGACGTACACACGTACGCCTGCGGGCAAGGTATTATGCTACTTAAGTAGCATAATACTGCGTTTCGTCCATTCTGCACTATTTTTAATTCATTCCTGTTTTCTTATATCAGACTATTCTACTGTTACCGATTTTGCTAAATTTCTTGGTTTATCTATATCGCATCCTTTAAGTGACGCCACATAATACCCAAAAAGCTGCAAAGGTACAACTGCCAAAGATGGCATGAACATATCATTTGCCTCAGGAAGCTCTATAAGAAAATCGCCTATGTCCTCTTTATGCTCTGTACCCTCTTTTGCAAGACCCATGACCACAGCGCCTCTTGCCTTAACCTCTTTTATATTGCTTATTGTTTTTTCAAGTAGGAATGAGGTATTTGCAAGAGCAACAACTAAAGTACCTTCCTCAACAAGAGAAATTGTTCCGTGCTTAAGCTCGCCTGCTGCGTATGCTTCTGAATGGATATATGATATTTCCTTTAGCTTCAATGAGCCTTCAAGACTTACTCCGTAGTCTAAGTTTCTTCCTATAAAGAATATAGAATGGGAGTTATAGAACTTTGAAGCCAGGTACTTTATTTTATCCTTATTCTCAAGAACCTTTTTTACTTTTGACGGGAGAAGCGCAATTTCTTCCGTAAGGCTTTTATACGTTTCGTCATCTATTGTTCCTGCCTTTTTTGCCATGTAAACACAAAGAAGATACATAACGCTAAGCTGTGTGGAATATGCTTTTGTGGTTGCAACGGCAATTTCGGGACCCGCCCATGTATAGATAACATCGTCTGCCTCTTTTGCTATGGTGCTGCCTACCACGTTTACAATTCCAAGAGTTCTTGCGCCTCTTTTTTTGGCTTCTTTAAGTGCTGCAAGGGTATCTGCCGTTTCGCCTGACTGGCTTATTATAATTGCAAGGTCCTTGTCTGTTATAATGGGGTCTGCATACCTGAACTCCGAGGCAATAACTGCTTCTACAGGTATGCGGCAAAGCTTTTCTATATTATACTTTGCCACTACTCCCACATGATACGCACTTCCGCAGGCAATAATATATATTTTATTAATGTTTTTAATGTCCTCTTCTGTGAGGGATAGTCCCTCAAAAAAGATTTCTCCGTTTTGTATTCTTGGGCTTATTGTTTCGGATAACGCCTTTGGCTGCTCCTCAATTTCTTTCATCATAAAGTGCTCGTAGCCGCCTTTTTCTGCAGAGGATACGTCCCAGTTAACTGTAACTGCTTCCTTTTCTATTTTCTCTCCGTCTGTATTAAACACCTGTACGGAGTCCTTGTCGAGAACAACAATTTCGTTATCCTCAAGATAGTATACATCCCTTGTGTAATTTAGAATGGCAGTTACATCCGATGCTACAAAATTTTCTTCTTGTCCAAGTCCAACAATCATAGGACTTGCCTTTCTTACAGCGTAAAACTTATCCGGCTCGTCACGAAGCATTACACCAAGGGCGTAGGAGCCGTTTACTCTGTGTATTACCTTTGCTATAGTTTCCAGCATATTGCCATTATAGTAGTAATCAAGAAGATGTGCTACAACCTCTGTGTCTGTTTCGGACACAAACTCTATTCCTTTTTTTATTAGTCTGTCCTTTAATTTCTTATAGTTTTCAATAATTCCGTTATGAACTACCGCAAACCGACCTGAATTTGAGATGTGTGGGTGAGAGTTTGTATCAGACGGCTCACCATGAGTTGCCCACCTTGTATGTCCTATACCTATGGTGCCCAAAACGCTTTTTCCGCTATCTGTGATTTCGGATAGAATGGACAATCTGCCTTGTGACTTTTTTATATTTATTTCTCCCCCGCTGCCGAATACAGCAATGCCTGCAGAGTCGTAGCCTCTGTATTCCAGCTTTGAAAGTCCCTCAAGCAAAATGGGAGCCGCCTGTCTTTTTCCTGCGTAACCTATTATTCCGCACATTTATTAACACTTTCCTTTCGTGTATGATTTTAGCTCACACCAAAATCAAACATTATTTATCACAATAATATATTCTACTTACATTTTGCCCAAAAATCAAGTGAATTTTTTAAAACAAGGAAAAAAATAAAACCATGTAAAAATTAACCTTTTACATGGTTTTATAATTTATTATGTTTGATTTTGTATAGCATACGATTTTATACGATAAAGAATTTTTGGGCAATTCTAACGTCTTCCATGGCGTCCTTGCCATAAAAGTCTGCTCCTATTTCCTTTGCAAAGTCCGCTGTCATGACCGCACCGCCTACCATTACCTTAGTATCCGGACATTCCTTTTTAAGAAGTGCAATTGTTTCCTCCATACTTGGAACGGTTGTTGTCATAAGAGCGCTTAGTCCTACAAGCCTTATATTATCCTTTTTAACAGCCTCCACCACAGCCTCGGGGGGAACATCCTTTCCAAGGTCTATACAATCAAACTGATAATTTTCAAGGAGTACCTTAACTATGTTTTTACCAATATCGTGTATATCACCCTTAACGGTTGCAAGTACAATTTTTTCGCCCTTTTGGACTCCCTCTTTTCTAATAAGTGGAGTGAGAACATCAAATGCTGCCTTTGCTGCCTCTGCGCTCATCAAAAGCTGTGGCAGAAAAATGCTACCCTCCTCAAATCCCTTTCCAACCTTGTCAAGAGCAGGGACTATTTCCTTTGCAATAATTTCAAGTACATCTTCTTTTTTGGAAAGAGCCTCTGCACTTTTTGCACTGTCCGTGTCCATTCCCTTTATTATGCACTCACCAAGTGACATAACAGATGATGCTGTAGCTGTGGGAGCCTTTTCCCCTGCATGTCTTTTTATATAGGTTTCAAAGTTCTCGTCAAATCCTTTTAATGCGCAAAAAGCGTTATATGCCGCCATCATGTCCTCGGAACAGGGATTTATAATTCCGCAGGAAAGACCCTTTTCAAGCGCAAGGGTAAAGAATGCGGAATTTATAAGCCTCCTTTCCGGAAGACCAAAGGAAACATTTGAAACACCAAGAACTGTATTTACCGAGAGCTCCTTTTTTATCATTTCCAAAGAGGAAAGTGTAACCTCTGCAGCTTCCTTGCCGGCACTTACGGGCAAGGTGAGAGGGTCTATAATTATATCCCTTTTTTGTATTCCAAAAGCTTCAGCACGATCTATTATCTTTTTTGCTATTTTAAAGCGGCCCTCCGCCGTTTCAGGTATTCCGTCCTCGACAAGAGTAAGGGCAACAACCACGCCGCCGTACTTTTTTACAAGAGGAAATACGGCTGTCATGCTTTCTTCTTTTCCGTTTACAGAGTTTATAAGGGGTTTTCCGTTATATACTCTGAGAGCTCTTTCCATTGCAGAAGAGTCCGATGTATCTATCTGCAGAGGGAGCGCTGTAATTCTTTGAATTGCAAGAACTGTTTCCTCTAATACCTTTGGCTCGTCTATGCCCGGAAGTCCTACATTTACATCAAGAATATGTGCCCCTGCCGCCTCCTGTTTTGCAGCCTCACGAAGTGCATAGTCACCGTCTCCTGATTTTAGTGCTTCTTTAAAGAGCTTTTTGCCCGTAGGATTTATTCTCTCGCCTATTATAACAGGCTTTTTGCCAATTTCCACACTCTGCCCGTAGGAGGTTACAACTGTCTTGTTAAATTGGGGGATTGGCTTTGGAGATTTTCCCAAGGTAATCTCTGCAAGGGCTTTTATATGCTCCGGTGTTGTTCCGCAGCAGCCGCCAACAACTGCTGCATACTCCAGAATTTCTTCCATTGACTTTGCAAACAGCTCCGGTGTAACATCAAAATATGTTCTGCCGTCCTTTGTTTTTGGAAGTCCTGCATTTGGGTTTACAATTAATGGAAGTGAACACGCACTTCTCATACGGCGGACTATGGGTAGCATACCATCAGGGCCCATGCCGCAGTTAAGTCCGATAGCATCTACCCCAAGACCCTCAAGGGTTGCTGCAGCCGTTTCCACGTCGGCTCCTGTAAGGAGCTTACCTTTTTCGTCAAATACCATTGTACAAAATACAGGCAGGTTGCTGTTTTCCTTTGCTGCAAGGACTGCCGCCTTTAGCTCGTAAAGGTCGCTCATTGTTTCTATTATAATTCCGTCTGCACCGGCGTCTGCTCCTGCCTTTACAGTTTCCGCAAAAACGCTTACGGCTTCATTAAAGTCAAGGTCGCCCATTGGCTTTAGAAGTCTACCTGTTGGTCCTATGTCCAAAAAGGCAAAAACATCTTCTCTGCCGCACTCTGCTATGGTCTTTTTTAAGAGTTTTACACCTGCTGCTGCAACCTCTGCCGCATCTTTGCCGAACTCCGCCATTTTAAGTCGGTTAGTACCAAAGGTATCTGTGGTTATTATATTGCATCCGGCATCTATGTATTTTTTGTGTACTGCCGCTACCTTTTCAGGCTCTTCCACCGCCCACAGGTCAGGGGCGTAGCCAAAGGGAAGTCCCATATCCTGAAGCATTGTGCCCATTGCACCGTCAGCTATTAAAAATTTTTTATTAAGTAATTCTAAAACCTTACTCATATCTCTGTCCTTATTTCTATATAATTATTTAAATAAAAGGAATAAATAAATACTTCCTTTACTCTCTTTTTAAGAAGACGCTCTATTGCTTCCCTGTACCACTTTAGCTGAACATGGTACTTGTCTGCAAGGTCATTAAGACTTTCACACTTGTCTGTTTTATAGTCCACAAGCACAATTTCCCCGTCCTCTTCAAAGTACATATCAATAACACCCTGAAGAAGCATGGTTTCTCCTTTAATTTCTTCTCCCTGAAAATCTGTTGCAGGGATTTGAATTTCAAAGGGTGCCTCTCTTTTAATGTTGCACTTTAAAGCACGCACGCCAAGGGGACTTTCAAAAAATCCTTGCACCTTTTGGACGATTGTTTTATTCTCCTCACCTGTAATACGAACAACCTCGTCAGGTATGCTTTCGGTTATATTTATTTTTTCCATTACTGTGTGTACAAGGGTGCCAAATTCCGCTCCGCCTCTTTGGTCTGTGTTCATGAAGGACGGAAGCCTTTGGAGCTTTGCGGAAAATCCGCTGTGACCCTTAAGGTCGGATACAGAGGTTTTTGTTCTTGCAGCTTTGGCTGTTTCCAAAGAGCTATATTTATCAAGAAGTCCAAAAATCTTGTCCCTTATATCATCAGCCTTTTGGGAGCTTTCCTCTTTTTTTATTTCTACAGGCTTTGAAATTGTAGTGCCTGCCTCGTATTCGTGATATGTCCAGAGGGGATTTTTACTTGATTTTATAACAGGGGCAATTATTTTGATATAACTTGTTGCATTTTCAATTTCTTCTTCCGTTATTTCCTTGTTTGTAAACTCAAAAGCACCTGTTTTTTTAGATGCAGGAACAACGGCTGTTACTATAAGCTTTTCCTTTGCCCGTGTAAATGCAACATAGAGCTTACGAAGCTGCTCGGAAATGTTTTCGCTTTTTTTGCGGGCAAGTATAACCTTTTTGTTTACGGTAGGAAGGCTGTAGCCGCCCTGCACATTTATGTTATCAAGACCATATCCCAAATCCTTATGGATAAGGAGCTTTTTGCCAAAGCCGTCACCCATAAACTTTGTACCCATGCCGCACACAAAAACAACAGGAAATTCAAGTCCCTTACTCTTGTGAATAGTCATAATTGGCACACCAAAGCCACCTATATTGGCGCAGCCAAGACCCTCTGAGCTTTCCATGCGGGACATGTACTGTTCAAAATCGTAAAGGGTTGCAATTGTGCCCTCGGAAAGTGTTCTTGCTCTTTCCATATAAAGTCTGAGGTTTGCAAGAGCCTTTTCCCCTCCGTACAAAATGCCGCACATTTCGTAAAGGGAAGAGTCTGTCATAAGACGCCAGATAAGCCTGTCTGCACTCATGTACTCAGACTTCTCACGCCATGACTTTATTTCATTTGCAAAGCTTTTGCACTTTTCTCCAAGGGTGTCCTCTTCCTTTGCTCTTTTATTTACACATTCCCAGTATGCACCATTGCCACAGAGCCTTATTTCTGCAAGTTCCTCATCAGTAAATCTGTAAACAGGGGAGCGCATTACAGATACAAGTGCAATATCACTCTGTGGATTGTTAACGGCTTTTACAAGCTCTGTTATAAGGCGTATTTCTGTCTTTTCAAAAAATCCGTTATCCTCCGAGTATCCGCTTATTCCATATTTTCCAAGAGCGTTTATATAGGTGGAGCTACGGCTCTTTACGGAGCTCATAAGTATTGCAAAATCGCTTTCCCGTACCGGTCTTGCCTTGCCCTTATCTGTAACAAGCCAACCTGAATCCAGCATTTCTCTTATTTTTGATGCAACAAGCTCTGCCTCTTTTTCCTCGTCTGTAAGAAGCAATTCTTCATCATCGCCGCCACCCTCTATAATGTGAAGCTCGGAGCTGTAGTCGTTACCCTCATATTCTTTTTCAAGATCCGGATTTCCAAAGTGAAGCGCCTGTTCATCTGTATAGTCAACCTCACCTACTCTGTAGGTCATTATCCTGGAAAACAAGAGATTTATACTGTCAAGAACGGTTTTGCGGCTCCTGAAATTTTTAGAAAGCACTATGCGGCTTCCGTGGTTTGGATTGTTCATATAGTCTTGGTCACGAGTCCTGAAAATGAGAGGGTCGCTGTTTCTGAAACGGTATATACTCTGCTTCATATCTCCAACTACAAAGCGGTTTGTGCCGTTTGAGATAAGTGAAAATATTTCTTCCTGCAAAGAGTTTGTATCCTGATACTCGTCCATAAGAATTTCTGCGTACTTTTCCTTTAGAGCCTGTGTTATGTCCTCATGGCTTCGCAAAAGCTGCAAGGTCATATGCTCCAGGTCATTAAAAGAAAATCTGCCGAGCTTTCTTTTTTTCTCGCTAATAAATTCGGAAAAGCCTTGTACAAGCCTTGAAATTGCAAGGGCGTGGGGATAAAGCTCACCGCTGTACTCTTTGTCAAGGTCATGTGTTTTTGCACTTGCAGTAGAAGATAGCTTTATGACCTGTTCAAGACATTGCTGTCTAAGGTCTATATACCTCTTGCAAATATCTGCCTCCGCCTTTTTAAGTCCTGTTTTTGCAATCTTTTCAAAATTAACTCCTGAAATATAGTCCCATGCAGGATTAGGATGTGATAAGGTTTCTATATCCTTTTTCATGGCGTTATAAAGAGCCATGCTCCTTGTGTCAGGGGCGGGATTTGCCTCTGCTTCAAAAGCAGAGCACAGGGTTTTTATAAGAGCCAGGGCGTCCTTTGCCGCCTCTTTATACTGATTTTCTATGGAAGTGCAAAAAATGCTCCCTGAAAAGTTTTTATAATCCTCTGCGTGTGTGCTTAGCCACCCGTCCGGGTCAGGCACAGACCTTGTAAATTCGTAAGCCTCAAGAAGAAGGCTCATTACCTCTTTATCATCATAGCCACGGGAATAAAGCCTTGTAAGCAGAAAAAAGTCCTCATTTCCCTGTTCATAAAGAGTATCAAAATACTCGTTCATGGTTTCCTGCTCAAAAATTCTATTCTCTGAGGGGTCTGCAATTTTAAATTTAGGGTCTATGCCAAGGATATGAAAGTTTTGCTTAACCGTTTTCATACAAAAGGAGTCTATTGTGGAAATTTCTGCAAAGGGCAATTTTTTAAGCTGCTTTTTTAGTATTGCCTTTTTGTCCTTGTCCTTTTCTTTATTAAAAGCCTCACGGAGAGATTTTTTCATTCTCTCCTGCATTTCCCTTGCGGCGTCTCTTGCAAAGGTTACAACAAGGAGCCTGTCCACGCCCGTGTAGTTTCCTGCGCTGTCAGGAATTAACATTCTTGTTATTCTCTCTACAAGGACAGCGGTCTTTCCGGAGCCTGCTGCCGCGTTTACAAGAAGGTTCGGCTTTGTCTTTATAGCTTGTTCCTGCTCGGCTGTCCACTGCCTCATAGCTCCGCCTCCTTTTCAATTTCCCTAAACTCCGCTCTGCCACGAGAGCCGTCATTTACTGCATCATTTTCAAATCTGTCGTACATACAAATTGTTTTAAAATCACAGAATTTGCACGAGTCATGTTTTCCATGAACATATGGATAGGCTCTTACATCGCCCTCTCTTATGCTCTCTCCTGCGTTTTTGACAGTTTCTTTTACTGCTCTGTATACGGCTTTTAAAACGTCCGGTGATGACACGTTGGACCTTGCTGTATACAAGTCATCTTTTTTTAGTGAAACAGGCAAAAAGTCACTTTCTTTGTTTTCTAAAAGCAGGTTGTCCATATCTGTACCTGTTTTGACTTCATATTCTATGTCTTTATCCTCAATTACAATGCCACTTAGTCTGTACTGTCTTTTTATCTCTTTTTCAATTTCTTCGGGGGTGTTACATTTTGCAATTTTCTTTTTTAGGCTGTTATAGAAGAAGCCTCTTACATCTGCTCCGCCGCCATATAGCTTTTCTGCCGCCATGGCATAAACTACAAGCTGCAGATCAATACCGTTCAGGGCATCGGCAAAGTCAAATTCCTTTTCCCCTGTCTTATAGTCAACTACTCTGAGGCTTACTTTGCCATCCTCCTCAAAGATATCGAGCCTGTCTATTATGCCGTGAACCTTTGTTTTTTCGTCTATTTCAAGGTCATCAAATTTTAACTCGTTTCCGTAGATAGAGTATTTTCCTCTTACAAACATAAGGTTTATAAGCTCTGCAGCCTTTAAAACAGTACCCTCTACACGTTCAAGAACTCCTGTAAGCTTTGGGCTTTCGTCAGGGTTTGATTTTTCTTTTATTTCCTCCATGACAGAGTGTACAATTTTTTCTCTTTCTGTATCGGTAAGAGTTTTAAAGTCGACGGTCTTTTCTACTTTTTCGCAGAAAAGTGCAAGGGCATGGTGTACAATGCTTCCTGTATCCGTGCTCTTTACTTCATTTGTTTCCTCTGCCTCAAGCCTTAGTCCAAAGTCCATAAAATACATAAAAGGACACTTAAAATATTCTTCAAGCCTTGATATACTTTGGCGGTCATACCCCTCATAAAGAGCACCGGAGGTATCAGCAGAGATTTTGCCTTTTAAATTTCTGTACTGCTCTGCTTTCTTTATAAGGTCAAGCTCTTTTTTATACTCTGGCTTATTTTCGAACCAGTCTTTTATACATTCATAGTCCCCGCCAAGCTCTTCTTCGCCGGAGAGCCGCATAAGGAGCTTCCTTAGCATAATTTCAGGCGCGGCAATAAAAAGGTCTTTTTCCTCTTTTTCAAAATCAAGACCCTCAAATTTTTCTTTTATAAGGTCAAAGATATGTGACCTTTCCTCTGCTCCGCCCTCAAGGTCCGCCTTTGCATAGCTGATATACAAAACCTCCGAGGCTTCGGAAATTGCAGATAAAAGCTCAAACTCCTTTGAGAGATTGCGGTTTGACTTGCCAAGGGTTTTTGGGATACAGTCTATTATTTCTATTTCGTCCTCTGTAATTATTCCGTCCTCTGTTTTGATAGCCGGAACAGTGTCACGTGTTGCACCAAGAATAAAAAGTGCCTTTACCCTGCCGCCGTTTCTGTGACCTGCATCACTTACAGAAACTCCGTTTGTTACGGTTGGAATAAGGCTTATGTCCGAGCCGTCTATTCCCGCCTTAAAATACTCGCCAAAGGTTTGTCTGTTTATCCTCTCACCATCAAGGGATACAACCATCTGGTCAAATATATTTATTATAATATTCCAGATATGAGTAAGTCTTGCAGCTTCGTTTTCGTCACCTGTTTTTTCAAGGTGCTCAATTTTGATACGGATTTTTTCGCAGAGGTTTATATCCTGTAAAAGGTCAAAGAATGCACCAACGTGCTCTTTGACGGTTTTTCTGCCTTTGGAGCTTTCATAATACTTTAAAAGAGGCTCTGCAAATGCCTTTCGCAAGGTAATAAGCCGCCCTCCGTCATCTACTGCTCTTGCTCTTTTGCCCATTGCCTCGTCAAATACACCGGAGGCAAAGCTCTCAAAATATTTTTCCTCTCCCCACATACCGCCTTTTATATTTTTCTTTGCGGCAAAGGCTGTAAGATAGTCTGCATCATCTGCTGTGTCAAGGACGTAGCCTGTTTTTAGATACCTTAAAACACTATGGAGTGGAAAGCTTTTTTTATCTACTATGTCAAATACAGTTGTAAGAAGTATGGACACGGAGGTATTTGAAAGGGGCATTTTGTAATCAGAGAAATATGGGATTTTACACCTTTCAAAAACTGCTTCTATACAAGAGGTGTACTTTTCAGGGCTTCCGCAAAGAACAGAAATGTCCGAGAAGTCATAGCCTCTGTCACACACAAGGTCAAGTATCTCCTTTGCTGCCAACTCCGTTTCCTCGTAAACATCTTTTGCACACACAAGCTTAATATCCGAGACATGGTCCTTATACTTTTCACCGGAAAGGTCGTATGTGCTACAAAGAAAGGAAATTGCAGGGTTTATAAGGCTCTGCGCCTCTGTTTTTTCATAAGCAGTACTAAAGCCCAGTTTCTTTAACGCATCGTATGTATGCCGGGGAACAAAGGACACATCATCCGCCTCGCCCTCTGCCTCGGGCAAAAAGATATTTACAAAGGCGCCTGAGTCAAGATATGCTTTTATAACATTCAGCTCTGAGGTTGTAAATTCCACAAAGGAGTCTATCCAGATAATTGTATTTTGTAAATCCTGTCCTTTTATGCTTCCGGCAAGATTATGAAGCAGGTCTTCCTCGTCTGTGTAGCCTTTTTCTTCGAAAATTCTTATATATTCTTCATAAATTAGTATAAGGCTCTCAAGCTTTTTGGCTGTTGTAAGGTTTCCTGTATTTTCTGCTGCCTTTTTTAAATTTTCAGGCAAAATACAAAACCTTTTCCAGTCATAAATCACATCAAGGACGCTGCTTGTAAAGCCTTGTCTTTCCTTTGCACCAAAAAATACAGAGTCCTCGTCTATGGTCTTGTTTATAATGCTTTTTAAAAGCATTTGCTTTCCAACAGGTGAAAGAGCTTCCTCTGCACCCTCTGCTTTTCGCAGTAATCTTTGAAAGGTAAGTACCTCTACTCCGCCAAGACCTACACCGCCAAAAGTGTCACATATAAGCTTTTCTGCATTATAAGAAAACCTGTCGGGGACCATGAGAATAAGCTCACGGCTCTTTTCTTCCGCCAGGTATTTTTTTATTTCTTCAAGATAAATTTCCTCCGCCGGAGCAGTCAGCTTTGTGCTTACAAGTCTAAGTGGCATAAGCCTCACGCCTTTCTATATACTAATGGGAGTTATAAGGTCCGTAACATCAAATAATACAGAGCCAATAACCTTTCTTTTTCCCGGCTTTTTAAAAATCTCACAAATTCCTGTTTTTCTGTTTACACATACGCAGCCAAGAGAACTTTTATTAATTTCAAAGTTTGCCATGTATACCCGGTTTTCCTTTGTAATGCAAAAAAACGCATCTCTATTAAAATTCATACAGGACTTCATTTGCACCTTGCCGTAGCTCTCTTCCGGACCAAACTTTCCAAAAACAGTTTTGCCTGCATAGAAATTTCCCAGAATATGAATAAATCTGTTTCCTTTAAACACGTGTTCCACAGGCATCTCAAGGACACTTGCAAGAAGCATCATTTTGTCAAATCCCGGTCGATAATCGTCTTTTTCAATTTTTCTTATGAGATACCTTGACATGCCCGATTCCTTAGCAAGTTGAATTTGGGTCATGTTCTTATCTTTCCTGTATATTCTTACTCTTTCTCCAAAAGAGGTGTCTTTGTCTATTAGTATAAGTCCCAATTTTACATTCCCTCTTGCTTAAATTTGTTGCTTATTGCCGCAAATTCTTCTATGGACAGGGTTTCCCCTCTCCTTGTAGGGTTAATTCCTGCTTCCTCAAGATAAGCAGAAAGCTTTGCCTTATCCCCTCCAAAGCCACTTGAAAGGCAATTGAGCAGGGTTTTTCTTCTTTGGGAGAAAGCTGCCTTTACTACCCTGAAAAACATTTTTTCATCAATAAGCTCTACAGGTGGCTCTTTTCTTATTTTCATAAGCACAACTGCAGAGTCTACCTTTGGTGCAGGAACAAAGCAGCCTGCAGGCACCTTTGCTACAATTTCTGCCTGTGTATAGTACGAACACAAAACACTTATAGCTCCGTATTCCTTACCGCCGGGAGTTGCACAAAGCCTCTCGGCAACCTCTTTTTGTACCATTACCACCATAGCTTCAAGAGGGAGTTTGCTTTCAAGAACCGTTGTAATAATGGGAGTTGTTATATAGTAGGGTAGGTTTGCCGCAAGAGAAACCTTTTTATCTTCAAACTCGTCCGCTATGAGCTTTTTAAGGTCCATTTTCATACAGTCGCCTGAAATAATTTTTACATTTGAGTGCTCTTTCAGGGTATATTCCAGAACCTGAGGAAGATTTTTGTCAATTTCAATTGCAACTACCTTATCAAAATTACTTGCAAGGGCGTCTGTAAGAGTGCCAAAGCCGGGACCGATTTCAAGTATTCCTTCGCTTCCTCTTACACTTTCGCATATTTCAGAAAGAACCTTCTCGGAAGTGAGAAAGTTCTGACCGTAGGCTTTTTTAAATTCAAAGCCAAATTTTCTTTTTATGTCTTTTATTACATTAGGGTCTGTTAAAACCATGTATAGTAGTTCCTCTCTTTTATATGAAAAGTAACGGATTTTTTGGGTGAGGAAGCACTCCGCTTTTATATGCTTCCCTGTTTTCCAGAATTCGTGTTCCGTTTTCTTCTATAAGTCTTACATATTCCTTGCCAAAATGCTTTTCAAGGTTTTCATAAGCCTGGGGTATAGTATTGTTTCTGCCTACCAGCCCATGCATATCACTTCCGAGAATATGTATTCTTCCTTTTTTGAAAAGTCCAAGGGCAGCACGTCTGCCTTTATATGTTCCAAATACATACGAATTAACCTGATACACAGGCTGCAGCTCGTCTATAAGCCGGAACCATCTGGCAGGTCTTTTAAGATAGCGGTCTATGTGCGCCATAATTGGCCTGATGCCTCGCAGGGAAAGCTTATAAAGGCTCTCTATCATCCAATCTTTCCAGGGCCCCGGAGGCATTTCCACAAGCATATAGTTTGTGCCCTCAATGCACAGCTCATCAATTCTTTCAAAGTCCGTAAAATCAAATGCCAGGTTTGCCTCTGCAGCTATTCGCATCTCAGGCACATCATGTCCCACACACGCCGCTTTAAGCTCTTCGTATTTTCTGTTACGCCTTCTTAAAAAGTCGTTCATTTTAACTTCCTCACGAGGATAAAAGTGAGGGGAAAGGACAATTGTTTTTGTTCCTCTTGCATATGCATCTTCAAGCATTTTAACTGCTGTTTGCAAGGTGTCTGCGCCGTCATCTATATGCTGCAAAATATGTGTATGAAAGTCCAGCATACGTGTCATCTCCTTACAGGGTTTCAGATTTCAAAATCATACTGCTTTGCACTGATAGGTTTTTTTCTTCTTACAGGGCGTTTTCTTATATCGTACTCATAATCGCTGCAAGGCTGTGCGTGAAATGGTCTGTATTCCTTTCTTTTGGTGCAGTACATATGCTCTTTGAGTCCTTTTGCATCCGTTATATAAAAGCAGTAGGCACAAATTTTTTCTGTCTTATCCGAGTACATTCTCAAAGCCCTCCTTTTGTATACATTCCTAGCTTTGATTATATCACAAAAATAAACTTTAAGTCAATATTATAGCTAAAGTTTTTAAGAAATTAAAAAAAAGTTTGTGATATTTATGCTTGATTTTCTTGTTTTTTTGTTATATAATATATGGGTAGCTTTAGGCTAGACTGGAGGGAGTTTATGACAAATACATACGAAAGCCCGCTAAATACCCGTTATGCATCTAAAGAAATGCAATACATTTTTTCACCTGACAAGAAGTTCACAACCTGGCGAAAGCTGTGGATTGCTCTTGCAGAAAGTGAAAAGGAGCTGGGTCTTCCAATAACAGACGAGCAAATTGCCGAAATGAAGCAACATGCAGAGGATATAAATTATGATGTTGCAAAGAAAAGGGAAAGAGAAGTAAGACATGACGTAATGAGCCATGTTTATGCCTACGGCGTACAGTGCCCAAAGGCAAAGCCTATCATTCACCTTGGTGCAACAAGCTGCTATGTTGGTGATAACACTGACATAATTGTTATGACAGAGGCTATGGAGCTTATTAAGAAAAAGCTTGTAAACCTTATTGCCAGACTTTCTGAATTTGCAATAAAATACAAGGATTTGCCAACCCTTGGCTTTACACACTTCCAGGCTGCACAGCCAACAACTGTTGGTAAGCGTGCAACACTTTGGATTATGGAGCTACTTTGTGACCTTGAGGAAGTAAATCACAGGCTTGACAGTATTATGCTCCGTGGCTGTAAGGGAACAACAGGAACACAGGCAAGTTTTTTGGAGCTTTTTGACGGCGACCATGAAAAGTGCAAGGCACTGGACCAGAAAATTGCAGAGAAAATGGGCTTTAAAAAGTGCTTTCCCGTAACAGGTCAAACATATCCGAGAAAACTTGATACTATGATGCTTAATACTCTCTCTCTTATTGCACAAAGCGCATACAAGTTTTCTACAGATATAAGGCTTCTTCAGCATCTTAAAGAAATAGAAGAGCCCTTTGAAAAGTCACAGATTGGCTCATCTGCCATGGCGTACAAGAGAAACCCAATGCGCAGCGAGCGGATTGGCTCACTTGCAAGACACGTGCTTGTTTCTGCGTTAAATCCGGCAATTACTGCGTCTACACAGTGGTTTGAGAGGACTCTTGACGACTCGGCAAACAAAAGAATTTCCGTTCCGGAGAGCTTCCTTGCTACAGACGCAATTTTGGACCTTTATATAAATGTTACAGACGGACTTGTTGTTTACGATAAGGTAATAAGAAAGCATTTCATGGAAGAAATACCTTTTATGGCAACAGAGAATATTATGATGGACGCTGTAAAGCGTGGCGGTGACAGGCAAGAGCTTCATGAGCTTATACGCACCTACTCCATGGAAGCAGGAAAGAGAGTTAAGCTTGAGGGAAAACCAAATAATTTGCCGGAGCTTATAGCGGCAGATTCCACATTCGGACTTACTCTTGAGGAGATAAACTCAATTATGCTTCCGGAAAACTTTGTAGGACGTGCGCCTGAGCAGACGCTTGACTTCATAAACGAAAATGTAAAACCAGTCCTTGAAGAAAACAAAGACCTTCTTGGACTTGAAGTAGAAATAAATGTATAAAATTTTAAAGATAGGTTGTGATTACAAATGGTAAGAGCTATTGTTGGTGCCAACTGGGGCGATGAGGGAAAAGGCAAGATAACTGATATGCTTGCAGAAAAATCTGATATTGTAATAAGATTTCAGGGCGGTGCAAACGCGGGCCATACTATAATTAACGAGTATGGAAAATTTGCACTCCATCTTTTGCCATCGGGCTCATTTAACAAAAATGTTGTGAATATGATAGGTAACGGTGTTGCACTTGATATTCCGGCACTTATAAAAGAAATTGAAGAGGTTGCATCAAGAGGTGTACCTCGTCCGAATATTGTAATTTCAGAGCGTACACAAGTGCTTATGCCATACCACAAGCTTTTTGACCAGTACGAAGAAGAACGTCTTTCTGACCGTCAGTTTGGTTCAACAAAGTCAGGTATTGCACCATTTTTCTCAGACAAGTTTGCAAAAACAGGATTTCAGGTTTGGGAGCTTTTTGAGCCTGACTACCTCAAGGAAAAGCTAAAGGGTATTGTTGAAGTTAAGAACCTTATACTTGAGCATGTATACCACAAGCCACTTCTTGATGTTGATGAGCTTTTTGAAACATTGCTCGGCTACGGAGAGCTTATTAAGCCATATGTTATAGACTCTGTAAAGTTTATGAACGATGCAATAAAGAGCGGAAAGAATATCCTTTTGGAAGGTCAGCTTGGCTCACTTAAGGACCCTGACTTTGGTATTTATCCGTTTACTACTTCATCATCTACTCTTGCAGGCTACGGCGCAATTGGTGCAGGCATACCGCCTTATGAAATAAAGGATATTATTACAGTTGTAAAGGCATATTCATCAGCTGTTGGTGCAGGTGCTTTTGTAAGTGAAATATTTGGCGATGAAGCAGACGAGCTAAGACGCCGCGGCGGTGACGGCGGCGAGTTTGGTGCAACAACAGGCAGACCAAGAAGAATGGGTTGGTTTGACTGTGTTGCTTCAAGATACGGCTGCCGTGTACAAGGTGCAACACAGGTTGCATTTACAGTTCTTGATGTTCTTGGATACCTTGATGAAATTCCTGTATGTGTAGGCTACGAGGTTGACGGCGAAGTTATCCGTGACTTCCCAACAACAAGTAAGCTTAACCGTGCAAAGCCGGTACTTGAAGTATTACCTGGTTGGAAGCAGGATATAAGAGGTATAACAAAATACGAGGACCTTCCGGAAAACTGCCGAAAGTATATAGAATTTGTTGAAAAAGAGCTTGAAGTTCCAATTACAATAGTTTCTAACGGACCGGGAAGACATGAGATAATCATGAGATAACAAAAGAGGGTGCAATAAAAGCACCCTCTTTATATGACTTTGATTGAAAGGAAAAATTTACTATGTTCTTGGATATTTTATTGATTGGCATTGCTCTTGCAATGGACGCCTTTGCAGTTACCCTGTCATCTGCCATGACCTACCCAAATCTTAAGGGTAAAAAGCGTTTTTCACTGCCTGTTGCGTTTGCTGTTTTCCAGGGTGGAATGCCAATACTGGGCTATTTCCTTGGCTGCATTTTCTCCGACTTCCTATGCAAATATTCCGGAATTATAACCTGTATAATTCTGCTGATTATCGGCGGTGGTATGATTAAGGACGGAATAAAAGGCGAGGACGAGGGTGAAAAGGAATTTTCCTTTAAGGTTCTGCTTTTACTTGCAATTGCAACAAGTATTGACGCCTTTGCTGTCGGAGTTGGATTTGCGGCTATGGGTGCGGAAGTATTTTCTTCATCACTTATAATTGCAATCTCTACCCTTGTAATAACTACATTTGGACTTTATTTAGGTAAATTTGCAGGCGAAAAGCTTGGAGATAAAAGCGTTATTATTGGTGGACTTGTGCTTGTTGCCATAGGCATCAAATCCCTATTTTAAAGCAGAAACTCACACATTATACTGTTACTGACATCTATTCCCCTACGGGTCAAACTGTACCCGTGGGGATTTTTTTTCATAAGACCAAGCTTTATAAATTTTTCGGGTAATTTGTCGTACACGTCATAAAAGCTCCTGCCAAACCGTTTTTCAAATTCCATTTCGTTTATTCCGTCAGCGGTTCTGAGGCTCATCATGCAATATTCACTCATTTTATCGGATAGTGAAAGCTCTGTTTCCTCTGCCTTTTCCAAAGGGTTTAGAATATATTCGTTAACGTCGGCTGTATTTGCAAATCTTTTGTTTCCCACAAAAGAGTGTGCCGCAGCGCCAAGTCCAATGTACTCCTCTGTATTCCAGTACTTCAAATTGTGTCGGCAAGTGACGCCTTTTTTTGCAAAGTTTGAAATTTCGTAATGCTCATATCCTGCATTTTCCAGCTTTTCACAAATAAGGCTGTACATTTGCCTGTCCTCTTCCTCATCTAAAAGCTCAACTTGTCCCATTTGTACCATTTTTTCAAGCTCTGTTCCCTCTTCAAGTATCAGGCTATAACAGGAAATATGTGAAACGCCAAGGGAAAGGGCTGTGTCAAGAGTTTTTGTAAGGCTTTCCGGTGTTTGTCCGGGAAGTGCTGTCATAATATCTACATTTATATTATCAAAATATTTTTTTGAAAGCTCTACCGCCGCCTGTGCCTTGTTACTGTCGTGAATTCTGCCTATTGTTTCAAGCTCCCTGTCACAAAAGGACTGAACTCCTATACTTAATCTGTTAACGCCGCCATTTTTTAAAGCTGCAAGTTTTTCGTCCGTTAAAGTGCCGGGGTTTGCCTCCCATGAAAATTCGGTTGCTTCGGAAAATTCAAAGTTATCCCTTATTCCAAAAAGTAAACGATTAATTTGGTCACAGGACAAAATACTCGGAGTTCCGCCTCCCACAAAAACAGTATCAATTTTTTGTCCCTTATACAGCTTTGCCTCACGAAGGACTGCATCTATATATTTGTCAAACAGGCTTTCCATTCCCGTGTATGATGGAAAATCACAATACCGGCATTTTCTTATGCAAAAGGGAATGTGAACATATAATCCTTTGTCCATTTTTTACCTCTCTATATACAGGTTACTGGTCTGCATACCAACTGCTTTTCCAAGAATTCTTATATTTTTAAATTCATCGGGAGTGTAAACAAGTGGCTCATACTTTGCATTGGCAGGCATAAGAGTAATTACTCCGCCTTTTTTATAGACCTTTTTAAGTGTTGCTTCGTCCTCTATAATTACAGCTGCAATTTCTCCGTTTTCTACGTCCTCCTGGGCTCTTATAAGAACAATATCCCCGTCATAAATGCGGGCATCTATCATACTATCGCCCTTTGCGATAAGGCAAAAATCTGCTCCAAGATCCGAGGCTGCAAAAATCTCTCCTCTTTCCCCGTCGCTGCAAAAAATAGGCTCTCCGCAGGCAATTTCCCCAAGGACAGGAATTCTCACGGGCGATGGAAGAATAATATTCTCTGTACTTTCTCCTCCAAATCCCATTATATATGCCTCACTACAGTCAAGAACAGCTGCCAGTTTTTCAAGTACCGGTCTTTTTATATTCTGAATTTGTCCGCTTTCATATCTCTGAAGCGTTGCATCACTTACTCCAACCTCCTTTGAAAGCTCCGCAAGTGTAAGACCCTTGCCTTTTCTAAGCTGCTTAAGCCTACTGTTTTTAATAAATTCCGCCATGGTTTTTCTCCTTTCGCAGTCCTATTTCGACACTGTTTCTTAAATTAATACTTATTATAACACAATATTACATAAAATGCAATACCTTTTTTAAAAATTACATAAAATGTATTGACAATTGGAAAATTTTGTGGTAATATAATCACAAAGTTACATATTTTGTAATTTTATCTGCCACATATTACATATTTTGTAAGAAATGGAGACGCAACATGCTTTACTCAAATAATTCGGCCGCTGCACTTGCAGCCTGTGAACGTGAAAGGACTTACCAAAGCCCCGTACAAAAGTCACAAAAAAACACTCTCACAAGACTTTTGAAGGTGTGTCCCTACATTTCACCTGAATCTTTTAAAAAGCTATCGAAAGGAGAATGTACAATGGCTAATCCTAATTCTACATATGATAATCTTCTTTATGAAATTAAAGATTGTGAAATAATTAAGGACCTTACACCCGCCCGCAGACACTCAGACAAAATTTACCTTTGCAAATGCAAAATTTGCGGAAACACCTTTACACGTTGCCGCAAAACCCTTGTATATCACCATTCTGATTGCGGATGTGTTTCAAACACACCCACCACAGGAGTTTATGCAGACAGAATGATAAAAGAAGCATCGCTTCTGGCAAAAAAAGTAATGCTTGCAAAGCTGAATGCCTTAAAGCTTGAAAATGCGGCTACCGCATTTGAAGCACTTTATATAAAGGGTAAGCCCTACGGAGAATATACCGCCATGTCCCTTGGCATGAGCCTTTCAACACTATACAGGGCAAGACAGAAAATTCGTAAGCTTTGGGCAACGGAAGGCATTAAATAACCGGCTTAATCATACAATATTTTAGAAATAATATAGAAAGGAAAATAAAAATGCTACGCTGCTATGACTTACACCAAAAAGAAGTTATTAATATCCGCACAGCAGAAAAGCTTGGGTTTATTGATGACGTTGATATTGACCTTGAAACGGGTAATATTATAAGCCTTATAGTTCCAAAACGCCGTTTTTGTTTTTTTAAAAGGGATGACCTCACTATTCCCTGGCATGACATTGTTATGGTAGGAAGCAGCATTGTTTTGGTTGACTTTGGCGAAACAGAAAAACTATCATAGAATAATATGTTGCACCAAAGCCCTTTATATTGTGCATTTTGCAGTTTATTGCAGAAAAATGAAAAATAAATTACAACAAAATTTGAATTGACATCTATGTCATTTTTTGATATTATTAGTATATATGATGTCTTTGAAAGGATTGAACATAATGAAACAAGAATATAAGGTTGGAATTATAGGTGCAACAGGTATGGTAGGACAGAGATTTATCACTCTTCTTCATGACCATCCCTGGTTTAAAATAGAAGTACTTGCAGCTTCACCAAGAAGTGCAGGAAAAGCATACAAAGATGCTGTTGGCGCAAAGTGGGCAATGAACGAAGAAATCCCGGCTGCTATTGCAGATATGATTGTTCTTGACGCTACAGGCGATGTTGAAAAAATTGCCGCTCAGGTAGACTTTGTATTTTGTGCAGTAGATATGAAAAAGGACGAGATAAAGGCTCTTGAAGACAGATATGCAAAAGCAGAATGTCCTGTTGTTTCAAACAACTCTGCCCACAGACATACTCCTGACGTTCCTATGATTATTCCGGAAATTAATCCGGAGCATATAGAAATAATAAATGCACAAAGGGCGCGCCTTGGTACAAAGAGAGGCTTTGTGGCAGTTAAGTCTAACTGCCCACTTCAGTCATATCTTCCTGCTATGGCAATTATTAATGAAAAGTATCCTATCGACCGTGCACTTGTAACAACATACCAGGCAATTTCAGGTGCAGGTAAGACTTTTGAAACATGGCCGGAAATGGTTGATAACCTTATTCCGTACATTGGCGGCGAGGAAATGAAGTCAGAAGTTGAGCCAAACAAAATTCTCGGCTCTATAGTAGGAGGAGAAATTGTTCCTTCAACTGATCTTCAAATCGAGTGCCAGACATACAGAGTGCCTGTTTCAGACGGACACACTGCTGCGATTTTCTTCTCATTCAAGGACAAAAACAATAAGCCATCTGTAGAAGAAATTGAAGATATGTGGAGAAACTTTAAGGGTGTACCACAGGAGCTTTCACTTCCACATGCACCAAAGCAGTTTATTCACGTTTCAACAGAAAAAGATGCTCCTGACCAGCCACAGATAAAGGCTGCCCGCGACATTGACGGAGGAATGGCAATTTCATGCGGAAGACTCAGAGAGTCTGTTCAGTACGACTATAAAATGGTTTCTATGAGCCATAACACACTAAGAGGTGCTGCCGGCGGCGGTGTCCTCCTTGCAGAGCTTCTTGCAGCAAAGGGATATTTCGATTAATAGGAAAGGACGATAACGTTATGAAAACTCTTCCATTTACAGGCTCAGGCACAGCAATTATTACACCATTTGACGGTTATAAAACAAACTATGATGCTCTCGGAAAAATAATAGAGGACCAGATTAAAAACTCTACAGACGCAATTATTATTTGCGGAACAACAGGCGAGGCGTCCACAATGCCGGACGAAGAGCATCTTGCAGCTATTAAGTTCACAGTTGAAAAAGTTGCAGGCAGAATTCCCGTAATTGCAGGAACAGGCAGTAACGATACTCCACACGCAGTATACCTTTCACAAAAGGCAGAAGAGTACGGCGCTGACGGAGTGCTTTCTGTTACTCCTTACTACAACAAAACAACTCAAAAAGGACTTGTAGCACACTTTAAGACAATTGCAGAGTCAATTAAAATTCCTGTTATCCTTTATAACGTACCATCAAGAACAGGAATGTCAATTTCAATTGACGCTCTTAAGGAACTTGCAAAGGTTGAAAACATTGTGGCAATAAAAGAAGCAAGTGGAGATATGTCCTATGCTTCAAAGGTTGCGGCAGAAGTTCCCGAGCTTTATATGTACTCAGGAAATGACGATATAATTGTTCCAATACTCAGCATTGGCGGCAAGGGAGTTATTTCTGTTCTCTCAAACGTAATGCCAAAGGAAACACATGATATTTGTAAGCTTTTCTTTGACGGTCAGATAGATAAGTCAAGAGAGCTTCAGCTTAAGCTTCTTGCCCTTATAAACGCACTGTTTATAGAGGTTAATCCAATACCTGTTAAAACTGCTATGGGACTTATGGGCTATGAGGTAGGAAACTTAAGACCACCTCTTTGCGATATGACAGAGGGTAATCTTAATATTCTTAAGGAAGAAATGAAAAAACTGGGACTTATTAAATAAAAAAAGAGCTTTAAAGCTCTTTTTTTATTCCATAAAATATTGTGTCAAAATCTGTATTCAAAATTTCTTTAATCAGAATAATCTCATCAGGATATAAATGTCTTTGTCCTACCTCTATTTTAGCAATTGCACTTCTTGTTATATCACATCCCGCAAGTTGCAATTTTGCAGACAAAACATCCTGCGTCATGCCCTTATTTTCTCTGATAATTTTTATATTACGTCCAATTTGTTTTTCTATTTCATAATTCATAACATCACCATATGCACCTAAACAAGAACAATATCTTGACAATAATATACCATGATGATATAATGTAAATGCACCTATATAAGTGCATTGAATTAATTTGTACAAAATTACATTTTCTTAACAAGATTATAATTTGTTTTCTTTTGTAAAATAATGTCCAATATTGACATAATCTGGATTTAATAATACAATTTTTCATAAAAGGAGGCAGGGTAATTGAACAGGACATTGTATAATACTCGAATAATAAAAGAAGAAAATATTATCTGGAAAATTAAGTACTATATTACCAAAAACCAAAAAATCTTTTCTGGTAAACCTCTGGAATATTACGGTATAGAAATTACGTCTTCAAACAAGGAAAAGAAATTTACAAATTTTATTTCCGGAATTTTCCCCTATATGCACGATGCAGAAAATTTATTAAAGTTCTTGTATGAAAACGAGGCATCACCCATTTCTATGCCATATCTGGCATCCGAGTTTATAGAAAATAATTTTTTGTCTGAAAGCCTTATAGCTATTGATTTAACTGACGATTAATGATATACTAATATAAAACTTTAAAAAGGTATTATATTATGGAAAGAAAAAGCGGAATTTTAATGCACATATCATCCCTTTGGGGAAATTACTCTCATGGCTCCTTTGGCAAAGAGGCCATGGAATTTATAGATTTTTTGGAGGACTGCGGCTTTTCCTTGTGGCAGGTGCTACCCTTTTGCGTACCTGACATCTGCAACTCACCCTACAAGTCATTTAGCGCTTTTAGCGGTAATCCTTTTTTTGTTGATCTGCCATCTTTGTATGATGAGGGACTTTTAACAAAAGAGGAGTTGGAAGAGGCAAGACAGGAAGCTCCATATGTATGCGAGTTTGAAAGGCTTAAAAAGGAAAGATTTTTACTACTTGAAAAAGCGGCAAAAAGATTTGAAAATAAAAAGCTGATAGAAGAATTTTTACAGAAAAACCCTCACATCCAAAAGTTTTGCGAATTTATGGCACTTAAAAAGTCAAACGATGGCAAACAGTGGCAGGAATTTGAAAACAATACGCCTGATACGGCAGAGTATAAAGCTTGGTGCTTTATACAGTATATGTTCTTTACTCAGTGGCAAAAAATTAAGGCGCATGCAAACTCCAAGGGAGTAGAAATTATAGGGGATATTCCCATATATGTAGACCTTGACAGTTCTGACGTCTGGTCAAACAAGAAACAGTTTTGTCTTGAGGAAGATGGTACACCGTCATGTGTTGCAGGGGTGCCACCGGACTATTTTTGCGAGGAAGGACAGCTTTGGGGAAATCCCATATATAATTGGGATATTATGGAAAAGGACGGATTTTCCTGGTGGAAAGACCGTATATCCTTTATGGCAAGGAATTTTGACGGCATAAGAATAGACCACTTCAGAGGAATAGAATCTTATTACGCGGTTGATGCAAATGCAACCACTGCAAAGGACGGGGTGTGGAAAAAAGGCCCCGGCATGAAACTGATTAACGAAATAAAAAAAGCTGCAGGTGACTCATTTCTTATAGCAGAGGATTTGGGAATTATAACTGATGAAGTACGTGCTCTTGTAAAATCAAGCGGTTTTCCTAATATGGGCGTTTTGCAGTTTGCCTTTCCGGGAGATAAAAACTCCCCTCACATTCCTCACAACTACAAAAACAATTCCATTGCATACACAGGTACACATGACAATAATACACTCCTTGGATACATATGGGAGCTTGATGAAAGCTCACGCCGTGAGTTTCTTGACTATTTTGGCTTTAAGGGTGAAAACTGGGATAGCTGCTATGATGAAATAATAAGAGCTATGTTTGCAAGCAGTGCCGGGTATGTTATTTTTCCTGTTCAGGATATACTCCATTTTGGCAGCGACACAAGACTTAACACCCCCGGCAGGGCAGAGGGTAACTGGGCATTCCGAGTTACTAAGGAACAGCTTCAGAGCATAGATAAATACAAGCTAAGAAAATGGAATGAAATGTACGGCAGAGTGGTGCAGAGTTAAGCACCACTCTTTTTTTAATAAAAAAGAAGGAGAGGTTTAAAAATGCACAGACTGTTCTATGACTTTAACTGTGCATTTTTATTCCATCCCCTTGGATTGTAGGCTGACTTTATAAACAGCCCCTTTAATTTTTATTGTCTTAGAGATTATTTGTTGTTTTCGATGAATCTCTGCAAAATCGCGGCTATTTCAGCTCTTGTAGCATTATCCTTCGGATTGATTGTAGTAGCGGATTTGCCATTCATAAGACCTGCTCCAACCGCCCAATTCACAGCCGAAACAGCATATTCAGAAATTTCGTTAGCGTCTGTAAAGTGGAGATTTTCCTCCAATATTACTGCATCCATACCCTTGTACTGTGCGTATCTAAACATAATAGCTGCAATCTGTTCACGAGTGATATTGCTATCGGGTGCAAAATCTGTTTCACTTACGCCGTTTACAATACCGTTCTGCTTTGCCCATACAACAGCATTTGCATAATAAGCACTCATATCAACGTCAGCAAAAGGAATGCTTTTGTTTACTGTAGGTTCGCCAGCGTTACGATAAAGAACTGTTACAAGCATTGCTCTTGTAAGAGTGTCGTTTGGAGCAAACTTATCTACTGCAACGCCATTCATGAGCTTGTTTTCAACTACATACTGAACATTTGCATAGAACCAATCATCTGCCTTTACGTCGCTGAAAGGATTCTTCCATTCCATTGTTTCAGGATTATCTTCAGGTTCTTTTTCCATGTCAATTCGCTTAGTATAAAGAGTCAAACTCTTTGTTACTTTAGTATTAAAGTCATAAGCAGTTGTCAGTTCTTTGTCTGTAAACCAACTATCAATCTGGAATTCGTCCTTTGCGAAAGTGTCAGGAATTGTAACTGTACTACCTTTTACTATTCTTTCACTTGCAATAAAATTTTCCTCATCATCTAAAAATATTATCTCACAAGTGTTTTCTGTAAATTTCGCAGTAAGGGCAATTGCTTCTGTTACTTGGAAGCGATATGTTGCTTCTGACGATATAAGTGTTTTTCCGTTGTACCAGCCTAAAAATTCTTCATTTTCAAAAGGAGTTGCTGTAAACTGTGCATACTCTCCCTTTAGCAACGAGCCGCCACCTGATACATTACCATTACCCTCTGCTAAAGTAGTGATTGTAACAGGCGTTGCATTTTCTATAACTTCGGGTTCTCCAACTTTTATAGAATTAGAGGTCAAAGGATAGATTGCAACCTCCGTTTCGTTAAGATTTTCAACAGCTCCGATCAGCGTATCATCTTTTTTAACGGCCATCTTGTTATAATTGATAACTCTTGTTTTGCCGGTCGTTGCATTTTGTTCCTGAACAGAATAGGTTACCTCTCCGTCATCAGTTGCAATAATTTCTGTTCTATACTCCTCATCAGTTGGCAGATATACAACCTTTTGTCCGTTTGCGTCTACATATGCAACAATAGAGCTACCTTCAATATCTATTACCTCATCGTTTCTGATTGCTGCAACCAGGTTATCGTTACTGTCGTATACTTCTAAATCTACGGGACAATTAAGACACATTTTTCTTGTATTTCGCAAATACTTTGACGGCTGTGTGGAATCAATCCAAGCAAGGCAAAGTTCAGGAAAATGAACATTTAGAAGTATCTTTAAATTGCCGAACAAGGTTTCCAGATTACCATTATCTAAAATAAACGAAAAAAGTTCCACTAATCCATCAAATGCCTCATCGCTGATATTAATCGACATTCTTTTGAACGTTCCTTTTACCGTACTGCGAAGCAAACCCAATTTTTCTCCCTGACTCAGTTTATCTACACCTTCAAACGCACTTTTAAAAGGATTAAGCCTACTCATAAACTCATCTGCAAAAATTTCCCCGAATTCGTCTGCTTTATCCTGTCCCATTATCTCGGTTACAAAGAAAACTAATGCATCTTCTAAATGCTCATTGTAATATTGAGGAGACTTGAATGTTGTTGCTAAATTGTCAATCAAATTCTGAAAAAAGTCATCCATTGTCTGCTTTGAATTTTGCTCTTTTAAATAGAATCCGAAATAAGGGTATGCATGTTCTAATGACCAGCTTACTTTATAGCGGTCAAAATCTTCAATGACAGGCGCACGCCATGATACATAATTATGACCTGCATACTCATCAAAATATGTATACATATTGCCTACAAGCGTTTTGTAATCGGAATTTGTCCGTGCTGAGGGTAAGTAGTATGTAGTGCCGTATCTTCCATATTCCCATTTTTCGGGAGCTACCATTGGCACATAGTCGTTTTGATTGACGATACTGAAAATATTGTTGTATTTACTGTCATTTTTATCACTCGCCCGTGTTCCTGCAGGTGTTTCAAAGCAGTATGCATAAAGATTTTCAGGTTTAATCTCAACAATTTTTGTAGGATCTGTATTTGTTCCGTTTAATGCTAAACTATGAGTATCAAGATATGCTGCTGTAAGATTGGCTGTTGCTGCTGCACGACTAAACCCTGTTATCCAAATTTTAATATTTCCGCTTATATCAGCATTTCTTACATAGTTTGTCAGGAAACTCAAAACTTGGTCACGAGCCAACTGAAATCCTTTATGTTCTTCACCTGTCCCAACATTAAAGTTTCCGCCCCACTCACTCTCATAACCATTACCGCGAATTGCAACTGCAATCAGCGTGTAGTCATCATCTTCAAATGCAATTCTTTTATTTGCTGCAATAACACCAATAGAATTCGTAGACGGCTTTTCGGTGTATCCTTTACTCTCGATCTCATCAAAGCCTAATTCGGTCAGTAAAGTTTTTGCATTTACATCCTGATTTTTATATTTGTCACTACCACTTCCGTGAACTGCAAAAGCGGACATAGCAAGTCGCAACGACATTTTTGACAAATCATGATTATAGTTGTTTTTTGAAGCGGTTGCAAAATAGTTATCGTCATAAACATAGTTTGCAATACTGCTTCCATTATCTCCTTCTTTATTGCCATATTTTGATGCGAACTGGAATGTGCCTGTTTTTTTACCTGGAATGTTATAATCAGGCACAGAAAGTCCACTTGAATTATAATGTATTATCGCAGTGTTTAAAAACATATTTTCAGGGTCAATGTAAATATTCTTCCACTGACTTTCCCCTCCACCATAATATATTGTGCAAGCGGAAAACGCATAACTGCCAATTGTTGTTACGCTGTCCGGAATAGTTACATTGGTTAAACTTGCGCAAGGGCTAAACGCTCTTGGGCCAATTGTTGTTACGCTGTCCGGAATAGTATAGGATGCATTTGTTTTGCCAATGGCATATTGTATTAGTGTTGTTTTATTTTTGTCAAAAAGGTTCCCATCTAAAGAACAGTAATTTCTGTTGCCATCCTCAACCTTAATATTGGTTAAACTTCTGCACAAGGCAAACGCAACATCTCCAATTGAAGTTACGCTATCCGGAATTGTTATATTGGTTAAACTTCTGCACTCCCAAAACGCATAATCGCGAATTGTGATTACGCTATTCGGAATGGTTACATTGGTTAAACTTGCGCAAAGGCAAAACGCATGATCGCCAATTGTGGTTACGCTGTCCGGGATAGTTACATTGGTTAAACTTGCGCAACGGTCAAACGCTCTTGGGCCAATTGTTGTTACGCTGTCCGGAATAGTATAGGATGCATTTGTTTTGCCAATGGCATATTGTATTAGTGTTGTTTTATTTTTGTTAAAAAGGTTCCCATCTAAAGAACAGTAATTTCTGTTACCATCCTCAACCTTAATATTTGTTAAACTTGTGCAAACGGAAAACGCAGAACTGCCAATTGTGGTTACGCTATCCGGGATTGTTACATTGGTTAAACTTTCACACCCACAAAACGCTCCCTCGCCAATTGTGGTTACGCTATCTGGAATTGTTACATTGGTTAAATTTCTGCAAAAGGAAAACGCACGCTCGCCAATTGTGGTTACGTTGTCCGGAATGGTTACATCGGTTAAACTTTTGCACTCGCCAAACGCTTCATCGCCAATTGTGGTTACCGGATAACCGGCTATGGTTGATGGAATCTCAAGATTTCCACTAACTGCCTGGTCACAACCTATGACGGTTACCTTTCCGTTTTCTATGGTGTAGGTGAAGATTCCTTCCGTTGCAGCCGACACATTATTTGGCAAAAAAGTGAACAGGCTTACCAACACACTAATCACTAACATTAAACTTAGAATCCTTTTCTTCATTTGTAAAAACCCCCTGACAAAAATTCGTAGTCCGTATTTCAGAACTGTGCACAAAAAATATACAAGCTCTGACAACAAGGTTGCGATATAATTAATATTCCCTAATTATTATACTTCTATTTTTTATTTAAATTCTTCCGGAAGTTTGCTTCCGGTAAAGAGTTCATATGCTCGCTCTAACTGCTTATCCTCAAGAACTTCAATTTTTGCAAATGCACTGTCAAGTCTTGTCTGGGTTGTTATATCAAGAACTCCGTAAGGGTACAGGTTATCCTCATGCTGAAAATTCTTTAGCGCTATTGTTAGAAGTCTGTCAAATACATCATTTACTTCTCCGTTATAGTATCCGAGATAAAAAAGTCTTTGCTTTGCGGCTTTTATGTCATCTCCTGTGCTGCCCTCGTGCCATTTCTGACTAAATGTAAAGGCATTATAATTGCCTGTATTAATTGGTTCTGCTTCATTTAAAACTATCTCGTTTGGTGTAATTCCCACCTTATCAATATTTTTTCCGCCTCTTGTTTCATAATGACCAACTGTAAGCTTGAACACAGAGCCGTTGGAAAGGGGGAACATATTTTGTATAACGCCCTTACCGTAGGTTTTTTCACCTATAATATATCCTGCCTCTGAATCCTGCAAGGCACTTGCAAAAATTTCTGCAGCACTTGCTGTATACTCGTTTACAAGAACATTAAACTTATATTTTGTTTCTTTAAGGTCTGAATAATAGGTCTGGTTCATAAATGGCTGACGGTATTTAGTACTAACAATAACACCTTTGGGAACAACAAGACGTGACATATTTATTGCACAGCTTAGATAGCCGCCAACATTGTTTCTAAGGTCAAGTATAATATTTGTTATTCCGTCTGCGTCTGCCTGAGAAAGAGCTTCTATAAACTCCTCTGTTGTATTATCAGACATATCAATTACACTTATATATGCAACTGTATCAGATAATTTTGCATATGAAACAGTATCCTCGTTAACCTCTCCGCGAACTACGGTAAAGTTATATTCTTTGCCATCACGAAGAACTGATACCTGAACTGATGCACCAAGTTCTCCTGCAATTGCGTTTCTCACATGATTTATGTTTTTACCGTACATATTCTCCCCGTTTACACCGGAGATTTTGTCACCTGTTTTTATGCCGGCAGCTTCTGCCGGGCTTCCTGAAGTAAAGCCTGTAACCTCAACGTATTCTTCCTTTTGCTCTATTCTTACACCAATTCCGTAAAAGGTTTTATTAACGTTATTTACAAAGCCCTTGTACTCCTCTGCTGTAAAATACTCACTATATGGGTCAAGGGATTTTAGCATACTTTTTAAAAATTCTACAAGCTTTTCGTCATCTTCTTTAAGATATTCGGACAACGCTCTTATTATTATATCCTCGTCCTTTAGAGTATTGTCTATATAGTATGTAGAAATATACCCTGCAACCTGCTGTGCTACATCTAACTCATCGCTGTATGTGTACTCTGCAGACACAGCCGCCCCTGCTGATATAACAAAAATTGACGCAAGTATGGCTGCTATTTTTCTTTTTATCATATTATTAACATTCCTTTCCCGGTGGTATAGTACTAATCCTTATAACAACTCTGTTATCAAAGCTTCTTCCTCCCACAGTCATTGAATATTCAAGAACAATTTTTCCGCCTTCGTTATCAACGGCAGATACTAACTTTCGTGTTTTTAAAGTGGCGGGCATGGCTCCATAGGGTGTTGAATAAAGGGAATTCTTTGTTTTTCCCTCCTCAAAAACAAACCTTGAGCTGTATGCTCCTGTACGCTTTATCTCTACAGTGTCTTTTAAAATTGTAATTCTACCGTCAGACATTTTTTCTCCGTCCTCGTCAAGCTCGGTGTAAAAAACAAAGTATTCTCCGTCTTTTACAAACATTGTTCCCTGTGACTCGGTAGAAAACTCCGTCTTTCCGTCTTCATCCTTTTGGATTGTATGAGTTTTTACAAAAACACTCTTTTTTTCTTTTTCCATTTTATTTTACTCTTTCCTCTGCAAGAAGAATAACCCTGTCAAGAAGGCTTTTATAGTCTATCCCTGTTACTCCCCAAAGTTTAGGGTACATGCTTATATTTGTAAAGCCGGGAAGTGTATTAATTTCGTTTAGTATTACCTTATTATCGCTTTTTCTTACAAAAAAGTCTACTCTTGAAAGTCCCATGCCGTCCATAGCCTGAAAAGCCTTTATTGCATAAGCCTTTATTTCTTCCTTTATATTTTCATCAAGGAGAGCGGGAATATGAAGCTTTGTGGAGTTGCTGTTGTACTTTGCATCAAAGTCGTAGAACTCAACCTCCGGCACTATCTCGCCAATTTCTGATGCGGCAGGCTCTCTGTTTCCAAGAATTGCACACTCTACCTCGCGTCCGTCTATATTTTCTTCTACAAGGACTTTACGGCCATAGGAAAGTGCATTTTTTATTGCACTTTTAAGTTCCTCTCTTGCAGCAGCCTTGCCAATTCCTACAGAAGACCCTGTTGACGCAGGCTTTACAAAGCAAGGGTATCCAAGCTCTTTTTCTATCTCACAGATTTTCTCGTCTATATCATCTATGTCCGTTACTGTTACCCATGCAGCCTGTGGAATACCTGCATTTTGGAATACAATTTTTGACAGGGTTTTGTCCATGGAATTTGCACTTCCGGCAACCCCCACGCCCACATACTTTATACCACTCATTTCAAAAAGACCCTGAACTGTGCCGTCCTCTCCGAACTCGCCGTGAAGAACAGGGAAAATGCAGTCCAGTTTTATGAGTCTTGTGCCCTCTTTTTCAAAAACTATAATTCCTCCGTCAGATGTATCGGGAGAGATAATTGCTTTTTTAAGAAACTTCTGGTCTTTTTCCCAGAGTCCGTCCTCTATTTTATTTTCATCGCCTGTATACAAAAACCATTTTCCGTCCTTTGTAATTCCAAGCATATGTATATCATACTTTTCTTTGTCAAGATTTCTTATAACAGATGTTACAGATTTTAGTGAAATTTCGTGCTCCGGAGACCTTCCTCCAAACACAACACAAAGACTTTTTTTCATATTAGCGCCTCTATTCTTATTTTAAATCCTACATAGTTATTATACTATAAATATACTATAAAATCAATAGAAACTAAAAAGATTTATCAGCAAAAAAATAAGTAGGAATTCGCAAAATTTGCGAATTCCTACAATAATTTATAGGTTTTCTATATCCTTTTTTATGATACGATAATAACCTTAGCAGTAAACGCACCATTGCTTATTGTTCCGTGAGCGTTTACAATATCTCCAACCTTAAGGTCCTTAAGCTTCTTTGTCTTTCCGGCAGAGTCCATAATGCTTGTTGTTGTATCCTTACAGTAAACTGTTTCTTCTACTGCATAGTCGTCATCATTAACGTAGGTTACTTTGATAAATCCGTATGCGGAGTTTACTGCTGTTATTGTTCCCTCAAGCTTGCCTGTTGCAGACTGTGCTGTTGTTGAAGAAATTTTTACAACTGTCTGGCTCTCTATTGTGAGCTTTACACTGTCACCTACGCGGAAGTCGTAGAGTGTTCCCGCTTCTCCGTTAACGGTGATTTGTATATCGTTGCTAACGGCATAAGTAACATCTTCTCCTGCTGTGTTTACTGTGATTGTAGGAGTAGCGGAAATTCTGATTTCTTTTATAACACCGTTCTGGGTTTTTGTTGATGATGTTGCTTTTACTGCTGTGATTACGCCGTATGTAAGAGTAAGAGTTACATTGTCACCTACAAGAATATCACTAAACTGTGCTGTGTTGCTGTTCTTGTTAACAGTAACATCATCAGATATAGGATATGTCATACCATTATATTCTTCTTTTGCATGTGAAATTGTCATTTCAAATGGGTCAAGTGAAATTGCATCTACTGTTGCCATTGCAACTGTTGTTACTTTTGTTTCTCCTGAAACTCTTTCTACTATACCATTTTCAAGCTCAAGTATAATATGGTCATTTAACTTAAAGTTTGCAAGTGTTGATGGCTCACCGTTGTATGTAACAGAAACTGTTGGGCTGCACTGGTGTGTAGATTTTTCACCTGTAACAGAGTCTTTAACTGTAATTTCTACCACATCGCCTCTTGTTGTGCGGCTCTGGAAAACACCGCTTACAGTTTCATCAGGTATTGTTGAAAGAGCGTCTACAAAAGCAACTTTGTTATCTGAAAGTGTGATTATTGCCTCAACGCCCACTATCATATTCTTTGGAGATGTTTCTACACCGTCTGCTTTCATTACAACATTATCAACATATGTATATTTTTGAAGTTCTCCCTCTTCATCATAGTATGACAGTACTCTTCCGTCAAGGTCTACTTCCTGAAGCTTACCTGTAACAAATTGGTAGGCTGTCTTATCAATAACGCGGTTTAGCATTACTGCCATTTGAGTTCTTAGTACGCTTGTTTCAGGTGAGAACTTTCCGTCCTCCATGCCTGTCATTATACCGTTATCGGAAACAAATTTTACATAGTAAAGAGCGTTTGCAGGAATTTTTTCCTGGTCTTCGAAGTCAAGAGTAACTGCTTGTGAACCTGATGGCTTTTTACCGCCCATTGCTTTTGTTATAATAATTGCAGCCTCATATCTTGGCATTGGCTCATTCTTAAGCTCATCCTCAAGATATGTTGTAAGGTCGTCCTCTGTAAGAATACCTCTGTATAAAAGGAATGAAATTTCCTTTACTCCCCATGGTAAATCAAAATTCTTTAAGGTACTTTTATATGTTTCAACAGCATCTGTCAAAAGAGGCTCATTTTCTTCCTTTAAAGCACCCATGGCACGTGAGAAAAGTGCAAGTACCTCAAGACGTGTTACACCGTTATCAGGCTTAAATGTATTATCCTCATAACCTGTTATGTATCCTCTGTCTACCATATCCATAACCTGGTCGTATGCCCAGTCATAATCTTCTTTTGCAAAATCCACAAATGTTTTCTCTGCAAAAGCAAACTGTGCAGAGCCAAGAAGTAAAACTCCGGATAAGAGTCCGCAAAGTATCTTTTTCATGTAAATCCCTCCGTATATCTCTATATATTTATATCATATCATAAGTTTAAAAAAAGTGCAACATTTAATTAATGAATTTCCTTAATTTTTTGTTACGAAATGCACAAAAAAATCCCTTGTTTGTAAAAAAATTGAAACAAACTAAATAAGATTTGAAGAAAAAACCTCTCCAAAAATGCCCGAAAGGTCTTTTGCACATCTATCTGCTTCCTCAGTTGTTTTGAAAATTCCGAAAACTGCGGAGCCGCTGCCTGTCATAATGGCGTTTATTGCACCTTTTTTTATCAGATTCTCTTTTATTTCTAATATAATAGGATGCTCCTCTATAGCCGCCTCTTCCATTACATTATATAAAAGCCCGGCTATCTGTTCCGAACTACCGGTTTCAAGTGCCTTTATCATGCCCTTTGTATCAGGTCTTTTTGAAATCTCTCTTTCATCAAGCTTTTTGTACATAAGGGGTGTGGAGATAGAAACCTCCGGCTTTACCACAACAACAGGTAGACTGCCCTTTGCAGAAACTTCTGAAAGTACCTCGCCTATGCCCTCTGCAAGATGTGTTCCGCACATAATGCAAAATGGTACATCTGCGCCAATTTTTGCTCCTATTTCAAGAAGTCTTTTTGTACTTACAGGAGAGCCGAGAAGCTTATTTAAAAGTACAAGTACCGCCGCCCCGTCTGCACTTCCGCCGCCCATACCTGCGCCGCAGGGAATGTTTTTTGTTATATGAATTTTTGCGCCTTTTTGTATGCCTGTTTCAAAAAAAATTGCCTGTGCTGCCCTGTATGCAATATTCTTCTCGTCTGTGGGAAGAAAGTCAAGGCTTGTACTAAGCTCAATACCCTCATCTGTAAGGGAAATTTCCACAGTATCAAAAATATCAACAGTTCTCATAATTGTGGAAATGTCGTGGTATCCGTCAGGTCTTTTTGAAAGGACGTCAAGGGTAAGGTTTACCTTGGCATAACCCTTTATAGTGCCTTTACTACCTGCTAATATGCAACTGTCAGAAAGTAACATCTTTATCACTCCTTAAAGCTTCTGGTGTGACTCGTCTACAAGGCTTTTTATTGTTTCCTCGTTATACAAAAAGCCTTTATCTTCTTTTGTAAGCCATGCAAGGTATTCTATATTACCCTCCGGGCCACGCACCGGAGAGTAGGCAAGTCCCGAAACGAAAAAGCCAGAGTCCTTTGCATATTCCGCCACATTTTTTATAACCTGCTCGTGCACCTTGCTGTCACGGACTACACCTTTTTTCCCAACTTGTTCTCTGCCTGCTTCAAACTGTGGCTTTATTAATGCTACAAGCTCTCCTGTATCTCCCAAAAGCTCTGCTGCCACAGGCAAAACAAGCTTTAAGGAAATAAAGGACACGTCAATAGAGGCAAAGTCCAACACCTCGCCTATCTGCTCCCTTGTAACATATCGGATATTTGTTCTTTCCATGTTTACCACACGGCTGTCACAACGGAGCTTCCATGCAAACTGACCATAGCCCACGTCTACGGCAAATACCTTTTTTGCACCATTTTGGAGCATACAGTCCGTAAAGCCGCCTGTTGAGGCACCAATATCCATACAGATTTTGCCATCTAATAAGACGGGAAATTCCTCCATGGCTTTTTCAAGCTTTAGCCCGCCGCGGCTTACATATTTTAGCTGCTGACCCCGTATTTCCACGGTTTTGCAGTCTGCATCTATCATCATTCCTGCCTTGTCAGCCTTTTGATTATCTACAAAAACCTGTCCTGCCATTATAAGAGCCTTTGCTCTGTCTCTGCCGGATACAAGGTTGTTTGATGTTAAGAACACATCAAGCCTTACCTTTTCCAAATTTCATTCATCCTCTCTGCAATTGCCTCTGCATCAAGACCATATTCTCTGTCCAGTTCATCTATACTGCCCTGTACTACAGGCTTGTCCGGAAATGCACAAAGACAAAGCTTTGTACTTATTCCCTCTTTTGCGATAATACTTGCAATTTTCTCACCCATACCGCCGCTTTTTACTCCGTCCTCTATAACGCAGCATAAAGGTAGTACATTTTTTATAATTTCTTCTTCTATGATTGGGTTTACAACGGGCACTTCTATAATTCTTGCGCCGCCAAGTATCTGTCTTACCTTTTCCGCTGTGTTCATCATGCGTCCTGTTGCAAAGATTGAAATTTTGTCATGGTCTGTACATACAGGATATACATCCGGATAAAAATCGTCCTTTAAACCGCTGTACTGGCTACAGCCTCTTGGGTATCTTATTGCAACAGGGCCGCTGCACTTGCAAATTGCATATTCAAGCATATCACGAAGCTCATCAAAGTCACAGGGCGAAAGTACCGTCATGTTTGGCATAGAGGATAGGAACGATATATCATAAAGTCCCTGATGGGTTTCTCCGTCAGAGCCTACAATACCTGCTCTGTCAACAGCAAATACCACATGAAGATTTTGAAGACACACGTCATGGAGTATCTGGTCATACGCTCTTTGAAGGAAGGAGGAATATACAGCGAATACGGGGATATACCCTCCAACAGCCATACCTGCCGCCATTGTTACTCCGTGCTGTTCTGCAATTCCTACGTCAAAAAACCTGTCTTTAAAATATTTTGAGAACTTTGAAAGTCCTGTGCTTATTGGCATTGCGGCTGTTATTGCAACAACCTTTTCGTTCCCGTTTGCAATATCAAAAAGTGCCTCTCCAAACGCGGCAGAATAGTCCTTTTCTGAAGACATGCACTCGCCTGTTTCCGCTACAAAGGGTCCTACTCCATGGAAGTTCTCCGGACTTTGCTCTGCGGGAGCGTAACCTTTGCCTTTTTTTGTACGGACATGAACAAATACAGGTCTTTGCTTTGATTTTGCAAGTCTGAATACATTTATAAGAGAGTCAAGGTCGTGTCCGTCAACAGGACCTAAGTATTCAAAGCCTAAATTTTCAAAAAATGTGCTCTCAAGTAGCAGTCTTTGAGCTTTGTTTTTTATATTAGATAAAAGATTATAAAGTCCGCTTCCTATAAACGGGATTTTGTCAAGTGCGCGTTCTGTTTTTCTTTTGAGGGCAGAGTATCCCGGTTTTAAACGGAGCTCTCTCAGGTACTTGGATACAGAGCCTACATTTCTGGAAATGGACATATTGTTATCATTTAAAATAAGAATAAGAGGACTTTTAAGCCGTCCTGCGTCATTCATTGCCTCGTACATCATTCCGCCGGTAAGTGCACCATCTCCGAATATTGCACCTACTGCGTGCTTGCTACCTTCAAGGGTTCTTGCCCTTGCAATTCCAACAGCTGCAGAAATTGATGTTGAGCTGTGTCCTGTATCAAAAACATCTGCCTCGGACTCACTGCGTTTTGGAAAACCGCTTAGTCCGCCAAATTTCCTGAGAGTATCAAATTCATCTTTTCTTCCTGTGAGAATTTTATTTACATAGGACTGGTGTCCCACGTCCCACACAAATTTATCTCCGGGTATGTCAAACACCCTGTGAAGTGCAACTGTTAGCTCCACAACACCAAGGTTTGAGGCAAGGTGCCCTCCTGTTTTTGAGACGGAGTCTATTAAAAATTTTCTGATTTCTTCACAAAGCTGCATAAGCTCTGCCTTGGAAAGTCCTTTTAAATCGGCAGAGGAATTAATTTTATCAAGCAATTTCACGCCCGCAATTCCTTTCATAATCACAAACGGCACCCACTTTTTATGAGTACCGCCTTTTGACTCTTTGTTTTTTACATATTTTCTTCTATGTATTCAACTACTTCTCCAACTGTCCGCAGCTCATCTGCTGACTCTATTGAAACTTCAAACTCGTCCTCTATTGCCATTACAAGCTCTACCAAGTCACCAAAATCCAGCTCAAGCTCCTCAAATGTACTGTCTTTTTTGATTTCACTTGCTGCTACATCTGTATATTCTGCAAGCATTCCAACAAATTTCTCATAAATCATATTATATGCCTCCATTTTCAAATGTAAAATTTATAGAAAGTTGTTTTTTGCTGACAACATTTATTGATTTCCTAATTTTTCAAATCTATGCCGTCAAAAGCAAAATTCGTTGTATTTATATGTATAATAGCATAAACAAAATGAAAATTCAATAGTTTATTTAAACTGTAATAAAACAGAAAAAAAGGTCGCATAAGCGACCTTTTTTGATTAACCTTCGTAAACGAGGTTGTTTGCTATCATTTCATCAACATTTTCAGCATTCCACCATGCACCTGAAATTGCAACTTCTTCCTGAACTTCATTGCCTTCAAGAGCGAATACTGCCTGTTCAACAGCCTGGTAACCAATCTGGAATGAATCCTGAGCAACTGAACCGATAAGTTCAGGACCTTCTGTCTTCTTCATCCATTCGATTTGCTTTGTACCTGCATCATAGCCTGAGAACTTGATTGCATCGTACTTTGTGCCTGCTGCGCCGATTGCATCGTAAACCTGCTTAACAACGCCTTCGTTTGTCATGAATATAGCGTTTGCGCCTTTTTCTGCAAGAGCTTCAAGAGCTGCCTTGTATGCATTGTCTGCATCGCCAGGCTTAACTTCTCTTTCGATTGTGTACTTGCCCTTTGTTGTTGCGTCTGCATCTGCAAGTTCCTTGAACTTGTCAACAAAGCCGTCTGCTCTGTCGATACCTGTTTGTGTTTCGTCGTGCTGAATTACACCAACGATGTACTTATCAGCAGCTGCGATGTCTTCCTTGATTGCTTCAAAGAAGTTTTCTGCAACAAGGTTTGCTGCAAGATAGTTACTTGTAGCAACTGAAGAAACGATTGGGTTCTTTCCTGCAGCGTCAAGAGCCTTTATGTCGTTCTCCCAGATACCGCTATCGAACTGTACTACAGGGATATTAAGGTCTTTTGCCTGTGTGAGCATATCAACGAAGCCTTCGCCGATTGTGCCAAGCACGATAGCTGAAGCGTTGTTTGAAAGAGCTGTTTGTACCATTTCCTTTTGTGAAGGAAGGTCTTTTGCTGATTCACTTGCAGGGCCTCTGAATGTGATGTTGTATCCATACTTTTCGCCTGCTGCCTCTGCACCTGCTTTAACTGACTGCCAGAATGCGTGGGATTCACCCTTTGCTACTACTGCGATTGTTTTTTCTGCTGTACCTGTGCCGCCGCAGCCTGTGAGAGCTACGAGAGCGAGTGCGATTGCGCTAATACCTGCTACTAACTTTTTCATAATTAAATTTCCTCCTCTTATTTTATGTTAGCTATTTCTTTTTCAAGAGCGTTTATTTTTGCGCTCTTGTCAGGAACACTTAAATCTGATGCCAGAATTGCATCAATTTCACTTTCTTTTTCGTCAAGCATTTGACGCTTTAATTTCTTTGCTTTTTCTTTTTCTGTTTCAATTTTTACTTTGCCTGCGTTTTTGTTCTTTATTACGTCCATAAGAACCGCAACAACAACAATTATACCTGTAAGAACATATGTTACGTATGTTGAGTTAAGGTTAAGGTTGAACTTTGCAAGAACGAAGTTAAGACCGCTTCTTATAACAACGAGCATCATGTTACCGATTACTGTACCTGCAATTGAAGCTGTACCGCCGGCTGCACTTGTTCCGCCGATGTAAACGCCTGCAATTGCGTCAAGCTCCATACCGTTACCTGTTGCTGATGCAACTGTTGTAAATGAAGCTGCCCAGAAAATTGCCGCAATACCTGCACCAATTCCGCTGAAGGTATATGCTATAATTTTGTACTTGTCTGTGTTGATACCTGAAAGTCTTGTTGCTTCCTCGTTACTTCCTATAGAAAGAATGTATCTTCCGATTTTGCACTTATACATAAGGTACATACAAAGTAGTGCAAGTCCGATTATCCAGATAAGACCTGTTGGTGTACCGTTTGCGTTTGAGAACAACTTGTTAAACCATGTTCCGCTTGGGTAAAAAATGTTTGGAATACTTACTATAATTGCACTAAGACCTCTTGAGAACATCATTGTACCAAGGGTTGCAATAAATGCCGGGATTTTAAGCTTTGCAACTAAAACGCCGTTTACAAATCCAAACAATGTACCAATTCCAATCATAACAGGGATTGTTGCCCAAAGAGGCATTCCGTCCATGTAAAGCTTACCTGCAACAACTGCAGATGCGATACACACTGTACCGATTGAAAGGTCAATTCCTCCGGTTGCGATTACGAATGTAACACCAAGACCGAGAATTGCATATGGGGCAAGTGACTGCACCATACTTACGATATTGTACTTACCCACAAAGTTTGGGTTAAGAATTGCAAAAATAAGAACAAGAGCCGCAAGAGCTGCAATAATAATCATATTCTGCTTGCCCTTATTTGCAATAAAATCAACTGTTTTTGTTTTTGTTCTTCTTAAAAATCTATTAAAGCTGAAGGTGCTCATATTTTCATTCCTCTCTCATAGTGGCATATGCCATTATTTTTTCCTGGGTAGCGTCTTTTATATCAAGCTCCCCTGTAATTTTTCCTTCGCACATTACAACTACTCTGTCGCTTAGGCGCTGTATTTCTGCAAGCTCTGAAGAAATCATAATAACTGATTTTCCCTGCGCGGCAAGCTCTTCCATAAGAGTGTACATTTCACTCTTTGCTCCTATGTCTATACCACGGGTCGGCTCGTCAAAAATGAATATATCAGAGTTTTTAAGTAGCCATCTTGCAATAATAACCTTTTGCTGATTTCCGCCCGAAAGGTTACGGGTAAGCTGTCTTACAGACGGAGTTTTTGTTTTCAGCTTTGCGTTTTCGCGAATAGCGTCCTTTTCAATTTTTCCGTCATTTATCCAGCCTGCCTTGATATAGTCATCAAGTGAGCTGAGCACAGAGTTTTCTGCAACGGACTTGTCAAGCAAGAGTCCGTATCGCTTTCTGTCTTCTGACAGATAGCAAATTCCGTTTTCAACTGCCTGGGCAGGTGTTTTTATGTTAATTTTCTTACCGTTTACAAACACCTCTCCGCTGTCAAATGGGTCTGCACCGTAAATTGCACGGGCAACCTCTGTTCTTCCGGAACCCATAAGTCCTGAAAAACCAAGAATTTCGCCTTTTCTGAGTTTAAAGCTTACGTTTTTGATTTCTTTGCCGCGGTTTAGGTTTTTAACTTCAAGTACAACCTCTGCATCTTGGGGAACGTTGCTTTGTTCTTTCTTATCTCCGTAGATTACCCTGCCGACCATCATGTGAACTATCTCGTCTTTTGTGGTGTCTTTTGTAATCAAGGTTCCAACATATTCACCGTCACGCATTACTGTTATACGGTCTGAAATACGGTTGATTTCATCCATACGATGAGAAATATAAATCATGCCAATGCCCTTACTCTTAAGGTCTGCCATAATTTCAAAAAGCTCCTCAACCTCAAGCTGTGTAAGTGCCGCAGTCGGCTCGTCCAGAATTAGAATTTTGGAGTTTCTTGAAACTGCCTTTGCAATTTCAACCATCTGCTGCTTTCCTACAGTAAGAGTGCCAAGAATGGCTGACGGGTCAATATTTACTCCTATACGGTCAAAAAGCTTTTTTGCATCTTCTTCCATCTTTTTGTCGTCAATATAAATACCATTTATCATTGGCTCTCTGCCTATGTAAATATTTTGAGCAACAGTAAGATGGTTCATCATATTAAGCTCCTGATGTATAATACCGATTCCTGCGTCCTGAGATTCTTTAATATTGGAAAAGTTAACGGGCTGGTCAAAAAGAACAACCTCTCCGCCGTCACGCTTGTGGATTCCGCAAAGAACCTTCATAAGTGTGGATTTTCCGGCTCCGTTTTCACCCATAAGGGCGTGAACTTCGCCTTCTCGCAGTTCCAGACTTACGGACTTTAGAGCATGAACACCTGAAAACCGTTTGTCAATATCTTTCATTTGAAGAATTACTTTGTCCATAACTATCTCCGTTTTCTTTAAAATAATTTAAAGTTTTTTGCTCCTTTCTGTTAATCATTGCAAGGAAATGATAACACATTGACAATCTTTTGTCAATATTATTTTTTATTTAATTTGCTGTAATAATTACCAAAAACACCTTTAGGTTTTTTACACTTTTTACAAAATTATACAGAAAATAAATAGTTTTTGCATAATTATAAATTTATATATTTTTGTTTATCATATTTGCCATAAACCTTCATAAAATTATTTGTATAATTATAATTGTACAATCCTAACAAATGCTTAAAAAATGGCAGTTGCAAAAAATTAGTATGTATGATATAATAAGTTTAACTTTGTATTAAGACGAAGTTATAAATTTCTGACAGATAGGAGAAGGTTATGTCATATACTTTTAAAGGCGGACTTCATATAGAGGACCGCAAGGAACTGACAAACAGAGTTCATTCTGTTTCGCTTCCGGACTGTCCGGAGCATATTTTCCCTTTAAGACAGCATATAGGTGCGCCCTTAACTCCTTTGGTAAAAGTGGGTGATGAGGTAAAGGTGGGGCAGAAAATAGCTGACTCTGACAGCTTTATGTCTGTACCCGTTCACAGCTCGGTTTCAGGTAAGGTAACGGCTATCCGCCACAGGCTACACCCCTCGGGTGAAAAGATAGACGCGATTTTTGTAGAAAATGATATGAAGTACACCATTTGTGAGAGTGTACGTCCTATAGATAATTATATGTCTATGGCAAAAGAAGATATGCTGCAAATTATTCGCGACAAGGGTCTTGTTGGTATGGGCGGTGCGGGATTTCCCACATTTATTAAGCTAAACCCCAAGCAGAAGATAGACTATCTTATACTAAACGGCGCAGAGTGCGAGCCTTATATAACCTCCGATAACAGACGAATGGTTGAATACTCCAAAGAGGTTATCCTGGGTACAAGAATTGCAATGCGGGTTTTAGGTCTTAAAAAAGCATATATCGGTATAGAAGAAAATAAACCTGACTGCAAAGAGGCACTCCTTGCGGCTCTTGGAAAAGACAAGGATATAGAAATTAAGATGCTTAAAACAAAGTACCCACAGGGTTCTGAAAAGCACCTTATAAAAGCTATAACAAAAAGGTCTGTTCCATCAGGCAAACTTCCGGCAGATGTTGGATGCGTTGTTATGAATGTAGACACAGCCTATGACCTTTGGAACGCATTTGAAAAGGGTATGCCGGTAGTAAGGAGAATTGTAACAGTCAGCGGCGACTGTGTTAAAAACCCTTGCAACTTTGAAGCGCCCACAGGTGTGCCAATTGAGTTTTTGTTTGAGGCGGCAGGCGGATTTACAAGAGCTCCTCAAAAGGTTATCTGCGGCGGACCTATGATGGGAACAGCTCAGTACAACCTAAAGCCTCCAACAGTAAAAACAACATCATCAGTTCTTGCAATTGCTGATATTGACAAGGTTTTTTCAAGTGAAACTCCTTGTATAAGATGCGGAAAATGCGTAAGTCACTGTCCTATGCGTCTTATGCCTCTTAATTTAAATCTTTTCTCAAGAACAAAGAATTATGAAATGGCAGAAAAGTATCATATTACAGACTGTATAGAATGTGGACTTTGCTCATATATCTGCCCTTCAAAGCGAAACCTCCTACAGCATATAAGAGTAGGAAAGCAAGCAGTAATTTCTATGCAAAAGTCAAGATAATTAAGGAGGGTAAAAATGCAGATAGAAAAACTTGTTGTATCTTCATCGCCTCATATCCATACTCATGAAAATGTATCAGGGATAATGAGGGATGTTATAATTTCACTTATTCCGGCGTGTCTTGCAGGTGTATTTTTCTTTGGAATAAGAAGCGCAGTTGTAATTTTAACTGCGGTAGCCGCCTGTATGATATCGGAATGGGCTTATCAAAAGATAACAAAACAGGAAACCACTGTTTCCGACCTTAGTGCAGCAGTAACAGGCGTACTTCTTGGTATGAATATGCCGCCTTCCATTCCTCTTTGGATGGTAGTTATAGGAAGTGCATTTTCAATTGTTGTAGTAAAACAGCTATACGGCGGACTTGGCAAAAACTTTTTAAACCCGGCTCTTGCAGGCAGATGCTTTATGGTAATTGCCTGGGCAAGTGCCATGACAACATTTTCTCCCGCAATTTTTTCGGGAGCAGATGCAGTAAGCTCTGCAACACCTCTTGCTCTTATGAAGCACGGTGGCGAGGGATATATGCCAACCCTTATGCAAGCCTTTTTGGGAATAAAAGGCGGCTGTATAGGTGAAACATCAGGGCTTTGCCTTATTATCGGATTTGTGTATCTTTTAATCCGAAGAGTAGTGGATTTGAAAATTCCTCTTTCCTATATTCTTTCATTTGTAGTTCTTACGCTGATTTTTGGAAGAAGAGGGGACATTCACTATGCTCTTATGCAGGTGCTTACAGGAGGCCTCTTACTTGGCGCTTTCTTTATGGCAACAGATTATGTAACAACCCCAACAACATTTATGGGACAGATTATATTTGGTATAGGCTGCGGAGTTCTTACCTTTTTAATAAGAAGCTTTGGCGGATATCCGGAGGGAGTTTCATTTTCTATACTTCTTATGAATATTGCAACTCCTCTTATTGAAACAGCTACCCGTCCCAAAACATTTGGAAGAGGAGGAGCAAAATGATAAAACCAAAAGAAATTTTAAGAGTAGGATTTATTCTTTTTGTAATTACGGCAGTGTCAGCTTTGCTTCTTGCCTATGCAAACGATATTACAGCACCAATAATTGAACAAAACGCAAAAATCAAGACAGAAAACTCAATGAAACTTCTTATTCCCGAGGCTGACGAGTTTGAGCAAAAGGAAAATATTTATATTGCCAAAGCAGGCGGCGAGACCGTTGGTATATGTGTTATTTCCGAAGCCCTTGGCTACGGCGGCACAGTTCAGGTTATGGTTGGTGTAGACAAAGAGGGCAAGGTGGCAGGTATTGATATACTATCCCACAGCGAAACCCCCGGACTTGGCGCAAATGCAGACAAGCCGGACTTTACTAACCAGTTTACAGGTAAAACAGGTACTATTACAGTTTCAAAAACCGGTGGCGGAGAAAATGAAATACAGGCAATTTCCGGCGCAACAGTTACCTCAAACGCTGTTACAAAGGCGGTAAATGAGGCACTTACAGTTGCAGGGGAAGCTCTTGGAACAGCTACCGAGGTAGATGCAATCTCCGGCGCAACAGAAAAGAAAGGAGCGTCCGAATGAAAGGAATTGAAATTATAAAAAACGGACTTTTCAAGGAAAACCCAACATTTGTACAGCTCCTTGGAATGTGTCCCACACTTGCTGTTACAACCTCACTTCAAAACGGTCTTGGAATGGGGCTTTCAGCAACAGCGGTTTTGATTGCGTCAAATGTGATAATTTCGCTTCTTCGAAAATTTATCCCCGACAAAATCAGAATTGCGGCGTATATTGTAATTATTGCAACGGCGGTAACACTTATTGAAATGCTTTTAAATGCATACGTTCCCGACCTTGCTTCTTCACTTGGAATATTTATTCCTCTTATTGTTGTTAACTGTATAATCCTTGCCCGTGCAGAGTCATTTGCTTCAAAGAACTCTGTAGGAAAGTCTGCTCTTGACGGACTTGGAATGGGACTTGGATTTACAGGTGCACTTTGTATAATCTCAGCTATACGCGAGTTTTTTGGTGCAGGTACAATCTGGGGAATTGAAATTTACGGCAGTATGATTGAGCCTGCGGCAATTGTTACTCTTGCTCCGGGCGGATTTATTGTTCTTGGACTTATAGTTGGAGCAATAAACAAAATTACAGGAAAGGAGTAGGGCTATGATACAGGAAATTATTTCGATTTTGATTGCTGCACTCCTTACAGAGAACTTTGTTATGGTCAAGTTCTACGGCATTTGCCCTTTCCTTGGCGTTTCCAAAAAGGTGGAAACTGCTGCAGGTATGGGCATGGCAGTTACCTTTGTTATGGCAATTGCCTCCATGTTTACATGGGCTGTAAACCACTTTTTACTCCGTCCCTACAACATGGAATACTTGCAGACGATTGCATTTATTTTAATTATTGCGGGACTTGTCCAGTTTGTAGAGATGTTTGTTAAAAAATCTCTCCCTGCACTTTATAACGCACTTGGAATTTACCTTCCACTTATTACAACAAACTGTGCGGTCCTTGGTGTAACACTCCTTAACGTGCAAAAGAACTACGGCTTTTTGCTGTCTACCTTAAATGGTACTTTTGCAGCACTTGGATTTACACTTGCAATTATTCTTATGGCAGGAATAAGAGAGAGACTTGACGAATCGGCAGTAGCAAAATCTTTTAGAGGCTTCCCTATAACCCTTATTACAGCGGGACTTATGGCAATTGCCTTTATGGGATTTTCAGGATTTAAGATATAAGGAGAACAAATTATGCAAATTATAATTCCCGTTCTTGTAGTAGGAGGACTTGGTCTTCTTTTTGGACTTCTTCTTTCTTTTGCCTCAATGGTTTTTGCCGTTAAGGAAGATGAGCGAATTTCAAAAATAAACGAAGCACTCCCCGGAGCTAACTGCGGCGGCTGCGGATACGCCGGCTGCGGTGCTTATGCAGCGGCAGTTGTAAACGAGGGCGCTCCGGTAAATGCATGCTCTGTTGGTAAACAGGCAGTAACAGAAAAAATTGCAGAAATTATGGGCGTTGATGCGGCTTCTTCCGAGATGCGAATTGCCCATGTAAAATGTCAGGGAACATGTCACAATACGGAGCTCAAGTTTGAGTACGAGGGCGAGCGTGACTGCGTTGCTCTTTCAAAGCTTGCAGGCGGTCAGAAGCATTGCAGAAACGCCTGTCTTGGTCAGGGCACATGTTTAAATGTTTGTGCATTTGACGCAATTGAAATTAAAGACGGTGTTGCCCAAATTAACGAAGATAAGTGCATGGGCTGCGGAGCTTGTGTTGGCATTTGCCCACGAAACGTAATAGAGCTTATTCCAATTACAGCAAAGATATCTGTAGGCTGCTCCAACACGGAAAATGCAAAGTCTGCTACAAGACACTGTAAGGCAAGTTGCATAGGCTGCAAAATGTGCGAAAGAGTATGTGAATCAGGTGCTATTAAGGTTAATAACAATAATGCTTTTATTGACTACTCAAAATGTACAGGCTGCGAAAAATGTGCAGAGAAATGTCCTAAAAAAATAATTAAGGTATATAAGGCATCGTAAGGTGCCTTATTTTCCATAATTATTATTTAATTTTTCTTGACAAACCTTGGAAGTTAGTATATAATCTACTAGGGTGTTTGATAATGGCTATAGCCAAAATCATACATATTAACAAGCAAACATATTTTGTTTCAAAACAGATTATATTATAAAGAATATAGCTTCTGGAAAGGTTGGTTAAAATGGGAAAATTATTCGGAACAGACGGAATACGCGGTATCGCAAACAAGGAGCTTACTGCAGAGCTTGCATTTAAGACAGGACAAAGCGGTGCATATGTACTTACAAAGTCAATGAACAGACGTCCAAGAATATTGATTGGTAAGGACACAAGACAATCAGGAGATATGCTTGAGGCGGCTCTTACTGCCGGACTTTGCTCTGTTGGTGCAAAGGTTATTCCTCTTGGAGTTGTACCTACTCCCGCAGTTGCATATCTTACACGTCTATACAAGGCTGATGCAGGCGTTGTTATTTCTGCATCTCATAACCCATGCGAATATAACGGAATTAAGTTCTTTAATTCAGAGGGATATAAGCTCATGGACGAAATTGAGGACGAGATTGAGGACTATATCCTTGGCAACAAAACAATAGAGGATTTGCCGACACATGGTAAGGTTGGATATGTAAGTGCTAACCACAACGCTGTGGAGGACTATGTTAATTTTGCGATTTCTACTATAGACTGCTCACTTGAGGGTCTTAAGGTGGCAATTGACTGTGCAAACGGTGCAAGCTATCAGACAGCCTTTAAGGCGTTAAATAAGCTTGGCGCAAACGTAGAGGCAATTCATAACACTCCTGACGGAATTAACATAAACAACAGTTGCGGCTCAACTCATATGGAAAGCCTGCAGGCTTATGTAACAAGCATTGGCGCAGATGTTGGTATTGCATTTGACGGCGATGCGGACAGAATGCTGGCTGTAGACGAAAAGGGAAATATAATTGACGGCGATCAGGTTATGGCTATGTGCGCTCATCACATGAAAGAAATTGGCACACTAAAGGGTAACACTCTTGTTGCTACTGTTATGAGTAACCTTGGACTTACTTTGTTCGGTCAGGAAAAGGGTATAACTGTTGAGCAAACAAAGGTTGGTGACAGATATGTTCTTGAGCGTATGCTTGAGGGCGGATTTGTACTTGGCGGAGAACAGTCAGGACACATTATTTTCCTTGAGCATAACACAACAGGAGACGGTCTTGTAAGCGCTCTCCAGTTCCTTGCTATGCTTAAGAAAACAGGACTTAAGGCATCAGAGGCAGCAAAGGTTATTGACGTGCTTCCACAGGTGCTTATAAACGCAAAAATTAAAAACGAAAACAAAACTAAGTATATGGAAATTCCCGAAATTGCAAACGCTTGCAAGGCTCTTGAAGCAGAATTTGACGGTAAGGGCAGAGTTCTTATCCGTCCATCAGGCACAGAGCCACTTGTTCGTGTTATGATTGAGGGAGAAAACAAAGAATATATAACAGAAAAAGCACAGGAGCTGGCTAAGCTTATTGAAGATAAACTAAGCTAATATTTGCTCCTGAAATTAAGGAGCAATAAAATGCGTGAGATTTTACAAAATGGCTTTGACCAAATGGGAATAGCGTGGGACGATGAAAAAATAAATCGTCTTGAAAAGTATGCCCAGCTTTTAAAAGAGTGGAACGAAAAAATGAACCTTACGGCAATAACTGACACGGAGGGAATAGCCGTAAAGCACTTTCTTGACAGCGCTGCGGCACTTACTACAGAGAAAATAAAAGGCAGAGTAATTGATGTTGGAACAGGTGCAGGCTTTCCCGGTGTTGTTTTAAAAATCATGAAGCCGGAAATTGAGCTTACACTTCTTGACTCACTTAATAAACGTCTTGTATTTTTAAAAGAGGTACTTGATACCCTTGGAATAGATGACGTAGAGCTTATTCACTCAAGAGCCGAGGACGGAGCACACAAAAAAGGCTACAGAGAAAACTATGACGTGGCAGTTTCCCGTGCCGTTGCGGCACTTCCCCTACTTTCCGAGCTTTGCCTTGGATATGTAAAACCCGGCGGAAGTCTGATTGCTCTTAAAGGGCCGTCAATTACAGAAGAGGCAAAAGATGCAAAGCGCGCCATTTATATACTTGGCGGCGAGATAGAAAAAATAGAGGACGCAGTTGTTCCCGGGTCGGATATGGATCACAAAATAGTTCACATAAAAAAAGTGCGACACACACCGATAAAATTCCCACGAAAAAGTGCTCTTATTACAAAATCTCCCATAGAAACATGTTATAAAAAATAAAAAACCCCCGCAAAGCAAATTTTGCGGGGGTTTTTGTCGCTTGAATTTTCTTGATATGGAGTGTGATGTTTGCTAAAATGTTTTTGTAAGATAGCCGATAAGTCTTACATCTTCCACCACCGAGGGATAAGGGGCTGTTTATATAGTCAGCCCCATTTTCCCCCATCTGAAAGGAGTAAATTCATGAAATACAATAGCGAAGAAATTTTTTATTCAGAAGTTTATGACATTCCCATAGAGCTTATTTCCCCGAACCCATCAGCTAATAGAAAATTTTTTGACTCTATAAAAATGAACGAGCTTGTAAAAACTGTTAAAGCCTACGGAATTATCCAGCCCGTTACTGTAAGACGTATGGGAGCTACATACGAGCTTATATCAGGAGAGCGGAGAGTTCGGGCGGCAATGGCAGCAGGACTAAAGGTTATACCTGCGATAATCGTTGAGGCAGATGATGAAAAGTCTGCTATTATGACACTTCTTGAAAATTTACAACGAGAGGATTTATGCTTTTTTGAAATAGCAGAAAGCTATAAAAGCCTTATAAGAAGCCAGGGACTTACCCAGGAGGAGCTTGCAAACCGCGTGGGAATGAGCCGCTCCTCTATAGCCAACAAAATACGCCTGCTTCGTCTTCCCCAAAGAGTAAGAAGGCTTGTGAGAGATTTTAGCCTTTCCGAGCGACACGCAAGAGCACTCCTTGCTCTTGGCGATGAAGAGCTGCAGGTAAGCACCGTTAAACGCATACACAAAGAAAGCCTTTCTGCCCATGAAAGCGAAAGGCTTGTAGAAGAAATTTTGCTTCGTAAAAATGATAAAACATTCCACGGGAAAACATCTTCCCGCCACGGCGACGTAAGAGTTTTTACAAACACCGTTAACCGTGCAATTGAAATTATGAAAGAAAACGGCGTGGACGCCAAAATGTCATCGGAAAATCATGACTGGGGTTCAAGATTTGTAATTGACCTTAAAAAAGATATTTAATTCTTAACAGCGGCAAAAACCGATAATAATACAATGACAATTCCAACTATTTGTAATACCTCAATCCCTTCACGGAAACAGGCGCTGCACAGTACGGTAGCTACTACAGGCTCAATTGTAGCTGCAACAGATGCGTAGCTGCCGTCTATGCCTGTTCCAAGACCCTTAAGATAAAGTGAGTATGGAAGTACACTTCCCATAACAGCAAGCCACACATAAACAAAAACTATCCATATGCTTGGTACATCAATCATATGAGGCGGTTTTACAAAAAGGAAAATAAGTGAGCCGAATATGAGCATAAGACCGGAGTTAGTTTCCGGCTTTCCTTTTGTTTTTGCAATTTTGCCAAGAATAGTTACCATTGAATAACTTATACCTGCAAGGAGACCTATAAAAATATTTGGAATGTTGTTTCCAAGTGAGGACGGCTCATAGGCGCGCATAACAAGGGCGGAGCCTATAAGTGTTCCAAAAAGAGCCAGTGCCTTGACAGGTGTAATTTTTTCTTTATAGAAAATTCTTGAAAATATTATAACAAAAGCAGGGGCTGTATAAAGGAGCACGGACGCCATGGCTGTGGACAATCTTTCAATTGCAAGCATATAAAAATAAAAGGTGCCGCCTACGCCTACAAGTCCGTATAATATGTAAAATGGAATATCTTTTATTTTAACCTCTTTAAAGGTGCCCTTGAATAAAAAGAGTATAAGAAAAATCAGTGCCGCAATATATGACCTTGCTCCTGCTGCAGACAAAGAGTCTGCACCCATGCTATAAGCAATGCGGCAAAAAACAGGCAGCGTTCCCCAAAGAAATGCACTAAGAAGTACATATAAATAACCCTTTTTCAAAAAAATCTCTCCTCAAAAGTAATTGAGGTTATTATACAATAAACAATCTATTAAGTCAATAAGAAAGGATATGAATTTTATGATAATTGACCTGTCAGGACAGCAGCAGCTCCTTACTGTAAGATTAGACGGCGAGCTTGACCATTTTACTACAGCCAAAATTAAGGAGGCTGTAGAGGACGAGCTTGTACGGACGGGGGCGCGGAATATTGCCTTTGACTTTTCCGCTGTAACCTTTATGGACAGCTCCGGCATTGGTATGGTTCTCGGACGATACAAAACCGTAAGTGCCCTGGGTGGCAAGATAATCCTCTTTGGCATGTCTCCGGAAACAGAGAGAATAATGAAAATGTCCGGAATTGACCGGATAGCCGAAATTTACTAAGGTGGTGATTTACATATGAACAATAAATTTTACATGGAGTTTCCGGCACTTGCCTGTAACGAGGCTTTTGCAAGAATGGTAGTTTCCGGATTTGTTATGGAGCTGGACCCTACCTGTGAGGAGCTTTCTGAAATTAAAACCGCCGTATCGGAAGCTGTAACAAATGCAATAATCCACGGCTATGATGAAAAAGGCGGCACAGTTTATTTTGAGGGAGAAATAAGCGGAAAAACCGTCATGCTTAAAATTTCCGACAAGGGAAAAGGAATAGAAAATATACCTCTGGCACGTACACCTCTTTATACAGGAGTGCCCGGTGGCGAGCGAAGCGGAATGGGCTTTACCATAATGGAAGCCTTTATGGACAAGCTCGAAATAATAAGCAAAGAGGATGAGGGTACAACAGTGGTGCTTACAAAAATATTGCTTGACGAGGGCGAAGTGGTAAAAAATGACTAACAATTTATCCCATACAAATACTGAGGATAAATTGGACTTGACCTTTGAGGGCAACATGGGTCTTGTATACAAGGCGGCAAAGGGATACACGGGAAGAGGCTGCGAGTTTGAGGACCTTGTTCAGCTTGGGTCTATCGGACTTATAAAGGCCATAAAACGCTTTGACAAAAGCTACGGCGTTTGCTTTTCTACATACGCCTTTCCCTTGATTGTGGGAGAGATACGAAGATTTTTAAGAGATGACGGAATTATAAAGGTAAGCCGCAGCGTAAAGGAAAACGCGGCTAAAGGTCTGGCGGCTCGTGAGAAAATTAAAAAAGAAACAGGCGAGGAGCCTACAATTAGTGACATTTCAAAGTGCTGCGGCGTCGCGTGCGAGGACCTTGTATATGCTTTTGAAGCCTGCTCGGAGGTTGGGTCTATTGATGATGAGGCAGTACCCTTGCCAAAGTCAGGCACCTCTTTAGAAGAGGAGGCAATAAACAAAATTTGCGTATCACAAATGATTTCAAAACTTCCGCCAAGGGAGAGGCAGATTATTGTGATGAGATATATAACAGATAAAACCCAAAGTTATATTGCCGCAAAGCTTGGCATTTCGCAGGTACAGGTGTCAAGGCTTGAGAAAAAGGCCCTGCTTTTTATGCGTGAAAATATGAAAATGTAAAAAGGATTGCTTTTAAAGCAATCCTTTAACTATTCAAAGCAGTGATGTTAACACAACAGAACTGTCCCTTTGTTGCCTATAATCAAACGGGAATAATCTCATTAAAAACACATGTATGTTTGTCTGTAATTTTTCGATCTATATGATAATGACCAAAAAACCAATGCTTAAATATAAGCTTAGTATTTATTGTTTCAAGAAATTGTGTTAAATCATTTTGTTCATAAATGGAAATGTCATTTTGAATTGAATCAGGAGCACAATGTGTCAAAATATAATCAAATTCCCAATCGTTGCACTCAAGGTTATTCAAAGCTGTTGCATATTCTTTCTCAGAGGGAAGTTCTGCTTTCCACCAATTTTTATTCTCAGTACGATGGTGCTTATCATGAGAACTTGCACCTCCAAATGCAAATATTTTTTTGTTTTCAATTGTATATGCTTCACCACGCATTAAATGATAAATTCCATTTTCTACCCTATGAACTTTTCCACCACAAAAATCAACCACGGGTAAATCTTCAAGTATAGTAAAATTCTCATGATTGCCATCAATAAAAAGTGTGGTAAAATTTTTATCTTTCAGCCATTTAATCCAGTATTTTTCTTCGTTACTGTTATCCCATACACCCCCAAAATCACCACATATAATAACATAATCATTTTTAGTCATATCTTTTTGTTGTGGAAATCTTTTTGAGGATAGTTTTTGAATATCCACCGGAATATGTGTATCACCAGTAATATATATCATAGTTATCCCTCTCTTTTTTAGTCAAACCAAAGTATAAAAAAGGAATGGTCCTTTTTTCTCACTTTTTTGTAAGGTGTGAGTGTAAAATATACTTTCCATAATGATACCTCTAAATTTTGCATTTGTCAACAGAGGCGAAATAACAAAAGCTGAAAAAAATTCAACTTTTATCAGCGGGCAAAAGGCTCTGCTTTTTATGCGTGAAAATATGAAAATGCACATAAGGGCACACATAAGGGGACGGTCCTTTTTTGTCATCTTTTTTAAACTGATTAAGTTATGTATTTTTTCGAAGGATAAAGGGGCGCTTTTTTTATTGCGAATCGCCCCCTTTACCCTCCGAGCCTCCCAATCCCCCGAAAAAAATCGCTTTTCTGCCTCCTCCGTGCTCGATTTTGACACCGGTGGAAACTCGCAAAATTATTGCTCAGACAGTTCTCCACCTAGCCATTTGCGGTTTTA
>JAZRHH010000008.1:0-16655 GCA_045644665.1 Clostridia bacterium
TTCATAAGTATATCCCTCCATATTAATTTTGATATATCCTCTTTATGCTCGTGTCAAGTCAGGACCAAAAATGCATCACATAATTTGGAATTTATCAATATCCCAATTCTTCTTTAATCAAAATCACTTCGTATTCTGCACCCATAGGTTTGTCCCACAGAACCGAAAGATTTTTGCATATTCGCTCCGGACTTTTACAGTCGTAGCATTTATCACCATTTACAGCACAAGGTGTTTTGCGACAAAGCCGCTTGGCATTAAGAGGTCCTGCAATATTCCGTGCACGAAACAGTGCAGATTCATAGTCAGGTGCAACTTTATTTCCACCTATAACCAAGTATACTTTAGATGGTCCATAGGAAATTGCCGCAACGCGGTTGCCTGTACCATCAATATTGACAATCTCGCCATTTTCGGAAATTCCGTTAACGGAGCTGATATATATGTCAGCCTGAGTTGCCGCTAAACGGGTTTCCATTATGGTCATATTTTCCGGTTTCTCATCGTGCCAATAGACCGTGTTATGTGTTGATAGCATTTTGTATAAATTCATTTCGTGAAGAGTTACCGAACCTCCAAACCCTATTACTTTTCCGTCTATTTCGCTATCCATATACTCTGCAGCTGCTTCTTTGGTGTCAAAAACAGACACCTGATATCCCTTTTCTTCTAAAGCATTTTTCAGTTTTGTAAAATCGTATTTCATTGTTTTTACCTCTTTTTATGTGAATTTCAAATTTAAGTTCGTGTCAAGTTAGAAACAAAAAATTATATTATGTGTCAAACTCGAAGTAATACATCTTATCTGTATCACAATCATAAATAGCTATTGAAAAATCCAAAGAATATCTATCAAACAATTCAGAATCATCTGTACTGTCCTTACTCTCTAAAGACCTGTCTTCAAACATATAATATCCCTTCTCTATTTTGGGCATATGGGCTTCTTCTGCCAACTCATATCCATATGTAATACCATCTTTTTCTCCACCATACATTATAAGATTAAGGTTTTCGGATAAAGGTAGTTTATTCCAATCTTCTACTTTTTCTAATGCCTGCTCTTTATTATTAGAACAATCTAAAATCAAATAATATGAACCATCACCAAGAAATCCTCCATGGGTGTCAAGTTCTTCAACAACAGAAAAATCTTTTTTGGCAAACCCAAAGTATTCAGTTGTTTTGCCAATATAACTCGCCGTTGGTTTTAATGATAATAAATACAGCAAAGCCAACAAACAATGTGCAATTGGAAGAAACGATTTCCTAGAAAACGTTTTTCCTTTCCAGGTTTTATTTAATGCAAATATATAACTTATGATATATGTTGCACCTATTAATACTCCAATTAAAGCAGAAATAATTTCAAGAAAAGATGACACCTTTATAAGTGAACTAATAAACCACAGCAACGTCAATAAACTCCCAAGAATAGCAACAGGAATAGGCAGAGCAAAAATGGTAAATAAAAATACAATTAAAATTTTATTCTTCATATCTTCCTCTCCTTTCCGCATCATTCGACACTCTTTACTAAGACTTTATCTCTTTTCTCTATCCGCAAATTTACACCATACATTGTATCATAAAATATTTTTATTGTCTATAAGAAGTGTTATTTTTTTACATATTTTTATGTTTATACCTATATAGTTAAAGATAATTTAATTACCATAAATTGTGGATTGATTTTATGAATAATTTAGTGTATGATAGCAAATGTGGTTGACATAAATACAATTTATATGTAAACCATGTAGGTGTAGGAGGACGCAAGTCCAAAAGATTTTAAGGAGGTAAATCATGAAAGATTTAAAGAAAAATCTAATTTGCGGAATTTTGTCCGCAACCACGCTTTTATCTGCCGCAACATCTTTTGCATCAATTCCGGCAGACGTTGAAGGGACAGGCTTTGAAGAGCCCATTCAAATTCTTGCCGCACTTGATGTTATGATTGGTGACGGTGACGGTAACTTCAGACCAAAGGACAACCTTACAAGAGCAGAGGTTGCAAAAATTGCAATTCACGCAATGGGTCTTGAAGAGGCAGCTGCTTCTGCAACAGGAGCATCTAAGTTCCCTGATGTAAGCACAGATTTCTGGGCAAACGGTTATATTAACCTTGCAACATCAACAGGTCTTATTATCGGCGATGACCAAGGTAATTTCAGACCTCTTGACAACATCACTTATGCAGAAGCAATGACGATTATGGTACGTGCTACAGGCCACGAGCCATCTGCTATCCAAAAGGGCGGCTTCCCTAACGGCTATGTGCTTGTAGGTTCTGAAAACAAAATGAATGCAAATGTTTCAGGCACAACTCACAGCCCAATCACAAGAGGCAACATGGCATTCCTAACAGTAAACGCCCTTAAAACAAAGATGATGGAACAAACAAGCTTTGGTGACAGACCAACTTACGAAATAGTTGACAAGACATTGCTTAAAGAAAAGCTTAATGTAACTGAAGCAGCAGGTCAGGTAACCGCCATTCCAACATCTGCACTTGACGGCGAAAGCTCACTTTCAGACGGTCAGGTTAAAATTGGAGACAAAATTTATGACACAGAGTATAATGTAAATAACCTTCTTGGATACAACGTAAACTATTACGTTAAAGAAGACAGACACGGAAGTGAATCAGTTATTCTTGCACTTCCTATAAAAGAAAAGAATAACGAGCTTCAAATTAAGGCAGACCTTTTTGATTCTATTACAACAAAGAACTCAAACAAGGCTATAAGCTACTTTAAAGCTGAAAATGACAGCAAAACACAGCTTGCTGAGCTTGACTCTGCAGCAACACTTATCTACAACGGTAAGCACGCAGCTATGTCAGATGAACTTCTTAACATGAAGAATAAGTCAGGTAAAATGACACTTCTTGATACTAACAAAGACGGAAAATACGATATAGTATTTGTTTCAAGCTACTTCAACATGGTAGTTGATACAGTTTCAAGCCTTGGTAAGATTAACGACAAGTATGACGCTCCGTCAATTACTCTTAACGAGGATGTAACTTATACGATGATGAAAGGTCTTGAAAGCATAGAGGTTTCTGACCTTGAGGAATATGACGTTCTTTCTGTATCAAAGAGCCTTGACGGCAAGCTTTTTGACATCATTGTAACAAACAAAACAGTTTCAGGCATAATTACAGCTATCTCCGATAACGAGTATGTAATTGATAAAGTTCCTTATAAAGTTGCTGCCAACTTTACAGGCGAACTTAAAATAGGAACAGAAGCAACATTCTATCTTGATTTCGAAGATAAGATTGCTGCAACAGACACAGCTATGCTTCTTAGCTCAAACTACGGCTATATGTCAAGAGCATATGCAGTAGACGGCAACGAAATTGTAAAGTTTAAAATCTTTACAAAAGAAGGAAAGGAAATCATAGTTGAAGCAGCAGAAAAAGTTAAGCTCAACGGCGCAGCATCAGAAAAAGCACAGACAGTTCTTGCAAAAATTCAGGAAGCTGCAGGCGAAAACGTTGCACAGCTTATCACTTATAAGCTAAATGCAGAAGATAAGCTTACAGAAATTAACACAGCAACAGACAACAGCGAAACAGGTGCTGTAAACAAAACAAAGTTCACTCTTAACTACAAGCTTTCAGACGCTGTATTCAGCGAAAAGCTTTCAAAAATTGGAAATGTAAAATTAACTGAAAACACAGTTATATTCAACATTCCGTCAGATGACAGCAGCGAATTTGAAATTGCAAAAATTTCTATGTTCGAAGATGAACAAAAATACGACGTTCATGTATTTGACATGGCAGAAGACTTTACAGCAAAGGCAATTATCGTAAAAAATGCAAACCTTAACACAAATGCAGAATCAAGCATAGCAGTTGTTAAAGAAGTTGCACAGGGCCAAAATGCAGAGGGCGAAGTTGCAGACATTCTCGTTGCAATGATGGACGGCAAGGAAGTAAGCTTCTTTGCTGCAGATGATGACATCTTAGTAAAGGGCGAAAACAAAGATGCTCTTGAAGCAGGTGACATTATCCAGATAAAAACAAATGCAAACGGCGAAGTTGCAAGTATAAGACTCTTGTTCGACATTGACGCCAAGTCAACAGAGGGAACAGCTGAACCGGCTGATAACCTTAAAACTGTATACGGTAAGGTTATAAAGAAATTTACAAACTCAATCAACGTAACAGTTAACGGCGGAGAAACTGTAAACTACTCACTTTCAGACGGCGTAAAGGTTTATAAGGTAGACACAACACTTTCAAAGAATAAAGTAAGCGTTGCAGAAACAGGCGACATTCAGGTATTTGATGCAGAAGAAAACAACAGAGTATTTATTAAACTTTATAAAGACGAAGTACAGGAAGTTGTAATCGTTCAATAATATTGAATTACCACTGACAATCTTCTCTAATATTCCCTCTCTTTAAAATATCCCTGCAGCTATGTGCTGCAGGGATATTTCTTTATTAAAAAAAGCTGTCAAGAGCATTTTTCTTTCTTATAAGCCTCTCCCCTAAGTCTTCTGCGTGTCTTGAAATAAGATTTGTAAGAAATCCTGTGCTTTTCATTCTGCCTACCATAAACACACATGCATCAAAAAAAAGAGTATTTATATAATATAAAAAACTTTTAAATAAAATCTTCATTAAAATACCACCATATTAATAATTTTACTGCTATTATTAGCATATGCTCTATGTTTTAATTGTTGAAAAAATTGGATAATAAAAATTATTTTTTAAAATAGAAAATGAGAAAACAAGAGATATTTAAAGATATCAAGAGAAAACAAGAGATTTCAAAAACAATTTAATTTTTTTATTAAAAAAGTATTGACAAACCTTTTAAACTATAGTAGAATATGTCGTGCAGGTCGAAAATACGTTGTTTTCGACAAGATAAATACATGATAGGAGGAAATTCAAAGTGAATAGTAGTTTTATGGCAAAGCCCGCTGAAATTGAAAGAAAATGGTATATAATTGACGCAGCTAACAAACCTCTTGGCCGTGTTGCAGCTCAAGCTGCTGCTATCCTCAGAGGTAAGCATCTTCCAACTTTCACACCGAATGTTGACTGTGGTGATCATGTAATCATCATCAACGCCGCACAAGCAGTTCTTACAGGTAATAAGATTAACCAGAAGGTTCGTTATTACCACACAGGCTGGGTTGGCGGTATCAAGGAAATTCACTATAACAAGCTTATGGCTGAAAATCCTGAAAAGGCTATGATGTATGCTGTTAACGGCATGCTCCCCAACAACTCAATTGGTAGAAAGTCAATCGCTAGACTCCGCGTATACAAGGATGCTGAGCATGGACATGCAGCTCAACAGCCAATCGAATGGACCGGAGAAATTAAATAAGAAGGAGGATATTACTAATGGCAACACAGCAGTTTTACGGCACAGGCAGAAGAAAGTCTTCAGTTGCAAGAGTACGTCTTGTTCCCGGCAACGGCAACATCACAATTAACGGCAGAACAATTGATGAATATTTTGGTCTAGAAACTCTCAAGGTTATAGTTCGCCAGCCTCTTGTACTTACAAAGACAATTGATAAGTTTGATATAATTGTTAAGGTTGAAGGCGGCGGTTTTACTGGTCAAGCAGGTGCTATCCGTCACGGTATTTCAAGAGCACTTCTTGAAGCTGATACAGAAAGCTACAGAGCAGACCTCAAGGCTGCAGGCTTCCTTACAAGAGACTCAAGAATGAAGGAAAGAAAGAAGTACGGTTTGAAAGCCGCACGTCGTGCTCCACAGTTCTCAAAGAGATAATTATTTTATCTACAAAAAACCACAAGCTATTGCTTGTGGTTTTTTATTATTTTATTTAGTGCTTTTTGGAGTTCTACAACAATTAATGGCATGACGGAAAGGAGGATTACAAATTTCCATTCCTTAAAGGTAAGCGGCACTGTTCCAAAGAGGTTTGACATAAATGACACAACAACAAATTGTAGTGAAATTCCAAGCACAAAGGAGAATACAAGGAACTTATTTTTGAAAAATCTCTTTCCAAGGACACTTTCCTCACTTCGCATATTAAATGCATGAATAAGCTGTGAAAAGCTAAGTACACAAAAAGACATAGTTCTTGCAAGATCAAGATTTTGGTGTACATACAGTCCTGTACAAAAAGCAACCAAGCTTAGTGCTCCGATTAACATTCCCTCTAAGATAATTGATACAGTGGAGGAAAGGTCAAAGAGCTTATCACTCTTCCCTTTTTCAAGAAGCAAATCCTTATCAGCAGGGTCTATACCAAGCGCTACTGCCGGCAGTGAATCTGTTACAAGGTTAATCCAAAGTAGCTGCATTGGCAAAAGAGGTACCGGAAGACCAAAGGTGATTGATATAAACACTGTTACAATTTCGCCAATATTACTTGACAGCAGAAATCTCACTGATTTTCTTATATTTTCATGTATTTCACGTCCGAGCCTTGCAGCTTTTACAATTGTAGCAAAATTGTCGTCTGTAAGCACCAAGTCAGACGAAGCCTTTGCAACATCTGTTCCGGCTATGCCAAGGCTGCAGCCTATGTCTGCACTTTTAAGTGCCGGTGCATCATTTACACCGTCACCTGTCATAGCAACAGTATTACCAAGAACTTTTAGCGCCTTTACAATTCGTACCTTATGCTCTGGTGTGGCTCTTGCAAAAACACTATATTTTTGCACAGCTTCTGTCATTTCTTCGTCAGACATTTTATCTAGCGCTCTGCCTTCAATACACTCATCCTTTGAGCTTGCAATTCCAACTTCTTTTGCAATTGCAAAGGCTGTATCCTTATGGTCTCCCGTTATCATAACGGGTCTTATTCCGCCGCTCATACAAAGGCGTACAGCTTCCGGTACTTCCTTTCTTGGAGGGTCACTGATACCAATAAGTCCGCAAAACACAAGACCATTTTCCTTAATATTTTTTGCAGAGGGTTTGTAGGCAACAGCTATTACACGAAGTGCCTTTGACGCAAAGCTGTTATTTGCGTCGAGTATCTCCACTTTTTTACCGGATGATAAAGCTTCGCTCTTACCATTCTTTAAGACGTGGGTACAACGGGACAAAACTATTTCCGGAGCACCTTTAATAACAAGACATTCATTTGTAAGTATGCGCATTTCCTTTGTTTTTGATGAAAATGGCTCCTCTCCTTTTTTATCAGCATTATAATTAATTTTTTCTACTTCACATTCTTTTAAAATTGCAAGTTCCGTAGGATTTTTGGTGTTCTCGCTACAGCAAATGCCTGCATATTTTAGTGTTTTTATTTTATCTCCGTAAATTTCCTTTACCTTCATTTTATTTTCCGTGAGTGTGCCCGTTTTGTCAGTACATATTACATCAGCACTGCCAAGGGTTTCAACAGCCGGCAGGTTTCTTACTATTGCACCGCTTTTTGCCATTTTTTGTACACCAATAGACAACATGATTGTTACAATTGCAGGCAGTCCCTCGGGAATTGCCGCAACGGCAAGGCTGATTGAGGTTACAAACATATCAAATGGTGCAAGACGATGGAAAACTCCAATAACAAACACAAGAGCACATATTAAAAGGGCACATACGCCAAGATATTTTCCTACCTGTTCAAGCTTTATTTGGAGAGGAGTCTGGGTTTCCTCCTCCTGACTTAGCATATCTGCAATTCGTCCCACCTCCGTTCCCATTCCTGTTGCCACAACAATTCCCCTTCCTTTGCCTCCTGTTACAAAGGTTCCGGAATATGCCATGTTGCATCTGTCGGCAAGGGGTGCATACACATCTTCCACAACATCTGTTTTCTTTGCCGCAGGCACACTTTCACCTGTAAGAGCAGATTCATCACACTCTAGGTCCTGTGCTTCAAAAAGGCGTATATCTGCCGCTACCACATCGCCTGTCCTAAGGACCAATATATCACCTGTGCAAATTTCATCTGCCGGAATTTCTTTTTCCTCCCCATCCCTGATTACACAGGCAGAGGGTGCAGACATTTTTTTAAGTGCTTCTATTGATTTTTCTGCTTTTCGCTCCTGCATCACGCCAAGCACTGCATTAAATACAACAATACTGAGTATTATTATAGGCTCGGCAATATCTCCGTCCTTATCGATAATACTTGTAAAAAAAGATATACAGGCAGCGGCTATAAGTATTATAATTAAAAAGTCATTAAACTGCTTGAAAAAAAGGAGAGCTATTCCCTTTTTCTTTGACTCCTGAAGCTTGTTTTTGCCATACTGTGAAAGTCTGTGCCTTGCTTCATTTTGGGAAAGTCCCTTATTTATATCTGTGTCATATTTTTTTGCTGTTTTTTCAACTGTTTCTGAAAAAGGCATCGTCCACCACGCTCCCATATATTGTTAACTAAATATATGAAATGCGGCATTTCTATATGACAAAAAGGTGTCTAATCGACACCTTTTTGGAGTTTATTTTGTAATCAATTTTTCTTCTTCCTCTTTTTCAAGCTCTCTGTATGCTACCTTTCCGACCAGAGTCTTTGGAAGATTGTCACGGAATTCATATTCCTTTGGAAGTGCGTATTTTGCAATACTCTTTTCACAATGGGCCTTGATAGACGCCTTTACCTCGTCTGTAGGCGAAAATCCGGGTTTTAGAACAATGAACGCCTTAACTCTTTGCATTCTGATTTCGTCCTTTACGCCTATAACTGTGCTAAACATTACAGCCTCGTGAGAGTCAATTATATTTTCTATCTGTGACGGATATACGTTGTATCCGTTTGTTACTATCATTCTTTTAAGTCTTTGAACAAAGTATATAAATCCGTCTTCGTCCATGTATCCCAGATCGCCTGTATGGAGATATGTTTTTCCGTCGTCATGAACTCTTAAGGTCTGGCTTGTTTCCTTTGGATTGTTTATATACTCTTTCATAAGTGTGGGACCTGCAATACAAATTTCGCCCATTTGTCCCGCCGGCGCTTCATCATTTGTGCTTGGAATTACAATTTTATAGAATGTATCAGGGAATGGTATACCAATACTTCCCTCTCTGTAATATTCGCTTGGTGTAAGACAACTTGCAGTTACACACTCTGTTGTACCATAGCCCTCTCTTACCTGAATAGTTGCTCCACGGTCTTTCAAAAATGCATCAACCTTTTTCTTTAGCTCAATAGACAGAGAATCGCCGCCGCTGAATAAGCCTTTAAGACATGAAAGGTCTGCATTTTTCATTTCATCGTTTCGCATCATCGCTTCAAAGAGCGTGGGCACACCCGCCATATAGTTTGGTCTATACTTTTTAAAGAGACCCGGGAATTCCTGAACGTTGAGCCTTGGAACAAGAACACATCTTGCTCCGAATGCAAGCATAGTATGAATACCAACACCAAGTCCAAAGCCATGGAATACAGGCATTATTGAAAGCATTGTATCCCCTGCAGTCAGGCACCCTGATGCTGCACCTGTTTGCATTGCAAGGGCATTGAAGTTAAGGTTTGTAAGGAGTATACCCTTTGATGTTCCTGTTGTTCCACCACTAAAGAGTATTGCTGCAGAGTCTTCGCCTTTTCCCTTATATGTAATTTCTCCGCTGTAATTTTTGCCACTGTTTAAAAAGTCTTTCCAGGATATAACATTATGCTCATTTGGAACTTTTGGCTCGTTTCCTACAAATTTATAAAGGAAACCTTTAACAACGGGAAGAGCTTCTTCAATTTTTGAAACAATAATTTTTTCTACAGAAGTTTTACCCTCGATTGCCCTGAACTTATCATAGAACTGACTAAGTGTTATGGCTATACGACTCTTACTTTCATTCAAGTAAAACATAATTTCGTTTTCTGCAGAAAGAGGATGTACCATACTTGCAACAGCACCAATTTTGTTTATGGCATATAGCATAACAACAGCCTGAGGAACATTCGGAAGGCATATTGTAACCGCGTCGCCAGCATTAATCCCCATAGCTTTAAGGGACTTTGCACACGTGTCAATTTCAGAGATAAACTTTTCATACGTAACTGAATTGCCCTGAAAATCATAAGCAATATATGATGGATATTCACTTGCCACATTTTTTATCATATCGTACATTGAAATGTCAGGATAATTAAGAGTGTGAGGAGTATCTCCGTAAAATTTAAACCATTTAGCTTCAGAACTCAAATTCAATTTCCTCCCCAAGTGTTTTATCAAGCAACTCCGGATTTTTGAAAAGATGCTTAATAAGTTTTAATGAACGGGCAAAATAAAATCCATCTGCAATACGCTCGTCCAATGTAACGCCGATATTTACGATATCACGTACTGCCTGCTCCCCGTTTTCGTTAAGTATCATTTCTTTATGTATTTCTCCGATTGTGATTACAATTCCGTTAGTACCAAAGTTATTAAGATGATGGTATACAGCGTCACACTTTATACTTCCAAGATTTGAAAGAAGGACTGTACAGTAGTTTGTGTCAACGCTGCTAAATGATTTTGGCATTAGTCCGTGAGAATCTGCAAAGTTCATAAAAAGCATGAAAAGCTCCATAATGGGCTTTGGAAGTTTTTTGACAATATTAAGAATACCATCAACCTGCATTCCGCCGTCTTCCTTTTTAGCTTCCTTAACCTGTGGAGAAAGCCTGTCCGTTATAGCACAAAGATTTTCCTCATCCTTTGGGCGATAAATCATAAGAGTTTCTTCCGAGTGGTCTGTAAACTTCTTTTTTATAGTAAATCCCATTGATATATCGTGGCGCATATAATATCTCTTACCCGAAATATATCTGTTAAGGAGAGGGCGCATCTTGATTGTTCTGGCAACCGCGGCAATCATACAATGGAAAAGAGTTACCTTTCTCTCTCCGCTTTCGTTTTTCTTTTTTATATATTCAAGAAGCTCTGTTACATCTATTTTTTGATTTATGTAAACCTCTGCATCTGTCCTTTTTGGCATAAGGTACGCCATATAAAAATGCAAACCGTCAATATCACGAATGCGATAGGCATCATACCTGTCTCCCCATCTTCTCATGAATTTATCCTCCTTAATATGCATTTAGTTTAGTATATCATATCTACATCCCAAAGTCAAACATAATTCGACAATAAATAAACCTGTCTACAATTAAACAGGTCTATGTATAAATATCATACCGGTATAACAAAGTTTACAGCCTCTGGTACAACCTCAAATTCTGTTACTTCTGCATCTGTTATTTCTCCGTCTGTGCAAATTTTTAAATTTTTCTCAAGAGGAGTAATTTTTATTTTCTTACACTTAACAGAGGAAATAATATCTTCTATTCCCTTAAGCTTCATATGTGTACCTTTCATATAGTAAGGAAGAAGCTTTATAAATTTAAACCTAGAAACATTTTTTATAATGTTTACATTTATAAGTCCGTCTCTAACAGATGCAAGGGGATTACTTTTTATTCCACCACCGCAGAAGCTACCGTTAGCAATTGATGTGAGAAGAAGTGCACCCGAATATTTCTCCTCGCCGTCAAACTCTATTTTTAGCTTTGCACCTTTTTTCTTTATAAGGGCTGTTAGAATAGATAAAAAATATGCAAGGGGCCCTGAAATAAACGGTTTCTTCTTCATATTAGCGGTCATATCTGCTACATTACAGTCAAAGCCAATATTGAACATATTTATGCAATAACCCTCTTTTTCCATGGAGGTAAACTTTATTGCATCACACTTTACGGTTTCTCCGCTAAGTTGTGAAGCAACACTTGAAAAATCCCTGGTAAAGTTACGACAAAAATCGTTGCCCGTACCCATAGGCATAACACCAATTTCTGCCTCATGACATGCTACTGCACCATTTAACACTTCGCTGAGCGTCCCGTCTCCGCCACAAGCTATAAAGCGTGCCGCACCGGTGGTTTCACAATACTCCTTTACAAAACGTGTAGCGTCGCCAACAGAGGTGGTTACATATATTTCAATTTGCTTTCCAAGAGCATTTGCTGTCTCCTTTATAGAGGAGATTATTTTGTTTATGTCTTTGCCCTGTCCTGCTTTTGGATTTACTATAAAAACTGTTTTCATAGAAAATTCCTTCTCTTACATTATTTTAATTGTCGAAAAATGTATATTTTACAAAAAAATTATATCATACAAAAAAATATAATTCAAGGTATATTATAAAAAACTTGATTATTTTATGCCTTTGTGATACAATTTTCCGGAGGTGGGAAATATGATAAAATTAATTAAAAAAGACTTATTTTTTACTATATCAATACTGCTTGCACTATTGTCAACATTTTTTGTTTTACCTGACAAACAGTATTTTGACTATATAAACCTACCCGTACTTATACTTTTGTTTTGCTTGATGATTGTTGTTGCAGGGTTTGAAAAAACAGGAGTATTTGACAGTTTGAAATCAAAAATGTCAAATATAAAAAACGAAAAATCACTTATTTTTACCCTGTGTATGCTATGTTTTTTTGTTTCCGCTCTTGTTACAAACGATGTTGCACTTATTACCTTTGTTCCCTTTTCTCTGGCAATTTTAAAAGGGAGAAAACAAAGCTCTATAATATTTTGCGTTGTTATGGAAACAATTTCTGCAAATCTTGGAAGTTTACTTACTCCAATTGGAAATCCTCAAAATTTGTATTTGTATACAACCTACTCAATTTCCATTGGAGAGTTCTTTAAAACAACACTTCCGTTGGGAGCTATTTGCTTTTTAATGATTTGTATTTGCTTTTTATTTTTAAAGAAAAGTAATTTAAACTGTTCAAAAAGTGAAGCCTCTTATAATCTTGACAAAAAATCTTTTTGGATTTTTTCTGTGCTTTTTGTTATATGTATTTTATCTGTACTTGATATAATATCTTGCTACATAACTTTAATAGCAGTTGGCTTATGTACATTTTTTATAGACAAAACATTATTTAAAAAAGCTGATTATATTCTTTTGCTAACCTTTGTTTGCTTCTTTGTTTTTTCGGGAAATATAGCAAGAATACCTATGGTTTATTCTCTTATTTCTGAAATAATACAAAAAAATGAGATACTTGCCACGTCTGCTATATGCCAGATTATAAGTAATGTTCCGGCAGCTGCAATGCTAAGCTCATTTACAGATAACGGAAAAGCCTTAATTATTGGTACTAATATAGGTGGTCTTGGCACTCTAATTGCTTCCATGGCAAGCCTCATATCATACAGATACATAAGCCGAGAAAAAGAGATAAGCAAAGGAAAATATGTAATTACTTTTAGCATTTATAATTTTGTGATGCTTTTTGTACTTCTTCTTATATATGGATAATTTTCTATTTACATGGAAAAATATTTATGATACAATAAAATAAAAGAGGTGAGATTTGTGGCAGTGAGATTAAACGAGGATAAAGAGGTTGTAAAAACAATCAAGGCAGGTCTTAAGGCAAAGGGTGGATATTGCCCTTGCAGAATTCCAAAAACAGAGGAATACAAATGCATGTGTAAGGAATTTAAAGAACAAATTGCCGACCCTGATTTTGAGGGGTACTGCCATTGTATGCTTTATTATAAATCAAAGGACTAAGGAGGATAAAGATATGTCAGTTATTAAAATAACAAGTGAGAATTTTGAAAGCATGGTACTTTCATCTGAAAAACCTGTGCTTCTTGACTTTTATGCAGATTGGTGCGGACCATGCAAAATGGTATCACCTATTGTAAACGAAATTGCAACGGAGCATCCGGAATTTTTAGTAGGAAAAATAAATGTTGATGAGGCACCGGACCTTGCTACAAAGTTTAAGATTGTTAGTATTCCGGCACTTTTTGCATTAAAAGACGGTCAGATTGTAAATCAAATTATTGGTGCTGTACCCAAAAGTGAGATACTTAACATGCTAAATTAAAAAATAAAGACGGAATTCCGTCTTTATTTTTTATCCAAGTAATACATCACTAACCAGCATAACACAAAATCCTACCAAGAGTGCGTATGTGGCACCTCGCTCACTTCCGTGGGCGTGAGTTTCGGGAATCATTTCATCACTTATAACATAAAGCATAGTACCCCCTGCAAAGGCAAGAGCAAAAGGCAGTATTGCCGAGGCTACACTTACAGCCATAAAGCCTATAAAAGTACCTGCCACTTCCACAAGTCCTGTAAGCATTGCCAGTATAAAAGTCCTCTTTGGACTTACTCCGGCAGCAAGCATTGGTCCTATGATAACCATGCCCTCGGGGATATTTTGAAGCGCTATTCCTCCCGCAATCATTAAAGCCTGGGATGTGTTCCCTGAGCCAAAGCCGACACCTGCTGCAATACCCTCAGGAAGATTATGTATAGCAATGGCAGTTACGAAGAGTAGTACCTTACTTAGATTTGTATTTGCGTGAACCTCTGTGTCTACTCCTGCAAGCTTATGAAGATGAGGTACAAGCTTGTCAATAAGATTAAGGCACACCGCTCCTGCAAATATACCTGCTACCGTTACAACTATACCATATTTTCCGCCATATTCAAGTGACGGAATAACAAGTCCGAGAACTGCTGCAGAGAGCATTACTCCCGCTGCAAAGGAAAGTACAATGTCAGAAAATTTATGTGACGCTTTTTTGAATATAAAGCCAACAAGTGCTCCGATTATAGTTGCACCGCCAACTCCTAAAGCTGTAATTAGTACAAGTTCCATATTACTCCTCCACAAACGTAAACCTTTTTACTTTTTTATCCCCCACCGTAACTTCTTCGTCCCACATGGAAAGGGGTCTTACCCAAAGCTCCATTTTACCATAAAGTGCTTTGTAAACAACCATTTTTTCAAGGGTTTCTGAATGGTTTGCTATATCAATAAGTTCGTATCTGTTACCTTTGTAATGTTCATATATTCCCTTTTTCATTTAACTCACTTCCTCACATATAATTATATCATAAAAGAAGTTTATGTCAACAAAAATAAGTGAGCTGATGCTCACTTATTTTTATTAATTACCAACTTGTGTGGCAGACAAACTATTGGGTATGTTCCTTTTTTACTCTGCTCTATACAAAGCTTATCAGGACAATCTGCCTCGGTTACCTTTGCTCCGCTGTTTGTAATTATAATTTTATTATAGCCTAATTTGTTACTGTTTACTTCTATAGGCTCTGTTATATCAGCAAGGGTTCCTTTATATATAACTTCCCCGTCCGATGTTACAGTAATACTGCTGCCGGACTGTACTGCTAAAAAAGAACAGATGCAAAGTGCTATTATTATAAGAATAAAAACTATGATTTTATTTCTCATTTATCTTCTTTCATAATTCCTTTTATGGATGCTGCAAGGCCTGCAATTCCTTGTATATCTGACGGAACAATAATTTTTGTTGCCTTACCGTCTGCCGCCTTTTCAAAGCTCTCTAACGACTTGATTGTAAGGTATCCCTCTCCCGGATTTGCAGCGTTTATTTCCTTAATACCGTCTGCAACTGCCTTTTGTACAGTGATAATTGCTTCTGCCTGACCTTCTGCTTCTTTGATTGCAGCCTGTTTTTTTGCCTCTGCACGAAGGATTGCAGATTCCTTTTCACCTTCTGCAATCAAAATTGCAGATTTCTTTTCACCCTCAGCCTTTAATATAAGCTCACGGCGTTCACGCTCTGCCTTCATTTGCTTTTCCATGGCTGATTGGATTTCTCTTGGAGGTACAATGTTTTTAAGCTCTACTCTGTTAATTTTAATACCCCATGGGTCTGTTGCTTCGTCAAGAACAGCACGCATTTTTGTATTTATTACGTCTCTTGAAGTAAGGGATTCGTCAAGCTCCATTTCACCTATTATATTACGGAGTGTTGTGGCAGTAAGGTTTTCTATTGCCATCATTGGTCTTTCAACTCCGTATGCATAAAGCTTAGGGTCTGTAATCTGATAATAAATAACTGTATCTATCTGCATTGTTACGTTATCCTTTGTGATAACAGGCTGCGGCTCAAAGTCCACAACATGCTCCTTTAGGTTAACCTTTTTGGAAATGCGATCAATAAAAGGAACCTTTACATGTACACCTACACTCCATGTTGCATAATATCCGCCAAGTCTTTCAATTATATATGAATGTGCCTGTGGAACGATTTTTATGTTTGATATAATCAACACAAGTATAATAATTGCAAGTATAAACAAAATTCCCATAATTAATCACTTATCCTTTCTTTTACAATGAGCTTAACTCCTGACACCTCAACAACCTCTGCTCTGCTTCCCTCTTTTATCACTTCACCATTTTCGCTTCTTGCCGTCCATTCCATTCCGTCAAGCTTTGCCTTTCCTGTCTCCGAAAGATTGTTAATTTCTTCAGTGACTAAACATATTTTGCCGGGAATTACCTCCACATTTGTTTTTATTTTTCTACTTTCGGTAATTTTCCTTACAAGTGGACGTGTCAAAATCAAAAGTATTGCCGAAACAATAAAGAAAGCACTGATTTGTACATTCATTCCTGCCCCAAGCGCCCAGGATATTAAAGCTCCCAAAGCACCACCGGCAAACCATATACATATGAACTGATACGTTGCAGCTTCAAGAAGAAGAAACACAACAATACCAATTACCCAAACTATTCCTTGCATAGCTTCTTACCACCTATATAATGTATTATAGATTATTTTCTGCTTATATTATAATCCTATACAATTTTATTGTCAATACAAATTACCTGTAAAATGTATAGGAATATGCACCATATAACATGTCATGATCAAAT
>JAZRHH010000009.1:0-18511 GCA_045644665.1 Clostridia bacterium
TTTTATCCGAAGCTGGAGCGTGGCGATCCTGCCCGTGATACACACAGAAAGCATATCCCTACAAGTGTTTTCAAATGTGCATACAGATTACAGAAAATGCAGTTTGAAATTGAGAGCATTTTGAAAAACACCAATATTCTCAACACAGGTAAGAACACAACAAAAGCTATGGCATTGATTAAGAAGTTTGTACCAAAGGTTGAGAATTTTGAAACACAAGTAAATATGCTTTCAAGGTCATTCAAAAAGGCAGAGGAAGAAAATGCAGAGTTGTCAAAGTCATTAAACACCTACAAAGACAGGAACTTTAAGCAGAGCCGAGAGCTTGCAGATTTGCAATTCGAGGTTGAAGAATTATATAAATTTCTCAACAAGATACCTGCTGAAATTATAGAACAAGTTAAGGAGGCAGAAAAACAAGCACAAAAAGAACGCAGACGAAAGCGAGAAATGGAGGCGGAGAGATAATGAAGAAAATTACATTGAAGCCTCAAATCACATCTTCCGGCAAGCAGTTAAAACACCCCGAAAACATAAATATCAAAAAGAAAATCGGCACTACTACATATATGGTAAATGCCTATTTTAACCAAAATGCTAACGGCGATATGGTTTCACGGGTAAAAAATCTTATTACAAGATAGGCTTGTGCAAAAGGGAGAAAATATAAATAATTAACCCAAATCGTTGAATTTGACAGTCGGGTATGGTATAATGTCTATACTACAATATTTATCATATCCGGCTGTCGGAAAGGAGAATTTATTAAATGATAAGACAGTCAAATGATGATAAAATAACTGCTCTTTACTGCCGATTATCGCAAGATGACGGGCGTGAGGGCGAAAGTAACAGTATAACAAATCAAAAAGCAATTCTTGAAAAATATGCAAAAGGCCACAACTTGACACCATACAAAATTTATGTAGATGACGGAGTAAGCGGAACTACCTTTGAGCGTGACGGATTTAAGGAAATGATTGCAGATATTGAGCAAGGTCTTGTATCGACAGTCGTTGTTAAGGATTTATCCCGTTTTGGCAGAGACCATATTATGGTTGGATATTACACAGAAATGTTTCTGCCATCAATGAATGTAAGATTTATCGCAATCAATGACAATGTAGATACGGAGAATAGCGAAAGTAACGAGTTTGCACCTTTTACCAATATTTTTAATGAATGGTATGCTAAAAATGCAAGCAAGAAAATCAATGCTGTGTTTAAGGCAAAGGGCGAATCGGGACAGCGTTTAGGCTCTGCAATCCCATATGGCTACAAAGCAAATCCCGATAATCCAAAAGAAATTATCATTGATGAAGAAGCTGCAAAGGTTGTACGACATATCTTTGAACTCTGTATGTGTGGCAAAGGTCCCGGCAAAATCGCAAAACAGCTTACCGCAGAGGGTATTTCAACACCTATGGTATATTTCAGAGAACACGGGTTGCCTTGCAGAACAAAAGCTAATGTGAGCAATGTATGGTGCAACAGAAGCGTTTCGGGAATACTCGAAAATATGACCTACATAGGACATACAGTTAATTTTCGGACTGCTACCGTAAATTACAAAACGCATAAAAAGGTACGGCTTCCCAAAGACCAATGGTTGATATTTGAGAACACGCACCCACCCATTATTGAATTTTCCGTATGGGAAAAGGTGCAAGAACTCCGAAAGAATAAACGCCGTTACACAAAATCGGGAAAAAAAAGTATCTTTGCAGGACTTTTGGAATGTGCAGACTGTGGTGCAAAGCTGTATTACTGCTCTTGTAAATCGCACAAAGAAGATCACGATTATTTTGTCTGCTCCAACTATAAAGGTAACACGGGCAAATGCACAGTTCATTATCTCCGTGAAAGCGTACTCTATGACATCGTTCTTGAACAGGTGCAGACAATGCTTGCATATCTGCAATCCTTTGAAAGTGATTTTGTAAAAAGCCTTGTAGATAAATCTGCAAAGGATAAGAAAAAGGAAATCGCATCACGCAGAAAAAAGCTCGAAGCAAACAAAATGCGAATATCGGAGCTTGACGGGATTTTCAAAAGAATTTACGAGGACAATATATCGGGCAAATTAAGCGATGAACGATTTGCAAAGCTGTCAGCAGACTATGAAAGAGAACAAAAACAGCTTGTTATTGACACCGAAGCTCTTGAAAGCGAACTGAATCAAGAAACTGAACAGGTTGACAATGTGGAGTATTTTCTAAACATAGTCCGTCAGTACATCGAGATAAAAGAGCTTTCTGCAAGAGTGGTAAATGATTTGATTGACAAAATCAAAGTCCACGCAGTAGATAAGTCAAGCGGTCAGCGAATACAGCGGATTGACATTTACTATACCGCAGTTGGTCTTATAGATGTATCATAGCATATACAGGAATTAGCTATCTAAATATTTTTATTCAATAAACAATGAGGCGATACAAAGAGCAAAAGCCCATTGTATCGCCATTTCTTAAAACTTCCTTATACTCATTTAACCGAAGTCAGTGCATTAAAAAACGCAAACTCCGATTGCTGCTATACAAATCTCAACAAAAACAGACTATCGCCCTACATTTCATCAAGTGGATTTTGCATTTTTAACAAAAGTCAAAATGATGAAATGCCAAAAAAGGGCATACCACGCCCGAATACTTTTAGGGTTAATACGTTTTTGTATCTTAAATTTGTATAGCAATGATATTATATCACAACATTTTTTTAAACAAAAGCAATTTTTATAATTTTATACATATCAACTAAAATATACCTACAACACGCAGTAAACATATTATTAGGTATTGAGTATCACTAATTGTTTAACAGCCTTTATCTTTAGTTTAACAGGGTTTATTATTTATTGCCCTATGTAAGCGATTATTTAAAGGTAATCGAAAACGCTCGTAAGAAGTATGGTAGCAATTCACCTGAAAGCTACGCAAAGGCTAAAGAAGCTGCAAAAGATTATATGTCTGAATACAAAAGAAGTTTAAAGAACAAATATCTGAAAAAAGCAACCAAAGGTGAATAAACAAAAAAGGCGGTGGAATAAATCCACTGCCTTTTTATTGTTGAGAAAAAAATAAAACTCCGTAGTAGATTATCTACCACGGAGTTCTACCATTATCGCAAACATCAGAAGTTCGGATAATATTGTTATGGTGAGCCATCGGAGATTCGAACTCCGGACAACTTGATTAAAAGTCAAGTGCTCTGCCAACTGAGCTAATGGCCCTGGCTGGGATAGCAGGACTCGAACCTACGAAATGCCAGAATCAAAATCTGGTGCCTTACCGACTTGGCGATATCCCAATATGGGGTGGATAGTGGGATTCGAACCCACGACATTCAGTGCCACAAACTGACGCTCTAACCAACTGAACTATATCCACCATAAAAAAATGGCGCGCCTGAAGAGATTCGAACTCCTGACCCACTGCTTAGAAGGCAGTTGCTCTATCCTACTGAGCTACAGGCGCGTACATGGAGCGGGTGATGGGAATCGAACCCACGCGGCCAGCTTGGAAGGCTGGAATTCTACCATTGAACTACACCCGCATGTCGCAGTCAGCATAACTGACAAAAGCTATTATAACAAATAAAATCCGCCATGTCAACATATTTTTTTTGTTTTAGGCAAATTGTTTATTGTTTTTTGCTAACAAAGCGGTAAACAATGCACAATGCATATATTTTAACATATCAGTAAATATTTTGCTCCTTTTCTTAATTCTTATACATGGTATTATATAGTTTAGAAAATTGATTTTTAGGGTTAATATACTAAATAGCAAAAAAAATACGATATTTTTCTATTTAATATTTACATTTATAATATCTTGACAGGGTAAATATAATATGTTATAATATGTAGGAAAGTTTAATATTCAAAGGCTTTGACGAAGAGGGTATATAAGAATTAGTCTTTTAAAAAGAGAAGTGACGGTTGGTGCAAGTCATAGACGAGGCTTATATATTTGTAGCTTCCGAGCCGGGAGGAAGAAAACCTTTTTGGTGAGTAGAACCTCTCCGTTATTGCTGCGTTAATGCATAGGAGTTGATAGACTCTGAGAGAGGCGGTAGAATTTTATCGCAATTTGAGTGGTACCGCGGGTGAATACTAAAATGCACTCGTCTCAAAGTTGTATTTACTTTGGGACGATTTTTTTTGTCCCGTGAACTGGAGGTAATTATGGAAAAACTTATGGATCTTGAGCTTAAAATCAAGGAAATGTCTGCCCGTATAAAGGAGCTTCGTGAAATTGAAGGTATTTCCGAACAAAAAATGGCAGAGCGTACAGGCGTAACAGTTGAAGAATACATAAAATGCGAAAACGGAGGTAAGGACCTTAACTTTGCATTTATTTACAGATGTGCGTCTGCACTTGGTGTAAACGTTACTGATATTATAGAAGGATACAGCCCTAACCTTAAATCATATACTGTTACACGTGCAGGTGCAGGACAGCAAATTGCAAAGGCACATGGCATGACCTATTATAATCTGGCTTATGCCTTTAAAAACCGTATTGCAGAGCCACTTTATGTTCGCAGCCGTTATGACGAGGCGGCACAGGGCAAAGACATTGAGCTTACAACCCACGAGGGACAGGAATGTGATATTGTAATTGAGGGTAATTTGCTTGTCCAGATTGGCGACCACAAGGAAGTCCTTGGCCCTGGTGACAGCATTTATTATAACAGTGACACCCCTCACGGAATGATAGCCGTAAACGGAAAAGACTGTGTGTTCTATGCAATTGTCTTAAGGTCTGACTATAAAGGGGAACAGGCACCTTCTACAGAAATTGTTCCTGAAAAAATTATTGGTGCAGTGCACAGAGATACAAAGGACAGAATATACCATAACTTTATTGATGTGGAAGAAAATGAAAAGGGTCTGCCTCTTTCGATTAAATTCAAAAACACAGATAAGTTTAATTTTGCCTTTGACCTTGTGGACGAGCTTTCAAGACGTGAGCCTGATAAACTTGCAATGCTCCATATTTCAAAAGATAAGATAGAGAGAAGATTTACATTTACAGATATGAGAAAAGCATCAAGCCAATGCGCAAACTACTTTGCTTCCCTTGGCATTAAAAAGGGTGACAGGGTAATGCTTTGTCTTAAGAGACATTATCAGTTCTGGTTTGCAATTCTGGGTCTTAATAAGCTTGGTGCAATTGCAATTCCGGCTGTAAATCAGCTTCAAGAGCACGATTTTGAATATCGTTTCAAGTCTGCCGGAATAACAGCCGTTGTTGCAACATCTGACGGGGATACAACACACCAGATAGATATTGCTGCAAAGAATTGTCCTGACCTTGTGAACAAAATTGTTGTAGGAGAGGCAAGAGAGGGTTGGAGAAACTTTGATGAAGAGTATCAAAGATTCAGCACTCATTTTGAACGTACAGAGGACGCACCCGGCGGTGACGACCTTATGATAATGTATTTCACATCAGGCACCTCCGGCTATCCAAAAATTGCTGCACATAACTATAAGTATGCACTTGGTCATTTCCATACAGCTAAGTACTGGCACAATGTTGATCCTGACGGACTTCACTTTACAATTTCAGATACAGGCTGGGCAAAGGCAATGTGGGGTAAGCTCTATGGTCAATGGCTTTGTGAGGCGGCTACATTTGTATATGACTTTGACCGCTTTGATGCAGCAGATATTTTGCCTATGTTTGCAAAATATCATATTACAACCTTCTGTGCACCTCCAACAATGCTCAGAATGATGATAAAGCAGGATATTTCAAAGTACGATTTTTCATCTGTACGTCATATGACAACAGCAGGCGAGGCACTTAATCCTGAAGTTTACCGCCAATTCGAAAAGGCAACAGGCCTTAGAATTATGGAAGGCTTCGGCCAGACAGAAAGTACAATGATTATTGGTAACATGGCAGGAAGCTCACATAAGATTGGCTCGATGGGTAAGCCTGCTCCTATATACGATGTTTCGCTTGTGGATGCTGACGGAAACCCTGTAAAAACAAGTGAATCAGGCGAAATTGTTGTAAATGTTAAAAACGGTGCTCCTTGCGGTCTTTTCACAGGCTACTACGGAGACCAGGAAAAAACTGATGAAGTATGGCATGACGGATTTTATCACACAGGCGACGTTGCATGGTGTGATGAAGATGGCTTCTACTGGTACGTAGGTCGTGCCGATGATGTTATCAAGTCATCAGGCTACAGAATCGGACCTTTTGAAATAGAAAGCGTTATAATGGAGCTTCCTTATGTACTTGAGTGTGGAGTTTCTGCTGTTCCTGACGAGGTAAGAGGACAAATCGTAAAGGCAAGTATAGTCCTTGTAGACGGAACAGTTGCAAGTGAGGAACTTAAAAAAGAAATTCAAACTTACGTTAAGGAAAAGACAGCTCCTTATAAGTATCCGAGAATAGTAGAATTCAAGGACAGCCTACCTAAAACAGTAAGTGGTAAAATACAACGTAACAAGTTATAAAAATGAGAAGGTGGAAACACCTTCTTTTTTTATGTTCTAATTTGAGATTGCTATTAATAGAATGGAGTATAACGAATTTTGTACATGCTTTAATAGAAAGGAATGGAATTCACATGATGATTGTAAATACACGCTCGGAGCTAATAAGGGAGACGCCGGTTGAGATGCTTCCCCTTCGTATAAGAAAGTATTTTTTTGGAATAGACCCGTCCAATCTTACAGAAATAAGGCTCAGATGCAGGGCGCCTCTTTGTGTAAAAACAAGGACAGGCATTAAATTTATAACCCATAGCGGTGGACTGACTGATGAGAGCAAAAAGGGCGTTATAATTTCAAAGCGTGATATAGACGAGGCGGTTGATGTTCTTACTGCTTCATCACTTTACACATACAAAGAGGAAATCAAAAACGGATATATTACAGCTCCCGGAGGGCACAGGGTAGGCATTTGCGGAACTGTTACTCCTGATGGTGAATTTATTCGTGATATTTCCTGTCTTAACTACCGCTTTGCAAGAGAAATTTTTGGTGCGGCAGACAGAGTGGCAGAAACGGTTTTTAATAAAGGGAATATAAAAAGCACACTCATTGTATCAAAACCCGGCTGCGGCAAAACAACTTTTTTGCGTGACCTTATAAGACAAATTTCAAATAAAGGTGTCAATGTAAGCGTTATAGATGAGAGGGGAGAACTTGCAGCAGTAAGGGACGGAGTGCCGGGCTTTGATTTGGGTCCTTGCACAGATATTCTTGATATGTGCAACAAGTCAGAGGGTATGAATATGGTTCTTCGCACAATGTCTCCGGCAGTTATTGCAGTGGACGAGTTTAGTCCGGCTAGTGAGGGACATATTCTCGAAAGAGCCGCTTCGGCAGGAGTTAGTATATTTGCTAGCCTTCATAGCGGGGATTGGAAAAAGGATATTCCGCCGGAAGTTCTGAAATGCTTTAGCTCTGTAGTGGTACTTACGGACAAGCCCTATCCCGGCACAGTAAGGGAAATGGTACATGTATAAGATAATCGGCGCAGTAATAATTATGCTTTCTTCTGCTATGTTAGGACTTGCAAAGTGCGCTTCGGTAAAAAAAAGACTAAGGAATTTAAAAGAGTTCAGGAATATGATAAATGCTCTCAGGACAGAAATTTCCTTTAAAGCAACACCTCTTAAAAGAGCTGCAGAAATAATTGGTGAAAAGTTTTCTAACGAGTGTTTTATAGAGTTTTCTAAACTAATTGAAAGGCTTGGGGGACAAAAGGCTTTTGAGGAATCACTTGCCCGGTTTTCTTCAAAATATTCTTTTACAGCCCGTGACCGGAGCTGTATACTCCTTATGGCAGAGGGACTAGGCCGTACAGACAGGGAAAATCAGGTAAGACAGCTTGACCATGCAATTTATGAGCTTGATAAAATTATAGGCGAGGCGGCAGAGGAATGTTCAGAGAAAACAAGAGGATATTTAAACGGCTCTGTACTTATAGGCGCTTTTGCAGTGCTGATGCTTATGTGAAAGGAGAAATAAAGTGGAGGTTGATTTAATATTTCGTGTGGCCGGAATTGGTATAATTGTGGCAGTTTTAAATCAGCTCCTTGCACGTTCCGGCCGTGAGGAGCAGGCACTTTTAACTACTATTGCGGGACTTGTGGTAGTGCTTGTAATTATAGTTCAGCAGATAGGGGATTTATTTGATATGGTTAAAAATATATTTAATCTCTAAAGGGTGCTATGGATATTTTTCAGTTAATAGGAATAGGTCTTGCAGGAGCTGTGGCGGCTGTGATTTTAAGACAAACAAAGCCTGAATTTGCTTTGGCTGTAACACTTGCAACCGGCGGAGCTCTTCTTTTCTTTATTATAACGGGACTTGGCAGCGTAGCAGAGGAGATTAAGGAAGTAGTAGAGCTTGGGGGCATAGACAACAAATATTTTGCAGCACTTATTAAAATTATTGGTGTATCGTATATTACAGAAATAGCATCAGAACTATGCCGTGATGCAGGATCCGGTGCAATTGCTGTAAAGCTTGAAATGGTAGGTAAGGTTTTTATAATGATTTTGTCACTACCAATAATTAAGGGCTTTTTGGAGGTTTGTACAAATGCAATACATATGCTATAGCCCACAGGTTTTATCTGCAATGGAAAAGGCAGAGGAAATTGCGTCTTCCATGCGTGAGGGAGCATACGAGCTTTCTCCTGTTTCCCTTATAAATAAACTGATAGAGCTTTCCGTTTCAGAATTTCATGACCTTGGAAGCTGCCTTATAGTTTTCTTTTGCATTGGGCTTTTAACTACAATTGTAAAACTTCTGGAGCAAAATCTAAGCTCCGGAGTAAGTAACATGGCTTTTTTTGCCTGTTACAGCGGTGCGGCGGCTGTGAGTGTAAAATGCTTTTCTGTCTGTCTTGACTATGCTGCAGAGGTTATAGGAGAGATGACAGACTTTATAACAAAGCTGTCGCCAATGCTTATGACGTTAATTGTAACATCAGGCAAAAGCATATCTGTTGCGGCATTTAGTCCGGTGCTTTCAGGAGCCGTATATGTAATAAGTATAATATGTGAAAAATGCATTTTGCCCCTTGCTTCATATTCCGTAATACTTACAATAACGGATAATATAGGAGATAATGTACAGCTTTCAGGTCTTTGCAGACTCACCGGTTCTGCATCAAAGTGGATACTTACTCTTGTGTTTACACTATTTACAGGAATATGTGCCATATATGGCTTTGCAACACCGTCTCTTGACGCAGTAAGTGCAAAAACTGTCAAGTTTGCAGTAGGAAGTCTTGTGCCTGTTGTTGGCGGGTTTTTGTCAGAAACCCTTGAAACTGTAATCACAAGCGGCAAAATGATGAAAAATACAATTGGCAGTGCAGGTCTTGTGGTTTTGTGCTCTATATGTGTGGGACCAATAATAAAAATAGGTGCAATGGCGCTTATTGTTCGCGTAAGCGGTGCAATAACAGAGCCTGTGTCAGACGTGCGCATTTCAAAACTATTAAATGGGATAGGCAACTCTGTAACGATTTTATTTGGAATGGTGGCAACTGTAGCTGTTTTGTTTCTTATAACAATAAGCATAATACTTGCATCTACAGGATAAAGGAAAAATTATGGACAAGTATCTTACAACACTAATTACTGCTGCAGTCCTTTCGGCTGTTGCAAAAAACGTGTCGCCTGAAAGATGGCAAAAATATATAAGTGTAATAACAGGAATTATGCTTGTAAGTGTTATAGTATCACCCCTGTTTGAGTTTGCAAAGGTTGATTTGTTTGAGGAATTTTCCTATACAGAGGAAACAAATATGCTTGCGCAGCATGAGGCTGTAAAGGAAGAACTGGAAAAAAGGGTTTCCGAGGACGCAAAAAACCGCCTTGCAAATGAGCTTGGAGGGGAGTATCGAGTAGAAACAAAGCTTTTGATAAATAAAAACAATGAAATTGAGGGTGTCAAGGAGATGATAGTTTGGACAAGGGAAAAGGAAGCGCCGGTAAGAAGGATACTTGGAGCAGTATATTCTCCTCAAAAAATATCATTCCCCAAATAGAGAAATTTCTTGACAGCAGGAATAAACAGGTCTTTGCCGTAATATTAATTATTGGAATACTGCTTATGACAATCCCGTCAGGAGAAAAAAAGACAGCCTCAAAAAGCGGCAGCGAAGAAGAAAGGCTATGTAGTATTCTTTCTTCTATTGAGGGCTGTGGAGAGGTTACTGTTATGATTACATATCATGGCGAGGACAAAAATAAAAATATTCAGGCAAAGGGTGCCGTGGTGGTGGCAGAGGGGGCAGGCGAGGCAGATGTAAGAAACAGGCTTTCTACTGCAGTTCAGGCAGCACTTGATTTGCCTCCGCACAAAGTTGTAGTGCAAAAGTTGAAATAGAAAGGAAGTATAAAAATGATGGTTTTGAGACGGAAAGAAATAGTTGCGGCGGCACTGGTGGTGCTTGTGGGAATGGCAGGCTATCTTAACTGGCATTATCAGGATACAATAACTGTTCGTGACGGAGAAAGCTATGTGGAGGCAGGCAAGAGGCTGGGCGAAGCAACATATGTAATGAACGATGAAAAGGTAGAAGAAACCAAGGCTGAAAAAGAAGTAGAACCCGCAACCAGCCCTGATGCTGTAGCGGATTATTTTGAGAATTCCCGTTCGGAGAGGGAAATTTCGAGGTCTAAGTCCCTTGATATATTAAATGAAACTGCGGCTAACGAGAGTTTTGATACAGAAATAAGAAGAAAGGCTCAGGATAAAATTATAAGCCTTGCAGAAAATGTTCAAAATGAAGCAGAAATAGAAAATCTTGCCCGTGCAAAAGGCTATGACAAGATATGTGTATATATTTCCGAAGAAAATGTTAATATAACTGTGCAAAAAGACGAATTTTCAGAGGCAGATGCCGCTAAAATACAGGAAATTGCAACAGAACAACTAAAAATCTCTCCTAATCAAATTAAAATTGTTGAAGTTCGATAAATAATTTGATATAATAAACAAAAGAGATATACGAAAGGAGTATATTGATATAATGGCGGATAATTTTTTTGAATTTAATGAAAATGATATTGAAACAGAAAGCTCAAACGGCAGCGTAAAAATTTCTAACGAAGTAATAGCCGCAATAGCAGGCGTTTCTGCCGAGGAAACAAAAGGCGTTGCATATATGTACACATCAATTTCAGGTGCAATTGCGGAGAAGTTTGTAAGTCGCAAAAATCTTTCAAAGGGAGTAAAGGTAGAAATTCTTCCTGAAGGCATAGAGCTTGACCTTTATATTGTAATTGATTTCGGTACAAGAATACGGGAAGTGGCAGAGGCAGTTCAGTCAAGCGTTAAATCAAATGTTGAGTCAATGACCGGAATGGAAGTAAAAGCCGTTAATGTTCATATCGAGAGTGTAAGCTTTGAAAAAAAGGCTGATGTGCAAATAATAGAGGAAAATTAACAAAAACTGCTGCGTATGATGCAGCAGTTTTTTTGTTTCAAATATTAATTGACTATTATACATTTTCATGATATAATAGATGTGTATATTCTATCTGAAATTATTTGAGAGAAAATTATGAGAAATATAAAACTAACATTAAGATTTGCCGGAACCCATTATCACGGTTGGCAAATTCAGCCAAATGGTATTACAGTTCAGGAAACTCTTGGAAATGCAATCTCCTTTGTAACCGGAGGGGAAAGGTGCACGGTTGTTGGCTGCGGAAGAACAGACGCAGGAGTGCACGCGGATATGTATATTGCAAATTTCAAGACCTGCTCACAGGTGCCCGCAGAAAATTTTCCTGCAGCTCTTAATTCAAGGCTTCCTGATGATATAGTATGCATTGCGGCAACAGAGGAAACTCCCGAATTTGACGCCTCCCGCAGTGCAAAAAAGAAGCGTTATACCTATCGGATACTTAATAGTTCCATTCCGGACCCTTTTTTATTCCCCTATACCCATCAGATAAAATTTCCACTTGATATAAATAAAATGAAAGAGGCAGCGGCACATTTTGTGGGGACGCATGATTTTGTGGGATTTGCCGCGTCCGGATATACAGTAAAAACTACTGTAAGAACAATATTTTCTTTAGATATAGAAAAAGATAATGATTGTATAACTATTAATGTAACAGGAGACGGATTTTTGTATAACATGGTGCGTATTATATCCGGAACTCTTGTTGGTGTTGGATACGGAAAAATAAAACCGGAAGAAATTCCGGATATAATTAATTCACGTTGCAGAGAACGCGCCGGAGTTACACTTCCGGCAAAGGGGCTTTGCTTGTCGGAGGTGTTTTATTAATGTCATATGAAGAATTTCAGGACGATTTTGAGCCAAAACAAGTCGATTTTGAAAAAGAAGAGATTTTTGAAGATAATGAAGAAATTTTAGCAGTGCAGGTACCCGAAAAAAAACGAAAGATTAATCTTAAAAGAATATTTAAGATTGCGGGCGCAGTTATATTTGCGGGAGTTTTGATTTACCTTTTGTCATTCAACAGTTATTTCAGAAATTACAAAACAAACTTTATAATGAATATTCATGCCATTGATGCAAGGCTGGGAATTAGTGAAACATGGAAAGAGTTTTTTGGAAGTGACGAAGATGACCTTTTAAAAAAGAAGGAAGAAACTAAAGCAATGGGTACTACATATGATAATGAATCATACCTTGTGCCTTTTGAAAATGCAAGTAATGCCTGTTATGTAGCTGTAGAGGGCGGAGTGATAGCTGCTAAGTCAAACTATCTTGCTTTTATAAATCGCCAGGGAAAAGAAGAATGGAATCTTGCAACCAGCGTTGTAAACCCAATTCTTACTGTTGACGGAAAATATATCTCTCTTGCAGAAAACGGCGGAACAAAAGTGTGCCTATATCAAGGCAACAAGCTTGTTTTTGCCTCTGATGCCCAAAATACTATTCTTAATGCAAACGTATCTTCAAGAGGAGATGTTATTGTTGTAACAAAAAAAGAGTTTTTTAAAGGTGCCGTTGAAGTGTTTAACAAAAACGGTGAGAGAGTTTTCTCGTGGGGATCGGGAACTGATACTGTTGTTTGTGCAGACATCTCTCCATCGGGACGTAAAATAGCTGTTGGTTTTGTAAATGCTAAGGATAGTATAAAAGGCTCTGTACAATTTTTTAATATTGATGAAAAAGAAAGCTATAAAACAGTTGAGATACCATCAAGTGTGGTTTTTAAGGTTGATTATATCGGTGAATCCCTAAATGTTTTCTGTGACAATAGACTAATAGGCTTGTCTGTGCATGGCTCTGTTTTATGGGACGAGGGAATAGACGGGGACTTTTCGGCATATTCAGTTGATACAGAGGGAAATAAAGCTGTTGTAATTGATAAATATAATCTGCCTATGGTAAAAACCTACTCAAAGCGCGGACGTGAAAAGAAATCATTTGTGGCAGATGAGCTTCCTGACTTTATAGATGTTAAGGATAATCTTCTGCTTTATAACAACACAAGAATGATAGTATTCGGAAAACCCGGCAGAGAACAAAAATATGTTGGCGCAATGGACGTAAAAGGTCTTAAAATTATAGACAGTAAAACATATCTTATTGTTTATTCAAACAGTATAGAGTTTGTAAGTGCGTAATTTTGAAAGAGGTAAAAGTATGAATTATTCAATTATACTAGATATTATTCTTGTGCTGATTCTTGGAATTTCCTCGTGGATGGCAGCAAAAAAGGGTATTTTCAAATCTGTTTATAAGCTGTTTTCAATAGTCCTTACAATAATTGCCGTTGTGCTTCTTTCCGGACCAGTGGGGAATATGGTAGAGTCAAGCGGTCTTGGTATTAAAATTGACCAAATGGTGTATACGGGACTTATTGCTGACAAGGAGTATGACAAGGACCTTGGGAAAATGGTTTCTACAGGTGAAGAGGAAAATGTATCAGGTCTTCCGGAGTTTGTAAACGATGCTGTTGCAACTGCTGCTGAAAATGCAGTTGTTCCGGCAATAAGTGAAATTGTTAAAAAGCTTGTATGTGCAATTATAATTTATTTGGTTGCAAAGCTGCTTTTGTTTCTTATATTTTTGGTTATTGACGGTATGTTCAAGCTCCCGCTTTTAAAAAGTGCAAATAAGCTGCTTGGTGCAGTGGCAGGGCTTATATCCGGCTTGTTAATTGTTTATATTGTTTGCGGAATTGCGTCCTTGAACGTGCAATACAGTGCTGCAATCCGAGAAATTATTGACGGTACATATCTTGTAAAATATTTTTATGACCAGAACCATTTAATGAATTTGTTTATTAATTTATAAAAGCATCTGAAAGGAAAGCTGTATGAACGAAGAAATTTTATTATCTCACAAGACTAAGGAAGAATTAAAGCAAATTGCAACAGGACTTGGTATAGAAAAAATTTCTGCACTTAAGAAAGAAGATATAATCAAAAAAATAATAGAAGTGAGAGCAAATGATAAAAGGGAAACTCCCGAAGATGTACAGCCAAAGAAAAAGGAACGCCCCGCTGATGTTTGCGAGGTGTGCGGAGTCCTTGATATATTAAATGACGGCTTTGGTTTCCTGCGTGTAGAGGGCTTAAAACCAAGTGAAAATGATATATACGTTTCTCCAACCCAGATAAGAAGATTTAACCTTAAAAACGGTGACGAAATCCGTGGCGACGCGCGTCCTGTTGATGATGAGGATAAATATTCACCTCTTTTGTATATCAAAAAGATAAACGGAGACGGGGTGGACTCTGTTTTCAAAAGGCGCTCTTTTGAAAAGCTGACTCCCATATACCCCACAGAGAAGCTGAAATTGGACACAGGAGAGAGGGAAAAGTCTGCATCAAGACTTTTAGATGTTGTGTGCCCTATAGGAAAAGGCCAAAGAGGTATGATTGTTGCGCCGCCAAAGGCGGGTAAAACTACAATTATCAAACAAATTGCTCAGTCAATCCGGAAAAATCATCCGGATGTGCATCTTATTGTTCTTTTAATTGACGAGCGTCCGGAGGAAGTAACGGATATTAAGCGGTCTGTTGATGCAGATGTAATATACTCTACCTTTGATCAGACTCCGGAAAATCATTGCAAAATTTCAGAAATGGTGCTTGAGCGTGCAAGTCGACTTGTAGAGCATAAAAAGGATGTAGTAATACTTCTTGACTCTATTACAAGACTTGCCCGGGCGTATAACCTTACTGTGAACCCTACCGGAAGAACACTCTCCGGAGGACTTGATCCGGATGCACTTATTAAGCCAAAGAAATTTTTTGGTGCAGCCCGTAACATTGAAGAGGGTGGAAGTCTTACCATAATTGCAACCGCTCTTGTAGAAACAGGTAGCCGTATGGACGATGTTATATTCGAGGAGTTTAAGGGAACGGGCAACATGGAGCTTAAGCTTGACCGCCATTTGCAGGAAAAACGTATTTTCCCTGCAATTGATATTTTAAAGTCAGGTACAAGACGTGAAGAGGAGCTTCTTACAAAGGAAGAGCTTGATGCATCAACGATTATAAGACGTGAAATTTCAAAATCCCAGTCACAAACAGATGCGTACTGTCATATACTGGAGTACCTGAATAATACACCCGATAACTCTGTTTTTACAAAACTGCTTGGAAATCATTTTGGTAGGGACAGATAGGTAAATTTTTTGAGAGGTCATACAAAAATGTATGAATGGTGGAGTTATGAAAATAGAAGTTCTCGAAAATAGCAGAATAAAGGTAACATTAACAGCAGAGGACCTTATTTATTATAATTTAAAGCCTGAAAAGCTTTCCCCAAGGTCACCGGGGCTTCACAAATTCTTATTTTATATAATGGAAAATGTAAGGCGTGAAACGGGCTTTAATCCATATCGTGGGGCTGTGGCTGTGGAGGCAATGCAGTCAAAGGACGGCGTTGTACTCTACATTTCGGAACTAAAAAATAAAGAGGAAAATATACAAAGTATAAGCATCAATGGCACAGAGAAAAGAGTGCGTATAAAAGCGAAGAAAATTGTAAAACCGGAAAACTTTTATAGCTTTAGTGATTTTTCAAATCTGTGCAAGGCACTTGCAAGGATAGACACTTGTGCTCTTGAGGGCAGTAAGCTCTTTGAGTATGAAAATACATGGTATTTTATTCTGGACTGCCCGGTAGACTTTGAAAAAAACCATTGCATACTTTCTGAATATTGCACAGAATTTGGGGGAATGATGTTTTCAGAAGGTTTTTTGGCAGAACACGGAAAAGAAATTGCCGCAGGGGAGAGTCTTGTAACTCTTGCAGAGGGCATAAAAAAACTAGAGGAGTAAAATGTTTTGAGAATACTTGGAATAGACTATGGCGACAGCCGTGTAGGCATTGCGGTCTCTGACCCTTTGGGTATTACGGCGCAGGGCGTGGGAACTGTGAAAAACAAAGGCTTTGAAAGGCTTATTTCGGAGCTTTCGGAAATAATAAAAAAATATGAGCCTGAAAAAATTGTTGTGGGACTTCCTAAAAATATGGACGGAACTGAGGGCTTTCGTGCAGATGCCACAAGGGAATTTACTGCCGAGCTTGAAAAAATTTATAAGGGCGAGATAGTTTTGTGGGACGAAAGGCTTTCTACTGTAAGTGCAGCCGCTGTTCTTAACACTACAAACACCAGAGGTGGTGACAGAAAAAAGGTTCTTGACACTGTTGCAGCTTGTATCATCCTTGAAAATTACATGGCTTTCCAAAAAAATAATTGACAAATTTTGTATTATGTATTACAATGAATAAAAATCCCTCTATAAAAGAGGGAAGAAAGACAAGAGGACTTTAACTATGGAAGAAAATAATATTATTGTATTAGAAGACGAAAACGGACAGCAAATTGAATTTGCTGTGATAGATGTTTTTGAGCTTGACGGCGTAACATACTTTGCAATGGTTGAAGCTGCAGAGGCAGAAACAGCCGAAGAGGTTCTTATCATGCGCGTTGAGGGCGAGGACGATGAAGCAGAGCTTGTTACAATAGAAAGCGATGCAGAGCTTGAAGCTGCATTTAATGAGTTTGTAAGACGTGACAGTGAGCCTTGCGACTGCGGCGAAGAGCACTAAGCTCTGTAATACTATATTAAAATTTTTGACATAAAATAACAGTTGATTTTTAAAAAAAGCTGTGGTATAGTATTACCTGTAAAGACCGCACATCCCGGCGGATAGGTGCGGCTTACCTAAAAAAAATTAAGTTTTTTACCCTGAGTTTACTCGTGGTTCGACCTATATTTTTTACCAACACTTACTAAAAGGGATTCTTACTCTGATAGCGGCGTATACGCCTCCTTTCCTTCGGGACTGCCAGTGGACATATAAAGCTCTCAGGAAGTTACCCACCTGCATATAGCAGGTAAGAAATTTGGTCGTAATTAATCGGTAATCATGGGGTTTTTTTATGCAATTTTAAAATATGCTTGACATAATTTTTCCAAAGCTGTATAATTAAGTGGAATAACTAATATATTACGAAAGGGACAAGTTTTATGCTTATAACAAATGCACCAAAGGGCACACAGGATTTGCTGCCCTCAGAAAGCTACAAATGGCAATACCTTGAAAAGTGTTTTAAAGAGGTATGCGACAAATTCAATTATCGGGAAATAAGAATGCCAACCTTTGAGCATACAGAGCTTTTTGAAAGAGGTGTAGGTGATACAACAGACGTTGTTGAAAAGCAGATGTATACCTTTAATGATAAAGGCGGAAGAAGCGTTACACTAAGACCTGAGGGTACAGCCTCCGTTGCAAGAAGCTATCTTCAGAACAATTTATATGCTTTGCCGCTTCCTGCAAAGATGTTTTATAACATTCCTTGCTTCCGCTATGAAAACAAGCAAAAGGGCAGACTTCGTGAATTTCATCAGTTTGGCGTTGAGGCCTTTGGCTCAGCAGGACCGGGAATTGACGCAGAAATTGTTTCTCTTGCCCTCACATTCCTTAAAAAAGCAGGACTAAAGGACCTTACAGTTCATATAAACAGTATCGGCTGTCCGGAGTGCAGAAAAAAGTATAACGGGAAGCTTCGCGAATTTTTAAGCACAAAGCTTGATACCTTGTGTGATACCTGTAAGGGCAGATTTGACAGAAATCCACTTCGTATACTTGACTGCAAATCAGAAATTTGTAACAAGGCAGCAGAGGGTGCACCTGTACTGCTTGATAATATTTGTGATGATTGCCGCACTCATTTTGAAGGCTTTAAGGCGGCACTTTCCGCGATGGATATAGACTATGTAATAGACAACTCAATTGTACGTGGTCTTGACTATTACACAAAATCTGTTTTTGAAATCATAAGCGGCGAATTTACAGTTTGCGGCGGCGGAAGATATGACGGTCTTATTGAGGAATTTGGCGGAGACCCAACTCCTGCAATCGGCTTTGGACTTGGAATTGAAAGACTTCTTATAAGACTTGAAGAGACAGGGGTTCAAATCCCATGCGAAAACACAGTTGACCTTTATGCAGCACCCCTTGGGGAAAAGGCTGCAGCATACATTCCAAAGCTTTTGCTCGCTCT
>JAZRHH010000010.1:0-38140 GCA_045644665.1 Clostridia bacterium
TGCTTTTTCAAGATAATTTTTATCGTAAGCGCCTATCATCCGCTTTCATCTCCTCATCTATTATCTGAGTAATATAAATATCTCCCCGCCTTCTTTTATTTCGTTCAACATCAAAATATTCTCGTCGTGCCGCTTTATCCCGAGCTTGTTTTTTTGTATACCAAACACTATTTTCTGCAATTTCATATCTTATGAATTTAATCTCGTCAAATGCTTTTTTACTTTTGAGTACAAATTGTTGTCCCAGGTTTCCAAGATGCATTGCATTGGCAAGCTGTCTAAATGAAATGGTACCATTGATAAAATCCTGCGCAAAGGAGAAGTAACTGTCATCAGCTCGATAGCCGATAATAATATCATAGTTTTTATAATCAACTTTAAAATTATTTAAAATATATTCCTTAGCTTCCTGTGCTAACGCAGACGGAATATCGAACTCACGATTTTCAAGTAATATAGAAAGCCAATGAAGAATAGAATATTTTTCTTCATTCAGGTCAAGTATTTTTAAGTTTTGGGTGTCAATTTCGTATTCGTTTGCATATCCGTCCCTAAGCTTATCAACGCCCCATTCTTTTGCCATTTCTATAGTGTCAGTGCAATAAAATCCCAATCCATAATCATTATATGCTTTACCTTTTCCATATTCAGGCTTTTTAACAATATCTTTTGAACCATGATATATTTTCTGAGTCACAACTATCATCTCCATTCTTTGATTTTATTATACCCCTTTAGGTGTAGTTTGTCAAGTTATTCTTGAAATTTGCCCCAAAAAGATTCGAACCCTTTGTCTTAAGTTTTCTAACATTTTTCTAGCAAACACTGAACCAAATGTGTTAGAAATGGCAATACTAGAAATTCGAGCGCTATAAAGGCTTTGAAGGATTTTAACCCCTCAAAGCCTTATTTTACGCCGTTTTTATCGCTTTCTAACCTCTCTTATCTTCCGCTTATTTGCTCTAACCTACAGGACTCGAAGCCGAATCGAAATTTTATAGGATTGATTTTCTTCGAGTTACGACACTCACGCTATTGTATATCCCATCATTATCTCTCAGCCGTTATGTTGATTATAGTATATCATATATCCTCAATCTTTTCAATATTTCTGTAAAAAATCTCCAAATCGGAATTGCTTTCCCGCCTGTGTATAATAATCAGCCCCAATACTAATAATATATGTGAGGTGAAATTTAATGGCAAAACAAGGAATGAAAAGACCTGAACGTACACGCACAATGGAAAGAAACGAAGTAAATCCCGTACCTGAAATACAAGGCAAAGCACACAGCGGCAAGGAAAAAGCAAATCCCTTGATAGCAGGTGGGGAAGGGAAGGTGTTTCATAGTAAACCCCATAATAGTGAAAGACCAATATCGTCTGTGTATCCTGTAATTGATACAGACCTTGCAAGAGATAATATAGAAAATGACCTTTCCTCTGCAGATTTGCAGGATTTATAAAAGATAAGACCTTTTTATGAGGTCTTCTTTTTTTAAGAAATTGGTATTTTATTTAAGATTTTTATAGCTGAAAAGGAAACAAAACACTCAAAAAATCAACGGACATCCTACAAAGAAGGGTATGTAAGCAATAAAAGAATATTACATAAATACGTAACGATAATCAACTCTTAGAGCTGTTTAAAAAGCAATGTGTTTTAAGCAGTTTTTAGCCGTTTTTTTGTGGATTATAACAAAAATATTACAACAATCTAAAATATTGATACAAACATCAAAAGTTTCGATATTGTTCAAAAACCTAAGATTATGGTATTATATACACAATAGGATTATAATATACTGCAATAGTATAGGGTAATTGTAGTGTAACAAAAGGGTATACCCTTTTATGTTGTATGAAATACAACATAAATCAACCTTTGCAAGGAGGCGCCGGAATTGATTGAGAGATATATGTACACGGCATATTACTGCGACAGAAATATCAAAATAAATGACAATCCATACTATATCTCCCACGCCTTTTTCGAGGATATGGTTTTCGTCTATTTTGAAACCAAAAACGGAGAAAATCCGCTGCAAGTTCTGGCAGATAATGTACACATAAACCTGAAAGAATTTCCGACGGGTGAAACCTGGATTAGAATGACGGACATTTTCCACTATTCCACACCGATAAACGAAGATTACTGGCAGCGCAAGGAAGAAAATAAGCAAATTGTTTTCAGAGCTTCGCGCCTCAAATATGAAGAAGTTTCAAAGTACATATATTACCACTATAAAGGACAACAGACCTTCGCCTACAGACATGAAAAGTACGGCGCCATATACATGTACAGGAACCTCCTCATAATATATGACGAGTTCCCTGTAGAAAAAACAGACTACAGCCTTTTCCCTGATAAGTGGGAAGACGAGGACGTCCTTGCAGAGTATGAGGGCGATATAATAACGGATTTGTCCTTAGAGCTGGCAGACGGACAAAATGGTTGGCATCTATGTGAAAGATAAAGGAGAGAGTAAAATGAACAATCTAAAATTTGACTTCCAAAAAGAATGCGGCAAAATGAAAATTCTGCACGCTGTAAACAACATTTCTCCGGGACGCTGCCGAGCAGCTTACAAGGAAGCAAAAATCCCCTACGCAAGATATCATGATACAGGTCTTTGGCCCGGAATGGGTGGAACTCACGTAGTTGATATCACCGGCGTGTTTCCTGACTTTTCAAAGGACGTAAATGACCCTGAAAGCTACGACTTCTTCTTTACAGACAAATATGTAAAACTTACATTTGATGCAGGAGCCGAGCCTTTTTACAGATTGGGCGAGAGTATAGAGCACGCACCTAAAAAGTACAGAATTCTAACTCCTCCGGACGCTGAAAAGTGGGCAGAGATTTGTGAGCATATCATAATGCACTATACCGAGGGTTGGGCAGACGGCTTTAACTATAACATAGAATACTGGGAAATCTGGAACGAGCCTGACTGTAAGGACCAATCCATGTGGCTGGGAACACAGCAGGAGTTCTTTGACCTCTACGAAGCTGCTGCAACACGTATTAAAAAGAGATTTCCGCACATAAAAATCGGCGGACCTGCAATTTCACAGTCAGCCTTCGGCGATCTTGAATGGGCAGGACAGTTTATAGAGTACATGGCAAAGAAAAATGTCCCGATGGACTTCTTCTCATGGCACATCTACACAAACTCCACAGACGAAACTGTAAGAATTGCAACTGAAATCAGAGAAATGCTCGATAAAAACGGACTTACCGAGACCGAGAGCATACTAAACGAGTGGAACTACATAAAAGGTTGGAAAGAAGAATTTGAATATTCTCTTAGACAGATAAAAGGTATCAAAGGAGCAGCCTTTGAAGGTGCAATGATATGTACCTGTCAAAACACTCCTGTAGATATGCTTATGTACTATGATGCAAGACCTTCCGGCTTCAACGGTATGTTTGACAGCTATGTATCTGATTTGCTCAAGGGCTATTATCCAATAAAAATGTATTCAAAGCTCTATGAGCTTGGAACTCAGGTAGAGTGTCAAAGTGATACGAAAGACGTTTACGGACTTGGTGCCAAAAACGAAAAGGGCGATGCGGCATTTATGATAGCACGCTATGAGGATGATGACAACATAACAGAAGAAAAGAAGGTAACCATTTCCTTTAAGGGACTTGAAAATAAGACACTCAAATGCTTCCTTGTTGATAACGAAACAAACGACTATATAGATGACGTAACAACAGATGCAAGCGGCAACCTTGAGCTTTCATTAAAGCCAAACTGCTGCTATCTGTTAGAAAGCTAATTGAGGAGGGGGAACATGAGAAAGAAAAAACTACTTGCCGGACTACTTGCAATGGCAGTGAGCGTACCAATGTTTGCATTTAATGTAAGCGCAGCAGACAATATTACATTATATGTGGCAACAGACGGCTCCGATAGCGGCACAGGTGCAATAGACAGCCCGTTCGCCACAATTGAGAGAGCAAGAGACGAAATTCAGAATATCAGAAGTACTTCAGGACTTCCAAGCGGCGGTGCTTGCGTGTATGTCCGCGGCGGAGTGTATAAGATATTTGATACAATCGAGCTCACAGAGGCAGATTCGGGAACTGAAACAAGTCCTGTAACATACAGAGCCTACCCCGGAGAAGAAGTAAAGATGATTGGCGGTGTAAACTTTGAGCCTGCATCCTTTACTAAAGTAACTGATAAAGCTGTTCTTGATAAGCTAATTGACCAGTCAGTTGCAGGAAAACTTGTAGAGGTTGACCTTGCGGCCCTCGGTCTTACAGATATTCCTGAAACACAGTCATACGGAGCTTACCAAAGCGGAGTAGATGCAGAGGATAAAGGTTCCCTGTCTCCGTCAATGGAATTCTTTGTAGACGGCAAACCTCAGACAATAGGCAGATGGCCAAACGAAGGCTACGAAACATATGAAGCAGACGATGTACTTATCTTTAACGCTACATATTATACTAAGAAAAGAGACCCGGACAAATACGTAAACAATCCAAAATGGAGCTTTACAGAGCCATTCCAGATAAAGTACACAAACCCAAGAGCAGAAGCCTGGGCAAAGTCACCTACAGCAAAGCTCTATGGCTACTGGGATGTTGACTGGGCAGACTACACACTAAAGATTAAGGCTTACGAACCCGGAAAGCTGTCACTTGGAAGAAATCGTTTCAAGCCAAGCGGCACAAGACGCTTTTATGCATACGATATGCTTGAAGAAATTGATATGCCGGGCGAGTACTTTATAGACCCCGATGCAAAGAAGCTTTACTGGTATCCTATAGAGGGTTACCAAAATGCTGAAATGGCACTCTCAGTTATGGATGAGCCAATCTTTAAAATAACAGGTTCTTACATTAATATAAAGGGCTTTAATATGGGCTATGTAAGAGAAGGTCTCATAAAGATATCAGGCGGTCAGCATAACACAGTATCCCACTGTGAACTTTCCTACACAGGCGCTTCAGCGGTATCAACAAGCGGACGCTTTAACGGAATTGTTTCTAACTACATCCACGATGTAGACGGCGGAATATCAATGACCGGTGGCGACCCGGCGTCTCTTACAAAAGCAGAAAACTATGCAGAAAATAACTACGTAGAAAACTTTGCAAGACTAACTCTTACCTATTGTAATGCAATAGCTCCAAGAAGCATAGGAAACAGAGTAACAAACAACACCATGACCGGTTCAACACATCAGGCAATGGAAGTATCCGGTCCTGAACACCTTGTTGAGTATAACGATATTTTCGGAATCCTAACCGAGTCCGATGACGCCGGTGCAATTTACTCCGGCCGTCATAAGTGGCACTATGGTAACGTAGTCCGCTATAACTACATTCACGATATGGGCTCTAACTCAGACGGAGCACAAGGTATCATAGGCCTCTACTTCGACGACGGACGTGACGCTCAGCACGTTTACGGAAACGTGTTCGCAAACTATAAGGGCGTTGGCATCCAGGCAACAGGCTCCGATTCAATTTACGAAAATAACCTTGCCTATAATATAGGAAGCCAGTTAGTAAGAGGTGTTGACTGGTCAACCAGACGAGAAGACACAGACTACGGTAGAGCAGGTCTTATAGAAGGCGGCGAAGGTCACTTCGCAGTAACCGAACAGGTATGGCTTGAAAAGTATCCGCAAATAGTAAAGAAGCTTGATATGCCAAATATGTTCCTGCCTGAAAACAATATTGTAAGAAGCAACCTTGCAATAAAGGCTGCAGACCACAAGAAACCTGACCCATGGCTTGACCCTGCAAACGGAAACCAGATAGAATCTGCTGTTATGGGTAGCGAGTCAGATATTGAAGTTACAGAAGACGGAATAAGAACTCTGAACTCAAATCCTGTATATCAGCAGTTGGGCGAAGACTTCCCGCAGCTAGATACTTCACTTACCGGCGTTTACGATAAAAAAATTGAAGAAAAGTTTGAAGACAGAATTGTCCTTGGTATAAACAAGGGCGGCGCACTATCCGATAACAAGTTCATGATGATAGATGAGTCAAACCTCAGCGTAATGCCATTTATCCAAAACGACCGCACAATGGTACCTATAAGATTTATTTCAGAAAACCTTGGCGCAAAGGTAGACTGGAACGGAGATGAGCAAAAGGTAACCATCACAAGCGGAGATAAGGTAATCGAGCTTGTAATCGGCGCGGCAGAGATTTCAGTAAACGGCGAGAAAGCAGCAATTGACGCACCGGCAAATATATTTGACGGAAGAACATTTGTACCGCTCAGAGTCATTTCCGAAACTCTTGGCAGAAGCATCCACTGGGATCCGAAAGGTCTTATAGTAATAAGCAGCTTAAATGATGCATTTGTCGCAGACGAATTCCCGGCAGATTACGAAGGAAGACTAATAGACGAAGTACTAAGACAGATAGACCTCAGATAATATCCAAATTTTGAGCGTTGTTCTCAAAAGTCGTTTATGATACGATTAAAATATAAATATTAAACTATTCAGGAGGAAAAACATGAGAAAGAGAAAATTAATTGCAGCCTTGCTCACAATGGCACTCTGCATACCAATGTTTACATTCAATGTAAGCGCAGCAGAATATCTCACATTGTATGTAGCAAAAGACGGCTCCGATAGCGGCACAGGTACAATAGACAGTCCTTTTGCCACAATCGAAAGAGCGAGAGATGAAATCCGCAATATCAAAAAGACATCCGGCCTCCCAAGCGGCGGCGCCTGCGTATATATCCGTGAGGGTATATACCAGATATTCAAAACAGTGGAGTTCACAGAAGAAGACTCCGGTACAGAAACAGCTCCAATCACATACAGAGCATACCGTGACGAAGAAGTAGAGTTCATCGGCGGTGTTGACCTTGATGCAAAGAAGTTCAAGGTTGTATCTGATAAGGCAGTCCTTGACAAGCTCCTTGACCAGTCAGTAGCAGGCAAACTTTTAGAGTTTGACATGAGCACTCTCGGTCTTGCAGAAATTCCTGAAGTAAAATCATACGGTGCTTATCAGAGCGGTATCGACAAAGAAGACAGAGGTTCCACAGACGCTTCAATGGAATTCTTTGTAGACGGTGCAGTTCAGCAAATAAGCCGCTATCCAAACGATAGCTATATAACCTATGACGAAAAGGATGTAATTTCCTTTAACGCTACTTATACATATAACCACGAACCGGAAAAGCTTACAAAACTTGTAAAATGGCACATTGACGAACCATTCCAGCTTGCACTTACTAACCCAAGATATGAAGTTTGGGCAAAGTCACCTACAGCTAAGCTTTATGGTTACTGGGATCTTGACTGGGCAGACTATACTCTAAAGATTAAGTCATATGAGCCGGGCAAGCTTTCACTTTCAAGAAACCGTTTCAGACCAACAGACGGCAGACGTTTCTATGCTTATGACATATTTGAAGAAATAGATGCAAAAGGCGAGTACTACATAGACAGAGAAGCTAAGAAGCTTTACTGGTATCCTATAGACGGCTACAGAAATTGTAAAATGGCTCTTTCAACTATGCTTGACCCACTGTTTAAAATCAGTGGCTCATACATAAACATGAAAGACTTTAAGATGGGTTACTCAAGAGGTAACCTAATCAGAATCAGCGGTAACCATAACACAGTTTCTCATTGTGAGTTATACTACACAGGTGCATTCACAGTAAAAGTTACAGGAATGTACAATGGTGTTGTTTCAAACTATATCCACGACGTAGACGGTGGTATTCAGCTTGACGGCGGCGATCCAAAATCCCTGACACAAGCACAAAACTACGCAGAAAATAACTACATAGAGAACTTTGCAAGACTCACCCTTACCTATATGGAAGCTGTAAATCCTTTAAGTATAGGTCAAAGAGTAACAAACAACACAATGACAGGTTCAACCCACTACGCAATGGAAGTATCAGGACCTGAACACCTTGTTGAGTATAATGATATCTTTAACGTATTAACAGAGTCCGACGACGCAGGTGCTATCTACTCCGGTCGTCATAAGTGGCACTACGGTAACGTAGTACGTTTTAACTACATCCATGACATGGGTTCAGACTCAGGCGGTGCAGAAGGTATTATCGGTCTTTACTTCGACGATGGACGTGACGCTCAGCACGTTTACGGAAACGTATTTGCAAACTACACCGGCGTTGGTATCCAGGCAACAGGTTCTGACTCAATTTACGAAAACAACCTTGCCTATAACATAAAGAATCAGGTAGTACGTTGTGTTGACTGGTCAACAAGACGTGAAGATACAGACTATGGTAGAAAAACTATCACAGAGGGCGGAGATGGCTACTTTGCAACAACAGAAAAGGTTTGGCTTGAAAAGTATCCGCAAATTGTAAAGAAACTTGCTATGCCAAACATGTTCTTACCTGAAAACAATGTTGTAAAAAGCAACCTTGCAATTGGCTCAAAGGACCACAAGGTTCCTGACGGTTGGAAAGAACCAAAAAATGGTAACCAGGTAGAATCTGTTATTGTGGGTAGCTCTTCAGACATTGAAGTTACAGAAGACGGAATTAAAACACTTAACGATAGAGAAATATATAAGAGCCTCAGCGAAGACTTCCCGCAGATTGACACATCACTTACCGGCGTGTATGCAAAGAAGTTCAAGCAGAAGTTTAAGAACAGAATTGTCCTTGGTATAAACAAGGGCGGCGCACTTTCAAACAGCAATCCAATGATAATAGACGAAACAAACGACCTTGTAATGCCATTTATTGATAACGGCAGAACAATGGTACCAATCAGATTTATCTCAGAAAACCTTGGCGCAAAGGTAGACTGGAACCAGGAAGCAAAGAAAGCAACAATCACAGGCGAAGGCGTTGTTATCGAGCTTGTACTTGGCGAATCTCAAATCACAGTAAACGGTGAAAAGAAAGATCTTGACGCACCGGCTGTGCTTTCAGGCGGCAGAACCTTTGTACCAATCAGGGTTATCTCAGAAAACCTTGGCAAGAGCGTACACTGGGACGAAAAGGGTCTTATCGTAATCAGCAACGCAGATAACGAATTCAAAACAGACGAATTCCCTGCAGACTACGAAGGCAGACTCATTGACGAAGCATTAAGACAGATCGACTTGAGATAAAAACAAATCAAATCTTTGAAATGGGGTGTATAAATGAGGCTTAAGCTATTATGTCTGACACTTTCTGTTGCATTTATGGTTGGATTAATACCCCAAACCATAAGCACAGAGGCGCAGGCAGCTTCAGGCATTACACTATATGTATCTCAAAGCGGTCAGGATTCGAATGACGGAACACTTGAAAGTCCACTCAAAACCTTAAACGCAGCGCGTGAAAAGGTAAGACTTTTAAAAGAAAGCGGCAAGGGCGATACCGCCACAGTATACATCCGTGGCGGTGACTACCATTTAAATAGAAGCTTTATACTAAACGAGCTTGATTCAAATACCAATTTCGTGGCATATGATGGCGAGCAGGTTTCTATCAAAGGCAGCACCGTACTTGACAATTCAAGGTTTCGAAAAGTAACTGACAACGAGGTACTATCACATTTTCCGGACCATAAGGTCGCAGAAAAAATACTACAATATAACTTAAACACCCATGGCATCAAACAAAAGCCAATGAACTATCGTGGCTCCAACAATCCGTCATGGGTTCCGGAGGGCTATCACCCACAGGAGCTGGTCGTAAACGACAACAGGCAAACTGTGGCACGCTATCCAAACAGCGGTTATACTCCTGTATATGGCGCACCTGACTGGGGAACAAAAGGCTCAACTGCCCAGGACTCAGTTGGTATGTCATTCAGGGTAACCGAAACTCAAGCCAGGCATTGGGACAAAGCAGACCGTGCGATGATTTACGGGCATTTCGTCAACGGTTGGCAGGACAGAACTCTTACAATAAGCTCTGTTAATCCCTTTACCAATACAATAATGGCAAACGAGCCATACACCTCCGATACATCAGCAAATGAAAGCGGTTCAGGCGCCAGATTTTACATTTTCAATCTTCTTGAGGAATTAGATACATCGGGCGAATACTATGTCGATGCAGACAAGGGTATTTTGTATCTTTATCCGTCAGAAACCTTTGAAACAGATAAAATCGAACTAACAACCTTGCAACAGCCACTTGTGAGAGTGACCGGCGCAAAAAACATCACATTTTCGGGCATAAATTTCCTGAATGGAAACAATCAGGGAATAACAATTACAAAATGTGATAATGTATGCGTCAGGGACGGAAGCATCAAAAACATGGGTCGTATGGCAATTACAATTTCAAACTCAACAAACAGCGGTATTGACCACATGGAAATTAAGCATGTCCGCGGCGGAGTTTATATAACAAACTGCGGCGACCGTAAAACACTCACACCGGCAAATTGCTACTGTAAAAACACAAAAATAAGCGAATATGCAGAAGTAGCATATACTGCTGCAGTAAGAATTACAGACGGCGTTGGTAACATTGTTTCCAACAACGAAATATGTGACTCTGACCACCTGGCAATAACCTTTGGTGGTAACGAACACATAATCGAGTATAACGATATACATGACGTACTTCGTTGTACTACAGACGCCGGTGCAATCTACACCGGCAAAAGCTGGGCAGCAAGAGGTCATAAGGTAAGATATAACTACATACATGACATCAAAAATGAAATGAACGGCGTAGGTAGTTCATGTGTGGGAATTTACTTTGATGACGGCTTTTGCAGCGCAGACGTTTATGGAAATATTATAGAAGATTTTCCGGGTATTGGCATATTTGTCTCCGGTGGAAAAGACTTTAATGTTTATAACAACATAATCGGCTCCACCAAACAAGCAATCCTTGCTCAGAAACGCTTCAAAGAAGGCACAAACTATAAAACACTGGATGGTTATAAACAGCTTACAGATTCAAGTGTAGAATCTTCGGTAGCTAATTATTGGCAGACAAATGTGTGGAAGACGGAATATCCAACCCTCTACACCATTTTGGATGACGAGTCCAAAATACTCCTGCCAACAGGAAACTCAATTTATAATAATATTTCTCTAAACAAAGCTTTTGAATTAACGAAAGAAGTTGTAGATAACGGAGTAAAAATCCAGGCAAACTATTCTCCTGCAGATTTTGAAACATCGGTTCAGCCGGACGAAAGCTATCAGTTCCCGGCAAACTCCGAAGTATTTACAAAAATTCCGGAATTCAAAAACATAGACTTTAGTAATATAGGAATAAAATAAGGAGGTAAATTAAAATGAAAAAACTCTTTAGTATTTTGCTCACTTTAGCAATGCTCTTAAATGTTGGCATTGTTGCAATGGCAGCAGATGTAGGTGAGGTTGTTTTATCATTAGATTTTGAAACAGAAAGTACCAATTTAACTTACAATTCTAGTAAAACTAAGATTACCGGCATTGATGGTATAGTAAAAACATATTTGGTCGGAAGTTCATGGATAGTAGGCTATGAACCTGAAGGACACGATGGTAGTACAAAGAGTATTAGGGTTAATAATAGCCGTTCTGATGGTTATTACGGAGTATGCTTTGAATCAGACGATTTGGAAACAGGAGCAATTTATGAGTTTTCAGCGTGGGTAAAGACAACAAAAAAAGATAGTGGACAACTTGCTATAACTACAGCATCAGAAGTGCGAGATGCGTATGCTGTTAGTACAAAATCAAACAATGTTGTAACCAAAGTTGGTAACCGATGGAGAACAAATGATAATAATACGGTGTCCAATACAGCAGGCGGTGTAACGGCTATCTCTGCATCAGCAAATACATGGACTGAGTTTAAGGGCGAATTCCTCATTCCTTTTGAAAATGAAACCACATCAAAAACAGCAGCATTTGCATTTACAGGCCTTGATGGAGAGTTCCTCGTTGATGATGTTTGCATAAAAAAGACTGGTTCATTCAGCATTAATGGTGACTCTGAAATAGTTAAGCCAGTAGGGGACAATGTTTCTACAGCAACTTATACAGTTTCAACTGACACCTTAGGTGTAGGCGATGTATCAGATCTTGAATTGATAGGCGACTATGGTACATCTGTAGAGATTAGTCCTGAGGGTGTTTTGACAGTGAAGCCTGACGTGGCAGTTGATACTATTACACTTGGTATTTATGTGCCTCTTCATGGTTCTAGCGGAAATACACCTACTCTTATGGCAACAAAAGAAATCAGAGTTAAAGACTGTCAGGCAAATGCAGAAGGCAATCTTTTAACCTTCGGATGTTTTGAAAAACCCGCTGATCTTGAAGAATTAGCACCTGCTAGTATCTTCTACGATGATGTTACTAACGGAAAACTACCACTTGTTGTTGAACATGTAAATGACCCGGATCAAGCATATTGTGGCAATGGAAGTATTTTAGTTAAAAATCAGAGGACATACCATCCGGCAAACTTTAAAGCAACCTTGAAAGAAGGATCAGTTTATAAGTTTAGAGCATATATTAAAATTGCAGAAGGCTCATACGATAAGCTGAAGAGTGTAAGCCTTTATGCTAACACAACTCAGAACGCAGAAGGTTCTCCAACACGTTGGAAAGGTGTCTATGTCTTTGACGAAGAAGGTGCAAAGCATGATGCAGGATATGATTACAACACCAAATATACAACAGCAATAAGCTTTGACAAGTATGTAAAGTTTGAAAGATATATCTATGTATCTGATGAATTAGATGCAAACGAGAATGGAGAAGCAACTGTATACATCGGAATCAAGCACACAAATGAAGGTAAGCTTATAAACTACTACCTTGACGAGGTTTCACTTATAAAAGTTGGTGAATTCGACGGAGCAGACGGTATTGATATTCCGGCTGACAGCACAAATGAAACATATACATTTATAAAGGAAGCCGGCATTGAAGACGATGTAACAGTTGGTTTAAAGGCAGACTATGAAGGAGTAAGCTTTGATGCAGGTGCACTTACAGTAGGAAGCACTGCAGCACCGGGCAGAGTATATGTACAGGCTAAAATTGGCGACGTAATTATAGCTGAGAAGGAAGTGGCACTGTTTGACGGAACAGGAGTACTTTATTCAAATGGAGAAGTAGGTTCTAATACACTATTTACCATGCGTGTAAGCAAAACAGCTTCACCTTTGAATCCTGTATTCTTACTTGCAAACTATGGATCTTCAGGCACAGCATACAAGAAAGTATCTGTTAATAATCTCCAGAGCATGGATGGTTGCTGGGAATTCAAGGGATACGTATCAACATCAACAGGCACCAATAAGGTCATGATTTGGAACGGAATCAACACAATGATACCTGTTACTAATGCGGTAGAAGTTGTTCGATAATTAGATTTTAAAGTAAATTTGTCTTGTCGGCTGCTTTAAATAGCAGCCGACAGGCAAAACCACAAGGAGAAGGCTATGAAAAAGATTTTGTTGACATTATTTATATTTGCAACACTTTTTGGCGCAAATATAGTACACGCAGAAAATTTAATACAAGGCGGAACGTTTGAGAATGTAACCGAAAGTGATTTTACAAAAAATAGTGAAAACAAAATCACAGCCGTTAAAAACAACTCTGTTCATGTGAAGTGGAAAGGCACATCCTGGATTTTAGGATTTGCGGGTGAAAGCTTTTCCGGAGAAAAAGCCCTCCATATAAAGCAAACAGGCGGATATTACCCCGTAACCTTTAAGGCAGAATTGGAAAGAGGAAATGTATACAAGTTTTCTGCCCGTGTTAAAAGTGCAATTCCGTCAACAAGCTTTAATGCAAATCTTTGTGTTTCAATCTTTGGCGTTTTAAATTCAGAAGGAAAAGAAAAAGATTATTCAGATGGTACTGATATTAAAGCACTAGTGCATAATGACTTAGATAGCCTTTACAAGATAGAGAACCCCTGGAGTACAGTGAGTGGTTCTTATCGTGAAACATTTACCGATAGTGAATGGAAATTGTTTGAAAGATACATATATGTAGCACCATCAACTGACCCGGCAGCAGCGCAGACTCTGGCGGTGCATATGGGCTTGGCACATGGCCAATATACAGAGGTAGAGTATTACATAGACGATGTATCACTCACAAAGGTAGACCCCGCCATTACCATGTATGACGGATATAGCAAGGTTTATGCCGCAAAAGGAAAAGACATGGTATACACCTATAAAGCACAAAGCTATACTTTCACTCAAGGCGAAATTTCATGGAGCCTTGAGGGAGACACAACCGGAGCTTCAATAGATAATAGCGGAAATCTTACAATAGGAGAAGAAGCTTCTGGAAATATAACAGTTGTTGCAAGTGCATCAAATGGAACTGTAACTTGCATAAAGGAAGTAGAAATTGTACCATTTACAGCTGATAACATTACAGTAAATGTAAATGGCAAACCACTAAACGGTTTTTCGGTAGGAAATGAAAATTATGTTTATGAATATCGTGGAGACACAGCTCCAACAGTAACCGCTACCGGAAACCAGTCAATTATTGAAAACGAAAATACTGTTTTTGTAAATGACACTACAAAAACATACGATATAATATTTAAGAAATTACCGGACTTTAACGAGAACTTATTTTATGACGGCGGCTTTGAAGAAGGCGTTGTCTATCCGGAACAGGTAGACTTCGTAGAGATGGCAGGGACCTATACCACAACAACTGATGCGCAATATGTGCGTAGCGGAAGATATGCTATGGAAGTTGAGGGAAAAGCCGGCACTGTTTTCACCGTAGCAGCTCCCGGAGAGCCGGGTAAGCTCTATGCCCTTACCATGTGGGTAAAAAATTCATCAGCCTCATCAGCAAGAACTTTCTATTCCTATGGATACACAAGTACAACAGGGGCTGTAGTTGAATATTATGATGAAACAAAAAATAGTTTTTATGCCAATACAAAAACCAGCACATCTACTAAAAGCTATACTTTTGCAAAAGGCGGAGACTGGACTCCTTTAACAGTGCTTTTGCGTGTATCCGGTGATGTATCATCCGCAACTATGAAATTTGGTTTTTACACAACATCTGCAGCAACATATTACATAGACGACGTTTCTGTATATGAGCTTGATATGTCAGAACTTGACGGCGCGTACATGAGCGCAATTTACAGGACAGCAAACGGCGAAATTGCAAAGACTATAACAGATGCAGAACGTATGGAACTTATTCTTTATAACCCACAGTTTACAACAGTAGATACTAATCTTCTTATAGCAGAATATGAAGACGGCAGACTTTTAAATCTTACAAAGGAGCAATTTACCTCCTCTGAACTTGTTAAGATTGAAAACAAGCCTCTTACCTTGCAAGAGGGAACAAACAGTATGAGCGTACTTGCCTGGGATACAGGCTTTGCTCCTGACATTAAATCAGCAAATATTAAATAAGAACACATAGACAAAGCATTAAAGGAAAGGAGAGTATGATTTTAAATCATACAAAAAGGCACTATGAAAACTTATAAAAAGCTAATTGGAGCGGCACTTGCCCTTTCAATGACTCTATCATCAATGGTAGCCTTTGCAGATGCAAAGTTCTCTGATGTTGAGGCTGGCTCTATTGTTGAAACAGCAGTTTTAAAGCTTGTTGACAAAGGCATTATTTCCGGCTATCCTGACGGAACATTCAAGCCTGACGGAAGCATAACAAGAGCAGAATTTGCCGCAGTTATCACAAGATTTAAAGGTATAGCAGACTCTGTAGCTGCAGACGCAGTAACAGGCTTTGCAGACCTTGATGCAGATGCAGGCAGCGCATGGGCTAAGCCTTATGTAAAAGCAGCAGTAGACGCAGGCATCATCAACGGCTTCAATGACGGAACATTCAGAGCAGGGGAGAGCGTAACATACGAGCAGGCAATTAAAATGCTCATCTGCGCTCTTGACTTCCAGGCTCTTGCAGACGAAGAACTTGCAAAAATCGAAAATGCCACATGGTCAGCAGGCTATATAGCTGTCGCAAACCAAAAAGGCATAACAAAGGATGCAGAAGCTGCAGATGTTACAGCAGCAGCTACAAGAGGAGTTGTGGCAATCCTTGCAGGTAATGCACTGGAGGGTTCTGCTCCCGAAGCTCCTGCAGTTGACTATTCAATGTCAGCAGCAGATGTAGAAGCAAAGCGTGCAGAAATTAACGCAAAGGGAGAACTAAGAGTTCTTTCACTTGGCTCCAGCTACATAGACGACTCATTCAAACACCTTGCAGCAATTGCCGCAGCAGACGGAATAAAAGCTTATACAGTTAATATGTATAAGGGCGGCGGCACAATCAAACAACAATGGCAACGTATGAAGGGCGAGGACGTATACAGCGCAAGAAAAGAGTATATGCCTGACTCTACTATGAACAAAACAGAAAACGTTTCCTTTGATGACGGACTTGCAACAAACGGCGGCGGTTGGGACTATATAACAATGCACCAACGCTCTCTGAACGCACCATTCTTTGAAAAATGGCACACAGATGAAACTCCGTATATCACAGACCTTGCAAGTTATGTAAGAGAAAAGTCACCCGGCACAGAAGTTCTTTTCTTCGAAAACTGGGCAACATATTCAGACGGAGCGGCAGAATCATATCCTACAATCGTAGAGGGTGTTGAAAAAGAAAAATACTTTGAAACAGTATTTTCTAAAAACCGCGAAAACTACTTGAAGGCAGCAGAAATTGCAGGCAATCCAAACAGAGTTATCCCTGCAGGCGAAGCAGTTTTCCTTGCAGTTACAAAGTATGGTATTCCTGAATACATAGACGATGCAAATCCGGACAATGCTTCCTTTAAGTCAGAGGGAAGGTCAATGTTCCGTGACAAGGAATCACATATGACATATGACTACGGCAGAGTTTTATCAGCTCTTACATGGTACGAGTACCTTACAGGTAACGACGTAAGACTTAACACATATAAGCATGAAAGCATTTCTGAAGCTGACATGACACTTTTAAAGGAAATTGCCCACGAGGCATGTTCACTTCCACAGTACAACCCGGCAAACTAAGGAGGCACTATGAAAATATTTAAAAAACTAACAGGCACACTTCTTGCTCTTTCGATGATGCTTTCAAGCATGGTAGCCTTTGCAGATGCAAAGTTCTCTGATGTAGAGGCAGGCCCGGTAGTTGAAACAGCTGTTTCAACTCTGGTTGAAAAAGGTATCATTTCAGGCTATCCTGACGGAACATTCAAGCCTGACGGCGCAATCACAAGAGCAGAATTCGCCGCAGTTATCACAAGATTTAAAGGAATAACAGCTCCTGCAGACGCTGTAACAGGCTTTTCAGATTTAGATGCAGATGCAGGCAGCGCATGGGCACGCCCCTTTGTAAAAGCTGCAGTAGATGCAGGCATTATAAACGGTTTTAGTGATGGAACATTCAAAGCAGGGGAGAGCGTAACATACGAACAGGCAATTAAAATGCTTGTTTGCGCGCTTGGGTATCAAGACCTGGCAGACCAGGAACTTGTTAACCTTCAAATCTCAGGCTCGGCTACTACATGGTCATCAGGCTACATTACAATAGCAGAAGAAAAAGACATAACTGTTAATGCTGTGGCAAAAGACGTTACGTCACCTGCAACAAGAGGCATAGTTGCAATTTTAACAGGCAACGCACTTGCCGCTTTGGCAGAAGCTCCAAAGCCTCCGGCAGAAAAGACTGTAGCTGACAGACAAAAGGAAATTAACGAAAAGAAAGAAATGAGAATTCTTTCCTTTGGTAATAGCTACACAGACGATTCCTTCAAATTCCTTTCTGAAATAGCTGCCGAAGATGGCATTAGCGTGTACGCAGTTAACATGTATGCCGGAAGCTGCTCAATTTCAAAGCATTATAACTTCATGAAGGGTGAAGGAGTATATACAAGTAAAAAAGAGTATATGCCGGACGGAACAGTAAATACAACAGAGAGTGTACCATTTGATGATGCATTTATGACAGACCAAGCGTATGACTACATAACACTCCACCAGAGAGGTCAGTACTCGCCGTTCTTTGAAAAATATCATACAGATGCAAATCCATACCTTACAGAGCTTTCAGATTATATAACATCAAAAGCACCTGAAAGCGAACTCCTTATGTTTGAAAGCTGGTCTGTATACACAGACAGAGTAGAAGAAAAGTATGAGGATGTGTATAAGCCTCTTGTAGAAGGACTTTCAAAGGAACAGTATATGGACGCTGTTTTCGAGGCAATTAAGTCAAGCTATCTGAAAGCTGCAGAAACTATAGGCAACCCGGGAAGAGCTATTCCTGCAGGCGAAGCTATATACAAGGCAATCAAAGAGCACGGAATAGAAGATCGTATTATGGACGGAGATAAGTTTGTAACAGACCAAAGGTCAATCTACCGTGACGAAAGCTCACACCTTACAAAATACGGAAGAGTTTTAGCAGCGCTTACATGGTATGAATATCTGACAGGAAACGATGTAAGAGAAAACTCATACGTGCATGATAGTATTTCTCCATCAGACATGGAGCTTTTAAGGGAAATTGCACACGATGCATGCTCACTTCCTGAATACAATCCTGTAAAATAATTAATAAGACAAAAAATTCATCAATAATTCATCTGTAGAATGGCACAGCGTTTTATTGATTATATTATAAAGATTAAAAAAGAAAGGAGCGTATTGATATATTAAAATATATCATACAAAAAGATATTATGAAAAAAATATTTAGCTTATTATTAACCTGCTCCATGATACTTAGTATGTTTGTAACCGTTAATGTGGCAGAAGCCAGCGGAACAAACCTATACGCAGCATGGGGTGACTTTGAAACAGTGCAGACGCTTACTCCGTTAGAAGAGGGATCAGAAATAATCCGATACCTTAAGGATTCAAGCGATAATACCCTTATGGATGCATATTGGAACACCCATTCGTATATCGTAGGTTATGCTGCTGACCCTGATAATTCTTCAAACCAGTGTCTTGAGCTTTATCAGAACGGAACTAACGGTACATATCCGGTGCTCTTTAATGCGCCTAACCTCCAACCGGGAGGCGTGTATAAGTTTTCTGTAAAAATAAAAGGTTCAGAAAATATTCCAAGCGGCGCAAAGGCAAACGTTTCTAATATAGCAAGAAAAAAGAGCAATATAACCTGGACAAATGTCTATGAGCTTGTAGGAGCAGGAAACGGAACTGTTACGTCTTTGAAAAAAAGATATAACCCAAGCTCTTTGAGCCATAGTACATCACCGGCTGTAACAGTTTCACAGGACTGGCAAACCTTGACAAACTATTTCTATATTCCATCCTCACTTACTGAGTCACTTTCACCATATTTTACAATTCTTTCAAAAGCAGGAACAATTTATATAGATGATGTTTCCCTTGAAAAGATTGGAGAAATCAGTGCATTGGTTAGTGGCGCAGCTTCTATCGAAATACCAAAGGAAGATGAAGAAGCAACTACTTCACAGTATACTGTAAAGACAACTTTTGCAGGCATGGATTATGCAGGTACCGATATTGTGCCACAACTTAGCTTAAAGGAAACTTATACAGGAGTGTCATTTGACGCTTCAACAGGTACAATCACAGTAGACAATACAGCTCATATCGGTGAAATTGTTCTTCAGGCACAAATCCCTGCAGTAGCGGATGTTTCTTCTGTGGAAATTGTGGATTATCCAATACAGCTTACATATGACCAGGGCACATTAAATCCTCAAATCAGAGACTTATCACTCGTTGGTACGGTTCTTGAGGGCGAAACTCTTACTGCAACATTTACATATTATGACCCTGCAAACAAGGCTCCACATGCAACAGGCGGAGCAACAGCAGAATGGTACGGAAGAAACGACAGTACTGATTCATGGAGTCTTATGGGAGCAGCAACTGATGCTCAGCTTGTAAGCGGAAATGATTATCAGGCAACTTATACATTTGCTTCTGCTCCTGCGTATACTGAGGTAATGTGCCGCATTGCTCTCAAAAACGAAGACGGACTCACAGCTACAGCAGACAGTGATGCAATAAAAGGCCCTGTTCCACCGGAAATAAAGGGAGATATTACATTCTCAGGAGATGCAACAGAAGGAAATGCTTTCCTTAACGTTCCAATCGAAGCCGAATATGGATGGTTTGACGGAAACGGAGATGCAAGAGGTACAGATATCATACAGTGGTACAGACTTGACTCTGAAACTGATACAGATCCGGAAGAAATTACCGGAGCAACATCAGCTACATATACACCAACAAACGATGACTTAGGCAAGTTCCTGCAGGTTAGCGTTATCCCGGTAAGTGCAGAGACACCAAACTATGTAGCAGAAAACATAAAGTTCAGTCCTGTAGTTATGGGCCCAAGAAAGCCTGTAGCAGAAAATCCTGAGGTTGTTCTCAAGAGCGGATACACATATCAGGCAAAATTTAATTATACTCATGAACAGGGTGTAGATCGAGGCGCAACAATAATCGAATGGTATTTGAACGATGAGCTTGTTGCAACAGTAACAGATTCTGACGAATATACATTCCCACAGTACACAGTAGGAGAATTGTATGCAAAAATTACTCCTGTTGCACAGGTAGCACCTAACGGTGATACTGTAACAACTGACCCGATTAGCATTGACACTTCAGAGCCTTTAAACATATTTGACTCATGGGGCGGCTTTGAAACACCTGGAACTTCCATCACATACGGAACAGGTGAATATGCAGACAGAATTACCAACATTGACGGAGTAGTTAGAATTTCAACATCAAATGCTAAGAACTCATGGATTGTTGGATATGCAGATGAAGCATATGCAGGCTCAAAGAGCCTTGAAATCCGCCATGACCAGGCAGAGGGCTATTATCCGATAGTATTCAGAGCAGACAACCTTGACACAGGTGCTGTTTACAAAATTTCAGCACAGATTAAGCTCAAGGAAGAAGCAGAGGGTACAGGCAGAACAGGAAATACAAACTGGCGTACTACAACAAGCGGTGTTTATTATATAGACAAGAGAGAAAATGGTACAATCAAGGCACTTGCTAATCGTTCAGGTGATTATACAACACCAACTACAGGCGGCTTAACAGCTACACCTGTTTCTTCAACTGACTGGACACTTGTAGAAGCAGAGTTCTTTGTACCTGCATCGGAAAGTGAAACAATGACAGTAAACTTTGGCTTGTCAGGTAAGATAATGGGCTACTATGTTGATAACGTAAAGCTTCAGAAAATGGACGAACTCCACTTTGAAGTTAACGGAGCAAACAGCATAGAAATTCCAAAGCAGGGACAAGAGAACGTAACTGCACAGTATAGTGCTTCGCTTGTAGCTGCAGGTAAGGAATTCTTGACAGCCCTTGAGATTGAGCCAACATTCGGCTTAAAGGAAAACTACACAGGCGTATCAATCGAAGGAAATACACTTACTATAGATGATACTGCTGTTGCAGGTGAAATTGTGCTTGTTCCTCAAACAGCAGAAGTTTCAAAGAACGGTGCTTTCTCAGAGGAATATCCAATTCAGCTTACATACACAGGCGCACTCAATCCTCAGGTAAGAAATCTTATCGTTACAGGTAATGTTAAGGGTGACACACCTCTTACAGCAGAATATACCTATTACGATCCTACAGGCAGTGCAAAAAATATAGAGTTAATTACATGGGAAGGAAAGAATCCGGAAGATGAAAGCTGGACATTTATTCCGGGTGCTACCTTGTCACTTGCTACAGGTGCATCATTCCCATACAGCCTTGTAAGATGTATTGTTACAGTTACAAATGCAAACGGTCTTTCAAGCTCATCGGCTGAAAGTAACGTAGCACAGGAGCAAACTGCACCGGAAGCTCGTAACATTACATTCAGCGGAATGTCTGTTCCGGGAAATGCACTTATCGGTGAAACAATTGTTGCAGATTACGAATGGTATGATGTTAACGACTTAAATGGTGTAAATAAAGGTACAGATACATATCAATGGTACAGACTTGATTCTGCAGTTGCAACTCCTGTTGCAATTACAGGTGCAACAACACGTTCTTATGCACCAACACTTGATGATGTAGGCAAGTACTTGCAGCTTGGAATTACTGCAAAGAGCTTAGAGGCTCCGGAAGATAACGGAGAAACACCTAGTGGTCTTATACAGGGTCCTTTGAAGCCAACAGCTCAGAATGTAAGTATTACAAAAACAAACAATAATATTTTGACAGTTAACTACGATTATGTTCATCCACAAAATGTACCGGAAGGTGTAACAACATTCCAGTGGTATATGGGCGGAAGACCTGTTTCAACAGCTGCACAATATACAGTTCCTGCAAATACACAGGCAAATGTATACGTTGTGGTAACACCTGTTGCACAAAGCGAACCTGTTACAGGCGATGCAGTAACAAGTGCAACAATCTCAGTTAACACTACCGGCGGTGGCAATGGCGGCGGTAACGGTGGCGGTGGCGGTGGCGCAGGCTCAATGGCGTCAGGTGCATTCGGAAACGCCGGTCTGCCTTCACAAAGCGGAACAATTATCGGTTCAGATGACGTTACAGTAACAGAAACTCCTGTATCAGGTTCTGTATCAGCCTTTGCAGATGTACAAAATCACTGGGCAAAGGATTGCATAGAAGAACTTGTAGATGCAGGTATCTTAAAGGGTGTAGACGAAGACAGCTTTGCACCTGATTCAAAGGTAAACAGAGCAGAATTCTGTACTATGATTTATCGTGCACTTGGTCTTGCAGCTCCGGCAGGCGGACAAAAGTTTGGCGATGTATCAGCAGATAAGTGGTACTATGAATCAGTTCAGGCAGTAGCAGAAAAGGGCATCATTAACGGAGATGGACAAAACTTCAATCCGGAAAATGAAATGTCACGTCAGGAAATGGCAAAGGTTATCTGGGCAGCTATTTCTGACAAGGTTCCTACTCCGTCAGCACAGGTTGCATCATACGGCGATGCAGCGCAGGTAAATGATTGGGCAAAGGATGCAATAAACAGCCTTTCATTCTACAAAATATTAGAGGGTAGTGAAGGTAATTTCAGACCTCTCGCAAGCATGACCCGTGCAGAGGCAGCTGCTGTTATCAGCAGAGTAATGAGATTGATAAACGGAGGTAAATAAAAAATGCACAAAAAAATACTTTCTCTAGTACTTACAGCGTTTATTATTTTAAGTTCTGTCGCTGTGCCCGTTCAGGCAAAAGAATTATTCCCGTACGATTCCCTGATTTTCGGAGAAGATCAGGGAGATGCGGGTTCTGCCGAGGGTGACGGTTCAGAAAACGCTGAAAATGCCGAAAAATTCCTTTATGAAATGGAATTAAAAACCGTTGTTGGTCTCAGATGGATGAGCGAGATCGAAGCCGGTAAATATAATCCCACAGAGCTTGTAAGCAAGCGCGATGTTTATGAATCACTTATAAACATGATAAAAGGACCTGATGTTGAAAAGACTATAGATGTGTCAGGCGATAATGTAACATTTGAAGAGGTAGCAGATATATTCATAAAGAATTTATCTCTCAATCCTTATATTCCAAAGGGTACTACATTCTTTGCTGCAGGATCAATGGCAGGACTTTTCAAGGGTATGAAGGGAATAACCAAGGATGCGTATGTTAACCGTGAGCAGCTTGCAAAGATTTTGTATAACTCACTTAAGATAAAACAATACGAAGCAAATATTGGTAAAACTCCTATTGCCTATGAAGAGGGCGCAACAGTTCAGGAAAACATTGAACTCCAGATAATAGAGGGTGTTATCACAGCTGACGAGTACATTGACTTTTACTCAAGCACTCCTTTGGAGGAAGGCTATGTTGCAATCAACAGAATGCCGGTTAAAAACGGAACTCCCGGCAAACAGCCGTTGCTTGGTAAAAAGGTTACAGCTTATCTAGCAGAGGTTGATGATGAACTTACTTTGTTATATGCATACGAAGAAGAGAGTAACCCAAAATCAGATGTGAAAATCACAACTGATGACTATATATCATCAACAAGCACAACTCTCCAGTACTACGAGGGTAGCAAGAACAAAAAGGCTAACTTGAATCCAAATGCAAGAGTTTTGTATAACGGTCGTTACTTAGGTCAACTTACATCTGTAAATCTTGCTTCATATGCAACAAACGAAGGCATTATTCAGACTATTGATATGACAGAGGATGACAGAGCAGACCTTGTAATTATCACATCATTTGCAACATGGCATGTTGAAAGTGCATACACTGTTGAAGACGACTTTATCATAACAAGTACAATAAATTCAAGTACATTGCAGTATGATGAAAATGCCACATACTACTTTGTTAAAAACGGTGAGCTTGTTGCTGCAAGCGATATTAAACCGGGCATGATTTTGTATGTTGCTGAGAGTCTTGGTACTACTGATAAGCTATATATGATATATATTAGCGAGGAAAAGATAGATGGAACAATAACAGGAGTTGGCGACGGCACAATCGTTGTAGATGGTAAAACATATAAGAGAAGCAAAAACTTTACAGAGGCTGTAGATTATAGGGCAGCAACTATATATCTTGGTTATGACGGTAAAGTGGCTCATATCGTGTACACAAAGGAAAGCGATATGCAATACGGCTACATAATGTCTCTTACCTGTAACACAGAGGAGTCAGATGACGGTGTAATGTTCATGCGTGTGTTTACCATGGACGGCAAAGAAACAAAATACGAATCCGCAGAAAAAATCTGGTTCCAGAATGGTAGAAGTGACGTAACAAGTACTATTGCAGACCTTACCATAGAAGTTCCAAAGGTTAAGAGAACTCCAAAATATGTTTACGATGCACTAGTGGCTCAGGGCAAGTATCAGGTTGTTCAGTTTGGACTTGATACAGAGGGTAAAATCTCCAAGCTTGCTACAGCAGTAGATGCTACAGAAAGCGGACGCATTTATGAAAATGTTTTCTCTAAGGATTTTGCTTCAGCAGATCGTATCAGATTCTATAACAAATACCTTGGACCAAGATTCAAGCGTAGTGCAAAAATGAATTATATGGTTGTTCCTGCAGCAGAAGAAAGAAAAGGCGACATCAAATATTACTCTGTAAAAGCTGTTCCAACAGACCAGAGTATGACAAACCTTGAATTCTACGATGCAACTGCAAATGGTGACGTAGCAGGCGGTCTCATAGTTCGTTATGTTGATTCTGCATCTGCATCTCTCACAGGCTCATGTGGAGCGGGAATTGTAAAGGAAGTTTCACTTGTTTATGACGAGGTAGAAGGTGGAGTTAACTATCAGGTAACAATTATCTCAAGAGAAGGCGAAGAAGTAAACGCAATCGTATCTCAGGATAATGACAATATGATAAACACAGGACGTACCACAGAAAATGCCGCATTAAAGGCATCAGAGCTTCGCAAGGGAGATATCATCCTTTATGCAACAGACTCTCTTGGTGCATTAACTGCCTTTAACTGTGAACTAAGAGCAGCAGTTCCTACAGCTACCAAATACGAAAAAGGTGATGAATCAGTATCACAGACTTCTAACCTTGTTGCTATACTCACAGCCTTTACAGAGGTTCTTGGAGCAGAGACTAAGTCTAATGGAGACGTAATATTCTCAGCAAATACAGGACTTAATACTGTAACTGTAAACGGCAACCCGGTGCCAAACCCACTTTGGAACAGATCTTACAATGTACCAAAGGCAAGAAAGGTTCTTATTTATGATAGTGCAACAGGTGATGTCACAGTAGGTTCAGGTAAGGATATAGTAAAGGGCGATAAGATATTTATTCAAACAAACTATGACTACATAAGACAAACATACATTATCGTAAGATAACAAATAAAAATACAGGAAACCGAAAATCGGTTTCCTGTATTTTTTTAAAGCCATTGAATGGTCTGTGCATTTTTATTGTTCAAACGGTATTGTTATAGTAACATAGGTGTATGTGCTGTCGGAGCTTATATCAATTCCATATTCCTCTCCGTACATAAGCTTTATACGTTTTTGTACATTGTACATTCCTATGTGCTTTGAGGGGAAGATGTCAACCTTAAATGTTTTTTCCAAATTCCTAATCTGTTCCTTTGAAATTACATTTCCCGTGTTTGCAATTTCAAAAATTATATTGTTATTCTTTCTAAAAGCTGATATTCTAAGAATATTTGTATCAAGCTCCGAGCCTTTAATTCCATGGGAAATTGCATTTTCCACTATAGGCTGCAATAGCAGCTTGATGGTTTTGTGCTGCATAAGTGACTCGTCAACGTTCCATTCAACTTCAAAGTTATTAGTGCCTTTTAATTGCTCAATCTGTATATACTTCTTACAGTTCTCTATTTCAGACTCTATGCTCACAAAGGTTTCTCCTGTGTTAAGTGCAAACTCCAGAATGTCTGAAAGCAATAAAATGGACTTGTTTGCCGCAGTGACCTTTTTCGTTTCGTTCATAACAATTATATTAACTGCGTTTAGAGTATTAAACAAAAAGTGCGGCGTTATCTGCGTTTGCAGGGAACTTGCCTGCAATTTTTTAAAGTCTGTAATTTTGTCCGATAGTTCTTTGGACAGCATCTGGTTTTTCTGCCTCAAATGAAGCAGCGTATCCTTAATTACCACCAACTCGCTCTTACCGCCAACAGGTGTGTATAAAAGTTCTTCCGGCCCTATGGAATTCATTATAACGCATATCAGGTTGTAGAAGTATGCGGAGATGTATAATGAAGATACAAATGAAAGTATCAGTGCAACAAGCAGCAGAAGTATTGCCATTTTAAATACTGAGAATCTGTTTGATAGCATATTCTCCGGCACCTGATATTCTATTACCATATTGGAAGCGGTTGTATATGAATAAAGATAACCGTTATTTGTTTTATGAATTACCTCTTGGGGAGGCAGATTGTTAGGCTTTATTTTATACCTAAGTGTTTCCGGAGTAGTTTCCTCTCCGTTGTTAAATAATAACACACCATCGTTATAAACTCTTGTGTATCCCGAGGTGGATTTTAGAACATCAAGCAGGTTTTCAAGATTTATATCAAAAATTACAAGTGCGCGGGGGTCGTTGGCTGTACCAATTCTAAGGCAAACATACAGGCTTTTGGAATTTGGCACCTTGTCTGCAACCATAAAGTTGTGTTTGTTTTGTTTTATGTTTTCATACCACAGCGGAACGTCTTTTTCTTCAAAGAAGAAAATTCGCGACTCGTGGTTTGTAATAAAATCTGATTTAAAGCTGTAAAGATATATGTTGTTTAAGTAATCATCATTAGAGAACATATAGTGGTGAAGGTTTTTTCTGACCTTTGTAAGTAGATTTATATTTTCCGGAGTTCCGCTGTTAATATCCTCCTGTGTAAGCTCGATAAAATCAACGATATCCTCGTCCTTTTCCAATGAACTGTAGTATTCATAGGTTTTCTTAATAGTATTTTCTACAGTATCACAGGCTCGCAGGAAGTTTGAGTTAACCATATTAATTGTATCATTTTCTACAGATCTGGTATAAAGCAAGAAGAAAATCGTATATACTATTAATATAGGTAAAATTACGAACAACAAGGTTCGTTTCAGATAAACATAAAATAAACTTCCGTAGCTTATATCTTTCAGATATTTTTTAAAATCATTTATTGAAAAGTTCATAAATCAATCCTTTCATCAAATACGCTTCTGGTTTCTGTACTCCTTTGGTGTCATACCATATTGCTTCTGGAAAAGATTATAAAAATGTGTACGGTTGGTATATCCTACCATAGTACATATAGAGGATATACTGTAATCTGTATTAACCAAAAATTCAGCAGCTTTTTCCATTCTTACGCTTGTCAAAATTTCTATAAAGGTCTTTTTTGTGCCTTTACTTATAACTGCAGAAAGATATGACGGGTTAAATGGGAATATTTTTGTAAGCTCCTTTAATGAAAGGTCCTTAGCATAGTTCTCATTTATATATGAAAGAATATTTGATACAACAGATCCGGTACTTTGGTTTTCAAAGTCAACATCATTATCATTAATATCCAGCATATCGTTCATAGAGTTGTAGTATTTAACTGACGGAGTTTTAAGCATTGCATTTAATATGTTGTTAAAATTATCCGTATACTCTTCACAAAATGCAGATACCTGATCGTAAAAGCTTTCATTTTCTTCCGTCTTTGAAATTGCAATACACTCTATATTTCCGCCAAAATACCGTGTAATATATACATACATATCTTCCATTTCTGACGGAAGCAGATTACATGCAGCCTGAAAAATTCCCGAATCTCCGTGCTTCCACACTTTGTTAATATAGTCCTCAAAGTCTTCTATATGAAAGCATATTAAGGAGCAGGGGTTTTTTTCGGGATTGATTTTTAACTTGGCATTTTCAAGTCGTTTTTGGAGCTCTTCCGGTGAGTTTATAATTCCCACCAGTAAATCTGACAAAAATTCATATCTTTTTACATTATTTTCAAAATAATTTGCATTTGTGTTTTTAACTTCGCTGTCCGGAATTTCTTCAAGAGTTTTGGTAAGCTCTTCAAAATCAACCGGCTTTGTGAGGTATCTGAAAACGTTTGCCTTAATTGCTTCCTGCGCATATTCAAAATCTCTGAAAGCAGTAAGTAGAATAATATGTGTCTTTGGAGAGTTTTCATGGAGATGCTTTGCAATATCAATGCCTGTTATACCCGGCATTTTTATATCAGATATAACCACATCAACATAATTTTCTTTTAAATACTCCAAAGCCTCTGTGCTCTTTGAAAATGTTTTTACTATATTATAGTCAGGAAGGGAATAGGAAATAAAGCTCGAAAGCCCGTCCAGAACTATAGTTTCATCATCAATTAAAACAAGAGTTTTCACTTAGTACCTCCTAAAAACAGATAGTTTCATTTACCTCATTATCTAGATTATAACATTTGACTCGGGATAAGGTCAAGGATATAGTACAACAATCAAATAATTCGATACAAATGTCCAAAATTTCGATATTGTTTTAGGGTATGTAGGTGTGCTATAATCTTTAGTAAAAGGGAGGAGTATAAATATGCAGTTAAAAACTCAAAGACAGACAAAATTAAAAAGAAGCAGCGTCTCAAAGTATATGGAAAGACAATGGGACAGCATGGTTATTATACCAATGATTTGGGTATTTGTTTTTTCTTACTTGCCCATGGCAGGTATTATAATTGCTTTTAAAGACTATAACTATGCAGACGGAATGTTTGGAAGCCCCTGGGTAGGACTTGAGAATTTCAGAATATTCGTAACCTCAAACGAATTTACTAAAATTACGTGGAATACACTATATATGAACTTCTTTTTCATTTTCGTAGGTATTTTCATGGCAGTACTTGTTGCAATTCTTCTTTATGAAGTAAAGAGTCGTAAAGCAACAAAAGTATATCAGACCGTTATGCTAACACCTCACTTTCTCTCATGGGTTATCGCAGCATACATGGCATATGCAATTCTTCGTCCAACTGGCGGCTTTTTAAATACAATACTCGGTAAGTTTGGTATAGAAAATATAGACTGGTATTCAAAACCCGGTGCTTGGCCAGTCATACTTCTTATATGTAATGTATGGAAGCACATAGGTATGGACTCGATTATGTACTATGCAGCCCTTATGGGTATTGACAGCAGTATATTTGAAGCTGCAGAGGTTGACGGTGCAAATAAGTTCCAGAGAACCATATATATAGTTATACCTGAACTTATGAGTATTATTACCATTCTTGCAATACCCAAGATTGGTAACATATTCCGTGCAGACTTTGGTTTGTTCTATCAGGTACCTCGTGATGTAGGTCTTCTTTACAGCACAACAGACGTTATCGATACATATATTTTCAGAACAATGCGTGTTCTTGGTGACTTCGGTCTTTCAGGTGCTGTTAGCTTATTGCAATCAGTTGTTGGTATGACAGTCGTACTCTTTACCAACTGGGTTGCTAAGAAGATTGACCCATCCAGGGGATTATTCTAAGAGGGAGGAGATTAAAAATGAAAATAAAGAAAAAATTACCACAATTAATACTAAACTTGATTTTTGTTGTAGTATCCTTATTAGTGATTTTCCCTTTTGTTCTTTTGGTAAGTACATCACTGTCAAATGAAACAGATATCGCACTGTACGGAACAAGTATTATTCCAAGAAAAATAGACCTTGCAGCATACAGATATGTTTGGAAAAACGGAAATATGATACTCGATGCCTATAAGGTAACAGGATTTGTATCAATTGTAGCAATGATACTGGGTACGTTTCTGAAGTCGTTGATCGCATATCCTCTTTCAAGAATGAACTACAGAAAGAGAAACTTTGTAGCATTCTATTTGTTCTTCACAATGCTTTTCCACGGTGGTATGGTTCCTACATATATCCTTATAACAAGGTACCTGCATCTTGACAATACTCTTTGGGTATATGTTCTTCGCGGACTTTTAAGTCCTTGGCATATATTTATGATAAGAACATTCTTCCAGGGTGTTCCAAACGAAATTGTAGAAGCTGCAAGAATTGACGGTATGAGCGAATACGGAATATACTTGAAGATGATGATACCGCTTTCAAAGCCGGTTATCGCATCAGTAGCACTCTTTATGTTCCTTACAAAATGGAACGACTGGATGGCATCAATGCTTTACATAACAAACGAGAAGCTTTACACCCTGCAGTACTTACTCCAGAAGATCTTAAAGGACATAGATATTATAAAACAGAATATGGAAATGGGTATAGACGTGGGAGTAGATATGTCAGAAATTCCGTCAGAAACTATGAGAATGGCAATGGCTGTTGTAGTTGCAGGACCTGCACTTGTTATATTCCCATTCTTCCAGAAGTATTTCGCAAAAGGTCTTACAGTTGGTAGTGTAAAAGGTTAAGCATAATGCTTATAAAAATATAAATTAAAGAGAGGACGATGTAAAATGAAGAAAAGAATTTTAAGTCTTGTACTGGGCCTTGCAATGTTACTTTCTCTTTTGGTAGTAACAACAGGCTGCAGCAATGACGGCGGTAACAGCGGCGAAGTTACACTCAAATGGTATGTGCCTGGAGATAAGCAGGCAGATATGGCAAGTGTAATGGAAGAAGTAAACAAGATTACAATGGAAAAAATTGGTGCAAAAGTTGACCTCGAGTTCATTGACACAGGCGCATATGCAGAAAAGATGAGAATGTTTATGGCTTCAGGAGAAGAGTTTGACCTTGCATTTACAGGCTATATTAATGAGTATTATAAGGCAGCTTCAGAGGGCGGCTTGATGGATATCACAGATATAATCAAGAACGATGTTCCTGGTCTCTTGGAAGTGATTCCTGAAACACTTATAAAGTCTGCTACAATTAATGGCAAAATTTATGGTATTCCAAACGAGCAGGTTATGTCTAACCCAAGAGCTATTGCTACATATAAAGACCTTGAAGAAAAGTACAACTTCAAAGTTAGCGATGTAAAGCATATCGAAGATCTTGAGCCTATATTTGAAAAAATCAAGCAAAACGAGTCTAATATGTATGCAATTCAGCCAAAGATTGAATACTGGACAAGACCTGTATGGGAAAATGTTGAAGACTCATCTAACGTTGTTATAAGAAAAGACGGTTCTACATACAAGGTAGAACTTCTTCAGAACACTCCTGAATACAGAAGAGCTATTCAAAAGACAAGAGAATATTATCAAAAGGGTTGGATCCGTCCTGATGCTGCAAGTATCGGAAGTGATTCAACAGAAGTAAATAACGGAAGATATGCATTCTTCTCAGCTACATATAAGCCGGGCGGAGAAGATTCACTTACTAAGTCTCAGGCAGGCAACAGAGCTGTAGCAGTTCAGATGCTTACAGGTCCATACATTGAGCGTCATTCACCGCTCCTTGCAATGACTTCTGTTGGTGCTAACTCTAAGCACCCTGTAGAAGCAGTTAAGCTTATCGAACTTATTAACACAGATAAAGACTTCTATAACCTTATCTGCTATGGTATAGAAGGAAAGCACTATACACTCACAGAAGAAGGCAAAGCAAAGGTAATCAAAGATGCAGGCTATGCACCAAACGCAGACTGGAAGTTTGGTAACCAGTTCAACGCTTATGTTGCAGACGGCGTTGATTCACAGGTTTGGGCAGATACAAAGAAGATGAACGATGAAGCAGCTGTTTCACCAATTTCCGGATTCTTCCCTGATAAGACAAAGATACAAAGTGAACTTAGCCAGATTGCAAATATCAACAGTGAATTTAAGGTATTGGTAAGTGGCGCAGTTGATCCTGACGAGTACTTAGAGAAATATCTTAAGAAGCTTGAAGAAGCAGGTCAGCAAAAGGTTTTGGAAGAGTTCCAAAGACAAGTTGACGAGTTCGTTGCAAAAAAGAACAAATAATTAAATAAAACTTTTGTCAATGAATGGCTGTATTAACGTATGGTCATTCATTGATTTTATGTGGTATAGGGGGAACGATTTATGCGTGAACTAAAATTTGAAGAACTTACATTAGAACAAAAAATCGGTATGGTAACCTGTGGAATTTTTGCTCCCGGCAGAGATACTCAGTACGATGAAAACGCATATGAGCTTATTAGAAATCATTGTATGGGTGCTGTATGGATTCAGCCGGGTATTCCGGATTTTGACGAAGTAATGGCTAAAATTAAAGAAGCTGCAGATTATCCAATTCTGATTATCAGAGATGCTGAGCGTGGAATTGCTCCATATACAATTGGAAGACACAATGCGCTTGGTATGGCAGATGACGAAGACCTTGCTTATGCCTTCGGTAAAGTAACGGCTATTATGGCTAGAAAAATGGGAAACAATGTAGTATGTGACCCTGTTATTGATATGATAGATTGTAAAGGCATTTGCGGTGCAAACGCACGTTCAATGGGTAGCGACAAGGAAAAGGTTGCAAAGCTTGCAAAGGCAATTGCAAGAGGTATGCATGACGGTGGTGTCCTAACAGTTGCAAAGCACTATGGCTCTGCAGGAAAAGATTATTTGATTGATTCACATATGGCAGAAAATTCCTCAAGTGTAACTAAGGAAGAGTTTGTTGACTACAACTTATATCCATACAGAGAGCTTATGAAGGAAGGTCTGATTGACGGTGTAATGGCAGGTCATTACAGACTTACCCAAATCGACCCTGACCGCCCGGCAAGTCTTTCTAAAAAGGCGCTTGGAATACTCAGAGAGCTTGGCTTTGAAGGATTTATTATATCAGATGCCCTCCCAATGATGGGTATAGTTGCGAAATTTGGTGAAACAGACTCAAAGGGTATGGCAGTTGAAGCCGGAAACGATATTGCTCTTGTATGGTCTCCAAACAACCGTGCAGGTTTTGACAATATGCTTAACTGCTACAAAAAAGGCATCATCTCTGATGAAAGACTTGACGAAGCAACAAAATATGTTCTTGCTGCACAGCACAAGGTATTAGAGCTTCAAAATCCAAAGTTTACAGAGATTACTGAGGAAGACAAGAAAGCTATCAGCAGAATAAATACTGATTCAATTTGTGTAAAAACAGATGAAGGTACTCCCGCTGTTCTTTCTCGTGATGGCAAACACCTTTTCTATGTTCTTACAGATAACGAATCCGATATTTCAGCTGACGGTAAGGTAACAGTTGATACCTTCTCCGGTGGATGGTACAGCTCAAAAGCAATATGCGACAGACTGGGTGAATTATATCCTAATTCAAAGGTTGTAGCTATAAGACAATTCCCTACACAGCGTGAAAATAATGATGCAGTAGAACTTGCAGTTAAGTATGATGATGTTATATTTGTTACATTCACAGAGGGTAGACCTTACCTTGGAAGAGAACAATTCACTCCTCGTATAATTTCTCTTATTGAGGCAATGCAAATGACAGATCAGGTTTCAACCATTGTTCACTACGGAAATCCATATGCATTGGAAGAGCTACCGCACATTCCAAGAAAAGTTTTTGGAACTTGTTCAAAGGAAGGTGTATTGGCAGCATTTGATGTACTTGCCGGCCTTTATCCTCCAAAGGGTAAGATGACATACGAAGTTGATTTTAAATAATTTAAAATTCATAACAGCCATCGGCTGTTATGAATTTTTTTATGATGAATAATATAGCTTTAATTGCAAAAAATAATTAAAATTGCAATTGGAGGTAAAATATAATGTTTAAGCATGAAAAATTACTTTTTCACCCTGTAGGTGTAGAAAAACCAAATCCACAATATGCTGTGCTCCTGCAGGAGCAGCTTGGAGGCGGAAACGGAGAGCTCAAAGCAGCAATGCAATATATGTCACAGAGCTTTCGTATTAAGGACCCGGAAATTAAAGACTTGTTTCTTGACATAGCTGCTGAAGAGCTTGGGCATATGGAAATGGTTGCGCAAACCATAAACCTGTTAAACGGCCATGATGTAGATGCAACTAAGGTGCAGGCGGGGGAAATACAGTCCCATGTCCTTTTAGGCTTAAATCCCGGACTTATAAATGCATCCGGGTACTCCTGGACAGCAGATTATGTAACAGTAACGGGAGATTTGTGTGCCGACATCTTAAGTAATATTGCATCCGAACAGCGTGCAAAAGTGGTTTACGAATATTTGTATCGTCAAATAGATGATAAAAAGGTAAGGGAAACTATCGACTTTCTTCTTAACAGGGAAGAGGCTCATAATCAAATGTTCCGTGATGCCTTTAATAAAGTACAAAACAGCGGCTCTAACAGAGATTTTGGTACAACAAAAGCCGCAAAAATGTATTTTTCAATGTCAAACCCGGGACCAAATGCCTTTGCAAATAACGAAACCACCCCACCATCATTTAAATAACAATCAAAGCCGAGATTTTTTAAAATCTCGGCTTTGATTGTTTTTTTATTCTAAATTAATTGAATTAGTAGGTGGCAGACAATTATGATTTTTACATACATAGAATGTTGTCTGATTATTTAAAAGGGGATATTTTGCATCCTCTGTCACAACTGATATGTTTGATAAAAATGGCAATTTTCCTTTTATTTGCTCTAAATCAGAGGGCTCCTTTAATGCGATAGTAATATGAGGAATATAATCTTCATATAACAGCATTGCAATTAAAAACATACTGTTACCTGACGGATACTGGGATGTCCTTGCAGACATAAAAGTTATTTGTTTTTCCAAAAGCTCCTTATATTCTTCCTTCTCTGTAATTTGGTATAATCTTACCAAATTATATGTCATAACCGAATTTCCACTTGGGATTGCACCGTCATAGGTTTCCCTTGGATTTATAAACAGCTCCGCACTGTTTTGGTTAGAAAGGTAAAAACCTCCGCTATTATTATTCATAAAAAGTCTCACCGTTTCTTTGCAAAACCATTCTGCCTTTTCAATATAATCTTTATTAAGTGTTGAGTTATAAAGCTCTATCAAGGCTGCAACATAAAATGCGTAATCATCCAAGAAAGCTTGATTTGAACGCTTTTTATTTCGGAAACTGGTGTAAAGCCTTTCTCCGCAAGACAAATTTTCTTCTATAAATTCCTGTGATTTTTGCGCAGCATAAAGGTGTTTCACATCTTTTGTAACTCTGTAAAGGATAGCTATTGCAGCAATCATCATAGAATTCCATGATAATAAAATTTTATCATCAAGGTGAAGCTTAAAACGGCTTTTTCGATAGCTGTATAGCTTTTTTATTTCGTCTTGGAACGGGGCGGCTAAATCATTACTTTTAAGAAGGTTAGGAATATTCATTCCTTCAAAATTACCGTCCTCTGTAATATCAAAAACTTTGGCAAATTCCCTTCCTTTGTTCTCTCCTAAAATATTAATAATTTCTTTTAGTGAAAAGGTGTAATATTTCCCTTCTACCCCTTCGCTGTCAGCATCTTGTGCGCTATAAAATCCACCACATTCAGCTGTCATTTCTCTTAAGATATATTCAGCTGTCTTTTCAGCAGTATCGAGATGAATGTTGTTATTGGTAATACTGTAAGCGGCTGCGTATGCTATTATGAGCAAGGCATTATCATAAAGCATTTTTTCGAAATGGGGAGCAAGGTAGTACCTGTCTGTAGAATATCTTGAAAACCCAAACCCTATATGGTCAAAAATGCCTCCCTTTCGCATTTGTAGCAAAGTTTTTTCTGCCATTTCCAAAGCGTTGGAATTGTTGTTTTGTTTTGCATATAGCATCAAAAACAACAGATTATGTGGGGTTGGGAATTTTGGAGCATTACCAAACCCGCCATAAGCACTGTCAAAGGTACGCTCAAAAAACTTCAGTGCACGATGTATTAAATTGCTATCTTTTTGAATATTCTCGGACGGCTCTGTATTTCTAAGATGATTAATAATTTCTTCTGCAGACTCTAAAAGGTCTGACTTGTTTGAATTCCACTGATTTGCAATTGCATTTAAGAGCTCCGGAAAGCTTGGCATACCATATCGCGGCTGGGGTGGAAAATACGTACCTGCAAAAAACGGCTTTTTATCCCATGTCATAAATATGCTCATAGGCCAACCGCCGCTGCCTGTAAATGCCTGACATACAGACATATATACGCTGTCAATATCCGGACGTTCCTCGCGGTCCACCTTGATTGAAATAAAATGCTTGTTCAGTATTTCTGCTGTTTCGTTATTCTCAAAGCTTTCGTGAGCCATAACATGGCACCAATGACATGTGCTATACCCGATACTTAAAAAGATTGGCTTATTCTCAGTCTTTGCTTTAATAAATGCTTCTTCGCACCAGGGATACCAATTTACAGGATTTTCTGCATGCTGCAAAAGATAGGGACTTGTTTCGTTTATTAATTGATTTTTCATTGTTTACTCCCGTTAGTCCAAAATCATTTTATCTACATACTGTCGCATTTCCTGTTTTGATGATATTGAATGTGTACCATCTATAATCTGTTGCTTTTTTTCATCACTAAAAGATGCAAACTTCTCCATGGCTTCTGGTCTTTGAGCAAGTGCCATTCCAAATCCTACCGGTAAATTGTAATTTTTCATAATTATCACTCCATTCTGCATATAGCATAACCGTTTTGTAATGTATTTATTTTAAAACATAAGTGAAACAGCCTATAAAAAACACCATTCCAAATAAAAAAAGTGTGCTTCAGCACACTTTTTTTATACAATTTATGTCTCTTGAAGAAAAGGATCAAATGTTGAGCGGAATAGGCGGCATGAAAACAGCTTCGATTGAAAAATATAATATTCCTACCAGGCAAATGACTGATGGTCCGCATGGGGTAAGAAGAAAAACAGAAAAAACTGTACGCAGTTTCCGAGTTTGTGTTTGCTTGCATCAACGTGGGATATATGCCATAGGTGCGGTATGGAGAGAATTGTATAATAGCCTACTATTTTCTTAAATCTTGAACTTTAATCCAGTTTTTTCGCATACTTAAGAGGGGAGAGACCTTTTATTCGTTTAAATACTGTAGAGAAATAATTGCTATCATTAAATCCGCACATATACGCTATTTCGCTGATTGTGTACTTGTTTTGTTTAAGTAGAATTTCAGCATTCATTATCCGTACATATGCTATATATTCTGTGATACCGGTGCCTGAAACTGATTTAAATTTTTTTGATAAGTGACTTTCATTTACTGCAAACTGTTTTGCTAGTGTCTTGAGCGAAATATTTTTATCATAATTTTTTCGTATGTAATCAGACACATCAAAAATAATCTTGTCAAATGCAGACACATTTGGAGTGGAAGGGGTTCTGTAGCGACATATCATCGTTAGAATTTGAATGGTATATATTTTGCGCATATGTATGCTGTATTTGTCTTCATTCATATATTCTTTTTCTAAGAGGTTTATAATTTCATCAATTTTATAAAGGTGTTTTTGAGGTATGCGACAAAATTTCGTTTTAGTTAATTCATCTAGCAAAAATGAATTGCTTTCGTCAAAAATAGAATCATCAAAACTTAAAAGTATGCGTTCATTATGTAAGCATTCTTCACTGTCGGTCTTATGAAGCATACCTTTAGGTATAAATACAATATTTCCTTTTTGCAGAACAAAAATTTCATCGCCTATAAAATATTTTGTAGTTCCATCTACAAGGTAGTATAATTCATAGTGATTTTCGTGATAATGAACTTCTGAGACCTTTCTTTGGTTTGAAACTTTTTAAATCGGCGTATTTAGGTATGGCAACAGCCAAAAGTCCGTCGCTGCCTTCACGATAAGCAATCT
>JAZRHH010000011.1:0-93400 GCA_045644665.1 Clostridia bacterium
CTTTCAGGCTCAACCCAACGAACCAAATCAACAGGGCACTGGTCACCTGCCGGTGAACACTGAGGAAGAATAAACAACTCTTCTCCGAAGCGTGTTCTTAAAAGCATTTTAACCTCTCCCCAAAAATCAGGAGAAACGAAATGTCTGTGCTGAACGCACTGCGCCGGACAAGCAAGATTTATCACAATTCCAGTAAGCACTTTATTTTCATCGAAAACATACAGAAGCTCAATTCCTGTATCACTTCCGCCCTCAAGAGCTGTGAACACCGCCGTGTTTGTATCTCCCCACATTTGAGCTGTATCATCAGAATAAGCAGCCCTGCGGCACATTCCAACAGGAGCACGTCCAAAAGCATTGGAAAATGCTCCTGCTTTTCTGTTTTTCCATGCACGCATAATGACAGTTGAAATCCTATCAACTAACAAATCATAAATTTCCTTTGTTGTTGCTATTTCGCTGTTTTGCGAAACTTTCTCTTTTTCTATATATTTCTGTCCTGGAGACAAGTATTGTTGCAAAAGGTTTTTTAATCCTCCAATTACACCTATTCCCTGAGTATCAGAACGCTGATTTCCACCATAGCCAGGACCAGTGTGGGTGTGAATTGCGCTTAAAATTACCTTGTTTACATCAAAATCTGCTCCCATCTCAATAAGTCGTTCACGGATGCCGGTTACCAACCCCCAGGAAACACCTGCAAGATCACATGAAACCATAATAACCTGTTCATCATTGCTCTCAATTGCCATTGCAGTAGCAGTTAACGGCTTCTCAACATACTGAGAAATTCTTTCCGCAAACTGACCCGAAAGTGATATCTTTTTTTCAGGTGTAATATTTACTTCAGACCAACCGATTTTAATTTTTGACATATAAAACAGTTCCTTTCTTTCATTTTAAAATGCTTATATTCCTGTTTCCTATTCTGTACCCAGCTTCATGTCAAGTTCAAGACAAAATTTTGTCGCCCAAAGGCTCCATTACTATATTTTAGAGCTTGTCATACTATCTCTGCACTCTGCCGGATCCATCTCCGCTGACGAGGTTTTCTACATCTGCCCTTGAAACAAGATTGAAGTCACCAGGAATTGTATGCTTAAGGGCTGATGCCGCAACACCAAACTCAAGTGCTTCTTTGAAATTCTTTCCGTCAAGGAAGCCGCAGATTGTTCCGCCTGCAAAGCTGTCGCCACCACCGACACGGTCTACGATAGGTGCAATTCTATATTCTCTTGAGTGATAGAACTCCTTTGTATCTCGGCAGTAGATACAAGCTGACCAGCCGTTATCTGATGCTGAGTGTGAAACTCTGAGTGATGAAATTACATACTCAAAATTAAACTTCTCAACCATTTGCTCAAATATACTCTTGTAGCCTGCAAGCTCAAGCTCTCCGCTTGTTACATCGGTATTCCCTGCCTTAAAGCCAAGTACTTTTTCTGCATCTTCTTCGTTTCCTATGCATACATCAACATATTGCATAAGGTTTGACATTACTTTTTGAGCTTTTTCGCTTGACCAAAGCTTTTTTCTGAAGTTAAGGTCGCAAGATACCTTTACTCCCTTTGCTTTTGCAACCTTTAGTGCTGCCTCTGTAAGCTCTGCCGCCATATCTGAAACTGCAGGAGTAATTCCTGTAAAGTGGAACCAGTCACAGCCTTCAAAAATCTTGTCAAAATCAAAATCTGCAGCTATTGCTGTTGAAATTGAAGAATGCGCTCTGTCATATACTACATTTGATGCTCTCATTGCCGCACCTGTTTCAAGGAAGTATATGCCAAGTCTTTCTCCGCCTCTTGCAATATTCCCTGTTTGTACATTATGTTTTCTGAGAGCTGCTACTGCGCACTCACCAATTGGGTTTTCAGGTACCATTGTTACAAATTCTGCATCGTGACCATAGTTTGCAAGTGATACAGCCACATTCGCCTCGCCGCCGCCATAGCAAACATCAAACTCGTCTGCCTGAATAAACTTTTCGTTACCGGGAGTTGAAAGTCTTAGCATTATTTCTCCCATTGTTACTATCTTAGCCATTATTTATCCTCCAATTTTTCAAGTGATTCCTTTACAAAGAAACTGCCGCCAATTGCTGCTACTTTGTCAAACGCCAAAAATTCATCAATATTGCTTCTGTCCACTCCGCCTGTTGGAATAAACTTTATTTGGGGGAATGGTGCAGCAAGTGCTTTAAGAGCTGTAAGTCCACCATAAACATTAGCAGGAAAAAACTTTACAGTGGTAATTCCAAGCTCAAGCGCCTGTATAATTTCGGTGGGTGTTACACATCCCGGATAATAGGGTATGTTATTCTCCTTACAAACATTTGCTGCACCAAGTGATAAGCCAGGTGATACAATAAATTTAGCTCCTGCAGCTATTGCTTCCTCACATTGTTTTGCGTTTATAACTGTTCCGGCACCGATATTCATTTCAGGATATTTTTCAGCGGCTAGCTTTATTGCCTCAGCAGCACATGCTGTACGAAATGTTATTTCTGCGCAGTTAATATCATTTGCTTTAAGTGCAGGTAAAATTTTATCTACCTCTTCAATTTCTTTTATTACAACTACAGGTATAAATTTATCCATTCAAATCATTCCTTATCTTCAATTTTATAATATATTAATGATTGTTTTTAGTCCCAAAAGCCTTTTTCATTCGTTCAAGTGCTTCCTTTATATCTTCATACTTTGAAGCATAACAAATTCTTATATATCCTTCGCCATCAGGACCAAAAGCACTTCCGGGCGAGGTGACAACATGTGTTTTTTCCAAAATATACTCTGCTGTTTCTGCTGATGTTTTTCCAAAGCCCGTAATATTAGGAAATACATAAAAAGCACCCTTTGGACAAAGGCATGAAAAACCATTGATTTCATTCAAACCATCAACTATCAGATGACGATTTCTGTCATAATACTCAACCATCGTTTTTACATCTTCTTCTCCATGATATACAGCCTCAACCGCTGCCATCTGCATCGGCTCAGGAACACTCGCAATCATATTTTCATGAAGTTTTATAAGATTTGATACTATTGTTTCATTTGCGCATATGTATCCAACTCTAAAACCTGTCATTGCAAAGGTTTTTGAAAAGCTATTTATTGTCAATACATAATCCTCAAGTCCCGGAATTGAAGCTAAACTTTTTTGTTCGAACCCATCATAAACAAGCTTTTCATACGGTTCGTCTGAAATAATAAATATTTTATATTTTTTTACAAGTTCAGCAATTTCAAGTAAATCTTCATAATCCAGCACTCCGCCTGTAGGGTTCGATGGGGAATTTATGATAATAAGCTTTGTCTTGTCTGTAATCAATGGTTCTATCACATCTGCTGTCATCTTAAAGTCATTTTTCTCATCAACTTTAGCATAAACTGTTTTTGCATTCACCATATCAATCTGACCTCTATAATCAGGCCAGTTAGGTCCTTGAATAATTACCTCATCGCCAGGATTTACTAATGTTACCATCGCAAGCATAAGTGCCTGAGTTGCACCTGCAGTTACAATCAGATTTTTGTCGGGATCACATTTAATCCCATTTTCCTTTTCAAGCTTATAGGCAATAGCATCTCTAAGTTCTTTTATTCCTGCGTTGGGTGTGTATTTTGTCTTCTTTTCTTTTAAGCCTTTAATGCTAGCTTCAATAATATGGTCAGGTGCGGTAAAGCCCGGTTCACCTAATGTGAGATTTATTGCATCAGGATATTTCTGCGCAAGTTCAAACATTCTTCTTACTCCTGACGGTAAAGCATTTTGTGCCGCTGTGCTTAATTTATTTTTGTTATCCATATCTGTTACTCCTTCGTATAATTCATAATATATGCACAAAACGCCTGTATAGCTGTTTTCATACCTTTTTCATCAATACAGAAGTCATTTCTGTGAGCAAGAGCTGTACAACCAAGCTCCTCATTTCTTGTCCCGAACCTGAATATCATTCCGGGTGCTTTCCCAAGATACCATCCAAAATCCTCACTGCTCATTCTCTGCGGCATATCCTGAACATCCAGGCCTGAATTTCTAACTGTTTTCTCAAATCTTTCTACAATTTTTTCGTCATTATGGACCGCACCTGTGCTCATATTCCATACAAATTCCACAGTGCCACCATATCTTTCAGCTATTTCATTACAAATACTGCGCACGTTTTTTTCAACCCGTTTTGCAAAGTCCATATCATAAAAACGGAAAGAAATATCCAATTCACATAAATCTGCAATAACATTATGTACATGTCCGCCCTGGAAGTGACCCACAGACCAGATGTATTTTAAATCGCCAGCCTCTTCTTTAACCATAGCTTTCATCTTATTGTACGCCTCAACAGCCATGGCAACAGCGTCTATGCCAAATTCAGGCAATGCGGCATGAGAGGTTCGCCCTTTAAAGCGTATGGTTGCAGGAATACACGCAGCCATGTAATCTCCATAACATATCCCTATTTTACCAGCGTGCATTGCATTTTCGCAGTGAGTACAAATTATATGGTCTACCCCATCCATAACCCCATTTTCAACCATCATTTTTGCACCACTAATTGCACCTTCTTCACTAGGTTGAAAAATCAATCTTATACGACAGTGTAGTTTTTCTTCGTGTCCTTTCAAATACCTTGCAACAGCAAGTAAAACAGCAGTGTGAGAGTCATGTCCGCATGCATGCATCTGCCCCGGAATTTTAGAGGCATATGGAAACCCAGTCTTTTCCTCTACAGGAAGTGCATCCATATCAGCACGCAGAGCTACAATTTTTTCACCACTACCTATTTCTGCAACAACACTACACTCTCCGTACCGATATGTATATTCAATACCAAGATCTTCAAGTGCTTCTGATACCGCCTTTACTGTAAGGGGCAAATCAAATCCCACCTCAGGATATTGATGCAATTTACGCCTTATGGCAACTGCATATTCATATAACTCTTCGTAATTATAATCCATATTAGTCACTTCCTTTTTTATATTAATCTTCCATATCAGGTAAAACCGTAGGTATAAATTTATGCTCCATAAGTGAAATCATTGTATGACTCTTTAGAACACCTTTTTTCTTTTTCAAATCAAGTATTTTTCTTTCCAAAGAATCAATGTCTTTTGCACAAATTTTAAGTATATAATCATATTCTCCGGTAATAGAATAACACTCTAAAATATCAGGGTCTTTTTCTGCATAATCCAAAATGTCGTTGATATTATCCCCGTATTGTATTACAATAAAAACAAATGCTGTAATTGTTTTATTAAGTTTTTTTGGGTTTGTAACTATTGTAAAAAAATCAATCAGCTTATCATTACTCATCCGTAAAATTCTTTTATTTACCGCCGGAACAGACAAGTTTACCTGACGACCAATTTCCGTCGCAGAAACATCAGCATTTTTAGAAAGTATTGTTAATATTTTTTTATCAATATTATCCATAATTTTACTCCCTTTATTAATTTTTAATTAATTATATACTATCAAAAAAATTTTTTCAACAATTTTAAAATTATTCAATCATAATTAAATTAAATCACTTATACACTTAATATTTGCTCGCTACAATTGTAATTTAACAAGCAACCTAGTTACGTAATTTTCTCATTTTATTATTCCTCTTTTCAGCGTATTAATTTCAAAAGGCGATTGCACATTCGTTAACCGAAATGCAATCGCTTTAAGCCTTTCGTATGCTTTGCCATATTTTTCACCTCCTGTTGACACAAAACATACCACAGAAGAGAGTGGAAGTCCACAAAGGATTATTATAATCATCCATGTCTTTTCTTAACATTTTCTTCTGCAACCTCTTCAATATAACTTTCATAGTAGTCATCATACTCGCCGGTGATGATGAGATTTTGTTTCTCGATGCTGACGGCTAACTTGTAAAGCATAGTAACAAAAAAGCGGAACAGAGTTTTTCTCCATTCCGCTTATCTTTGTTTAACATATACTATATTTATTGACAACCTTATAGAATAAATTTTCTTAAAAGTAATCGGGAGCAAAAAACTTCTGCTCCCGATAAAATAATATATTCGTGTTATTTTTGTTACACCAATCTTCTCATAGGAAATTACGCCATCAGGTGAAAATACAGTTTCGTCTGTGCATTTCTCACACTTTCTTACACAATTTACAGATAAAAATGACATATCCGCCACATACAACTGCAATAACAGCACATACAACAAATAAACACCAAAATACTGTACTCCAGCCATAGCTATCAGCTATACTTCCCAATCCATAAGAGCTGACCGTGCTTCCAATATAACAAAAACCGTTTAGAATGCCTGCCCAGCGACCTGAATTTATGTGTTCACGCATATACATAGGAAAAATACTTGTGATAAGACTGTTTAAACTAGATATCAAGAAATTGACAGCAATCATTCCGGCCAACATAAGCACAACACTCTTAAGTGATAATCCACCTATGATAATCCCTATAACCACCATTGCAATTACAAACACTGTAGTACAATGTTTTACATAATCAGGAATTTTTTTATGTATTGAAAGTGCAAAGGCATTTCCAGCTATCGACACCATAGGAAGAAAAAGGGTTAGCAGAATAGATATGGAGTCCGACATTGAGCCTTCTTCTTTTAGTATAGCCGGAACCCATGTTGTCAGGCCGTCTTTAATTAAGTTAACACCAACAGCACAGAAACATAAAACGCCTATAGTTCCAAATATTGTATTTGTCATTTTTTTATTTTGTATAGGTTTATCATCAGTTTTTAGGTGTATCTCATCGTTTTTTTGCAGTTTGGCCATTTTAACTACATTTTTATAAAATACAACCCAGATTATTGCAACGGTTATTTCGACAAATGCTGCTGTGTAAAATGCAAGTTTGAACTTATCAAATGCTGCATAAATCGAACTTAGAGAGTAGATAATCAGTGTACCCGTTGCAACCGTTGTTCCCATAATCACACTTGATTTACCCAAATGTTTTTCAGGCAAGGTTTCAGAGAACAATCTTATAAGAAGTGGCCAAAGAATAGACATCAAAAATCCGTTTGCTAACCACAACCATTTTATACTGGAAAAATCAGTTGAAACTGCTATTATAAAATTTATAACACCCGATAAAACAAGACTTATAAAAATAGTCCACTTTATATTGTATTTCCTGCACAACATACCATTTACAACCTGTCCTATGCCATATGCAAAAAAGAAAAATGTTGGAACAACGCCCGCCTCAGCCTTACTGATACCGTAAAAATCTATAATTTGTGTGATGTTTGCCGAATAATTAACTTTTCCTAAATAAGATGTTGTATACACAAGCCATCCTAAAAATATCAGAAAACCGACACCGTTTTTTGATTTGAATCGATTCATATAAGACTTTTTCCTTCCCATTCTTCATCGGGTTCGATCCCCATTAATCTTGCGATAGTTGGTGCAATATCTTTTAAATTTACATTATCTAATTTAATGTCTGCCTCTATTCCATTGCCCATCATAGCAAAAGGAATCAACATATCCTCCGGCATTTCAGTTCCGTGCGATCTGTCGTGGCCTCCATGATCTGCAGTGATAATAACAGCGTATTCTTCCGTCACAGAATCAACTACTCTCTCTATGTTTTCCCAACTGTTTTTCATTGCATCCATATACTCATCACTAAGCCATCCGTATGTATGACCTGCATAATCAGAATACCCAAGATATAAAAATGCAAAATCTGTATAACCTTTCTTTAAATGGTCAATCGCAGCATCTGTAACATTATTGTTCATTGCCGGTCTGCCTATAACTCTGCCCGAACAATAATAGGAAAAATCCAACGAACCAGGGCGTGCAAGATCCCTTAATTCTTCCCAACCATAAAAGAATGCGCAGTTCTTCCCGTTTTCTTTTAACACCTCGCACAAACCCTTTATAGGTCTAACTTGTGGTGCATATGTGTTTATGGTTGTCCCGTGACGCAATGGGTCAACACTATGAAATAAAGATAGGTGGGCCGGCAATGTAATTGACGGCACCACAGTCATTGCACTAAGTGTATATGCAGTTTTTTGCAAAATACGCTGTGCCTCCGGGATATTTGTAATTGCATCCGGTCTCATTCCATCCACTAAAATTAATAATACCTTCATTACCGTTTTCCTCCCATAAAAATCTTAATATTTTTTTCTTCATATGCTTTTTTAATTTCTAAGTTCAATTCATCGTCTGTTATATAATTAAATTTTTCATCGTTATCACATAATTTTCGAAATGCGTTTTTTTCAAACTTTTCACTATCTGCCAGCATATAAACTGTATCCGCTGATTTTATCAACTTATCCTGTAGTTGAAGTATATTATCATCATATCCGCATATACCATAATCAAGTGATATGGCTGTCGGAAAAACAAAAGCTTTCTGAATATGCATATTCCCAAGAGTATCCAGTGTTTGCTTTCCACAAAAAATTCTCTCGTCTTTTCTATAGTTTCCGCCACACAAAATTAATTCAAAACCGTCACATTCACGCAATATATTCATCACATCAAGGGAATAAGTAACAATACTTAACTTCGAAAATTTTTCTTTTAATATCTCTGCAAATATTATGGCGGTGCTTCCTTCATCAATTCCGATTATATCGCCTTCAGATATGAATTCCATTGCTTTTAAAACTAAACTTCTTTTTTTTGAATTATTTTCTTCACATCTTACTAAAAGTTCCTTTTTCGGTTTTAACTCTGCTTTGGCAATAGCACCACCATGGATTTTCAATATCATATTCTGTTTTTCTAGTATAATCAGGTCTTTCCTTATAGTTTCAACGGATATATCAAACAATTCTGCTAATTTTGCAGTTTCAACAGATCCATTCTTTTTTAACAGTTCACATATTAAATTCTGTCGTTCTTTTGCAAGCATTTCCAACACTCTCCAATCTTTTGCATATTATAACACACTTTTCCAATATTGTCAAGCATATAAAAACAGGTGATAATTATTTCATATCACCTGTTTTATATTCGGCTTATTTTTCGTCATAAGTGTAAGATCGTATATTGTTTCAAAAAAGTTATATTTATTCTTTCGACAACATTCGACAATCTTTATTAGGCTCGCATTAAGTTAAGACAAAAAATTCACAACTATACAAAAGCAAGCATATTATGTACAAAAATGATTTTACAGGTGATTCATATGTTTAACAATTCTATACTAAATATCAAAAAAAGACCTTATGCGTTTGCAAAAATCAACGGGAGTAATGAGTACCAATATATAAACGGTATTGCAACCTTTTATAAAATGCAGACAGGTGTACTGATTTCTATACAACTAAAAGGGTTACCTGTATCAGACAGCATTTGTCAAAAACCAATATTTGCAGTTCATATCCACAGTGGAGGTAGTTGCACCGGCAACAGCACCGATCCATTCGCTGATGCCATGACACACTATAATCCTAACAATTGCAATCACCCCTACCACGCAGGCGACTTGCCACCAATGTTTGGCGTGAACGGGCTCGGGTTTTCTGCATTTTTAACAAACCGATTTTCTCTCGAAGAAATAATCGGAAAAACTCTTGTAATCCATTCCGCACCCGATGACTTTACAACTCAACCATCTGGTAATTCTGGTATAAAAATAGCTTGCGGTGTAATTTCGTCTGTATATTAGGTGATTTCACCTTATGCAAGATATATGAAAAAGAAAATGACCATCTCCGAATTTGAAGAATGGTCAAGATTTGCATCTGAAATCAGGGATAAAACTATTGCTGAATAGATTCCATTTGATTAGTATTACACCCAAATTCGAAAATAGCCTCTTTCTTTGTTTACAGTGGCTCAAATTTTAATATAGATTACTTATAAATATTTTCACAAAGACTTGATTTTATTTCGGAATAGCGATATAATATATATGGTGATTAAATTATGAGTATAAATGAAATATTAAATAATATTGGAATGACCAAATATCGTCTTGCAAAGCTAAGTGGTATTCCAAATGCTACTCTAAGTGAATTATGCAGCGGGAAAACAAGTATAGAAAAGTGTACTTCTGAAACATTATATAAGATTGCAAAAGCGCTTAATGTTTCAATGGAATTTCTCCTTCAAGATGCGATACAAAAGAAAAATGATAATGAGAAAATGGAAAGAATGTACGAATATGCATTACCAGGATATTTACAAAATGATCTGGACCAGTATAAAAACGGACTTAAAAACGGCTCTTCTTTGATGGATTGTTATTGGGGCGAGTTGTATAGCAGTATAAATATTGCTGAAATCAATGATAATGTCATTACACACGAACATGCTGAGTATTTAAGAGACAAATATCTCCGGAGGTGATATTTTGAATAAAGAAATTAACTTCACTAATTGCAAAATAGTAACAGGCAGAGCATACAACGGAGCAAACGGCAAGAAACTCCCTATTAAGTATAACGGCTCTATATATATGCTTAAATTTCCACCGTCTACAAAAAATAAGCCAACAGAGTTATCATATAGCAATAGTTGTATCAGCGAACATATTGCAAGCAGTATTTTCAATATGTTAGGTGTGACTGCACATGAAACAATCTTAGGTATATATGAAATCAATGGAAAAAGCAAGATTGTGTGTGCATGCAAAGATTTTGTAACAGAGAATAAAACTCTATATGATTTCTGCTCAATCAAAAATACTGTTATTGATTCCGAGCACGGTGGCACCGGCACTGACCTAAACGATATTCTTGAAACAATAGAAAAGCAGACATTTGTTAATCCCAAAGTATTATTGGAACACTTCTGGGATATGTTTGTGGTAGACGCTTTTCTTGGAAACTTTGATAGACATAACGGAAACTGGGCATTCCTTTACGATAATAATACAGGCACATCAACAGTATCTCCTATATACGATTGCGGAAGCTGTCTGTTGCCACAAGCTGATGAAAATGTTATGAACAAGATAATATCTAATAGAGGTGAACTGGAAAGTCGTGTGTACACATTTCCTACATCTGCCATAAAATTGAACGGGCAAAAAATTAACTACTATGATTTTTTATCTAATACTGATAATGTCAATTGTATTGATGCCTTAAATAGAATTATACCCCGAATTGATATTGAAAAAATCAATACATTTATTGACAACGTTCCATACATTTCTGACTTGCAAAAAGATTTTTACAAAATCTACATCGCTGCAAGAATGGAAATGATTATAGAACCTGTATTTGAACATATTCATGAATCAGATTTTAATGAACCCGAATTAACAATGTAATTTTTTTAGTCCTCATACAGAATTTTAGATATAAAACACGGCTGAAAAGATATGAATTTTACTTCAATCTTTTCAGCTTTTTTCTTCGTTTACAGCGCGTTAGATTTTGATATATGGGCATAGTGAAATTGTGCATACAGTATTCGCATAATTTTAAAAATACATTTTTGTAACATCTATTCTAATTTAATGTTTTTATGTTATACTATGTATATGAAGATTTGAAAGGGTGAGATATTGTGTCAATAGATAAAGCTATTGAAAATGCAGTTGCTTCTGTAAAAATGGAAGGCTATACGGTTGATAGCGAATGTGTACACTGGTGCAAACAGTTATTGGAAAATAAAATCAGCATGGAGCAATATATCGCTCTTGTAAAACAAAAATCGGGTGTAAATGCATAATGAGTTACAGTATAGATGCACTAACTAATAATTGTTACGAAGGAACAACTTGCCTCATAAACAAGCTTGATATACGAGATGAGAAACAGTTGGCTGGCTAGAAATTTCCTCGCCAATTTCGTTTTAATTTCGCAGAAAATTTCCAATAGCATCAATAAATCATCAAAATACACAAAGTTCAAAAGAGCGAGTGCAACAAGTAGCGGAACTGTGCGGAATTTGTGAGCAGTCTTTTGGATTTGACATTGTCTCCAAAACCGTTCTTGAGGGTTCGAGTCCTTCTACCCCTGCCAAAATTAAAGAGCTGCTTTTTAGCAGCTTTTTTATTTTGTATCAGCGATAGGACGAGAACCCATAGGGTGAAATACGCTTGAGTCCAAATCTCTGATTTGGTGCACGAAAGCTATGCAGTGGCGTTCTAAATCTTTGATTTAGGTAATGCCGTTGCAGTCCTTCTACCCCTGCAAAAAAAGAACTAATCCTTTAGGGTTGGTTCTTTTTTTTGTATATAAAGGACTCGAACACTGAGGGGGTTTTGCGTATATAAAACAGTCCGGTGGACTGTTTTTAGCAAAAAAAGAGAGCTTAAGCATGAAATTACATGCTTAAGCTTTATCCTATTCTATAATATATGACCACTATAATAATATCTACCTACTTAAATAGGCATACAGCAATATGTCTATGTCTTAAAAATTACATCTTTGTGTTACAAGCTTGACATTTGGCTTTGCAGAAAAATCTGCAATAACCTTAAGGATTGAAGGAGAACCAAAAAATCGTAATGTAACCTCTAAGTCTTTTTTTGTATGCCATATAGCAGTACCTAGCGTATCTGAACAATCTTTATTTTCAAGCACACAAAAACCAGTACCGTCTGCCCTTCCCCATATAGGGCTTTTAAATCCTGCCTCAAATTTATAATTTTTATCTTCACCTAATAATTCAACAGCTACAGATTCTTTAAAAAAACTAAATTTGACAGCATTGTATCCACCTTTTTCTTCTATCTTGTAAATCTGTCCATTTACAAATTCTGACATTGGAGACATGTCAGAAAATTGGAAAGTTAAAGAAAGGTTTGAGAGTATATTCTCAAGTTTTTCATTATTTTCCTTATCCTCAGGCAATGGATAATCTTTCATATTAAACATAATGTTTTTGTAGAATGTATCAAGAATAAATGAAAGTTTGCTATTATCAAATCCTGAATTTACTACAAACACGGCATCATAGTCCGGCATCATTACACACATCTGACCGAATGCACCGCAAAAACGATAGGTGTTATATCTACCTCTCCAGAACTGATAACAATATCCCTCCTGCCAGTCTAATCCTGTGGAGCAAGAGTCAGTAGGAATATGTTTTTGAATAGCTAATTTTATCCATTCTTCAGGTATAATCTGCTTATCCTTCCAAACACCATTATTCAAATATGTAAGACCAACTTTTGCTAAGTCACGAAGTGACATTCTCATGCCTGTATATCCAATACTTATCCCCAAATCATCTTTAATATAATATGGTTCCTTTATACCAAGCGGTTCAAAAAGTCTTGGCATAAGATATTCAACGACAGATTTACCGGTAATTTTATTTACAAGCGCCGATAACATATATGTTCCGTAAGAATCATACCTAAACTCTGTACCACATTCAATATCTTTATTTCTGTAAAAGAAATTATAAAGCATTACATTCGACAAATCTTTGCGTTTCTGAGCTTCGTGTACGGCTCCTCCTTGCTGACCAAGCGCCATAGACAACAAATCGTGAATTGTAATTTTTAAATTTTCTTTATTAATATCATCAGTTATTAGTTCAGGAAAATATTCATAAATAAAATCATCTACCTTAATTTCTCCCTCTGAAACAAGGAATCCAATTGCAGTGCTTGCAAATGATTTGCTTACAGAAAATAAAGTGTGTTTTGTATCATTATTATACGGGTTAAAATATCCTTCAAACAGCAGTTTTCCATGTCTGATTAACATAAATGAATGAGTTTCCTGCCCGGGCAATCCACGACAAATCTCCTCGACAAACTTTAAAGCATCCGCAGAAGATACTCCGCATAATTCAAGGGATGCTTTCTCAATAAAGCTATTCATAAATCACCTCATCAAGTGTTTTTACAAGTATAAAATTATTTAAAATTATCCAATTCCTTTATAAACTTATCAACATCTACTACCGTTCCTTCAAGTCTTGATTTTTCAGCAGCAAACACAATTAAATGATTGTCACAGGAAATAGAAATATCAGATATTGATTTCCCTTTGTATGTACCTGTCAGGTATTCATAAAGAGTTGACACAATACCCTCATCTCCACCGCCGTGGCCGCCTGTCACACCGTCACTTCCGCTTACGGCTATTTCTTCCGTTTCTTTTGTTGAAAAGTTATAAACAGTAATGGGACTGTTATCCTCAATTGCAGCGCGCACTTCTCCTTTTGTGCCCATTATGTGAATAAATCTGCCGCCTTTATTAAATGCGTTCATAGTGAATGTAACTGTAATACCATCTTCAAACAACATATTTACTGTTTGATGGTCAACCACATCATTATCGCACTTGTAGACACATTTTCCGTACTGGGTTGTTGATATTGCTTTTATTATATCATCATCTGTAGGATCTGACATTCTGGCACAGGTGGTCCTGAACCATTTGTTTTCTTTATCATCCAAATATAATTTTACTGCATTATACGGGCAGGTGTCACCTACAGGACATCCCTCTATACAATACTCCGGGCTCCCATCAGGTGCGTTTTTGCTTGTAAAATATGTGAGGCTTCCAAATGATTGTACCTTTTTGCATTTTCTTCCTATTAACCATTGCAAAATATCCATGTCATGACATGATTTTTGCAACAGCATAAACGCACCCTTCTTACAATTGCCCCAATTTCCTCTTACAAAACTATGACTTTGGTGAACGTTTCCCACACATTCTTCATGATTTATAGAAACTATTTCACCTATTTTACCTTCGTCAATAATATTTTTAAGCTTCAAAAACATTTCAGAGTATCGGAGTACATGGCATACTATAACATTTACCTGGTACTTTTTTGCTGCGAGGGCAATTTTTTTACATTCATGTGGATATGGAGATACAGGTTTTTCAAGAAGAATATCATATTTTAATTCAATCGCTTCCATAACCGGTTCATAATGCTCATTGTCCATAGTTGCAATAATTGCCAAATCCGCTATTTTACCAAGTGCCAAAAGCTCTCTCCAACACTCGAAGCACATTTTCTCCGGAATGTTATGGGCATCCCTTATATACTCTCTCCTGCTCTTGATAGGCTCTGCCACTGCTACAACCTGATATTTTTCTGGCATATCCTTCATAATATTTGTATAAGCCTCGCCCCTGTTACCTGCACCTATTAATACTACTTTCAGCTTTTTCATTGAATCTACCTCTGTTTCTGTTTGATATTTTCGCTATTTTGATTTTTTATTAGCACAAATGCCGTAATTAAATTACGGCATTTGTACACAAAAATCTAGTCGCACATAATTTGTGTCGAATCAAATCTACCATGGATAGAGAAATATCCAAACTTGTTATTTGGTGCCACATCATCAAAATAATTGATTATTTCTTTTCCGTCAATATTAATGATAATGCGCTGTCCTCCGTTCTCCGGTGTACATGAAAGCTCAACATCATGCCACTGGTCAGGAAGCATAATACCATCATTAGGTACACTTGCAATGACATCGCCATTTGTAGCAGGATATCTTTGAACTTCAATAGCTGTTGGTGTTGGTACAAAGAAGTAGCCTTCCTTGTTGTAGAAACTACCTGCCGAGGTAGGACTTATCTGCTTTATACCAATTCCCTGGAACTGTTTGAGCGGGAATTTAACTCTTACTTTCACTTTTTCGCCCGGAGCAAGCATTCTCTGGTCTGTTGCAAGAGCGTTTCCTGTTTCTACCGAGCTCTTGATAGAGAGTATGTTGCCGTCCGCTGTGATTGAAGCAGCTGCGGAATTGGTAGCCCACATGCTCAAATCACTTGCCGAGTACGTTCTCACATAATCAACTGCATTTTCCACAAGAAGTTTAAAATAAAGGTTATTAAGATTTATAATTTCTTCATCCACTTCTTTCTGAAGTGCAAGCTTGTTAATGCGCTTCTGTGAAAGCTCAAGCATCTCATAAATCTTATCTTTAGTTCCCGGCTTAAATGGTTGGATACCGTGATCCTTACCGTCATCTTCTATCAAAGAATCTGCATATGCTTTAATTTCTTCAACATTAGCTTCATATATACCTGTATTGAGTGTAGTATTTTCTGCAGCCTCTTTATAGGTATATGTTCTAAAAGAGTGTACTTTCATAAACACATCAGGATTCTCTACATGGCTTACATAGCTTTCGCCCTTAACACGCCAATAATATGTTTTGTCAAACTCCAAGTCGCTATCAAGCTGGTAGTTTGCATGCTGTGATCTTCCGGAATAAATTATATTTTCAAAATTTTCATCGGTTGCTATTTCAACAGTATAGAAGCTTACAGCAGGTATGCTGGTCCACTGGAAGAGTATATCTGTTGGAAAAATCTTGAAATCCGGATCACTTGTAGGATAAACAGGTAAAATATCTTTTTGGACAATGTTATCTCTTACTTCAGGTGAAATACCCATTTTGCTTAAAGGAGGCATTTCCTCAAAGTCTTCAATGAGGTCATAAACCTCACTGTCCGGCTTAAGATTATAATCCCTATTCGCATAGTCCACAAAATTTTTAGGGTCCTCAATTACAATGTTGTTATCCAGGAAGTACCTTGTTTCAGTTTCAACAATTCTTGGAAGTTCTGCGTTAAAGGATACATTATTCTTATACACATTGCCTTGAGGCTCCTTTGTTTCATTTTCAAAAGGAGTTGGAGCATAATCCGTTATAGCCAGCCTGTCTTTTCTTATCTTCTGCAGCTCTGTCATGTAATAATGCAGTGTTGGATAACGATTCTTAATTTCCTGGTTATTTATTTTCATAACACCTTTTTGATTCCAGGATACATGGTCGCCTGAAGATTTTATAAATGATTTGTTAAATACTGTTTCTGCAAAGTCATGATCAGTTACATAGTGGTTAGAATTATTTGCAGCGCTTTTCCCTACACAATCAATTACCATATTATTATACGCAACATTCCACAGGCCACCGTGCATAAAGCAATTACCCATTTGCATTATATTTCCGTATACAAAGGTATTACTTGAATAGTCATCCAGATAAATCATCATTGTTGAACTTCTTTGCGTTAGTGTTGTATGGTGGAAATAATTGTATCTTATATGATTGTATATGTTATCAAGTCCACCCTCGTAATATAATGTTCCACCGTCTTCCGTTCTCCACGGAGTACCTACCGCTTCATTATATTCTATAATACTCTCCTTTAGATTTGCTATGTATAACGCCTGGGACGGAGCATTAAAAATTGTATTATGGGATATAATTTGCTGAACACCATGTCTAGCATTTATTCTTGAACCATATATACAGTTATTCTGAATAAAGTTACGGCTAGGGCGCAGACTTTGATGGTCTGAATTGGTGCCATTGACTGCATTTATACTTCCCCACAATGCAACAGCGCTATATATATCAGAGCATATCAGTCCACAGTTTTTGGCGTTTTCTATATATACTCCGTAGCTGGAACAGTCTTTAATGGTACAGTTCTGAACAATGTTTCTGAAGCCCTGAAGGGTAATTCCTCGTCCACCTGTACTTGAAACTGTTACATCATTTAACACAATATACTGTGATCCCTTTTCATAGTTTATAAGAGTACCTGAACTTTTAGCAATACTAACACTACTGTCTTTAATGTCGGTTATAGGCCATAAATAGAGTGTTCCGGTATCATAGTCCAAAAACCATTCTCCCGGCATATCAAGCTCTTCCAAGATATTAAAGTAGTAATAATGATTATCGGATCTGTATCGGGCACCGTACTCTTCATGGTCGAAGGTTCTTATACTCATTCTTTCGGGATTGATGCTTCTTACGCGCTTGGTACTGGTTAGATATTCAATATAGAAAGAACCTTTTATAAATATCTGCTCCGTATTTTCCCACGAAAGAGGTCTTGGGTCAACGAACTTAAATTCAAAGCCCTCACCCGTATCACCTGTACTACCGCTGCCTTTTGTAGTAGGGCCTACATCGTAAACTCCGTCAACAACGCCTTCTCCCTCAGCCTTTCCCATTGCAACTTCAGAAGCGTTTGGCCAGCGAGCAAGAGTATATTCTATATCGTCAACTGTAAGCTTTGGAACAGAGGATATTGATAGATTTGGCAACTGTGTATATCCAAGCTCAAAAAGATTGACAGAATATACCTTTCCCAGCGCAGTCTTTGAAAGTTTGCGCATTGCAACCTCATCATCAGCTATATTAAAGTCTGTACCTTTAATGCTGATACCGCCGCTTAATGTTACATCTTCTCCGGGATATGCTGATATAATGGTCGGGTGCTCAACAGAGCCTGACAGGCCTTCTTCAAATGTTATGCCATTACTTATATCATATATTCCCTCACGGATATAAATAACACGTCCGTTTCCTACTGAGCCCTCAGATGCAATTTTAAAGGCTCTCTCAAAGGTTTTTACAGGCTTATCCTTTGTACCGGGGTTTGTATCAATACCATCCTTGGCAATATAAACCTCTTTTTCACCAACAGGCTCAAAGGGTTTGAATACAGGAACCTCTTCCGGAAGCTCATCACGCAGCTGCAGGAATCTCTGAAAGGTTGCCTCACCTGTTTCCCCCTCTTCGTATGGCGTAACAAATGGAAATTCATCAGGTAAGCCAAAAGTGAAATCTTGAGTGACAGGTGTTTTGTCAGTTACAGCAGCGCTACATACCGGCACTGTTACAAGCAGTGCCAGCATTATCATTACAATATTTTTGATTTTAAACATATTCACCCAACCTTTCGGGTTATTGTACAATATACGCATAGGTGATATCGCCTTCTGTCCAGTTGAAAATAACATCAGAAGCAGACGGTCCTATGTCTTTAACAGTTTCTATATAAGTTGAATCTGCAAGCTCAACTCTGCCGTCCTTATATACAATATATTGCATTTGTGAACGGTCAAGTAATATTTCCATTTGGGAAGGTACACCGTTTTTATATTCTGTTCTTAATATTCTCACAAAACGGTCGGTCATAACATCAACCTGACCTTTAAGAATAACAAACTCCCATTTTCCCACACCGGTGGTATTATAGGTAAGATCTGTGAATGTACCATCTTCATATATCAGGTTGTCGGGGTCAGTCTGAGGACTGTACATAATTACAAGCTGATTGTCAGGAATAGCTCCTGACTTATCGGTTGCAAACTTGATTATGTCTCCAACCTGTACTTCTTTTCCGCTCTTTACACACTTATTACCGTTAAGAGTTTTTGTAAACACACGCTTTGGATCATCACCCGATGTATACCAGATTTCCCATCCAACTTCGTTGTTTACATTTATTCCCTGACTTATCTCAGTTACAATTACATTGCTTGCTCTTGTTGCGTCTGTTGACTTATACAGGTCTCTACCTGTTGTATTTCTGTAAACAACTATAGCATCTGTATAAAGAGAGTCTCTATCAAGAGTATATCTTGTATGAACAGAGGTTGTGTCTGATATTGCACTGCTCGAATTGGTTGTAACATTAATTTCGTCTAAGTCAACCTTTGAAAGATCCACCTGGTCGATAGAGGTTATGTTTTCATTCGTATCAAAAGGAACAACAAATATCTTTGTATATTCGTCAACATAGCCTGATGATGAAATCCATGAAGTAGGCGAGCCATTTACCTGGTACTTGTCCTTCATTATCTGAAGACTTTTATCACCTTCGTTTGCACCAGCTTCCGTAGGGCCTGTTTCTCCGTAAGCATAGAAAGCCGTGTCCATGTTTATGATTTCATCAGCATCGTTGAGCTTCACAATAACAAGACCGCCTATAGCGTAGGGCTGTGCAAGAATATAGTCCTTAGCAGCCTCAGGAGAAGCTTGCTTTACACCATCAATAACAGGTCTGTTTGCAAAGGTTGCCTTTACAATTTTCTTGTTCTCTGTTAATATATCCAGACGCACTTTTTCTTCAAATTCGTCATAGAATACTCTGTGAAGATATGCATACACGCCATTTAATTCATTTGAGTCTTCGATAAATGCTATTTTACCATCATGGCGCAAATATAATGTTATGTTATTTCCAACCTCAGGTATATCTATGTATGAAAGAAGATCAGAAGCAATCTCGTACATCTGAGAATCTATCTTGAGATATCTGCTGCCTTCAACGCCTTGCAAAGTACCTGATACCTTGTCTGTGCTTACAATTATTTTTGCATATTCACCGTCCGCACTTTGCATAACTGAAATAACATTATTCTTTACCAGGTTGTCAAGGTTCATTTTTGAACCACGGGTAGTGAACAATTCAAGCTTCTTTGTATCTTCAAAGGACATTGACTGCTGTAAATCTACAAAGGTTACAGGTGTAGGTACAGAAAGTGCATTATACACAGTCTGGCTCACATTCTGATAGCCTCGGATTACAATGGTCTGATAGTCCTCAACGATTACAACATCATACAGTCTGTCGGAGTTATTATCAATGATAGTTACCTTTCCGAATTTTGGATTCATCATTTGCTCCAACAACTCCGGTGTAACTCCGCCGCCAACATACTTGCAATTATAAATAAGCTTATAATCACCTACAAGTCTGTACTGGTCAGTTTTTTCTGTGTTTTCTGACTTGTACACGCTGTATATTCCATCATTAAAGTTTTTAATTTTGTCCGATGTAAATTCTGCCACAACATTTTTTTGCTTATAAGGATGCATATAAATTACAGTTTGCATATCGCCGTCCTTTTTCACATAAGCGCATACGTTGTAACCCAGAAGGTCGTTTCTGCCGGAATTATTGATATAATCTATATTGCCTATCTTTATAGCGTCTTCTGTTATTCCGGTTTCACCTGCAAGGGCTGTTACGCCGTCATCTGTAACAATTCCTGTTACAACGCTTATACCAAATCGCTTTTCCATAAGGGGAGCGCTATGGAAGTTTGTTTCGTGTCCGTCAATTACATTTGCAAACTGAACCTCTGCAAACAAAGCATTGCGCAGCATTTTATATGCATTTTCTGCTGTAAGATAATCTGTGGTGTTTGATACTCCGTCCAGGAGTCCGATTTCACCTGCTTGTGCAACATATCCCTTCTCGTTTGCAAGGAAGTCATAGCCCAAAATTCTTACAAGAATTGCACAGGCGTCTGTACTGCTTATATTATTATCAGGAGCAAACTCAAGTGGAGATACTCCGTTTATAATTCCAAGGTTTGTAAGCAGCATTACATTATTAAAGTACTTAGAATCTCTTGGAACATCTGCCCATTTTTGCTCAAGAGAAGTTTCGTCTGCAGCATATGAAACGGCAATTTCTCCTGCGAGTCTTGCAAACTCACCTCTTGTTATTGGCGCATCCGGTTCCAGAACTTCGCTTGCACTCATAGCACCGAAGCCAATAAGGAAGTCTGTTGCAGAAACATCACTTCCGGCCGCCTGCACAGGAAGTGCAAAGACAAGTATTGTCAGTAATAAAATCAGTATTTTTTTGCTCATATTAGTCCTCCATTCTGCTAATATCTATCAGCATAATTTGTCAAGTGCTTCTATAAGCTTAGCAGCTTCTGCTCTTGTTGCATTCCTGTTTGGTGCAAACATGTTGTCACCAACACCGTTAAGGATACCTTCAGCTGCCAGAATGCCGACTGCTTCAAGTGAATAGTCCTTAATCTGGTCTGCATCTGCAAATTCTTTTTTTTCAGTAGTGAAGGTGTAGCCATTTGCTTTAAGAGCGCGGTAAATAACAACAGCCATATCCTGACGGGTAATGTGCATACCAACGCCAAACTCTGTATCGCTTATACCGTTTACTATTCCGCTTGCCTGTGCTGATGCTACGTAAGGAGCATACCACTGAGAAGCATCTACATCTGAGAAATCTGTAATTTCCGATTCATCAAAGCTGTCAAGCACGAGAACTATCATTTTTGCAAACTGTTCTCTTGTAACAAGACCTGACGGATTAAACTCGCCGTTACCAACACCGTTTATAATACCCTTCTGAGCAAGACTTAATATAGACTCCTTAGCCCAGTCATAGCCTGAAAGGTCTGCAAACACTTGGTCCGGTGTAACCGGCGTTGGTGCAGATATTAAGTTCTGTGACATACTTGTTGTTCCTGAAGGGCCGTCATTTCTTGAATCGTTTACAACAGTATTCTGTGTTACAGGTGGATTAGCAACGAGTCTGTCAAACTCTGTCTTAAGTGCATCACCGTCTGCAAAGGTTTTACCTAATATATTTGAGCAAACTGCTGCTCTTTGTGTATCTGTAAGACTTCCGTCATAAGCAGTAAAGACCATATTTGTAAATTCTGTACCATTTCTTAGCTTATCTGCTATAAGACCTGCATATGAAATTGCCTTTAGCTCGTTGAGATATGCAATTTCTCTTCTTGCATAATCTATATTTGTCACGAGCTGATTTATATAATCATTGTCTGTTGGACCTACAAGAAGAGTTCTCTTCTCATACATTCTCTTCTGGAAGAGTGCTTTGTCTCTGTCGGAAACAAACTCTCTTGTAAAGTCTATACCGATTGCCGCGTTGTACTCAAGTGTCTTGGTAAGAATCTGATTCTGTGCAATTGTTCCGTTTGAGAGAGGAATTACATATTCATTTATTAGCTCCGAAAGAACAATGTATTCAAAATCATTAGAATATGCGCCGTTTTTTGTAACAACATAGGCTGTGTATGTGCCTGTTGGAGAATTAAATGCAAATGTGTTACCATATATGTATTCAGTTCCTGTCGCAGTTACATTTGCACTTACAAGTGCAAGAGTTTTTGTTGCGGCCTGTGTAAGAGGTGTATCCTCCCCGTCAAGTATGAGGAGAGTATAAACCCCGTCAGTATCTGTTGTTTTACCTGAAATGCTCATAACAGAATTTACTGCGTCTGTAATCTTACCCTCAAAGGAAGGTAGTGTATTTTTATATTCAAGTGTATATTCCGGCTTTTGCGTATCCTCTTTTATAAGGTCTGATTCGTGAAGAAGTGCACCCAATGAGCCGTCTGTGTTCTTTTTCCATGCATATGCTCTTATTCTTGCCGCGCCAAGAGGAACACCTGTGAGTGTAAATAGATTATTACCTACTGTTATGTCCTGATAGCTAATTTTCAAAAGACCGTCATTTTGGTCATAAACCGCTACTGCACCTATATAGTTCTCTACTGTACCGCCGTCATTTTTAAGTACAAGAGTATAGTCTATATTAGTTGCCTTTTGAAGACGCTTTCCGTGGGTATTAAGTACTGCTGCAGCATCTACAGTATCAACGAAAACAGGGCTTGACTTTTTGGTTACGAAACCACGAGTAAACTTTTCGCTCATTATACGGTCATTTTCTGCTATAAGCCCTTCAATATTAAGATTGTATCTAGTATAAGGTGAAAGTCCTGTTATTGAAACACCAAAATCGCTGTCAGCTCCTGTAACAGTAATGGTACAGTTTTCTACTTTATCTCCATTTTCGTCGGTTACATAAATTGCTTTTTTAAGCTTCTCAATATCTATATCATCATTAAATGAGATAGTAATATTTTGTGTATCTACATAGTAATCTCCGTGTTCAAAGCTTGCGCCGTCAACTCCAAGAGATTTTGTAATACGCTTTACAGAGAAATTAGTAACCTCGAACTCAGCTGTTTGTCTTCTCTGAGCCTTACAATAGAATATGACATTTCTGATATGCATATAAGGTGACCATACTCTGTTTGAAGCGGTGTCACCCCAGTTAGGAGGTGTGGTCATATCAATTGTTCGTGTTACACCGTCACTTCTGAAGAAGGTTGCAATACCTGTTTCATTATCAATGGTAAACTTAATATGAATATCACTTACTCCTGAAAGCTCATCTGCCGTGTATAGCTTTGTTGATGATGATGAAACTGAGGTTTTTTGAAGTGTAATTCCGTTACTGTCGTATGTAAAAGTAATAGGGGTGCCATCCTTACCTACATTTGCCCATATTGGATCAGATGAATTATCTGAAGTTATACCAAAGTTATATGTAGTACTAAACGATTGTGCCGCATTTTCAAGGTCAGGAAGCTTAAGGTCATATTCATAAACAAGCACGGATGCGTGAGGATATGCGGAGTTTCTTGACTCGTAATATGATTCTGCGCTTGTTGCTTTTGGTATTGCGCTTACGCTTGCATCTGAATTGGTTACGCTGATTTTTACACCGTCTGTAATACCTTCTATGGCACCGGTCTGAGCATCGGAGATATACCATGATGAAGCGGTTGCCCCAACTGCAGGAGTTACAGGCTCGGTGTCTCCGTGAACAGGATTGCCGTATGGGTCCTCTTCAGGAACTACAACTGCCGCTTCTGTACCTACGTTAAGAACAAAATCAGCGATGAGCGGAAGTGCAAGATTATCATTACTTGTAATACTTTGGTCAAGTGTTATAGTATAGTCACAAAGCTCTCCCAAGTTCATGCTTACCTTTACTGCCTTTTCGCCATCCTGAGCAACTGTGAAGCTCTGGTCGTTTCCGTCCTCGTCAACTATTGTTAATTTTTGTTCCACATCAGATGCAGCAATCTTTTGTGAGAAGGTCAAGGTTACTGTATTTTCTCCTGCAGGGAGAGTTGTGCCTTCTGCAACGTCTGCGCTTACACTCATTGATGTAGGAGCCTTTGTTGTAATTTCAAGAGAGTCTGCAGATGTAAAACATGCATATCCGTCAAAGTAAACTGTGTAGGTTGCAGCACCTTCAAGCTCCGTTGATGAGATACGAACCTTTGTAGGTTCTCCCTGAACTGCAGAAACTGTAGGTGTTATAATTTCGTCTCCACGTTCAATTGAGAAGTAGTTTGCCAAATCGGCCAACGGAAGTTGGTGTTTTAAATCTACAACAATACCAGCCTCCATATCTACATTTGTTGTATCGGCAACCTCAAAGGAAGGGGTCTGTGTTGTAATTTGGTATATCTTAACGTTGTCTACATAAATTGATGTGCCTTCAGGAAATGCTGTTGGAGATGTACTATGATATGTACCGGTAATTTTAATACCATCCATATAAGAAGTGCTGGTAAGAGTTCTTTTAGTTGCCCGGTTTTCAACTATTCGTGTATCATCTACCCACATATTAACTATTGTGCCGCCTGCGGAAATTGCCCATTTGAATGTATGCCATGCATCTGTTGTTGCTCTTTTTCCGGTAGTGGTTCCATTTATGTTTTCGTTAATAGCAAACTGTCCGGTTGGGATGGTACTATTTCCTTCAGCACCATTAATTCCCATAGTAAGAGCACCATGTCCAATGGTCTTATTTTTGTAGTAAGTAGAATTGTTTGATGAATAATGAGGGCTTACATACAATCCATTATAGCCGGCGTTGTTGACGCCATTTGTTTTTATTGTGCTTTCGGGAATGTATATATCCATTTCATATATAACAGGCTTTTCGGAATCATAGCCTAACTCACTATATCTTCTTCCTGTAGATTTAATGTTGACATTAAAGGAGGTAAGGTCTTCTGAACTGGTAGGTGTTGTTCCCATTGATGTTATTTTAAGGACCTGCTTATCGGTATTTCCAGGATCTGCAGGGTCTCTTGAAAGACTTGTGATACCTGTTTCTCGACACTCCGATACATCTGTACTTGTACCGCTGAAGTTGTTTTCATAAATTACATTGCTCTGACCTGACAGCACCAGGCTCATGAGTGTTGGAGTTTCGCCGTCAAGGGCCATGCCCTGATTTGTAAACATATCCTCAAAAACCCTGAACTGCTCAGGCTCCTGTGCAGGTTCTTGTACAGTTTCCTCCACAGGTTCTTCTGTAGACTCCTCCACAGGTTCTTCTGTAGATTCTTCTGCGGGTTCCTCGTCCGTCTCGGGAATATCCAATTCCAAATCTTCGTTATTGTCTGTCTGGATTTCCTGATTATCAGAAGGCTGAACCTCTGTAATTTCCTGCTCAAACACATTCTCCTCTTCTGCCAAAGCAAGAGTTGGCATGCAGGCTGTTAAAAACGCCAGAGTAAGCGTCAGACAAAATATTCTTTTTAGCTTTACGTTCATAAATTTCATACTCTCCTTTCAATGATTACTCTACTATGAACTTTATACTGAACCTTTATTATTTTGACCTTGTTATAATTACATCTTTTACATCCATAGTAAATACGTTGTCCGTATTTGTTTTAAGGGCAAAGTCAAAGAAGCGCAAATAGTTTTCAGGATTCCATTTATATCTTTCTCCCCAGCTTGTATTATTCTGATCTGTTTCAAAATTCACGCCGTCAGCTGTACCTGTTGTTACGCCTGTAAGCATATCAACGGTGTAGTTTATGTCAATCCATCTTCCAAACAGTTTTTCTGGCGAATTATAAGTCTTAAGAAGAATTCTGCTTTCCTCCGCGAGTGTATTTGGATTTCTTCTTCCAAAGTCATACAGCTCCAGACTATATCCTCTGCTTGTTTTGGTGAATATGAGCTTAACCTCGTTAGAATCTCCGCCAAGGTTTACATTCTCTGCAGAAAAGCTTGGGTACCACTGTGCCATTGCCACATCTGCATAGGTTGCAAACTCTGCTTCTGACGGGAATCGTACCTTTAGACTTACATTGGTGTAGAAATCAGGATCATATTTCTTGGTTTCTGATTCTACACAGCTGTAAACTCCATCCCACACCATCCTGTAAGTTTCATTACTTGTGGCTGCCGGGCCTGTAAAGCGTACATAGTAGCCATCATCAGTCATTTGTGAAAGTAATCCGTTTACTTTTGCTCTTGTCTGATTGTTACCAAGAGCTCCTTCCCAGCTTGTGCTCAGGTTTGAGTCACCTTTGCTGATAACAGTTACGTCTATTTGCTGCTTTCCCTTTTCTATAGTGCGTATATCAGATGTAACAATTGGAGCAGCCAGGGAAGCATCGCCTTCGGATGCGCTGTAGCCCAAGACCTTATAATAATATAAAGTTCCGCCTGAGGAGTTTTTATTAATATTTGTATCTTTTGCTGAAACAAAAGTAAAGGTTTTTGTTGCAAGTACGTTGCCGGAGCCGTCCACACGGACAGGAGACTGTACTGTATAGATTTCACCCGGCTTAAGACTATTATCAAAGGAGAAGGTTATGGTTTTTCTATTATTGGTAAGTGTCTTTTTTGAGGTTACGGTATTTCCTTGTGAATCCTTTACAACAACCATGTTAAGACTAGCATTTGATATACTGTTTAAAAGTGTTATCTCCCCTTTTTCCCTGACGCTGTCAAATTGCATACTTTCCTTGTTAGGTGCTGCAAGGTCTATTGTACCTCTGTTTTCAATAAACCAGTCATCAGAGATAACATTTGTAAATGCCGCATCTGAAGCAACAACAATCTGATAGAAGTTTACGCCATTTTCCTTGTCCCAGCACACCTCAACGGTGTTTGCGTTTTCACGAATGTTGCTGTTTTTTGGATATAGTACATTAATTTGCGAATTAATGCCATCTGCCTTTTCTCTTTCAAGTCCTGCTGTCAGGAAAACATTGTTTTGAGAAAGGTCCACAGAATCCGGATAAGTGTTGTTCCACATTACATTGTAGTCATTTCCATATTCATCTTGAGTAACACTGATTGCCGGGTCTGTGTTCTGGACAAACATATTTGAAACATCAGTCACATCACTTACGCCGTCACCGTTCATGTCATCTGACTGAGGAGAATTATTTATGGCAAAATTTGGTACGTTTACACCTACATTATTAATAATATAGTTTCCTGTACACAATCTTGCAAAGAGCATATCCTCACTTATTTTGTCACCTGTGTTCCATGTCTTTGACACACCTTGAAGATAGGTCATACGGTCTGTTGCGTGAGGATATCTTTGTCCCCATTTGCCTTGTGCGAGTTTTAAACTGTGATAAGTTTTTGTAAATAGAGCATTTACCGGATTGTTAAGCAATTGCTCGCCCATATTACCCACATTTGCACCATACATTGAGTTACTCATTCTTATGGATGCCCAAAGGTTTTTCTGACTACTGCTAATGATGTAGTTGCTGTCAATTACATTGTTGTCTCCGCCGTTGCCATAAATTCCGCTGTATGCATTTTGAATAATGTTGCCATAGATGTATTGCTCTTCTGCAAGGTCATCTGCACAAATTACAACACCGGTTGGAATTTTCTGAGGAAGAGGTGAGAAATCGTGGAGATAGTTATACCTTATATGATTAGCTCTTGACTCATATGTACCATTCAAGTAAATTATATAGTCCTCACTACCATTATAGCCTCCGGCATATGCTTCGTTATACTCAATGATATTTTCACCGCCGTAGAACACGCCCGTAAACCAACCCTTGAAATTTTCTGCAAGGTTATGGGAAACTATATTTCCGAAGGTATATGAAAGGGTCATACAGTCATTTTCCACGCCGTCAAAGTGACAATTTTGTACAAAATTTCGTTTAGGCTCAACATCTGCACTTGCACTTGCACCGCCGCCGCTAATGTAAATACCTGTATAAACATTTTCAAAATCAGAGTTTATTACACCTGAGGTTTCACTTTGAGTTAAATACATTCCTCTTCCCAAGTTTTTAAAGGTACTGTTCTGCACTACTACATCTGAACAGCCTGAAATCCTAACAGCGTACTGAAATACTTCAAAGTCTATGCCATCAAAAACAACATTGCTTATGCCGCTTACTTGTATTGCATAACTTGTCATATCTCCTGCAACGGAAATCTTTTTATCGCTCACATCACCGTCAAGGCATATGTACACTCTCTTTTCTGTGTCGTCATAACACCATTCGCCTGACAAATCCATTTCTTCAAATACATTGTAGTAGTGGAAATGTGAAGGGATTTCAGTGGCATTTATTAAATTTTTGGCTATTCCTCTTTTTTGCGCCGCTGCCTGTGTTGCAGGGACACTTATATGGTTCAGGTCATTATCAAAATATGCTTGCATGTGGTTATAATACCAGCTTACGCTAAGCTGACCTGCAATTCCTATATTTGCCTGATTTGTCCACTCAAAAGGTCTTGTATCTGTAGGGACAAACACAGCGTAATCAAGATAACCGTTGTTGTAGCCGTCATTTATTACATTTGATATGTAGGTATCACTTCCGTTTGGATATCTTGCGAGAATTTGCTCCTTGCCGCTTATATAAAGCTTAGGCTTCTTACCTGTATCGCCATATACTGCACCGCTTATTTTGTCAATGCCAAGTGTTTCATAATCTACATAATATATCTGTCCGGCATTGCTGTGTATGCGATTTATAGTATCTGCAGAAGTGTTTTCTTTTGTTACGGGTATAAGGTCATCTCCCGTTACAGTTTTTCCGTTTGTAAAGGTTACTTTCTCGCCGTTATATGCACCTATGTAAAGTTTTGCATTGCCTTCCGAATTTGTGTAGGTGTTATTGATTGTAATTATCTCGTCGATGTTATACACACCGCCAAAAAGATATATACCCGTCCAATTTTCTTTGTTTGCATTGCTCAAATTCCTGTATGCATCAAGTGCATCTTCAAGTGTTGCAAAAGGTCTGTCAAAGGAGCCGTCACCGCCGGAGAGTGCATTCGAAGATACATAAAAAGCGTTTGTTATCTGGGGTTTTTGTTCCTTTATAATATCAAGCTCTTCAGGAAGCTCTGATTTTGCCTGAAGGTATCTTTCGTATCCGTTATTTCCTGCAAGGGGTTTATAGCCTTCTTTATACTGACTATCCGCCTTTGCACCAAATTTCAAGAGCAATCCGCCATCACCCTCACGGGTTTTTGCTGCTGCCGCCATAGTGTCTGTTGTCCAGACATACAGCTTTAAAATGTCGCTCTTTTTTTCTATATTACCATCAAATAGAGATATATCCTCAAGCTCATCTGAGCCTATGAGGGTACTTTCTACCAATCTTTCTTCTTTATCATACTGTGCTACGACTATAGTAAAGTTGTCTGTAAGCTCTGTTACATCCGAAAGGTCTGCTGTAACCTCATACGTATTATCACGTTCTACAAGGTCATAGGAAACCTGTGCAATGGTTGAAGTTTCAAGAATTGCTTCGTAAACAGTGCTTGTTATATCCTGATCAGCACATTTTACAAAAAGCTCTGCTCCCTCTGTTATTTTTGGAGCTCTAAAAGTATATTCATATTTGCCGCTTGGTTCCATTTTTGTTTCGCCCAAGCCTATAATTTCGTCACCATTTTTTAAAATGAGAGTTACAAAAGGATTTGCCGAATCTAAGCTTCCATAGCCGGAAACCTTTATACTTTTAAAAGTAGCATAATAGCTTAAATTATTTGCCTGCACCGGAACATATAATGCAAGGAGCATTATTACAGATAAAAGTATACTTAAAATTTTACCTGTTATTTTTCTGTGTAAAAATTTTTTATTTTTCATAGATAAATTCCTTTTTTAACCTCCGTGAGGGAATGCCTCAAAATTTGTGAGGCATTCCCTGCCGGAAATTTAATTATTAGTTACCTGCTGTCCAAATGATTGAACTGTTCTGAAGTGGTATCATGCTGTTCTGACTATCCCAGATGAATACTTTTGCAATAGTTGCATCTGAGCAATCATCTATGATTGTAAATGGAATTGGCTCTGTGGTGCCGTCTACTGTTATAGTTTGAGCGTCAACACCAAGTAGCTCGTTATACTGTCCGTAAACTGCCATAACAACCCATGCAGATCTTGAAGCTGCTCCGTTTTCAAGAACGATACTTGCTGCTGCACCTGTGTCTGAAGGTGCTGCTGTTACTGTTGCTGTTTTGAGCGCAACGCTTCTTGACATAGGTGTTGTAAATGTAGCTTCCTGAGCCACAGATGTCATCTGTCCATATAAATCAGCTGAGTTCTTAGGTAATACAACTGTATAGTCTGTTCCAAGCTGAAGGCTTTCAAATGGAACATAGAGCTTTAATACGTTATTTGTTGAATCCCATACTCTTGATGTGATAAGACTTGATATATCTGTATCTCCGTTCTTAACTGTAATAGCATCAATAGTAGCCTGTGTAGGTTGTGATCCTGTACTTACAAGTATTGAACCTTCACTTATGTCATATGTTGCTTCTGTTAATGCAAAGACATCAGCTACCTGATAAACCTTTACATCATCCACATAAAGTGTGGAGCCTGCAGCGAGATCACTATCGTCTCTTCCCACAATTCTAATACCGTTCATCTTGTCAGAACCCTTGAAAGTAGTGTATTTTGAACCGTTTTCATTTACCATGTTTGCATAAACTGCTGAACCATCTACCCACATACTTACTGTTGAGCCGTCTGCAATCCACTTAAATGTGTGCCATGCATCTGTTGTTATGGTCTTTAACGGGTTCCACTTGTCGGCAGCTATATACACACTTCCGCTCTCGACTTTCGTTTTATTTTTCAAGTCGTTCAGTCCTGCGTTATACATTATATTTTTAGTATAAGTACCGACTGCAGGACCTATAAGGACACTATAATCACCAAGGGTGTTATTTTGTACAAAGTCATCTGTAACATACATCTTCATCTCATATATTACAGGTTTTCCGCTCTGATAACCTCTCTGTGTAAATGTGTCAGTGCCACCATAAAGTCCAACGTTAAATCCTGTACCCCATGTGATTGCATTACCTGATGCTGTTACTTTAAGAACCTTGTTTGATTCATCTTCAGGGTCAAATGCAAGGTCTGTGATGCCTGCTTCTTTCTCATCTACATTTTTCTCAGATGAATAATCATTCTGGAAAAGATATGATACAGCCTTCTTTGGTGCAGTAAAGGAAAATGTAGAAATGCTAAGTGTCTGCCCAAACTCATCAGCAAGGTTAGAGGCGTTTACTGTGTATGCTGCCTCTGACTTAAGAGAATCTCCAAAGCTGAGAGTTACCACCTTGCCGTCTGTGCTAAGTGACTTTGACGGTGTTACTGCAACGCCTAATGAGTCAGCTACTGTAATTTTATCAAGGTCTGCATTTGTTATTGCATGGTTCAATGTAAGTGTACCAACAGAATCTACTGCATTAAAGCTGAACTGTCCTGAAAAGCCCTCTTTTACCTGGTATATCTTAACATCGTCTACATAAATTGCTTCACCTTTGGGAATATTCGTATAATCAGTCGTACTCTTATATGAGCCTGCTACTTTAATACCTTCAAAATAACGATATCCCAAAGCTTTTGTACCTGTTAAATCAAGGTGAGAGCTTTTATTTGTATATAACTGTATATCGTCCATCCATATGCTAATAGTTTCACCGCCTGCAGCAATTACCCATTTAAATGTGTGCCATGCGTCTGTGGTCATTTTACTATCGTGTACGCCACCTTTTATATCCTCACCAACAGCAAAATAACCTTTGCCTACGTCAGCGCTGTTCTTTTGGGCATTAATTCCTATTTTATAGAACACGTGAGTAATATTTCGTTTGTTGTCCGTAGCTTTGCCGCTGGATATATGGGGGCCTATGCGTATACCATAGTAGCCTGTATAGTTCTCACCATTTGCTCCTCTTATAGAAGCCTCAGGAATATACATTTTCATCTCATATATAATAGGTTTTGTGGAATCATAGCCCTTATCATTAAATGTAACACCAGTATTATTAGTCTTTGAGGGGGCCATGTTGAAATTGAATTGTGTGTTGGATGTCTCGCTAGTTAGCGCATATCCCTGTGATTCTAATTTGAGCACCTGATTAGTCTTTTCAGTGTCTGACGGGATATATCCAAGGGTCGCTGCTTGATCTTTTCCATAATCAGAAGTAACCAAGTTCGTTATATCCATTGCATCAGTAAAGTCGTTTTGATAAAAAGGTGTTACGACTGTATCATCAAGCAGTTCAGCAGATGCTATTGTTGCAGGCAGTGCTGATATAAGCAATGCAAGTGATACTGCTGTACATAAAACTTTTTTAAATTTTAAAAATTTCATTTTATGATTTCCTTTCTTTTATTTTCTAAGCATTCTGAAATGCTTATAACTAAACCGTAAATATATCGGTTATTTTTTTGTTATTGTTACAGTATAGGATACAGGAGCTGACAGGGCTGCCGCCTGGTCTGCGTATCCTAAAGCACTCTCTTGTATACTATCCTTTTGTTCTATATAGGTTGGATAGTTTTTAAAGTATTTGTAGTATGTATGACTTTCTTTAGCCGCAAGCCACTCATCCCATGTGCCCTCTTTATAGGCTTTATCACCGTTATACCAGATCGTTGACTGAATGGCTCTTAGTTTATCTTCTTGTGAATTCTTTTTTATAAGATACTGCCAAGCCTCCTGTGCCCTTATCTGGTTTGGATTTTCATCCAGTATAGCAATGTTAACACCTGCTGCAAGGTCTGCATTGGTATAAGTTGCTTTAAGGGGTGTGCCATCCAGGGAGATTGTGTATTCTCCTGCTGCAAGGCCTGTAACCTTAATGGTTTCCTGATTCAGCTCTCCTGTCAAATCAAGATATTTTTCCACATCTTCATAACCCATTTCGCTGCTTGCACTTGTTGAACCAGGGGTCTTAACCTTTCCGATAGGAGAAGCAAATGGAGTATATGTATAGGATATCTCATTTTGTGTGCTGACATTTGAAACCTTACAGTTATCTGTCAAGAGTACAGTACCGCTTGCATCAAGCTCTACGGCAGCAACTGTTGGAGTTGCGCCTTGTCCTTTGATGATTGAGTATGCATAAACTATATCACCTGCCGGACACGCATGTATTCTGTCATTACAAGTTAGTACATAGCCTCTATCTCCTGCAGCTTCTGCCCTTTCGTTTATGTCCTTTGTTAAGGAATACAGGTCATAACAGCTTACGCCTCTTTGACGAGCAAGGTCTACTACTGCACTTGCAAGTTTTTCCTTTACTTCATTGTGGTTTGCTGTACCTGTTTTGTAATCCTCTCCGGGTTCTCTTGAAAAAGAATCACCCCAGTAGCCTGTGTAGGATTCACGGTCATCACTTTGAGGAACTGTAATAAGTGTAACTTCTACATTTTCTTCCTCTGCCTTATCAAGAAACTTTGACATACTTTCTATTGTTTCGGCAACGGCTGCATCATGGTCTGTGCGTTCTGCAACATTGTTATGTCCAATCATTAAGGTTATACGGTTAGCACCTTCAGCTACTATGTCAGAGTCAAACCTGTTTAACGCATTATTAACCGTCTGACCGCTTACACCTTTTTTGTAAAAGCTTATTTTCCTGTCAGGATAACGTGTCTGGTAGAAATGCTCAAGGAACATATTGTAATCTCCCATATGTGCCATACTGTCACCTACAATTGCTACACCGTCACCGTCCTGGTACATTTTATCATCAGCTGCTTGTGTTTTTGCACTTCCAAAAGGCGTAAACTGGTCTGTTAGTGCCATAACCTTAACATAAGATGTTCCAGCAGGCAGGGTGACATTTTCAAAATTGCCTTCCTGGACTTCGCCGTTACCACCGTATGTTATGTAAATATCATTACTGCTTTTTACACCAAGAAATCTTCCATCTTGTGCATAGCATGAAAGGTAAAGTTTGTATACCTCTTCATCTGCAAAAAGGTTTTTGATTTCTGCGTTAAGCTTTAGTGTATCACCAGCTGTAAAATACTTGTTTGAGCCATCTCCTGTAATGCCAAGCTTTAATTCAAACTTGCCGTCCTGAGACTCTGCCACAAGAGCGTCTGAGGTTATATCCTCTCCACCTGCCCAAACCTTTATTGTATATTTTCCACCGGTATAGTCAGGGAATTTGAATTTTGCAAAATACTCTTTATCAACAATATCTACCTCGTTTATGTAAGCAGCATTGCCTTCTGTATCTTGTATGAGTATTGTCGCAACTTGCGAATTTGTACCTTCTGCTGTACCTTTTACTATAATGTTCTTTGTTGCTAAATCCATTTCAGCACCATGACATATTGTTGCTGTAAGCATTGAAAGTACAATAAATATGCTAAGTTTTTTCACTTTTTCACCTCTTTTTACTTGAGATAAAATTTCAGCGGTGTTGAGCTTTTTGCAATCAACTCTGCATAAATATTTGCATAGAAGTCTGCACCATATACATTAAGGTGTCCTCTGTCATTACTTATGTCGAAGTAGTTAGGATCTCCTTCAAATGCAGCATTCTTACCTAATGCATAGTATTTTGCGTAGTTTTCCTGCCCGATTATTGCTTTAACTCCATCCGCTGTCAAATGGTATTTGTCTGCAGCTGTGTCCATTGTTAATCCTGCATCGATATATATCTGCCGTGCTGTAGTATGGATTGGAAGTACGGTAAGTCCATACTTCTCCCCCAGTTCTTCTAAAGCTTCTAGTGCAACGTCCGCATATGCGAGACCTTTTGTTATTGCGTCACCACTATCTAAAGCTAATATTGGTGATGCAAGTATTGGAGTTGCATTTTTTGAAATTGTCTCCTTTACCATGGTTTCAATTCCATCTTTGTATTTTGCTTTTCTTGCGCTGTCCCAATTGCTGCACAGGTCATTGATACCAAGACCAATAATTACGTAGTCGCCCGATTTGACAAGTTCTATTAAAGCAGGCCAGTCACCTAATTTAGTGCTATCATCAAGATAGCTTGCTGCAGTAGCGCCCGATACTGCTTTGTTATAAAACGTTACGTAATCAGAATTGAAATAGTCACTAAGAAAGCTTCCTATTCCTGCTTGCGGGAAAACAGACATAGAGTTGGAATTCCATTTTTGCCCGGTGGAATCTCCTACATAGTAAACACTGATAGGTTCAAGTTCACTATCTGCTGCCTGTGTGTAAGGAGTAAGATTTGTATATGAATCCCACATAAACGCCTTTACACTTTTTACCCCTTCTACAAGGGACACTTTCCCACAATCAACCATGGCACCGCTATAATCGTAGTAAGTCATGGTTTTTGTTGTAAGGGTTTTACAGCTGAGAAGTCTTTCGTCTTCACCATACTGTGCAAGCACCACTGTATATCCTGTTCCGTCATTTCCCAGCTCGTTCTTTGGATATACTGCAACTCCAACCTCAGTATCCGCCTTAATATTGCTTTCAAGGTCTGTAACTTCGTATGTATGAGTAGTTGCTGTTTCCCCTTCTTCCACATATGTTTGTGGATCTTTATCAATATATGTCATTCTATTAGTGCTACCGTCTATCCTGAGTCCGGCGCCCGTACCGTCCATAAGGAATATATCGGCATTGATAAAGCTACTTGTATCGGCATACGCTTGGATAACTGAATCGTTTACACTTGTACCATTTAATTTCAAGTCGTATGAAAGCTTTGAAGCGTCCTCTTTAAACTTAAATTTAATGGTATAACTTCCATCGTCTGCCGGTTTAAATTCATTTATATAGCAGGTTCTGTCTCCTTCATAAATTCTTAAGCTGAGAACTCCGCCCTCGTAACTTTCAAGCTTTCCTTCTATATAAATGTTACCTGCGGTGGTGTTTTGAACAGCTCTGTAATCTGCTGCTCCCACAACTGTTACAAAAGAACAGAGTATAAGACACACCGCTACTATTTTCTTAAACATTTAATCACACCCTTAATTCTCAGATGCAAAATATTTATCCAGCTGCATCTTAACCTCGTTATATACATCTTCGATGCCTGCATCCTTAAGCTTTTTGATTAACTCATCCATATAAGTAGCAGGATCTGCTGCACCCTTGTTATATACTTCATACTCTGTCAAAATTGAACTGATATTTGAAATCTGAGTTTTAACAGGTTCTGAATTAAATTGGAATTTAAGAAGTGCCTTAATTGATTCGTCGTTTACTTTCTTTGTTTGTTCAACTACATCATCATCCTCACCTGGAACTAAATGTCCAAGGAAAGAATTACCAAACTTCCAACGCTGAGCGCTCTGGTCGTAGCCTGAACCTTCAATTTTTTCTACTCTGTTGTTAACAAGGTTGTAGTGTTTACCCTCAATACCAAATGAAAGAAGATTTACAACTCTTGGATCTGTATGTGTAAGCTTTACAATCTCCAAAGCCTTGATAGGATCTTTACAGTTAAGTCCAAGAGATACCATAGTTGATGTTGCGTTACTACGCTTCATAACAGGTGCTTCAATTGGCCAGAATTTATTGTCGCGGCCATAACTGGTCTTCCATGAAACTTCTGTGCCCGGCTTCCAGAGTTCTGTGTCAACAGCCACTCTGCCACTCTTTCTGTCTGTTGTATTGTCAGAAGCACTTAAGATGTCAGGTCTGATATAACCCTTTTGATACCAATCCCAAAGAGTGTTTACACCATCCTGCCATTCCTCTGTTTCCCACATGTAGCAAAGTTCGTCTGCTGATGTTGCATCAAGCGGAAACGCAATCATTTCTGAACCAACTGTTAAGTATTTCTCTGAATACCATGGGTTTACACCATATGCAGGAAGATATGGATATACCTTTGAGTCGCTCTTCTTTATCATTTCAAAGTATGGCTCAAGGTCTTCCATGTCATCAACTGTTGAGAAATCAAAATCGTAGTCCTTAGAAATGTCTGTGTATTCAACAACAGCTGTTGTCATACACGCAATTTGTGTATTAGGAACGCCGTAAATTCTGCCGTTGATGGTAGAAGCATCCCAGCTATATTCAGGAACTGCTTCTCTTAAGCCCTCAACCTGGTCAATAAGGTCTGTAATATCCATTATACCGCCGTTTTCAGCAGCAGATAGATATTTGTTTACATAACCTGTAAAGCACATGTCGAAGTCTTCGCCGGAAGCCATCTTCATCCTCATTCTTTCGCTGAATGCACCAGGTTCGATAAACTGAAGCTCAACCTTAGCACCAACTTCCTCAACAAAAATTTCGTTGAGTGCGTCCTGAACAGAAGCTAAGTCTGATTGCTCATCACACGGCAATATCCATGTAAGAGTCGGGATGTCTCCATCTGCTACTCCTGCTCCTTTTTTTCCACAGCTTGCAAGTGAGAATAACATAGCGCCTGCAAGTAACAGTGAAATGAGTTTTTTCATGATTAATCATCATCCTTTCTATTTTTAGCCTTACGGCTTAATTAACTTATCCTTTTACAGAGCCAACTGTAAGACCCTTTACAAAGTATTTCTGGAAGAATGGGAATACTACAAGGGCAGGTCCTGCAACAACTACTGCCATAGCCATTCTTGATGTTTCACCCGGAATCGAGCTTACGTCAATTTGAGTACCAAGACCCTGTCCTCCAAGCTCCTGTATCATCTTCAGATTCTGCATTATCTTCTGGAGCAGGTACTGCAAGCTGATTAATTTATCATCATCTATATAAAGCATTGCAGTGTACCAGTCGTTCCACTTACCCAAGAAGGTCATCAAGGCAATTGTAGCAAGAACCGGCTTTGAAAGAGGCAATACTGTCTTAAAGAACATATTATATACGCTGGCACCGTCAATTTGCATTGATTCAAATATTTCCTCAGGGAGACCTGCAAAGAAGGTTCTCATCATAAATATATTCCAGGGACTTATTAATGTTGGTATTATGTATATCCATATTGTATTGTCAAGGTGGAGATACTGTGTACGAAGTATGTACGCAGGAACAAGACCTCCGCTGAACAACATGGTAAAATACAAATAGAATGAAATAGCGTTTCTTCCCTTCAGGTTCTTTCTTGTAAGAGGGAATGCACACATTGCCTGTAGCAAAACGCTTAGAAACATTGCTATAAACGAATATGTTGCCGTTACTTTATATGCATTAAAAACTGATGTTGGGTTTTTGAATACATAGCGGTATGCCTCAAGGGACCATGTTCTTGGTATAAGGCTGTAACCGTATTCGATAACATCATTTTCCGAGGAGAAGGATACTCCAAGAAGAAGCAAAAACGGAAGAATAACCAACACACACAGCGCCGTGAAGAATATTATTAATGCTATCTGAGATATAAGACTTTTTCTTTTCATTTTGCTCACCTCCTGTTTAGAACAATGCATTGTCAGGATTTATCTTTTTGCTTATAGCATTAGTTGTCATAACCATAATAAATCCTACAACTGACTGAAGCAGACCAACAGCTGATGACATACCCATATCACCAAGCTCACGCATTGCACGGAATATGTATGTGTCTATAACATCTGTTGTTTTATAAAGCAGTCCCACATTTCTTGGTACGTTATAGAACAAACCAAAGTCTGCATTGAATATGCCGCCGATTGCCAATATAATGAGTATTGTCATCATAGGAACAAGGAGCGGAAGGATAATGTATCTTATTATATGAATCTTATTTGCACCATCAACCTCTGCCGCTTCAAACAGAGTACTGTCCATTCCCATAAGGCCTGCGTAATACATTACGCTGTTCATACCAATATGCTTCCACAAATTACATATAATCAGTATAACCGGCCAGTACTTTGGCTGTGTATACCAGTCTACCGCACTGCCGCCTATGCTTTTGATAAACGTATTTACTACGCCATAGGGATTGAGCAATGCATATACTACATAAGATGCTATGACCCATGATACAAAATGAGGTGTTATGAGCACTGTTTGAAATACCTTTGTTGCGTTGCGGCTTTTTAATTCAAAAAGCAGAATTGCAGTAAACACCGCCGCTGCATGACCAAGTGCTATGAACAGGAAATTCATGTACAAGGTGTTCCATGTAATTCTTGTAAAGGCGTCCGATACAAAGAAAAACTTGAAATTGTCAAACCCAACCCATTCACTTCCGAAAATCCCCAGATTGTATTTATAATTTTTGAAAGCAATTATAATACCACCCATGGGAAGATATGAAAATACAAAAACAAGTAAAACGGGAATGACAAGCAAGGAATACATTTGCCATTCGTATGTTGTTAGTTTTTTTCTTTTCTTGATAGTTTTTGATTCAGCTAAAACCTTCATGATTTGTGTTGTTACCTCTTTTCTTTTCATATTACTACAATTTCGAGTTTCTACCACTCAATGCTTCTAGTATCTGCTTTTTTCATTTTTTCTTTATCTATACCATTTTGATAATCCACTACAAACTGTACAAAGGTTTTGACTCCGTTTATGAGTGCAGCTTCATCAATATCAAAATCATCATGATGTGCTTTTCCGTCAATTCCATTTGCCTTATTACCCGTTCCAACGCGGAAGAACACTGCCGGAACAACCTCTCCGTAACGTGAAAAATCTTCTGAACCCATATGTGCATTAAACAGTTCAGTGTTTTCTTCACCTACCACTTTTTTCATAGACTCCATAATCAGCTCGGATAAATAAGGGTTATTATATACACAAACCGATTTAAGCGGCCCGGTTGCTTTAATCTGCGCACCTGTCTCCTCCGACAAGCTTTTTGCAATCTGCTCTATCCGGTTAAAAATCAAACCACTCAGTTTGGTATTAAATGTACGGATTGTACCTTTCATAGACGCATAATCTGCCACATTATTATGAGTAGTTCCTGCATTTAGCGTACCAATAGAGCACAGACATCTTTCCATTGGCGGAACTTCACGAGTAATGATAAGCTGAATTGCATTGTACATACGCACAGCAATTGCCAGCGCATCAATACCTGTCTGCGATTGTGCCGCATGGGCGCTCTTTCCAAAAATTTCAATTTTAAAGTGTCTGCTGGATGCCTGGGATTCTCCCGGGCACACGGCCATGGTTCCTACCTCTAAGGAATTTACCACATGCTGACCGATAATTACATCAACGTCATCCAGAACTCCGTTTTCAATCATCATGACAGCGCCGCTTTTCATACCTTCCTCACTGGGCTGAAATACCAGCTTTACCCGGCAATTAAGGTCATTTTCCATTCCCTTTAAAACCTTTGCCGCACCAAGAAGCATAGCAGTGTGGGCATCATGACCACATGCGTGCATTTTGCCATCTATTTTTGAACGATAAGGAACATCTGCCTTCTCCTGCAGGTAAAGAGCGTCCATATCTGCACGCATTGCAATGGTGAAGCCCTTTTTTTCAGGATTTATATATCCCACAACACTGCCCTCGCCATATTCTTCCGTATACGGGACACCAATGGCTTCAAGCTCCCTCTTTACTAATGCAACTGTTTTTGGCAAATCGAAATCCACTTCAGGATACATATGTATTTCTCTTCTCAGAGCAACAACATAGTCCTCTATGCCTTCAAACATACAACACCACCTCAATTTTTTATATAAAAACCCATGCTAAGTACATGGAATTACTATTATACAAAATAATTGTAACATAGTTGAAACAAAAAACAAATAGAACATTTTTGCCATTTTAGGCACTTATTTGTGGTTTTTTTTTTAATTCTTGAAATAATAAACTTTGTTATGATATAATTGCAATAAACGGAGAGGTGTTGATATGTATAAACTCATAATCGCTGATGACGAGCCGGCTATAAGAAACCTGCTCAGCAGAATTATAAAATGGGAAAATATTGGATTTGAAATTGTAAATATTTTCCCGGACGGCAAGGAAGTAATTGAATATCTTGAAAGCAATCATGCAGATTGTGTTCTTTGTGATATTTGCATGAGAAATGTTTCAGGTATTGATGTTGCAAAATATGTTTATGATAACTGTCCTCAGACCAACGTTATGTTTCTGAGCGGTTATCAGGACTTTTCCTATGCCACGGCAGCATTAAAATACGGGGTTGAAAATTATTTTCTCAAGCCTGTACAAATAAGCGAAATAAAAGCAGCCTTTGTAAAGCTAAAGTCAAAGCTTGACTCGGCAAAGGCTAATTTTGAGCTGCTGTCTTATTACAGACGGGATATGCTTAACAATCTTGCAAATGGTTTTTATAAAGACTTTGATTCTGTATCCAGGCTGTTTAGCCAGATACAGCTTGACATAACTCCCAATCATGCATGTGCATTACTTACCATTGACTTTTCATCACCTATTGAAAAGGACTCCGAAGCACTTATGAACCTATTTCAAAATATTGTTTCATCAACACAGCACTCTTCCTTGCATGCTTATTATCTTATTTGCAACTATACATCTGTAAAATACATTATATTTTCCGAGGCTTTTTTTGAAAAAAGGTTTGTTTCTTTTGCTGGTGATTTGTGCGAAAGCATAAGCCAGATTACAAAAATTAACTCAAAAATTACGGATTTTTCATGCTATGAGTCTGTAGTTAAGCTTTGTGAAAGCTTTCATAAAACATCCGATCAAAGCAACAGTGAGTATTTAAAGAAACAGGAACAACTACTTGTACTTGCAGTCAACTCCGGTAATTCCAACGAGATAACAGAGATATTATCCTCAATTGCAAGTAACATGTCGGGTTATGACTTAATAAATGTAAAGAAGTACTTTAACAGTCTTCTGGATAATATTAAAACTGACCTTATAAGCATAACACTAAATGACAGCAACGATGATGAAAATGATGGGATACTTAATTCTTATCATTCTTCACTCGAAAAATGCGGAACGACGAAAGAGGTTCTTACTTTTATAAGTGACTTCTTTACAGAACTTGCGCAGGCAATGAATGACACAAACATACAGAAGAAAAATATTCTTCGTATAAGAAATTACATTGCCAAGCACTATGCAGAGGATGTTTCACTTGAGAATCTTGCTTCCATGGCGTATCTTTCACCCACATATTTCTCAAAGATATTTAAAAGTGTTGTAGGTCAAAATTATATTGACTTTTTAACATCATTCAGAATGAACAAAGCAAAAGAACTGCTTTTAAATACTAACATGAAAATATATGAAATCAGCAACGCAGTAGGTTACAGGAACATTCGATCGTTTACTAAATTTTTTAATTCAAACTATGGAATGTCACCTTCAGAGTACAGAAATAAATTTTCGGGAGGGCCTTCCTGATGTCTAAACAAACATCCTCACTGTTTATTAAATACTTTAAAGACTTTTTTATAATTATGCTTTCATTCGTAGTTATAATAACAGTAATTTTATCGTATTTCATTTACAGCTATATGGTATCGGATAAAAATTCATACAGAATTAAAGCAACTGAACAAGCAAACCAAATCCTGTCTAACCTACTGGACGATTGTACAGGAATTTTTGCTTCTGTATCATCCAATACTGATATTAACAATTTTAAAAATACTGATGTACGCAGTCTTTCTGAAATGGAACGATACACCAAAACACTTCGTATTAAAAACGATTTGCTTGATAAGCTTGCCACTAACGACTATATAGATTCAATAAGCCTTTGCTCTTTTGAGCAGGGATTTGTGCTGTCACAGCAATTATTTAAAATGACGCATGATTTTTCAGAATACGTATGGTATAACGATAATTTGATAACTGATAATACCTTACTTCCATATTCTACGGCAATTGTTTCCGGCAAATCATCCAACACAGAATATATAATACTTTACAGAACTCTAGAGATGTCCGACCCTGAAAACTGTATATGTATTATTACAATTAACGCAACTGATTTAAAAGCAGGAATTGCGAAAACATTTTACGATAACGGATGCTCTGTGCTTATGTGGGACAACTGCACAGATACACCTCTTATGAACATAGGTCTCGACGAAAACCAGCTTTATGAAATTCACAAAAATAGTCTGAACAACAAAGAACCGTCGTTTTTTAATAACAATCAGTCAATCAGACTGTTCCAACTTGATGATTATAACTGGGATTGTATTTATGTTTATGACAATTCAAATCTGAACAAGGAATTTATACAGACCATATGCTTAATTATGCCCTTGTCTTTTGCAATTCTTATTATAATCGCTATACTGCTGTCATATATAAGGGCAAAAAAAGCATATTTGCCAATTAATAAGATGGTCTCTGCCCTGAGTAAATATAAAAACAACATTGAGGTTCAGGATATTGCTACGAACTACCAATACACAGAAATGAATTATATAGCTGAAGTGCTTATGAGCAATATACATGACAAAAACAAGCTCCAGACAGAGCTTATGAAGAACCTTCAGCAGCTAAATGACGCAAACAAATATGCACTTGAGGTACAAATACAACCCCACTTTATCTTTAATACCCTTGAAATAGTGTATCTTCAGGCATATGAGCTTTTTGGGGATAATAATGTTATTTCCGAAATGATTTATAATCTTTCGGATATATTGCGGGTTACACTGCGAAACGATAACAAGTTTATACCAATTAACACAGAAATTGACTATATTAAAAAATATATGTACATTCAAAATGTGAGATTTGATAACTTGTTTGAAACCACATATGAAATAGACGAAAAATCCGAAGAATTACTTACACCCAAGCTTATTCTTCAGCCGATTATTGAAAACTCTATTGTTCACGGGATTATTCCGGCTGAAAGAAAATGCACCATAAAGGTATCTAACCGCGTGGAAGAGGACAAAGTTGTGTTTGTGATAGAGGATACAGGCGTTGGAATGAGCGAGGAACGACTTCTTCAAATAAGACAGACCGTGGAGGATGCTTCCTCACTTCCAAAGAAGAATATCGGTATTGCAAACATAAACATGCGATTAAAGCTCTTGTTCGGTAACGAATACGGATGCAACATTGTACATTCGGGTCCTGATGGTACAAAGATTGAAATATCAATACCTGTAATTACATCATAAAACACTATAGGAAAGGATGATTTTACAGATGGACAATTTATATTTAAAGCAATTTTCATCTTTAGAAAAAATTTTTCTGGACGAGGAGCCAAGGGGACAGGAGATTTACAAGGCTAGCGCACTTAAGGGCGAAGAGTTTTCCTACCAAATTGCATACTCCAAAATTGTAGAAAGCGGCTGGGCGGAAAAAGCAGAAGTTAAAATTAGCGTAAATTCTGAAATTTCATCGTATATAACTGTAAGAAGAGTTATGTGCGTTCCTGCAGAAATGACAGTTTTTCCTGACGGCTACGATGATGGCTACTATACAACAAAATCGGGACTGTTCCCTGATGCCTTAATGCCAATTGAAAATAACAAGGTTTATGCTGGCATAAACAAATGGCATTCCTTATGGGTAAGTGTTGATGTTCCAAAGGATGCCAGACCCGGAATTTATGATATAGAAATTACTCTGGAGGATAAGGACGGTGCGGAAAAATCTAATCTTCAGCTAGAAATTATTGACCGCGAACTGATACAACAAGACCTTATCTTTACACAATGGTTTCATAGTGATTGTATTGCAGGAGTACACAATGTTGAAATTTTTTCTGAGGAGCATTGGGAGTTAATAGAACAGTATATCCAGACTGCGGCATTTAATGGAATTAATATGCTGCTTACTCCTGTATTTACTCCTCCCCTTGATACACAAATCGGCGGCGAGCGTCCTACTGTTCAGCTCGTGGACTGCCGGCTTGATAAGGGAGAATATTCATTTAATTTTGATAAGCTTTCAAAATGGATCCTTTTGTGCCAAAAGCACGGCATAGAATATTTTGAAATTTCTCATCTGTTTACTCAATGGGGCGCAAAATATGCACCCAAAATTGAGGTTACGGAAAAAGGAACAAAAATTAAAAAGTTTGGCTGGCATACGAGTGCTGATGATGAAGAATATGCATATTTTCTAAAGAGCTTCCTCCCTGAGCTTACACAGTTCCTTAAAGAAAAGGGCGTAGATAAGAAAACATATTTTCATATTTCCGATGAACCCACAATGAAACACCTTGAATCCTACAAAAAGGCACACGACCTTATCAATCCTTACATAAAGGACTTTAAAAAGATTGATGCCCTGTCTGACTTTGAATTTTATAAAAAAGGACTCGTGGAAATTCCTGTTCCTTCAAACGATCACATAAACACGTTTTTAGAAAACGACATACCGGAGCGCTGGACTTATTACTGCTGCGCACAGGGCAAAGGTGTTTCCAACAGATTTTTTGCAATGCCATCAACAAGAAACCGTATTATAGGCGCGCAGCTATATAAATTTAATATTCAGGGATTTTTACAATGGGGATACAATTTTTACTTTTCACAGTATTCCAAGGAGGTTATAAATCCCTATCTCACAACAGATGCAGCCTACGGATTCCCGGCAGGAGATTCTTTTTCTGTTTATCCTTATAAAAATTCTGTGGTGGAAAGTATTCGTCTTAAGGTTTTCAAAGAAGCACTTCAGGACTTAAGAGCAATGAAAATGCTTGAGGATATAAAAGGAAAAGCTTATGTGCTAAAAATAATTGAAGAAGAATGTGGCTGTGAGCTTAAGTTTGATAAGTTCCCGTTCTGGGGTGATTATATTTTGACTTACAGAAGCCGTATAAACGACGAACTGAAATAAGATACGCCAAAAAAGTTCCTTTTTGTTATTCTTTTTTGACATTTTTTCTGTTAACCATTGACATTTATATTTTCTAAAATATAATGAACATATCAAAGGAGGAGTTTACTATGAAAGAATTAAAATTTGAAGAGCTTTCTGTTGAACAAAAAATCGGTATGGTAACATGCGGACTTTTTGAAAAAGGCAGAAATCCGGAAAATGATGAATATGTATATAACCTTATTAGAAATCATTCTTTGGGATGCGTGTGGGTTTGCCAAGGTATACCAGATTTTGAAGATGTTATGACTAAGCTTAAGAAGACAGCAGATTATCCGCTCCTTATTATTACAGACGCGGAAAGCGGATTTAGTCCATATACAATCGGTAAAAACAATGCACTTGGTATGACCGACAACGAAGAACTTGCTTACGCATTTGGAAAAATCACAGCTATTCAGGCACGTCAAAAGGGATACAACATAGTATGTAATCCTATTCTTGATATGAGTAGAGGTGCTGGTGTATGCGGCTCAAACGTTCGTTCTCTTGGTAGTGACAAGCACAAGGTTGCTAAGCTCACTGCTGCTATTGCACGAGGCATGCATGACGGCGGTGTTTTAACTGTAGGAAAGCACTATCCGGGTTCTTCCAAAAGAAAACCAGGTTCCAAACTTATTGATCCTCACATGGCTGAAACTCACTCTGAATCCACTAAAGAAGAGCTTCTTGAATATAACCTGTACCCTTACCTTGAACTTATGAAAGAAGGTCTTTTGGATGGTATTATGACTGCTCATCGCAGACTACCTAACATTGATCCTGACTATCCGGCAAGCCTTTCAAAAAAGGTAATTAATATTATAAGAGAACAGGGATTTGACGGATTTGCTATTACAGATGGTCTATCAATGATGGGTATTGTTGCGAAGTTTGGCGATACCGATTCAAAGGGACTCTCTGTTGAAAACGGTAACGACATTGCTCTTGTATGGTGCTATGACAACAAGGAAGGATATGACGCTGTATATAACTGCTACAAAAAAGGTATCCTTTCTGACGAAAGACTTAATGAGGCAACTAAAAAGGTTCTTGAAGCACAGCACAAGGTTTTTGAAATGGAGCCTAAGTTTACAGAAATAACTCAGGATGACATTAATGCCATTGAAAGAATAAATACTGATTCTGTTTATGTAAAAACAGATGACGGTATTCCATCTTCCCTCTCCCGTGACGGAAAGCATCTTTTTATTGTACTTGCAGATAACGAAGCGGATATTAAAGACGGCAAACCATCAATTGATACCTTCTCCGGAGGTTGGTACTCTCCAAACGCTATTATGGACAGACTTGCTGAATTGTTTCCAAATTCAGAATCTTTTGCAATAAGACAGTTCCCGTCACAGGTTGCTAACTTCAATGCTCTTCATAAGGCAGTTGAGTTCGACGACGTCGTATTTGTTACATACATGGAAGGTATAGCATTTGTAGGAAGAGAATTGTTTACACCTCGTATTATCTCTTTGATGGAAGCAATGCAGGTATCAAACCAGATTTCAACAGTTGTACATTTTGGTACTCCGTATGCCTTAGAAACATTACCACATATTCCAAGAGTCGTTGTGGGCACATGCTCTATAAAAGGTGTTATGGCAACACTAGAGGTTCTTGCAGGTAATTATCCAGCAAAAGGCAAACTTACATATGATGTTAATTTAGAATAATATAAGTTAAATGCCGCGACCCAAAATATCGGGTCACGGCATTTATTATATATTTTCAAACATATCAGCAAGTTTTCTTGCCGCTACTGCCAGATTTTTGATACCATCAAACACATTATCCTTTGTGTATGATTTCAAATATCCACTTGACTCTAGCGTAAAATATCCTTTGTAATTTATTTCCTTAAGTGCAACAACTACTTCTTCAAAATTAATATTCATTGACAGTGGAATTTGATGAGAATCGTGCCACTTATCATTATCGTGAATATGCAAACAAGTAAGCCTGTTACCAAGGGCTCTTATCATTTCAACTGCACTTGTGTTGATACCTTTCATTTCGGCATGCCCTATATCAAGACAAGCAGTAAAATATTCATCATTTAATGCATCAAGGTGTGCATTAAAGCTTTCAGGGGTAGCGCATGCAGCAAATGAGGACTGGTCTTTTTCTTCATCCCAATTCCACATATTTTCAGTTGCAATTTTAACATTGTGCTCTTTTGCAAAAGGTAAAAGTTCAAGATATATTTCTCCGTTTTCTTCAGGCGACTTGTTATTATCGGGATGAATAACACAAATTTGTCCACCTGCTTCTGCCGTACATTCAATTGCTCGTTTATAATATGAGCGAATTTGAGCTATACGGGTTGGAAACGGTGCATGAGATTGATTGCACACAATTCCGTTATCAAGCCCAATTTGCTTTAGTTTTCTTGCAAATTTTAAATATTGTGCGCCTGCAAGAGGATGGTCATTTTCAAATAAAGTGTTGTTTTCCCAATCTATTTTACACATAGAAAACATTGAGAAATCCCAAGCATCAAAGCCGGCCTTTGCACAATATTCTACGGCTTTTTCCTCGCCGATAATTTTAGCTGATGATTCAATTTCTGTTGAAATTTTCATATAAATCTCTCCTTAGTCTAAGGGCTGTTGCATAATTGCAACAGCCCTCTTTAAGCTAATTTGTTTTACTCAATTGTTTGGTCAAGCTTATGATTTATATTTTAAAATCAAAATCTCTGACTGTAAATGTTTCTCCAGATACAAGACGTACTGTAACGGTACACTTGTAATCTCCTGCAGGGAGCTTATCCGGTTCTATTTTTCCACTTATAAGTCCACCTGTGTTTGTCTGGAAATTTTTCATCTTAATCTTAAACGAATTACCGTATTGAACCTCGGCACTTCTTACAGGGAGAATTGACGAAGCTTGTACAACATTTCCTGAAGCGTCTTTAATATCTATTGTTGCTTCTCCTATCATCCATGTACTGGAGATTATCCCAGTGAAAAGAGTGTCTATATTATGATCGGTGATAGAATCGGTAACAACTGCCTTTTCAATTGGTCTTGGGTCCACAAGAATTTCTGTTGTTGCAGGCATATAGAATGCGGTATATAATTTCTCAAATGAACGTCGAGTTGCAATTCCGCCTATCTTATAAACATCACATCCCAGCTCTTCGTTATAGTACTTTTCTTCATATTTTAAGTTGCTTTGTGCCTGTTCGTGAGTATATACAACACTGTTTACAGGGTCAATGTTTCCGTTCTCATCATATACAACTTTAACATCTGCTACCATTCTTGCATGAGAGTAGTCAGTGCTGCTGTTATAATGTACCATCAAATCGCCTTTTTTGAATTGTGAATATGCCTTGTACATAACCTCTTTACCATTTTTTTCGTTGTAAAAGGCTGTGTCGTAGTTGTATTCATCAGGAGTTTCATACTTACCAACTCTTGGATATCCGTGCATAGGAGAGAGTTTTGTTACGCCGCTTATAGAATATGGATGACCGATACTGCCATAAGCAAGTTCAATAGAAGCACCGCAGTCATTTCCCAGGCGTGCAGTTCTTATATTCGAGCCGCCAGCTGATGACAGATCCTGCCAGGTGAGTCCGGAAATTGTATAAATGCCTTTTTCATCCTGCTGTGTAGCATAGTCTAAGAACGAATCAATGTCACCTGCTGCATAAGAATATGGAACACCTTCGTATACGCGACCTTTTTTATATGTATACTTAGTTCTTCCTGTTACCTGCTCAGGCGGCAGACCTGAAGAGTCAAGCACATAAGTTAGGTCCTCATCTACCGTCCATAAAAGACTCAGTTCCTTTTCCATATAGTCAACAACCTGCTCACGACGCTCATCAAGGACTTCCTTTTGTGCAGAAATTCTTGACATAATAGCAGAAAGTTCACCTCTTGTTATAGTTACGTCCGGTCTTATAGTATTATCCTGATAACCTGATATAACGCCAAACTCAAGGGCTATTGCCATATAATTCTCAAGCCCGAAACCGATTTTTTCTTTGTCGTCAAATGGCTTCAGGTAAGACAAGTCGGCACGTTTTATTTTGTAGTCGTATTGCATAGCTGTTACTACTGCATATACAACCTCTTCCCTTGTTATAGGTGCATCAGGCTTGAACAGATTTTCATCAACCCACTTTTCAGGGAACATATAATCTGATACATTGGCATATGGCGCATACCATGCCTCTACATCAACATCTGCAAATTTGCTTTCAGCAGGTTTTGCGGTAGTTCTGCCTAGAAACGCAGTAAGAATTTTTATAGCCTCAGCTCGTGTCACATTTGCTTCCGGTTTAAAGGAGCCATCAGCATAACCCGAAAAATAGCCCTTTTCAACACCGCTTTTTATGTGTTCATATGCCCAGTGAGTGTTGTCTACATCATTAAAGAGGGCATCATTTCCCAACACAGTCATATTAAACATGGGGAAACAACATAGAGCGAGTAGCAAGCAAAATAATTTTTTCATGTAAATTTTCTCCTTTCACATTGTCGCCTAAAATGCAACTTTCCAAAAATAATTATATCATAGTAAAGTTTATTTTTTCAATAGTTTTAAAAACAATCTCAAATAAGTGCCTGAAATAACAAAAATGTTCTATAATGCATCAGCATTTGGGAGGTCAAGCAATTAAGACACGAAGGGGCAGTGTCCTTCTATTTCTGCAAAAAAGAACTAATCCAAAAGGATTAGTTCTTTTTATTTACCAACGCAAAAATTCTTAAATACTGCGCTTACGATATCCTCGGAAACAGTTTCTCCTGTTATTTCGCCAAGGCTATCTATAGCAAGATTTATATCCATTGCCGCAAGGTCTTGAGGAATATTATTTTCTATTGCTGATAGTGCTCTTTGAAGCGCTTCAAAGCATGCAATCAATGCCTTTTTATGACGGATATTTGTGATTATTTCTCCGCATTTTGAAGATATTTCTCCAAGCTTATACATATCCTTTATTAATCCTGTAAGCTCCTCTATTCCATCTCCTGTCTTTGCAGAAATACATACATCAGCTATTTTTTGAGTACTATCTACAGCGCCTATATCTGATTTATTTGCAATAATAATTCTTTTAGCGTGGCGTGATTTTTCAATTACAAGCTCGTCCTCTTCGTTAATTGTTTTGCTACCGTCCAAAATTACAAGAACTAGGTCAGCACCCTCAATAGATTTTACGGAGCGCTCTACTCCAATTTTTTCTACTTCTTCGGATGTATCGTGTATGCCTGCTGTATCAATAAGCTTTATGGGTATTCCGCCAAGGCTGATATTTTCTTCTATCATATCCCTTGTAGTACCTGCTATATCTGTTACAATTGCCTTTTCATACCCCGCAAGGGTGTTCATAAGAGCAGATTTACCTACATTCGGCTTTCCAATAATAACTGTACGGATACCGTCCTTTATAATTCTTCCGTCGTCTGCACTTTTAATTAAATTATTTACTTTATCGCAAGAATTTTTAATTGTATTTAATATATCTTCTGTGGTAATTTCCTCTAAATCTTCGTCCGGATAATCAATTGAAACTTGCATATGAGCTGCAAGATTTACAAGGCCGCTACGGATATCCTCAATGGCTTTGGTAAGACCACCGCGGAGCTGATTTACCGCATTTTGTTCTGCAATTTGACTATCACTATTAATAAGGTCAATTACCGCTTCCGCACGAGCAAGATCTATCTTGCCATTTATAAAGGCACGCTTTGTAAATTCACCCGCTTCTGCAAGTTCTGCTCCGGCAACAACACATGCATCAAGCACTTTCTTTGTTACCAAAATTCCACCATGAGTACCAATTTCAACAACGTCCTCACCTGTAAATGTTTTTGGAGCTTTCATAACTGTAACAAGCACTTCGTCTATATATTCGTCTCCTGCTTTAATAAATCCATAATGCACAGTATGGGTTTTGGCCGGAAGAAGATTTTTTGTAAAAATTTTATCTACAATTTCTACAGCTCTACTTCCGCTTACTCTGATTACAGATATTCCGCCTACTCCATAAGGCGTTGCAATTGCAGCTATTGTCCTATCCATTCAATTATCCCCTTTAAGCAAACACGGCGAAGCAAAAGCTCCGCCGTAAAAATTCATTACTTATTCTTTTTAAGCTCTTTAAGCTCTTCCATAAATGTTTCAAGACTATTAAATCTCTTGTATACAGATGCAAATCTTACATATGCAACTTCGTCAAGATTTCTTAGCTTTTCCATAATTTTTTCACCTATGGCATTACTTTCGACTTCACGTACCATAAGCTGATAGAGTTCGCTTTCTATATCATCAGCAACCTTTTCCATTTGGGCAAGAGATACAGGTCTTTTTTCACATGCACGCATAAGTCCGCCAAGAACCTTGTTCCTGTCATAAGGCTGACGGGACAAATCTCTCTTGATTACAACAAGCGCAATTGTTTCAAGCGTTTCGTATGTTGTAAATCTTTTTGTGCATTTAAGACATTCTCTTCTACGTCTGATTGAACTGCTTTCTTCCACAGGACGAGAATCTATTACTTTACTTTCTGTAAAACCGCAGTATGGACATTTCAAAGGTATACACCCCCATAATATTGCTGACAAATAATCAACATTTCTTCTCTTGTATTAATTATACCACCAAATATAAACAAATCAATAAATTACAATAATATTTAATGAAATTGTAATATTATTTGATTGATTTCAGGACCTCAAGCATGTATTCCCACACTCTTTTTACGGAAGAAATACTCATACGTTCGGAAGGTGTATGAATATCCTTTATATCCGGTCCGATTGATACACATTCAAGTCCGGGCATACTTCCGGACAGTATCCCACACTCAATGCCGGCATGAATAGCTTCTATTATTGGTTCTTTTCCGTACATCCGTTTAAAAACTTCTGTCATTATATCACGAAGCTTTGACTCTCTCATATATTCCCAAGGCGGATAATCACCCTCCAAGACAATACTTCCTCCAAGACTCTCGGTTAACAACTCAAGCCGGTCCGTAAGTGCCTGCTTTTCGGTAAACACAGAGCTTCTTACACAAAAGCTTGCTGTAACGTTATCTTTTTCTGTCTTTAAAATTCCAAGATTTAATGATGTTTTTACAAGATTTTGTATCTCTAAGCTCATGCTTTGTATACCGTTCGGGTATGTGCAAAGAGCAGTTATTACCCTTTTTGTAGAATTTTTGTCCATTGGCATGTAGGAAGCACTTGTGATTTTTTCTGCAGCTACCTTTATTGAGTCTTCCGCAATAATATATTCATGAGAAAATACATCATTAAAGCCATTGACTATATTTGTGATATCAAAATCTGTGACTACAACCGCAGTTGATGAGGAAGGGATTGCATTATCCTTTAGTCCGCCATTAACCTCTACAATGCGCACTGCTCCCTCTTTATTCAGAGCATTTAAAACTCTACCCATGAGCATATCGGCATTTGCACGGCCTCTGTCTATTTCTGCTCCTGAATGTCCACCTTTAAGACCTGTAATTGAAATTTTATATATAGTGCCGTCAAAGGCTTCCCTTATAACCGGTAACGTACAAGCTGCCACAACGCCTCCCGCACAGCTTACTGTAAATACCCCCTCATCTTCTGAGTCGAGATTTATAAGCATTCTACCGTTTAGAATTGACGTATCAAAGGCTGTTGCACCAACCATACCAATTTCTTCATCGACAGTAAAAAGAGCCTCAATTGCGGGATGTGGAAGTGTTTTGTCTTCGAGCAGTGCAAGTGCCATAGCAACAGCAATTCCGTCATCTCCGCCAAGGGTTGTTCCCTCTGCATAAATTTCGTCTCCGGACACGCAAAGTTTAAGTCCCTCTGCCGCCATATCAATATCACAATCTGCCTCTTTTTCACAAACCATATCAAGATGGCCTTGTATTATGACTGTAGGTGCATTTTCATACCCCGGATACGCCTCTTTTTTTATCACGCAGTTGCCAAGTTCGTCTTCTATATATTCAAGGTCATTTTCACGAGCAAACTCTCTGCAAATAGCAGTAGCTGCCCTTGTATTTCCTGAGCCATGCGGCACACTGCACAGCTTCTCGAAATAGTACATTACTCTATCAGGATTTATATTATCAAGAATTGCCATTATATACTCCTACCTTTTTAACAATTTATTCTATTTATATCTCAACACATGAATTATTATACCATTTCATCAATAATTAGTTTAACTTCCTCTAATGTGGTTATTCGGGACAGAACTTCACAAAGCATATTAGCGGATAGCTTAGATGGAAGCCCCAGTTTTTCCTGTAGCTTTTGTCTTAAAACAAGGCTGTTTTCTCTGCCGGATAGTCCAAGGGAATATAAATCCGTTTTTGTAATTTTATTTTTTTCGCGGGTTTGGCTCCCTTTAATTTCACAGCCGGCATCTTCCAATGCCTTTATAATAATTTCCTCTGTCATTCCCTCAACGCCCATAATACCCTCAGCCCCAGGCTTTGTTTTGCGTTTTTCTTTGCCCTTGATATCAGGTATATATGCGTGTTTAACACCGGGAAGTCTTTGCTTTAAAAAATTACGAATTCTAAAACCTGCACTGTCAGAATCTGTAAGTATTACTCCCCCACTCGTTTCAACCATTTTGACAAGTCCGTTTATTTTGTCTTCATCCTTCATTATAGAAAAGCCGCCTGTAACAAATATTATGCCGTCTATAAACGAAGAAAGGCGTATTTTGTCATACGCACCTTCAACAATTATTATTTCTTTAACCTGCACCATTATATCAAATCCTTTTTGATAATTTTTCTGAGTACTCCGCTCTAAACTGCGCAAACCGTTTTTCTTCAATAGCTTCTCGGATTTTTGACATAAGCTCATTATAAAAATACAGGTTATGAAGTACACAAAGGCGCATACCAAGCATTTCCTTTGCTTTAAAAAGGTGTCTTATATATGCTCTTGAATAGTTTCTGCAGGCAGGGCAGTTACAATTTTCATCAATTGGTCTTAAATCTCTTTCGTACTTCGCATTTAAAAGATTTACAGTACCATTCCATGTATATAGATTTGCGTGACGTGCATTTCTACTTGCAATTACGCAGTCGAAAAAGTCTACACCCCTTGCAACACTTTCTATAATGTTGGTGGGAGTACCTACTCCCATTAAATAACGTGGTTTATTCTCCGGTGCATGAGGAATTGTAACATCAAGAATATGATACATTTCTTCGTGGCTTTCACCAACAGCAAGACCGCCTATAGCATATCCTGGCAAATCAAGTTTTGCTATACGCTTCATGTGGTCCACTCTGATATCATCAAAAACTCCGCCCTGATTTATTCCAAACAAGAGCTGATTTTTGTTTATTGTATCATCAAGACCGTTTAGTCTTGTCATTTCCGCCTTGCAACGCTCAAGCCATCTATATGTTCTGTCTACAGATTTTTTAACATATTCATACGGTGCCGGATTTTCTATACACTCATCAAAAGCCATGGCTATTGTTGATGCAAGATTTGATTGAATTTGCATACTTTCTTCCGGTCCCATAAAAATTTTACGGCCGTCAATGTGTGAGCTAAAGCTTACTCCCTCTTCTGTTATTTTACGAAGTGATGCAAGGGAAAAAACCTGAAAACCACCGCTGTCTGTAAGTATTGGTCTATCCCAGTTCATAAACTTATGAAGTCCGCCAAGGTCGTGTATAAGCTTGTCGCCCGGTCTTAAATGAAGATGATATGTGTTGGAAAGCTCTATCTGGCAGCCTATTTCCTTTAAATCCATAGAGGAAACAGCTCCCTTTATCGCTGCAATTGTTCCAACGTTTTGAAAAACAGGCGTTTCTACAGTTCCATGAACTGTTTCAAAACGTCCTCTTCTTGCTAGTCCATCTGTTTGAAGTACTTTAAACATAAAAGTTATACCTTTCCCAAATTGTATTTTTCTTTAAATAGTTTATAATAATTATTAAATTCCTCATCATTTGATTTTATGCTGTTAAGATATGCATGTGTATCCAAGCTGTCGCTGGATATTTGAATAAGACACACAGCCACGTTTGAGCAATGGTCTGCAACACGTGCACAGTTTGTTAAAAAGTCGCTGTATACAAATCCTGTTTCAATTGTACATACGCCTTGCTGAAGCCTTTTAATGTGAGTGTTTTTCATTTTATATATAAGCTTATCAACGACCTGCTCTAAAGGTTCTATTTTTTTTGCAAGTGTCAAATCCTTATTAAAAAACGCTACAGTTGTCATTGACAAAATTTCTTCAAGAGCTTTTGAAAGTATTTTAATTTCTTCCTTTGCAACATCTGTAAAAGTTATTTTTTTACTATGAATTTCCTTTGCAACCTTAACCATATTAACAGCATGGTCACTTATGCGCTCAAAATCGCCAATTGTATGAAGCAGATTAGAAGTTTCGTGACTTTCCTCTACAGACATACTCTTTCTTGATATTTTTACAAGATATGATCCGAGCTTATCTTCATACGTATCTGTCAAAGCTTCGTTTTTTTCAATTTCATCAGCAACTACCTGACTAAAGTTTTCTAAAAGATTTATTGACTTAATAAAATTTTCACTTGATATTCTTGCCATTTCATTTGTAAGCTCCCTGCAGCGACCGATGGCAACTGATGTTGTTAAAAGCAGTCGTTCATCAAGTAATTCTGTGTTTTCCGGTTGTGGATCCTGTGGGATAATTAAAAAAGCAAGTTTTTCCATGCTCTTATTCCACGGTAGAAGAATAAAAGTTGTAATTACGTTAAACAGGCTATGAATAACTGCTATACTTACCGGTGTAACACTTTGATAATTAAAGGAAAATTTAAATATATTATTTAAAATATAATAGGTTGTAAGACATATTACAGTACCTATAATATTAAAGGACACATGAACTGCCGCAACTCTTTTGGCATTTTTACCTGCACCTATACTTGAAATGACCGGTGTTATACATGTTCCGATATTTTGTCCCATAATAATTGGAATAGCCGCTGCATATGTTACGCTTCCCGTAAGTGACAAAGCCTGCAAAATGCCAACAGAGGCTGATGAACTTTGAATAATAGCGGTAAATACAGCTCCCACAACAACGCCAAGAACAGGGTTCTGAAAGGCTGTGAGAATACTTGAAAACTGCGGCATATCTCTAAGCGGCTCTACTGCACTGCTCATAAACTCCATGCCATACATAAGAAGTGCAAATCCAACAAAAATAAGTCCAACATCCCTGCGTCTTGCCTGTTTCGAAAAAACAATAAACAAGGTACCTACAAAGGCAAATATAGGAGAAAAGGAGTCCGGTTTAAAAAGCCTTACTATTATATTACTTCCCTCAAGCCCTGTCAAGCTCAAAATCCATGACGTAAAGGTTGTACCTATATTTGAGCCCATAATCACACCAATGGACCCTGAAAGGCTCATAACACCGGAGTTTACAAGTCCAACAAGCATAACAGTAAGTGCTGATGATGATTGGATTACCATTGTAACAAAAGCACCAAGTGCAAGACTTTTAAAAACATTAGAGGTCATTTTATTTAAAATTTGCTCTAACCTGCCTCCTGCAATTTTTTCAAGCCCATCTGACATTACACTCATTCCGTAAAGAAAAAGTGCAAGTCCGCCAAGTAGTGTGATAAGAGAAAAAATGTCCATTTTAAATTTTGCCTCCAATTTAAACTTTACTTCTATTGTACATATATTATGTTACTTTTATGTAAAATTTAAACCGGATAAAACTTTGCCGCATCTCCCAAAAATTAGTGATGCGGCTAAAATTTTAAATTTCTGCAAGTACTACAGTATTTGATGAAATACTTTTTTTAACATCAATTATCCGTTGGTTAGAGCTTCCTTTAAATAACAAATCATAGCTTTTATTTTCAGTCTCAAAAGGACCATCTACAAGCAAGTCAATTCTTTCAAGCAGCTCTTTCCAATAATTTTCGGCATTTGCATTTTCTATAAGAGTTTCAAACAAATATCCTGTGTAACATACAACATGCATCTGTAGCTTATCTGCAAGATGACAAAGCTCCTTTGCACTGCAAAATGGTTCTCCGCCGGAAAATGTAACGCCGTCAAGGAGCGGGTTTGACTTTATTTCCTTTGCAAGCTCGTCTATATCCTTTAAATACCCGCCCGAAAAATCATGAGAGCCGGGATTGTGACAATCAGGACAATTATGTGGACAGCCCTGAACAAACACAGCGTATCTTATACCCGGTCCGTCAACAATAGAATCATTTGACGTTCCAAACAATCTGATGTCCATTAGATTATACTCCGTGCTTAACTCTGTCTTTTTCTTCTGCACGCTTACCGTCATTAAAGCGGTCCAAAGTACCTACAAGGTAGCCTGTAACACGTCTTATTCTCTGGAAACGTGGTTTGCCGTCATTTTCAGCTCTTCCACATGCAGGACATGTGTCACCGATTATTCCTGTGAAGCCACAAACAGGGTCTCTGTCTACAGGGTGGTTTACGCTGCCGTAACCTATACCTGCATCGTGCATTGCACGAATTACCTTTTCAAAGGCACCAAGATTCTTTGTTGGGTCGCCGTCAAGCTCAATATATGAGATATGACCTGCATTTGTAAGCTCATGATATGGAGCCTCTTTTTTGATTTTATCAAATGCACTTATATTATAATGAACAGGTACATGGAATGAGTTTGTATAATAATCTCTGTCAGTTACACCGGAGATTTCGCCGAAACGCTTCTTGTCCATTCTTACAAATCTTCCTGACAAGCCTTCTGCCGGAGTTGCAATAAGACCAAAGTTAAGACCTGTCTTTTCGCACATTTCGTCCATTCTCTTTCTCATATGAGAAATTATATCAAGACCAAGATTTTGTGCATGCTCTGACTGACCATGATGTTCTCCAATAAGAGCAACAAGGGCTTCTGCAAGACCAATCCAGCCAACAGAAAGTGTACCATGCTTTAATACTTCCTCAAGAGTATCTTCAGGTCCAAGCTTTTCAGAGTCAAGCCATACACCATTACCCATAAGGAACGGATAATTCTTTACCTTTTTAGCACACTGGATTTTGAAACGGTCAAGGAGCTGATCACATACAAGCTCTATTTTTCTGTCAAGTTCATCAAAGAACCAGTCCAAATCACCCTTTGCGCGAATAGCAATTCTTGGAAGGTTAATAGATGTAAAGCTCAAATTACCTCTGCGATTACACATTTCTCTGTCTTTGTCATAAACATTTGCAATAACACGGGTACGACATCCCATATATGCAATTTCTGTTTCAGGTGTTCCTTTATAATACTTGAGATTGAAAGGAGCATCAACAAAAGAGAAATTAGGGAACAGTCTTTTTGCACTTACACGGCAGGCAAGTTTAAACAAATCATAGTTAGGGTCGCCTTGGTTATAGCTTACTCCGTCCTTTACACGGAATATCTGTATTGGAAAAATCGGTGTTTCGCCGTTGCCAAGACCTGCTTCATTTGCAAGGAGAACGTTTTTAATAATCATTCTACCCTCAGCAGATGTATCCATACCGTAGTTTATTGATGAGAACGGAGTTTGTGCTCCGGCTCTTGAATTCATTGTGTTAAGGTTATGGATAAGAGCTTCCATTGCCTGATATGTAGCTCTTTCTGTTTCTTCTGTTGCTTCCTTTGCAGCAAACTTTTGAGCAGCCTTAATAGTTGTCTTTTCAACTCCAAGTGCTTCAAGCTCTTTCTGTTCCTCTGCCATATACTTGTCATGAATTTCAATTCTGAGTTCAAGACCACTATCAAGAAGCTTCTTCTGAATTTCTTTAAGGGTGTCTTCCTTAACATCCATATCAGCCATAAGCATAAGAGCTTTTTTAAGATTTCTTCTGTAATTTTTGATATATGTCTTTTTTACACCGGGAGCAAGTCCGTAGTCAAAGTTTGCGATACTTTGTCCTCCGTGTTGGTCGTTCTGGTTTGACTGAATTGCAATACATGCAAGAGCTGCATAGCTTGCTATATCGTTTGGCTCTCTGAGTACTCCGTGACCTGTAGAAAATCCACCATTGAACAAATCTATCAAATCAAGCTGACAGCATGTTGTTGTCATTGTAAGGAAGTCAAGGTCATGTATATGTATGTCTCCCTCTTCGTGTGCAGCCGAATGTTCCGGTTTTAAAACGCTCATTTTAAAGAACTGCTTTGCACCCTCAGAACCGTATTTGAGCATTGTTCCCATTGCGGTATCTGCGTTAACATTTGCATTTTCTCTCTTGATATCACTCTCAGAAGAATCTTTAAATGTAATGTCCTCATAAATTTTCATAAGGTCGGACTTCATATTACGTCTTTTTGTTCTTTCTGAACGATATACAATATATGCCTTTGCAATACGAACATGTCCATTTTCAATAAGTACTCTCTCTACTGTATCCTGAATTTCTTCTACAGTTGGAGTTTCAAGTTGATTTTCTTCAAGTTTACACAAAACTTTTTGTGCAAGGAACTTGGCATACTCTTCATTTTCTCTGTGAGTAGTAGCAACAAATGCCTTATCAATAGCGTTAATTATCTTATTTATATCAAATTCTGCCTTGCGACCGTCACGTTTGATAATTGTGTTTACCATTACGCTCATCTCCTATCATTAACCCCTTTATACAAAAAATATACAGGTTTACATAACTACATCTTGTGTTGTCATCCAACCTGTATACAATTATAATACCTATATATAGTGTTGTCAATAGGTTATTTGATTTGTAATAATTCATTAATGTGAGCGTAATATTATCCCTTTTTTGGCTCTATATCTATAGTTTTCCCTTTATTACAAGTAATTTTTTTCTTGTTTTTTCGACAAGGTTCGTAAAATCCGGGATAAATTTTTCCCACTCCTATTTCAAACTTATCCACTATATCTTGTATAGTATCTAGTTTATAATCCTTTAATATTTTTAGCATAACACATGCACAGGCATATGCATCTTCCCCTGCCTGATGATGTTCAAATTCTATACCAAGAGCTGCCCCTAAATTGTTTAGTTTATGACTTTTAAGTTCGGGATAAGCCTTTTGTGAAAGCTTTACAGTACACAAATATGAAAAAGACGGGTACTCTATTCCAAACAAATCAAGAGTTGCCCTTAGTGCTCCAACATCAAACTGAGCATTATGTGCAATAATTGTTTTACCTTCAAGATTTGGTTTTATCTCGTCCCAACAATCACAGAATTTTCCTTTATTTTCAACCATATAAGGCTCTATTCCGTGAATTTTTGTATTGTACTCGTTAAATTCAAAAGGTTCAGGACGAATTAGAATATCACGTCTTTCAACGACTTTGTTATTTTCAACAACACATATACCCATGCTGCAAATACTGGAATATGCAGATGTTGCTGTTTCAAAATCAATTGCCGTAAAATTCATTAGTTCACTTCCTGTCTGTTTCTTTAAAGTATATTATAAGAACTGATACATCAGCCGGAGATACGCCGGAGATACGGGATGCCTGTCCAAGTGATTTTGGTCTGATTTTTGAAAGCTTTTGTCTTGCCTCTATACGAAGTCCGTACACTTTATCATAATCAAAATCGTCAGGTATTTTATGGTCCTCCATTTTCTTGAAGCTCTCTACCTGCATTTGCTGACGTTTTATATATCCATCATATTTTATTCTTATTTCTGCCTGCTCTTTAACGGCATCCGGAAGGTCCGGGCGGTCCAGATCAAGAGGCAGCAGCTTTTCATAATCAAGCTGAGGTCTTTTAATAAGCTCCGAAAGTTTAACTCCTGTTTTGATAGGTGCAGTCTCATATTTTTCAAGAAGCTCGTTGGCATTTTGGGGTGATACAACTACAGTGGAAAGTCTTTCTATCTCCTGGTCCACCATACGCATTTTATTAATAAATGCTGCATATCGCTCATCAGAAATAAGACCTATCTTATAGCCAAGGGGTGTGAGTCTTTCGTCTGCATTATCCTGACGTAAGAGAAGCCTGTATTCAGACCTTGATGTCATCATTCTGTAGGGCTCATTTGTACCCTTTGTTACAAGGTCATCAATTAACGTTCCAATATATCCGTCAACTCTTTGAAGTATAAGCGGCTCTTTGTTTTTAAGCTTTAAAGCAGCATTAATTCCCGCAACAAGACCCTGAGCTGCAGCCTCCTCGTATCCGCTTGTACCATTAAACTGACCTGCACCATAGAGGTTTGGAATCTCTTTAAATTCAAGTGTGGGATAAAGCTGAAGCGGGTCGCAGCAGTCATATTCTATAGCATATGCAGGTCGCATAATTTCTACATTTTCAAGTCCGTTTATTGTGCGAAGCATTTTAACCTGAACTTCTTCAGGAAGTCCTGTACTTATACCCTGTGCATAAATTTCATGGGTATCAAGCCCCATAGGCTCCATAAAAAGCTGATGACGGTTTTTGTCCTTAAAACGCATTATTTTATCTTCTATTGACGGACAATATCTTGCACCTACACCATTTACTTTTCCGCTGTACATTGGCGCTTTATGAATATTTTCACGAATAATATTGTGGGTATCCTCATTTGTATAAGTGAGGTAGCATGCTGCGCGATTTTGAAGATTTTCGGTAGTTTCAAAAGAAAATGGGACTATTTTTTCGTCTCCCTCTTCTTTTTCCATTTTAGAAAAATCAATTGTCTTTGCATGAATACGTGCAGGGGTACCTGTTTTAAAACGTCTTATATCCACACCCATTTCCTTAAGGCAATCGGAAAGCTCTATAGATGGGAATGTTCCATCGGGACCGCTTTCCTTTTCCCAATCTCCTATAAGCACTCTTCCCTTTAAGTAAGTACCACTTGCAACAATGACTGCCTTTACACCATAAACCATTCCGGTGTGGGTTGTAACAGATGAAATAACGCCATTTTCCGTATTAATACGTGTTATTTCTGCCTGCTTAATCTGCAGATTGTCCTGATTTTCAAGACGTTTTTTCATTTCGATATGATAATGCTTTCTGTCAATTTGACAGCGCAAAGAGTGAACAGCCGGACCTTTTCCTCGATTTAGCATTTTAGACTGAATAAAGGTAGCGTCAGCAACCTTACCCATTTCTCCGCCAAGAGCATCTATTTCACGAACAAGATGTCCCTTCGCTGTGCCGCCTATGCTCGGGTTGCAAGGTAGATTTCCAACAGCATCAAGGCTGATTGTAAACATAACGGTTTTTGCACCAAGTCTTGCAGCTGCAAGTGCTGCTTCTGCCCCTGCATGTCCGCCTCCAATTACGGCAATATCAAAGTTTTCCATATAATTATTCGCCTTTCGATGTATTGTTCATTATTCTTTGTACAGTTCTCGCTGAATAAAATTCTATAGGATATCTGATTAATCCATAAACTGCCACTACACTAAAAAATAGAACAAACCCGGGTTGAACATAAAAATAAAATATAATAACAAGCCCTGAAACAAGAATACTCAAAAGTAAATTAAGCGGCGCTTTTCCAAGTGCAACTAAAAGTGAATTCTTTAACAAATCAATAAATTTACATTCAAAAGTTACCATAATCTGATAAATGTGAAAATGCATAAATGTATATACTATAAAAGACATTATACATAAATACATAAGCAGCAGCATTATAAATGAATTTTGGGTTGCGTACATGCTTCTATACTGTATAATTGCATTGAAAATAAAAAACACGCATACAAAATCAATTACAACAAGTATAATTGACTGTTTAAAGTTTTCTTTAAATTTTTTAAAAAAGTCAGTCAACACCCAAGAATGTTCTTCTCTTGTAAAACATCTTGTTATATATGCAAATCCGGCAGATGCAGGACCTGAACCCCACAAGCAAAATAGCAGCATTGTAACAACAGAGCATGCAAGAACAGTCATTACATCAACATTTATTTGAGTAGCTTCTCCGCCCGAAAACAATCCCGTAATAATTCCAGATACATATCCGCCAAAGAATGTATATAAAAACAGCGTCATCAATAGAAAGTATGGTATGCTGCATATTGTGCATAGCATAGTAGCCTGACAAAGCTTAAAAAACTTTCTGCCAAGTAATTCAAAGTATAAAAATATACCTTTCTTTTTGGGGGCGTCCTTGCTAACGCCGGGTCCCGCCTTTGCGTAATTAAATGAAAACAATCCCATGTTTTATCCTATCCTCTCCACCAAAATAAATTTCAACAAATTTCTTAAAAGATATTGTATCATATTTTAATTTGTGATACAATATTAAACAACAAATTAATTATGAATAAATTATAAATTTTTGGAGTTTTGAAATGAAAACATTTACAGTCAATCAAAATGATGCAAATCAAAGACTTGACAAATTTATTCAAAAACTTATGCCCTCTCTTCCAAAATCCCTGTTATATAAAGGGCTTAGGAAAAATAATGTAAGAATTAACGGAAAGCATTGTCATGATGGAAGTATAATGGTTTGTGAAAATGATGAGGTGGCACTATATTTTAGTGATGAATTTTTTAAAACTACAAATACTTTTATTCCTCAGCTTCCAAAACCAATAATTATATACGAGGACGAAAATATTCTTGTTGCAGACAAGCCAAAGGGTCTTTCTTCTCACTCTGACGAGAGCCACACAAAAGATACCATGATTGACAGGATAGTTAGTTATTTATCTCAAAAAGGCGAATACGACCCAAGCCAGGAAAACACATTTACTCCTGCACTTTGCAACCGCCTGGATAAAAACACATCCGGTCTTGTTATTGCAGCAAAAAATGCAAATTCACTTAGAATTATAAACGAAAAAATCAAAAATCGTGAAATTGATAAATTTTATATATGTCGATGCGACGGAAAACCTCCCAAGACAAAGGATACAATATATTCACATCTTGTACGAGGAAACAAAAAAGTATATTTAAATGAAATCGGAGACGGAAAAGAAATAGTAACTGAGTATAAAGTTATTAAATCCGATGCTACATCCTCGCTACTCGAAATAAAGCTCCTTACCGGACGCACACACCAGATACGTGCTCATCTTGCATCTATAGGAAATCCTTTGTCCGGTGATGTAAAATATGGCGGAAGCAAGCAAAAAGACGGGTATTTTTTGAAAAGTTATAAATTAGTATTTAACTTTACATCTCCCGCCTTTGAGCTTGATTATTTAAAAGGAACAGAAATAAAATGCAAAATATGAAAGAAAATCCCATGTTTATTTCAGCAAATAATTCCGGCAGCCTTATTTTAAAAAGAGTACGAATGCACTTAGGGCTTACACAAACAGAACTTGGCGAAAGAATATCTGCAAGTAACCAAACTGTATCAGCCTGGGAATGTGGAAAACGCGAAATTCCCCTTGAAGATTTAAGGAACATTTTTAAAATTTTTAACCTTAATATTAAGGATTTTATAGAGCTTACTCCTACGCCGCCGGACAATACTCATGTTTTATTTTGTAAGGTTTGCGGCTCCATACATATAAACACATATCCCGGTACATTTACATGCTGCGGACATAAAGCGTACGAAATCAAAGACCTGGATAAAATATCATGTCCTTGTCTGATTTCTGAAAGAGACGGAACTTTATATGTTACTTTAGATACATCTTCATATAGAAATCATTATGTAAAATATATTGCTTACATTTCCGAAAACGGTGCAGAAATAATATATACACCAATAAATTCTATGCCCCAGGCAACATTTAAATCAAAAGAGAATTCAAAGCTTTATGCATTTAGAAACGGACTTGGACTGTTTGAATTAAAATAATTAGGAGCAAAAATTATGTCATACAATGAATTTAAATTAAACAAAATACTTACCGTAAATTCCTTATATACTGCTTATGACGATATTAAAAGATTTGATTTTGAATTTTCGGGAGAACAACACGACTTTTGGGAGCTTGTATACGTTGCAAGTGGAAATGTAGGAATTACAGCCGATAACAGAGTGTACGAACTAACTGCCGGTCAGGTTATTTTCCACAAGCCTATGGAGTTCCATAAAATATGGTCTGCAGGCGGTACAGAGCCCCATGTTATTATAATGTCATTTGATGCAAGTGGCCCGGGCATGAAAAATTTTGAGGATAGTATTTTCCTTATGCCATCAGGAGCAACTGACATACTTTTTAAAATTTTTGAAGAAATTGAGGTACTCTTTCACAGAAGGTCAGATTCAACTCTTATTTTAAAAAAAGAGTTTGATGAATATTCTATTAACATGCTTTCCCTGCATATTGAAATGCTGCTTCTAAAAATTCTTAAGGGTACTAAACAAACGGTAATTGAGGACTGCCATTCAGGAGCTGACATTTACAGAAAAATCATAGAAACAATGAATGATAATATAACAAAAGACTTGTCAATATCTGACTTTGCAAAAATATGCAATATAAGCGAAAGCTATCTTAAAAAGATTTTTTCTAAGTATTCAGGAAGCGGTGCAGCAAAATACTTTTTAAGACTTAAGATTTCAAGAGCTTGTACCATGCTACTCAGCGGCTCAAGCGTTGCTGAAACGAGTGATTATCTCTCTTTTGGAAATCAACAATATTTTAGTACAGTTTTCAAAAGAGAAACAGGCTACAGTCCTACAACATACAAAAAACGGATACTTATTGAGGGAACTAAGGACCCAAGAAGATAAAAAAATCAAGCTGCTTTTGTAGCAGCTTGATTTTTTAGTATATGTTTTTAATTTTTGTTTTGGATAATAGCGGCTTTTACAGTATTTTTCATAAGCATTGCAATTGTCATAGGTCCAACGCCACCGGGAACAGGTGTAATTGCTCCTGCAACCTTTTCCGCAGACTCAAATTCCACATCTCCCACAAGCTTTTTGTCAGCCACTCTGTTTATTCCAACATCAATTACTACAGCACCGGGTTTTATCATATCCCCTGTTACAAAGTTTGGAATTCCAACAGCCACTACCAATATGTCCGCTTCTTTTGTTTTTGCCTTTAAATCTGCTGTCCTTGAGTGACAAATAGTAACAGTTCCGTTTTTGTGAAGAAGGAGCATCGCCTGAGGCTTACCCACTATGTTACTTCTTCCGACAACTACACATTCTTTTCCTGAAACGTCTATGCCGGACTCTGCTATAAGCTCCATAACGCCCGCCGGTGTACATGGAACAAAGTCAAAATCTCCAACCATAATTTTGCCTACATTTACAGGATGAAACGCATCCACATCCTTGTCAGGTCTTATTGCTTCTATAATCTTCTTTTCATTTATGTGCTCTGGCACAGGAAGCTGTACAAGTATTCCTGAAATTTCTTTTTTGTTATTCAGCTCATCTATCAGCTTTAAAAGTTCTTCCTCTGTTGTTTCTTCAGGAAGTGCATATTCCTCTGAATAAATGCCGCACTCTTCACAGGCTTTCTTCTTATTATTTACATAAACTCTGCTTGCAGGGTCATTTCCAACAATTATTACAGCGAGACCCGGATTAATGTTTTCCTTTTTTAAAGCCTCTACCTGAGTCTTTAACTCCCCTTTTATTCTTGTTGAAACTTCCTTTCCGAGTAATAGCTTTGCCATTTTCATTCCTCCTGTTATTATTTTCCGGTCTTATAAGACATTTTTCAGAAAAACCAATAAGGTCTTCCCTATGAGCAATGCGAAGCGCTTCTTCTACAAGCTTCCTGTTTGCAGGATTTCTGAACTGAAGCAGTGCACGCTGCAATGTTTTTTCTTTATAACTTTTTGGGACATATACCTCTTTCATTGTAAATGGGTCAAGTCCCGTATAAAACATACATGTTGATATTGTTCCCGGGGTAGGATAAAAATCCTGTACCTGCTGTGGATTTATATGATGAGCATTTAAATACTGAGCAAGTTTGATTGCATCATGAATTGTGCTTCCGGGATGACTTGACATAAGGTATGGTACAAGATACTGCTTCTTGCCAAGTTTTTCATTAATTTTATAAAATTTGTCCGAAAAAGCATTATATACAGAGTTTTGGGGTTTGCCCATGTATTTTAGTACATTATCGGAAACATGCTCCGGAGCAACCTTAAGCTGACCGCTTACATGGTGCTCACAAAGTTCATTAAAAAATTCATCATTTTTATCTGCCATAAGATAGTCAAATCTTATACCTGAACGAATGAAGACTTTTTTGACTTTTGGAATTTCACGAAGTCTTCTAAGCATCTTCAAATATTTTTTATGGTCAGGCTTCATGTTTGGGCAAACAGCCGGGAAAAGACACTGTTTGTTCTTACATGCACCAAGAGTCTTTTGCTTTTCGCATGAAACAGATGTAAAATTGGCTGTAGGTCCGCCAACATCATGAATATATCCTTTAAAATCAGGATCCCATACCATTTCTTCTGCTTCTCTCAAAACTGATTCTATGCTTCTTGAAGTAACAATTCTTCCCTGATGAAAGGCAAGAGCACAGAAATTACATCCGCCAAAGCAGCCTCTGTTTGATGCTATACTGAATTTAACTTCCTTAATAGCCTCTATTCCTCCGGAGCTTTCGTACATGGGATGATAATTCTTCATATATTTTAATGAATATACCCTGTCAAGCTCCTTGGTAGACAAAGGCTCTTCAGGAATATTCTGAACCAGAAATCTATCACCATGCTTTTGGGCAAGTACTTTTCCTATATACGGATTTTGTTCAAAGTACTGCTCCCTGCATGATATTGCATATGATTTTTTATCATCACGACATTCCTCAAAGGACGGAATTACATGCGCATCAACAGGCTCCTCCTGCGAAATATAACATGTACCTTTAATATCGTTTATCTTTTTTACAGGTACGCCTGCTTCCAGTTTTTTTGCAATGTTTACAATTTGCTTCTCGCCCATACCAAAAATGAGCAAATCAGCTCTTGAGTCAAAAAGTATTGAACGTCTGACCTTATCATCCCAGTAATCATAATGAGCAAAACGCCTGAGACTTGCCTCTACCCCGCCAATAATAAGGGGTACGTCACCAAATGCCTCACGAATACGATTGCAATAGCATATAGTGGCTCTGTCAGGTCTTTGCCCTGCACGGTTTCCCGGAGCATAGGCATCATCACTGCGTTTTTTCTTGCTTACAGTGTAGTGGTTAACCATACTATCTATATTTCCGGCAGTAACCAGGACGCCAAGGCGTGGTTTTCCAAGCTTTTTAAAGGCGTTTACATCTCTCCAGTCCGGAAGAGAAATAATACCAACCTTAAATCCCTCTGCTTCAAGCACTCTTGATATTATTGCATGTCCAAAGCTGGGATGATCCACATATGCATCACCGATAATGTATAAAAAATCAAGCTGCTCCCAGCCTCTTGCTTTCATATCTTCAGGACTTACAGGTAAAAATGTATTTTTCAAGACACAAATTCCTTTCTGTTCCATATAACAAAAGGATAACATAAAATTACTAAAAAGTCAAGCAAAAAAGCCAATTGCGAGGGCAATTGGCCCTCGCAATTATATGTTTGCTCGTTTAATTTTCTTTGTAGTGGTCTTTTCCATTTCCTTGTCTGTGATTTCCCACTCTTTGATTTGTTTATAATCAATAAGCATACGGTTTACTTTTTTGATATGCTCAACAATTTGGGTTTCTGCCTCTACACGATCCATATTTATATCATAAACAATCTTAGCACTAATGCAGTCACGTCCTGCTTTTTTTGCATTGTAAACAACACATTCCTTAATTGCATCGCACTGGTCTAAAAGTGCTTCTATTTCTTCAGGGAATACGTTTTTACCTGTATGGAGTACAATTACGTTCTTTTTTCTTCCTGTAATAAATATATAACCGTCCTTATCAAGTTTTCCTATGTCACCTGTAAGTAAATACTCACCATCCATGATAGCGTTTGTTGCTGCCTCGTCACCGTAGTATCCAAGCATAACATTTTCGCCCTTAACGGCAATTTCTCCAAGACCTTTTTCATCTGCATTTACTATTTTTACATCCACTCCGGGAAGTGCCTTACCAACAGAGCCAAGTCTCATGTTTGTTTCATTTTCTGCAGACACAACGGGAGAGGTTTCTGAAAGACCGTAGCCTTGAATAGTTAGTATTCCGATATTATTAAGCCAGTTAAGTGTGTCAGGATTTGCAGCTGCCGCACCAACAATTATAAGTCTCAGTCCGCCGCCAAGCTTATCTATAATTTGAGCGAACATTTTACGTCTTATATCTATATGCATTTTATTTAAAACTCCGGCAAGGGAATTGAGCATATTTATAAGACCAAGCTTATTCTCTTTTCTTAGCTTTCTGAATATTGTATTTTTTATTTCATCAACAATCAAAGGAACTGCTACAAATACAGTTACTCCATACTCTGTCAGGCACTTAGCAACTCTAAGTCCCTCACAAAATACATTACATATACCAAGTGAAAGGAAAAGAACTGTTTGCACCATACCAAAAGCATGATGGAATGGAAGAAGAGCCATACTTATATCATCCTCTTCAAATCTTTCCCAAATGCTGAGACCATAAACATTTGAAAGTAAATTATTTTGAGAAAGCATAACAGCCTTTGATTTTGCAGTTGTTCCTGATGTAAACAGAAGTATGCTCATTTTACTGCTGTCTATTTCCGTTGAAAGATATTCGGTCTTATCTGCAGTCTTTCCTACTTCAATAATTCCATTAAACTTATCCGAGTTAAGCTCGATTGCTTCACATCCCGGTCTTTTACTTAAATACTCATAAAAAGTACTGCTGCAAAATACAAGTTCTGCTTCTGATCTTGAAAGCTGTTCATCAAGCTCGTGCTCTAAAAGTCCTCTGTCAAGGGGTACCATGACTCCACCTGTAGAGAGGACAGCTAAAAACACCAAAAACCATCCATAACTATTTTCACCGATTACTGCTACTCTTTTTTTGTTATATCCACCTTTAACAAGGAACGTAGCAAGAGCATCAACTTCCTCTTTTAGTTCCTTATATGTGACACATCTGTATCCGTCAGAAAGCTTTATTTTAAAAGCTGTTTTTGAACTGAATTTAACAGCACTTCCTTCTACCATTTCACGCATATTATAATATCTTTGAAACATAATATTCCTCCTATTTATGTATATTACTACATCTAGTATCTAATACCATATTACCACATTTTATTTATCATGTCAATATAATACTTGAAATTTTTTTTATTTTGTTGTATAATAAAGGAAATAAAAAAAGGAGCCTCTTTTTTGAGGATATAAAAAATGTATATAGTTAAAGAAAATATTATAAAAACATTCAATGACATTGAAGAAAGTTTAAAAAACTACTCCCTACCTCTATGGAGCCAGTTGCCTGATATTGAGCTTTATATGGATCAGGTCATTTCCCTTCTTGAAAAATATCTTGAAATTTATTATAAAACAATAGGCACTGAAAAGAAAATAACTCAGTCAATGATAAACAACTATGTAAAGCTTGGCACAATCCCGCCTCCCGTAAGAAAAAAATATTCAAAAATACACCTTGCATATCTTCTTGTGGTATGTACCCTCAAGCAAACTCTTGACATGGCAACTATTCAAAAGATAATGCCCGCAAATCTATCTGAGGACGAGGTCGAAAAAACATACACATCATTTGTTAAAAACCAAAGCAAGGCTTATTTGTATGTAACGGAAAATGTAAGAAATGTTGCAAATCCTATATTTGAACTTGAAGGTAACAACCAGGAGAGATTAAACGACCTGCTGATGCAGGTTTCTGCATCTGCAAACATATTTAAAATTCTTACAGAAACAATAACAAAGCTTCCCGAGGACTTATAATCCCGGGAAGCTTTACTTATTTAATCTCTTATTTCAAATCGCATAATACCGTTTTTATATACTATTTGAGGATGTCCCTCAATTAATGGAGCTGCATATTTTGTAAATTCATTTGTAACGCTAAATCCATCAGAGCCAAGCATACTTTCAGGCATTTTCTTTTCTTCGTTTGCGATAAGACTTATATCAAAGTTTGTTATATCAACAGAGTATTTTTCTGTATCCTTTCTCTTAAGACCAATCATTACTCCGCCAATGCCCTCTATAGCACACATTGCACCGGATGCACCTTGTATGAATGCTTCTTCCACATCACAAAGTGATGCAGTTTCTGCATTGCATCGTTGGAGGGTGCTAAATTCAAGAGCACGTGTCTTAATGCCAAGATTTTGGCTGATAAGGCTTTCTACATATCTTCCAACACCGCCAAGTGCTGCATGTGCAAAACCGTCATCCTTATCTCTGTTTGCAAGTCCTGATAATACATACTCACCATTTTTGTCACATATACCCTCTGAAACAGCTATAACTGTTGTTCTTTTCTGGTCTACAACCTGAGCAGTACGCTGCAAGAATTTATCTGCCTCAAAAGGAGACTCTGGCATACAAATTATATCAACAGGAGAAAACTTATCATCATTTGCAAGAGAAGCTGCTGCTGTGAGCCAGCCGGCATTTCTTCCCATAATTTCTGCAACGATTACGGATTTCATATCATACACAGCCGTATCAAGAGCAAGTTGTCTTATTGAGTTTGCAACATATTTTGCAGCACTTGCATATCCGGGAGTGTGGTCTGTAAGCACAAGGTCGTTGTCAATTGTCTTTGGAACACCAACAACTGTTACACTCTTTTGCTTTTTGCATGCGTAGCGGCTAAGCTTATTTACTGTGTCCATTGAGTCGTTGCCGCCTATGTAAACAAAGGCACCTATTTCGTACTTTTCAAAAATACCAAATATCTTTTCGTATGTTTCATCTGTATCATCGAGTTTTTTTCGACATGAGCCAAGGTATGACGAAGGTGTTTGCTTAAGGATATTAACTCTGTTTTCATCCTCGAACCTTTTCATATCAAAAAATCTTTCGTTCAAAACGCCCTCTATTCCGTTAACGCTTCCAAGAACTGCGGAAAACTTTCCGGATTTAAGCGCAAAGTCCACTACACCTGCAAGAGAGGCATTGATTACGGCTGTTGGACCACCTGATTGTGCTACTAATAATTTTTTCATGTTATTTCTCCTTTGATTTTTATAATTCGTTAGCTTCATACATCAGCATCGAAAGTACTGCCTCACCGGCAGTTTCTGTTCTGAGAATTCTTTTACCAAGAGTCACAGACGGCACACCAAGATTAGTAAGCCTGTCTATTTCCTCCGGTGAAAAACCACCCTCCGGACCAATTATAAAGCCAACGGTTTTATTACCACTTACGCCTTTTATAACGTTTTTTATGCTGTTATCCTGTTCACATTCATATGGGGCAAATACAATATCACATTCCAGAAGAGCCTGTGCTGCTCCTTCAAAAGTAACAGGTGCTGTAACCACCGGAACAATACCCCGTCCCGATTGTTTTGCAGCAGCTTCTGATATTTTTTGCCACCTTTCCCTTTTTTTATCGCCGTCCTTTTTATTTTCTATTTTTGAAACACACCTTGCCATAGAAACAGGAACAATCCGAAATATTCCAAGCTCTGTTGTTTTTTGAATTATATACTCCATCTTTGAGCCTTTTGGTATACCCTGAAAAAGTATTACCTTTAAGGCAGGCTCGGTATCAGATTTTGTTTTGTCCAGTTCATTGCAAAGAATGCTTGATTTATTTATTTCAAAAATTTCAGCAGTATAATCATAGCCCATACTGTCACAAACTGTAATTTTATCACCTGTTTTCATTCTAAGAACTCTGGTAATGTGGTTTACATCTTCTGTGTCTATGGTAATTACACCATTTGAAATTTTTGATGGCTCAACAAAAAATTTAGGCATTTATCTTCTCCGTTAATATATTTACAAGTAATTTTGTGTTTTTTTGTATAGTTTCCAAATCCTCATCATTTGGCGTAAATATGCAGGTTTCAACCTTACATACCCTCTTTAATTTGAGCATGGAAAGATTTTCACTTGCAATGTACGGTCCTTCGCAGCTCCAGCCACATGAGCCAAAAACAAAGTATGGTATGTCCTTTGCTCTTGAAACATCTATTTTTCTGATAAACTCCCAAACACTCTCCGGCATATTCCTGTACTTAGTATATGTAGCAAGAATTAACCCGTTATAATCATATATTTCAGGAGTACTTTCATCTAAGGATACCAAGTCTGCATCTACGTTTTCTTTTTCAAGCATTCGTGCTGCAGCATATGCTATTTCTTTATTATTTCCAGTTACTGAAGAATATGCTATAAGAACTTTATTTTTTTCTTTTTTAATAAGCAGGCATTTATATGTATCAAGAATATCTTTTACATTTTTTGAAATCCCGCCGAATGTTCTGCATATTACATCTACCTTACATTCTTTTATAACGTCTAGTGCATTTGCAAGAAATTCGTTATACTTGCCTTGGGAAAATGCATAGCCGGAAAACAAAGCCTTTTCCTCGCTGCAATAAACCATAATATTGTCAGGATTTGGAAGATTTGGAGTAATAAAAGCTATAAGCTCTGCACCTGATAATTTGATTGTGGCGCCATGCTTACATATGCACCCATTAAAATCATCGTGGTTAAGTATTTCCCTGATATTTCTAAGACCTGTAACAGATGCAAAGATTTTTACATCTTTATTTTCCTCAAGCAAAAATTTCAAAAAACCTGTTTTGTCAGGCGTTGTGCCGGTAAAAAACACAGCCTCTATTTGAGATACAGGTATATGCTTTTTTATTGCGGAAATTGCTTGTTTTCCATACTCTTCGCTTGTACCATCTATTAAAAAGTTACTTTTCCCGCATACAAGATAGAAGCTAAAATCAAATCCGCACTCTGCACCAATATCATATATCATGCTTTCGCCTTTCTGCAAACAAAGCAAAGCCATTCTCCGGATGTGTTTTCCTCCACTATCTCTAATCCGTTATGCAAAAGTGCACGCTTTACATCTTCTTTTCTGTCCATAATAATTCCGGAAGTTATAAATGTTCCGTCTTCGCTTAATATATCAAGGGCAAAAGGCAAAAGCGCAATAATTACGTCTGCCACAATATTTGCACAGACCACATCATACTTTCTGTCTGCAATTTCATTTGCAGGATAACCCTCATCCAAAACATTTCCTGCCAGAACACGAAGAAGATTTTTATCTACACCATTCAACTCTGCGTTGTCGTATGCAATTTTAACAGCATTAGGGTCAATATCAACTGCTGTTGCGTGCTTCGCTCCGAGCATAAGCGAAATAACAGATAGTATTCCGCTTCCGCATCCAAGGTCTGCCATGGTAGTGCCTTCGGTTATGTACTTTTCAAGCTTCTCAATACACAGCTTTGTTGTATGATGAGAGCCTGTACCAAAAGTCATACCCGGATTTATTTTAAAAATCATACGTTCAGAAGTTTCAGGTACTTCCCACTGGGGACACACAAGTATATTTTCTCCAATTTCAAGAGGGTGAAAATATTGTTTCCAATTATTTGACCAATCCTCTTCATCAAGAGATGTTTCATCAATTTCAAGTCTGCCAAAAAGGTTTTCCTTATCAAAATCCTTTAGCTCTTTTAAAGAGCCTTTGATATCTGCAAGTGTTTCAAGTCCCTCCGGCGTTGCACTTACATAGCATATAACCTTTGTTTCTGCTTTTTTACTTTCTATAAGTTCATCATCTACATAGTCCCAGATGTTTTTATTTTCATCAAGGAAGTTTGTAAAATCATCAAAATCCTCTATTTCTGTGCCTGTTATACCAAGGTTATAAAGTCTTCCGCACACAGAGTCTATTCCCTCTGCCGTAGTATAAATTGTTACCTTAAGCCATTGCATTTGAAATAACTTCCTTTCAGTTTAGTCAAGATAATCCTTAAGCTTTTTACTTCTTGAAGGATGTCTTAGCTTTCTAAGTGCTTTTGCTTCGATTTGTCTTATTCTTTCTCTTGTTACCTGGAACTCATGCCCAACCTCTTCCAAGGTGCGCTGTCTTCCGTCATCAAGTCCAAAACGAAGTCTTAAAACCTTTTCCTCTCTCGGAGTTAGTGTTTTGAGTACATCAACAAGATGCTCTTTAAGAAGCACAAAACTTGCAGCTTCTGATGGTGCCGGAGCGTCCTGGTCCTCGATGAAATCACCCAAATGGCTGTCTTCCTCCTCACCAATAGGTGTTTCAAGAGATACCGGCTCCTGAGAAATTTTGGTAATTTCACGTATTTTATCAATTGGCATATTTAATTCTTTTGCAAGTTCTTCGGGAGTTGGTTCACGGCCATACTCCTGAACTAGCTGACGTGATATTCTAACAAGCTTGTTAATTGTTTCAACCATATGCACAGGTATTCTGATAGTTCTTGCCTGGTCTGCAATTGCACGTGTGATAGCTTGTCTTATCCACCATGTTGCATAAGTACTGAATTTATATCCCTTTGTGTAATCAAACTTATCAACAGCTTTTATAAGACCTAAATTACCCTCTTGAATAAGATCAAGGAAAAGCATTTCTCTGCCTACATATCTCTTTGCAATACTTACAACAAGACGCAAGTTTGCCTCTGCAAGCTTTTTCTTTGCAAGTTCGTCTCCTTCTTTCATGCGCTTTGCAAGATCCAGTTCTTCCTGAACAGAAAGGAGATTTACTTTACCAATTTCTTTAAGATACATTTTTACATGGTCGTCAATACTTACACCCTCAGGAATTGACATATCCTCAAGTTCTTCTTTGGTTACCTCAATTTCCTCAAGCTCTTTTTCAAGATTTTTAGCAACTTCGATATCCTCTTTTTCTAAAATGTCATATACCTTTTCGAGTTTTTCAGGTGTTATCTCCAATTCCTCAAAAGCACTGTTTATTTCGTCAAAGGTCAGAACCCCGCTTTTCTTTCCCTTATCAACCAGTTCTTTTACTATTTGTTTCATATCAACCATTGTTTATTACCCGTTTCCTTTCTAATCCCATTCAAGACTTAGTTTTTTAATATTAATCTGTTCTTTAACAAGCTCACCGAGTTTTTGAGCATCATTTTCATAGTTTTTCATTTCCTGCATGTTACGCTCAAGAAGAATTTTACGAATACTGTCTTCCGCTGCCGCCTTTTTATTATTGTATTCCGACAGTTCATAGAAGACAGAGGAAGCAACGCTAATTTCACCATCAGTTTCAGAAAAATTGTTTAAAATTTCTGCAGCATCCGGCTCTTTCCCTCTTTCCCACGCATCATATATCAGCTTTGCAACCTTAACCAGTGTTTCGTCAGAATAATCCTCCGGTTTTATAATATCTCTTACTGCCTTATATATATTCTTTTCAGAATAAACAAGATTAAGAAGTCTCCTCTCAGCATGTGTTTGTGCAGATACTTTGTTTCCGCCCGAAATATTTTTATAATTTGTAATTTTTATTTTATTATCATTTTTATCACCGGCAAATACAGCGTTTTTACGATACTCGGCATATATTGCCTCTTTTCCTATACCTGTTTCCTGTGATATTTTATTTATGTACGCATCAACCTCAATTGGCTCACGCACTCCTGATAAAATGCCCGCAGCTTCTGTTACAAACCGGATTTTTCCATCTGTATCATTAATATCATGATTTATTCTTATAAGAGAAAGCTTAAATTCTGTTGAAGGCACCGCCTCATCAAGAGCTTTCTTAAACATTGCAACTCCATTTTTGGAAATATACTCATCCGGGTCCTTGGCACCTTTAAGTTTTACAACCTTTGTTCTAAGACCCACAGCTGAAAAAATTTCTATAGCTCTCATAACAGCTTTTCTTCCGGCGTCATCCATATCATAACATATAAGGACTTCAGAGGCATATTTATTAATTATTTTTGCTTGGTTTTCTGTAAGTGCTGTACCCAGGGTTGCAACAACATTGTGTATACCTGCCTGATACACGCTTATAACATCCATATACCCCTCAACAAGAATAATTTTAGATGTATCTGTCTTTTTTGCAAGATTTAAAGAAAATAAATTTCTTCCTTTATCAAAAGCAACCGTTTCTCCGGAGTTAAGATACTTTGGAGGTTTAAAATCCGAATTCTTGTCCGGTTCATGAAAAATTCTGCCACCAAAGCCTATAACGTTTCCACGAACATTTATAATGGGAAACATAACACGGTCTCTGAATTTATCGTATATTTTTCCGTCTCTCTCAACTGCCAGAGATGCTTCCACAAGCTCTTTGTCTGAATATCCCATAGACTTCAAATGCTTAAGAAGAGCGTCAAAGCTGTTTGGAGCATATCCGATACCATACGCTGTAATGGTTTTTGGAAGCAACTTTCTTGCACTCAAATATTCAAGTGCCTCTGCTCCTACCGCCTTATCCTTAAGGCTATCATGAAAAAACCTTGCAGCTTTTGCATTCATTTCATAAATTCGCTGACGTTTTTTGTGTTTTTCATCATCATAGGAATTACTGTCATCCGGAAGCTGAATTCCTACATTGTCTGCAAGAATTTTTATTGCGTCAACAAAATCAACATTCTCACTCTTCATCACAAACTGAGCAAGATTTCCGCCCGCGCCGCAACCAAAGCAATAAAACAATTGCTTGTCCGAGCTTACATGAAATGACGGCGTTTTTTCGTTATGAAAGGGACACAGACCGGTATAGTCACTTCCACGTTTTGAAAGAGAAACGTATCTTGATACATATTCTACTATATCATTAGCTGCAAAAACATCTGAAATCAGTGCATCTGAATAACGCGGCAAACCATACCACCTCCTGTATTATAACCTTTAACCCATTTTATTATTCACTGTGTATATTTACCCACTTTTTATGATTTATAACACATAAATTTAACAAATTTTTGTTATAGTTAAAACCCGAAGCATATTTGCTTCGGGTTTTAACTTATTTAACGTATTCCTCCGGGTTAACACACTTTCCGTCAAGTAATATTTCAAAATGCAAATGAGGCTCCGTTGTGTTTTCTCCAAAGCTGTATGTCCCTACATGAGCAATAAAATCTCCTGCTTTAAGCTCCATCCCAACTTTTAAATTTTCAATGTCGTCAAGATTTGCATATTTTGTTTTATATCCATTATTATGATTAATAATAACTGCTTTTCCAATCGTATCTACATAAACATCTTCTATCACGCCGTCTGCAGCTGCTACTACATTTGTATCTGCAGGAGCAAGAATGTCTATTCCGTTATGTGCTCTAAAATCGCCCATAACAGAATCGTAGTACAGCGTGTCCCCCGAAAAGCTTGTACATATTTCTCCTTTTACAGGCATTGTAAACTTTGGAAGCTCTGCAGGAGAAATAGCTTCAAGCACGTCTCCATCATAAAACTCTACATTTTCTCCCGTTTCAATAACATCTGCTTCCTCTGCGCTTACCTTTTCTTTTGGCACCTCTTCCTCTACCACCTTTGGCGCTTTTGCCTCTACTGCTTCCTCCAAAGGCTCAGGCTCAAGAGTTATTACGGGCATCTCCGGTTTTTTTACATCTGTTATTGGAAATGGCTGCTCCTCTTTTTCTTTTTGTGAATTAACAAAGCCTACAATTCCCATTGCAGCCACGCAGCAACAAAGCGCAAGATAAAATCCTGCTCCTGTATTTTTTTTATTTTTGTTGTCTTTCATATAACTCTACCCTTTCAGAATAATAATTATGTTCATATTATAACCGAAGGAGTAAATATTATACAAAAAAGGAGATGTTAAATTGTTTTAACATCTCCTATATAAATTATTTTTTTTTGGAAGCAGCCTTCTTTGCCGGCTTCTTTTCCTTTATTGTTTCTTTTTTTGCAGCAGCCTTTCGTGGCTGTGGCTTTACAATCCCTGCAATATATGAAACTGCATCAAAATCTCCGAAAGCATCTATTCTGCCAGCTGCAAGTGCTCTGTCTTTATTAAGTCTTCCGGAAACAATTTTAATAAAGTCATCAGTACTTATATCAATTGCAACACTGTTATCACGATAATCATAAGGCTCAACGGAAAATTCACCGTCTATAAACGATACATAAAAAGTTCCGGCAGCTTCCTCATCCTTAAGCGTTACCTGAATTGCAAAATTATCTTTTAGTGCACTTACGTCAGCTTTTGAGAGCTTTGTTTTAATCTTATGAAACGCATCTGCGTATGTCATAAAAATCACTTTCCTTTCTGAATTGAAATTTACCGAAATAAAACATTTCTCCACCACAATCATTATACTATGTAAAGTTCTTCTGTGTCAACAACAAAAAATTTATTTTGTATACATTCACCATCGCAAAAACATTGGCATAGTATATACTACATCAGACGAAAGGAGGCACTATCATGGACGGATGTGGATGCAACAACGGCTGCAGCTTTGATTTAGACATGATTTTATGGGTACTTATCATCATTGTTATAGTTACCTGCATGTGCAACAACTAAGCAAAATAAAATCAGGGTGCTTTTAATATAGCACCCTGATTTTATTTTAGAAGCAGGTTAACAAAATTATCTGCTTCCGCAAGTACATTCTCCTGCCTATCCAGCTTAATATGCATACGAGGAACACTTCCCGGTATCAGCTTATATTTAAGGGGATTTCCTTTTGCAAGTCCGATAAGTGCAGGTAGGTCAACATCTGCAAACAACACATTTAACAGATCACCCTTATGAGCAATTTCTTTTATGCCGCAGCTTCTTGCCTTTGCCTTTAAAAGCGCAACCATAATAACATTCTGGGCAGATCGCGGAATATCACCAAAACGGTCAATGAGCTCATCCTCTACTTCAAATTCATCATCTTCGGTTTCGATTTGAGAGATTTTTTTATAAACTTCTATTCTCTGTCCTACATCGCTGATGTATCTGTCAGGAATATATGCGTCAATGTTAATATCAATGGTCGTTTCAATTTCTTTTTCCTCAGCTTTTCCTGAAGCTTCGTTTACACTGTCACGGAGCATTCTGCAGTACAGGTCATATCCTACAGCCTCCATATGCCCATGCTGTTGAGCACCAAGCATATCTCCTGCACCTCTTATTTCAAGGTCCTTAAGAGCAATCTTAAATCCGGAGCCAAACTCTGTAAATTCTTTTATTGCTTGAAGTCTTTTTGACGCCGTTTCACTGATTTCTTTGTTTTTTCTGTAGGTAAGGTATGCGTATGCCTTTTTGTTTGAGCGGCCCACTCTTCCTCTTAACTGATAAAGCTGTGCAAGTCCCATTCTGTCCGCATTTTCTACGATTATAGTATTTGCGTTTGGAATATCAAGACCTGTTTCAATGATTGTTGTACAAACAAGTATGTCAGTTTCTCCTGTAACCATAGAATGCATAATATCCTCAAGGTCTGATTCGTTCATTTGTCCATGCCCAACCCTGACTACTTTATCAGGGAAAAGATTTTTTATTTCATCAGCCTTTTTGTATATACCCTGTACACGATTATACAAATAAAAAACCTGACCCCCACGTGAAAGTTCTATTCTTATTGCATCCTCTATTGTAGACATATCATTTTCAAGAACGTATGTTTGTACAGGATACCTGTTTTGCGGCGCCTGAGTGAGAACGCTCATATCTCTTACAGAAATCATTGACATGTGGAGTGTTCTTGGGATTGGGGTAGCAGTCATTGAAAGAACATCAATATTCTTTTTAAGCTCCTTAAGCTTTTCCTTATGAGCCACGCCAAAGCGTTGCTCCTCGTCTATTATCAGAAGTCCTAAATCAGAAAACTCCAAATCCTTTTGTAGTATCCTGTGAGTGCCGATAATTATATCTATATCTCCGTTTTTGAGCTTTTTAAGAATTTCGTCCTGTTGTTTTTTTGTTCTGAAACGGGACAGCATCTCTACTCTGATAGGAAAATCACCCATACGCTCTTTGAATGTATTATAATGCTGCATCGAAAGTATAGTAGTCGGGCACAGATATGCTACCTGCTTACTATCCATTACCGCCTTAAATGCCGCACGCAGAGCAACCTCTGTTTTTCCAAAGCCAACGTCACCGCATAAAAGTCTGTCCATGGGTTTGTCTTTTTCCATGTCACTTTTTACTTCTTCTATGCTCCGGAGTTGGTCTTCTGTTTCTGTATATACAAAAGCATCTTCAAAATCTCTTTGCCATACGGTGTCCTTAGAAAAAGCAAATCCTTTTGTATTTTCCCTTTCTGCATAGAGCTTTACAAGGCGCTGTGCCATTTCCATTGTTGACTTTTTAACACGCTGCTTTGTATTGCTCCATTCTTTGCCTCCAAGCTTGTTTACTCTGATATTTTTATTCTCGTCACCGCCCACATACTTATAAAGCATATCAAGCTGATCCACAGGAACATACAAAACATCATTATCTCTGTAGTCTACCTTTAAATAATCTTTTGAAACGCTACCCACGGTCATTTTCTTAATGCCCTTATAAACACCTATACCATGTGTTCTGTGGACTACATAGTCACCAACGTTTATTTCGTTATATGATTTTATTCGTTTAGTATTTTCCTCACGGCGTCTTGAGATTCTTTTTCCTGTATCAAAAATTTCTTTGTCCGAAATTACAGAAAATCCTGAGTCTGTATACTCAAATCCGCTTTTTAGAAATCCTACTACAATGTTAATTTTCTTTGGTACAATTTCTTTTGTTAGTGAAAGTTCAGCTTCATATCCTCTGTCTTTTAGAACCCCAAGCAAATTTTTTGCTCTGTCCTGGCTTTGAGATACAATTACAACAGTAGCTTTTTTCTCATTCCATTTTGTTAAATCCTGCAAGAGGTAGTCTATTTTGCCATGAAAAGATACTGTCTGACGTGCATTAAGACTAATCCCGCCTTTCCCAATAGTAGAAAGATTTATAACCTCATTGTTTAAAATACAGCGAAGCAATTCTTCACCTGACGGATAATAGTCATAAATATCTCCGCATATTATTCCCGATGAATACATCCCGGAAATTATTTCATGCTTGTCATGTACAAAATTTTCAAATCTTTCTTTTACACGCTCCGGGTCTATAATATATATACCTGCATCCTTAATATGTTCGCAAAGAGTAGGAATTTTCCCGTATGCGCCTTTTATAAATTTATCCACAGAGGGAAATATGAAATAATTTTCTGCTTTTTCAAGCTCATTTTTTATATTTTGATTATCCGGGAATTTTAGCGATAAGTTCTTAATATATTCTGTCATTGCGCTGTGCTCTTCCCGTGTCATAACAGGTTCTCTTGCAACAACAGCCAAAGCAGATTTTACATTTTCTACACTTCTTTGAGTTTCCCAGTCAAAAACACGTATTGAATCAATTTCATCATCAAAAAACTCTATACGTACAGGCAATTTCATGTTTGGAGAATAAATATCAAGAATACCTCCGCGCACCGAAAATAAACCTACAGCGTCTACTTCAACGGAATTGGTATACCCCATAGATATAAGCTTTTCCTTTATATCATCAAGATTATAGGAGTTTCCTGTTTTAAACTCAATTCTGTTATTTACAAAATGCTCATAGGTTACAGTGTATTGCATAATAGCATCAACAGACGTTACTAATATTCCACCTTTTTCAAAGCCGCAAAGTGCTCTTATACGCCTATGCTCACCCTCTAACCCTGACGCATCAACATCATAAAACACAAGCTCCTTTGAAGGAAAGCGGTAAACATCTTCTCTGTAAAAGGAAAGCTCCTTGCAAAGCTGTGCAGCCTCGATATCTGTATAGCAAATGGCTACATTTTTTTCTTTAAAACTGTCTGCCGTACAGGAAATCAAATGCACCTGTGCGCTGTCACAAATATCATTTACATATACAGGAAATTCAGAAGATTTTATTTGACTAATCAGCTTTTTATAGCTTTTATTATTATTTAATACTTCATTAAAATTCATTATTTCCTCCAACACCAAAGGGAGTGCAGGCAATGCCCGGCACTCCGCAATATATAAATTATATACTTATCCGTTGTATTTATTCATGGCGCTGTCAACGTTATTTTTAATGATTTCAAAAGCTGCCATATAACTTTTTTTAATAGCTTCCTCTAAAACAGGAATTTCTTCCTTTCCAAACCGACCAAGAACATAGTCTGCCAAATCGTAATCCTTATGCTGCGGATTTCCTACACCAATCCTTATCCTCATAAAGTCTTCTGAGGAAAGCTGGTATATGATTGACTTAAGTCCGTTATGGCCACCTGCAGAGCCTTTTCTTCTTATTCTTATTTTGCCCGGCTCAATTGCAATGTCATCACAAAGGATTATAACCTTTTCGGGTGGAATTTTATAAAAAGCGCAAAACTCACGAATGCTCTCACCGCTGAGATTCATATATGTCTGTGGCTTTACAAGTAATACCTTTTCGCCGTTTACATTAATCTCACCAAAAAGTGCTTTATATTTTAGCTTTTTAACTTTTACATTATTTTCGTTTGCTATATAGTCTATAGCGGCAAACCCTATATTATGACGCGTCATATCATATTGGCTTCCCGGGTTTCCAAGTCCTGCTATAAGATACATATTTTTCTCCTCTCATAAGAGACAGATTTATCCGTTTCGTCTATCCTTCCAACCTACTTTATTAACCTGTCTTGCTCTTGCAATTGCAAGATTATTCTCAGGAACTTCGTCAGTTATAGTGGACCCTGCTGCTGTATATGCACCGTCATTTAAAGTTACAGGTGCAACAAGGTTTGAGTTACAGCCAACAAACACATTATTACCGATAACTGTGCGATATTTTTTCTTACCATCATAGTTTACTGTTACTGTTCCGCAGCCAAAGTTACACTTTTCACCTACATCTGCATCGCCTACATATGTAAGATGTGAAACCTTGGTGCCGTTACCTATATTACAGTTTTTAAGCTCTACAAAGTCGCCTATTCTTGCATTTGCTCCAACAACACAGTTTGGACGTACATATGCAAATGGTCCTACTGTTGTATTTTCTCCTATTTTTGAGTCTAAGATTACAGAGCTTTGAATAGAAACTCCATTTGAAATTTCTGAATTTACAATTTTTGTTGTACTTGTTATCAAAACATTTTCGCCAATCTTTGAAGCACCCTCTATAACAACATTTGCAAAAATTTCTGTGTCTTTTCCAATTTCCGCATCAGGAGAAATCATAACAGTTTCAGGAGAGTGGATTGTAACACCTTCCAGCATAAGCTTTTCATTAATACTCTTTTGCATTATTTTTTCTGCTTCAGCAAGGTCAACTCTTGTACTAATATAAAGCATCTCAGGCGCTTCAAACTTATCTTCTGCGTTTATTGATGAACAAGATTTTTCATTATTATAAATGTCTAAATTCAAAACGTAACCTGCTATATTTTCATTTGACACAATAGCTGTTGATTTATTATTTTTACTGATATGATACTCTATAGCAGCTTTTATAGTTTCAGCGTCAATAAATGGAAATCCGCTGTCAAGAGCAATTACATATGGCATATCAACTGCCTCTGTGCAACCTGCAAGTTTTGCTGCATCCATAACATATTGTCCCATCTTTTTTGTGCAGAGCTTATGCTCTGATTTAGAAACAGATGACTTGAAATTTTCTTCATTAGTTGAGTATATTATTGTAGTAACATTATTCATAATCTTTAAACTTCCTTTCAGCATTTTCAGCATCTTTTTTTATTTGCTTTTGAAGTAAATCCTTTGACTCAAAACGAACTTCCTCTCTCAAATAGTCAAAAAATTCCACTTTTATTTCTTTATCATATAAATATTCATTAAAATCAAGTAAATGACATTCTATTTTTATTCCTGTACCGTTAAATGTGGGATTGTTGCCAACATTAATTATAGCCCTATGCCTTTTACTGTCTACTGTGCAAAACCCGATATATACACCTGTCTTTGGAATTGTCATATCTTCCTGATATGCTAAATTGGCAGTAGGAAATCCCATTTTTCTGCCATTTTGAAGACCCTTTTCCACAATACCTGTAATAAAATATGGTCTACCAAGAAGGCTCATGGCAGTTTTTACATCGCCACCACCAATAAGCTTTCTGATACGAGAGCTTGAAACAGGCTCTCCCTCCTGCTCCGACTTTTCAATTACAAATACCTTTATTCCCTCTTGAGCGCAAAGGGTTTTAAGGGTGTTTACATCGCCTTCGGCATTTTTTCCAAATCTATAGTTATAACCTGCAGCAACTGCCTCTGCTCTTAAGGTTTCTTTAAGGTATTTTACAAACTCCTGTGGAGATTTTGAATAAAACAGCTCATCAAAGGTTTCCATATACACAAAGTCCATATCAGAGAGAATATCTGCTTTATCCTTATTTGATAGGAGCCTTGTGCATTTTGATTTTCCCGTTATATTAGCCGGTATTTCCAAGAAGGTATGAACTCCTGATTTGATATTGTTTATGGCGGCATACTCTTTAATCTTTTTTATAATTTTCATGTGGGCTGTGTGCACACCGTCAAAAGTTCCAAGAGCAACTGCCGTTTTGTCAAACTCCACTTTGTCACCATGATGATAGTAAACGCTCATTTATATTCCTCATTAACTTCTAAATGATTTTTTAATTCTAAGTCTTCCGTCTATACACTCTGCCACTGCAAAAAAAACTCCGGCGCTGTCATAGACAGAGTATTTATTTCCGTCACAAATTTCGGGATGAGATACAAATACTCCGTTTTTCATTCTATCGGATTGTTTGGCTGATAAATAAATCTTTTTATAGGTAAATAAATCCTCTGTTTTAATAAGAGCATTTGAAAGCTCGTTTTCATTCATAGCCTTTAACTCATCAACAGTATATGAATTTTCTATCCTGAAGCTTCCGCTTGATGTTCTGCAAAGACTGCTCATTACAGCAAGCGTTCCAAGCCTCTTACCTATATCTTCACAAAGCACCCTTATATATGTACCTTTAGAACACAAAAAGCGAACAAGGTAGCTGTTTTGTAAGACTCCCCTACCCAAAAACTCTGTTTCATATACGGTAATTGGCACAGCTTCTCTTTCCACAACCTGTCCCTCGCGAGCAAGTTCATAAAGCTTTTTGCCGCCTTGTTTTTTTGCACTGTACATAGGCGGAGTTTGCATAATTTCTCCTACAAATCCGCCCAATATATTTTTAACTTCTTCCTCTGTGGGAAAAATTAAAGATTTTTCTGTAACGGTACCCGTTATATCGCCTGTATCGGTAGAAAACCCAAAAACAAACTCTGCCACATACTCTTTTTTTTCTGAAAGGAGCATATCGGAGGCTTTTGTAGCATTACCGATACACACCGGAAGAACACCTGTAGCCAGCGGGTCGAGGGTGCCTGTATGACCTACCTTTTTTGTGCCGAAAATTCTGCGCATTTGGTATATCATATCATGGGACGTGGGGCCTTGTGGTTTATTAAGTAAAATTATACCGTTATATTCCACTTTATACCTCCGTTATCCTTGCAAGTTCTTCCTTTGCGGCGTCAAGTATCGCTTCTTTTGCCTGTTCAAGAGTCATTCCTTTGAATGTAGCTCCGGCAGCACGTATATGTCCTCCGCCGCCAAACAGTGCAGCTACACGGTCAACCTGCGCGTTTCCATTCGAACGAAGACTTGCTCTTACCTGACCTCCACGCTCTTTAATTTCGATAGCTATTTCTGCACCCTCTATACTTCTTGGAATATTGATAAGAGCATCAGCATCTCGTTCATCAACACCGTATTCTGATAAAATATCCGAGGTTGTTGAAATAAGTGTGATTTTGCCGTCTGCATAACTTTCAACATTGTTCATTACATGGCCTGTAAGACGTGTTAATTCCATGGAATTATTATCAAAAAGCATACGATTAACATGGGCATGGTCAAATTCATGCTCCATAAGCTTTGCTGCAATTCGCAAGGTGTTAGGAGATGTGCTACTGTACTTTAAACAGCCGGAATCAGACATTATTCCGCCGTATAAATACATTGCAGCCCTGTCGCTTATTTCATACCCAAGACTATCCATAAGCTCCGCTATAACCTCTGCCGCAGCAGAATACTTATCTTTAACAATGTTTATCTCTGCAAAGTTATTGTTTGATTTATGGTGGTCAATGTTTATAGTATTTCTTGAGCTGTTAAATATCTCTGTTCTTGAGCCAAGTCTGTCTATACCTCCGCAATCAACAGCTATACACAAGTCGTAGTCCTTCTTATCACCTGTTTTGTATACGCTGTATTCCCCATTCAAAAATTTGTATTTTGAGCCGGGAACCTCTTCAAGAATACAAGAAACCTTTTTATTCATAGCTGACAAAACATCACAAAGGGCAAAGGATGAACAAAGTGCATCTCCGTCTGCATTAACATGGCAAAGAATAGCTATATTTTCACTAGACTCAATATATTCTTTAATCTTTTTTACCATTTCCGTCGCCTTTCAGCAATTGGTTAATATATGCTCCATGTTCAATTGAACGGTCAAGCTCAAATATAGGCTCCGGAGTATACCTTAAATCTATTCTCCTGCCAAGCTCTCTTCTTACAAAACCTGCAGCACTTTTAAGACCTGCAATTGCCTTCTTTTTGGTTTCATCATCACCCATTACGGATACATAAACCTTTGCATATCTAAGGTCATTTGTTACATTAACCGCAACAACGCTTGTCATCATCGGGATACGGGAATCCTTAAGCTCCCGTATCACCGATGCAACTTCACGTCTTACTTCTTCATTTATTTTATCAATTCTTGACATATTATTCCTCTCATCTGCGGACTTCTTCCATGATAAAGCACTCGATAATATCCTGTTCCTTTATATCGTTGTACTTTTCAATACCAAGACCACATTCAAAGTTTTCTGAAACTTCCTTAGCATCATCCTTGAAACGCTTAAGGCTTGAAAGCTCACCTTCATGAACAACTATGCCGTTACGGACAAGTCTTACGCCTGCATTTCTCTGAATTTTACCGTCTGTTACATAGCAGCCTGCAATTGTACCAACACTTGAAACCTTAAATGTTTGTCTTACCTCTGCATGACCGATTACAACTTCCTTAAATTCAGGATCAAGCATACCCTTCATAGCAGCTTCAATTTCTTCAATTGCCTGATAAATTACACTGTAAAGTCTTATATCAACTTCCTGGCGCTGAGCAGCTGAAAGAGCACCTGCGTCAGGTCTTACATTAAATCCTACAATGATTGCATTTGACGCGTTTGCAAGCATAACGTCAGACTCATTAATTGCACCAACACCGCCATGAATTGCACGAACACGCACTTCGCTGTTTGAAAGCTTTTCAATTGATTGTTTTACAGCTTCAACAGAGCCCTGAACGTCAGCTTTAATAATAACATTAAGCTCTTTCATGTTACCTTCGTCTATCTGGCTGAACAAGTTATCAAGACTTACCTTTACAACCTTGTTAAACTTATCCTCTTGCATTTCGTCACGTCTCTTTTCCGCTACCTCACGTGCAAGCTTTTCGTTTTTAACTACAACGAACTTATCACCGCCGCTTGGTGCCTCTGAAAGACCAAGAATTTCAACAGGAGTTGACGGACCTGCTGTTTTTACACGTCTTCCCTTATCGTTTATCATTGCTCTTACATGTCCAACTGCTGTGCCTGCAATTACGATATCACCAACATTTAGTGTACCATTTTGTACAAGAACAGTTGCAACAGGACCTCTGCCCTTATCAATACGAGCTTCGATAACTGCGCCCATAGCCTCTCTGTTTGGATTAGCTTTAAGTTCTTTCATGTCTGCAACAAGAAGTACCATTTCAAGCAAACTGTCAATATTTATTCTCTGCTTTGCGCTGACTTCGACACAAACAGTATCTCCGCCCCACTCTTCAGGAATAAGCTCATGTTCAACAAGAGCTTGTTTAACACGCTCAGGATTTGCACCTTCACGGTCAATTTTGTTTATTGCAACAATAATTGAAACCCCTGCCGCTTTTGCATGATTTATAGCTTCTATTGTTTGAGGCATGATACCGTCATCTGCCGCAACAACAAGAATTGCAACGTCTGTTACCTGAGCACCTCTTGCACGCATTGTTGTAAAAGCTTCGTGTCCGGGAGTATCAAGGAATGTTATAACTCTGTCATTAAGAGTAACGCTGTACGCACCTATGTGCTGTGTGATACCACCTGCTTCTGTGCTTGTAACAGAAGTATCTCTTATTGCATCAAGAAGTGATGTTTTTCCGTGGTCAACGTGACCCATAACAACAACTACAGGTGGACGTTCCTTAAGGTCTTCCGGTTTATCTTCTACCTGTGCTTCTTCAAAGAGAATATCTTCTTTTGTAAGAATTATTTCAGGATTTACAGTAATTCCAAAATCATCACCAATCAAAACAGCTGTTTCAAAGTCTATTGATTGGGTAATAGTTGCCATAACACCAAGCATCATGAGCTTTTTAACAACCTCACCTGCGCCTTTGCCGATTTTTTGAGCAAACTCGCCTACTGTGATTGTTTCAGGAACTTCAATTTCTGTAATAACCTTTACAGGTATTTGCTTTTTAACGTCAGGCTTAACATCAAAATTCTCCCTGCCGCCTTGCTTTGAACGCTTTGATTTTTGCTTGTCACGGCCTGAGTTGTATTTTATATTCTTTTCACCAACAAGCTCCTCTATACGCTCTGTGCTTTCAATTTTTTCAATTTCTACAGTAGAGGTTCTTGTATCAACGTATCTCTTGTTATCAGAGGTTTTTACAATATATTCCTCTTCTGCCTGAACACTGTCGTCTCTTACAATTTCAATTCTTGTGCCTGTTTGCTTTTGTGCCGGCTTCTTTTTCTGCTTTTCACGCTTTTGCTTTTGAATTGGCTCTACCGGCTTTTCTTCTTTCACTACAGGCTTCTTTTCCTGTGGAGCTTTTTCTTTCTTTGGTTGTTCCTTCTTTTCCTCAGGCTTTTGTGCTCTTTCTTCTGCTGCCTTTGCAACCTTTTCCTGAGCCTTTTTAAGTGCTATGTCCTTTTCTGTAAGAGGTTTTTGAGAAGCCTTAATTTTTTCAGCCGTTTCAGCTGCCTTTTTCTCCTCTGCCGCTTTTGCCGCTTCATCAACGGCTTTTTTGAATATAGCAGAAAGCTCCTCTTTCTCTGTTTCATTTTGCAAAGTAAAGATATCAAGAACAAGACTTGCCTGCTGGGCACTTATCTCTGCTGTTGCGCTTTTAATTTCGTGTCCGTACTCTGCAAGCTTTTCTGTTACCTCTTTGCCTGTGAGTTTAAGTTCTTTTGATACTGTTCTTATATTTAATACTGCATCTGCCAAATAAATCACCTGTCCTTTCTCTGTATTGCACCAATCTTTTCTTTTAATGCTTTGGCAAAATTAAAGTCTGTTATTGCAACAACAGATTTTTCTCCGCCTCCCGTTACTTTTCCAAGGGACTGCATATCAGAAAATTCTACATAAGGTACTTTATAATATTCACATGAATTAATAATATTCTTTTTGCTTCTGTCGGATGCATCACATGCAACAATCACAAGCTTTGCATTTCCGGACTTTACCGCCTCTTCGCTTAAAAAGCCTCCGCCGCATAGTGCTCTTGCACGTTTTGCAAGTCCTATCATTCCGAGTATTTTCTCCATGTACTCATCTCTCCCGGGCAAACATATTATCCAGTTGCTCGTATGCATCGGCACATTCTCCACCAAAAAAACGTTCAAGACAGTGTTTTTTCTTTAAATTTTTAATACACTCTCCGGAGCTGCATACATATGCGCCTCTTGATTGCTGCTTCATACTATCATCAACAACAACCGTATTTTCTTTTTTAACAAAACGGATAAGCTCTGATTTTGGTTTCATTTCCCTGCACGCCATGCACATTCTAAGCGGAATATGTTTTTTCATAATCATAAATTAAGTTCGTCAACTGAAGTTACAATATCTATTTTCCAGCCTGTAAGCTTTGCAGCAAGACGAACATTTTGTCCGGATTTTCCGATTGCGAGAGAAAGCTGAGTTGAAGGAACAACAACCTGCGCTGACTTTTCTTCTTCGTTAATAACTGTTGTTATTACCTTTGCAGGACTAAGTGCTTCTGTAATGTATGCTACCGGATCCTCACTGTATTTTACAATATCAATTTTCTCATCACCCAGTTCATCACCAATGTTCTGAACTCTCATACCCTTAGGTCCGATACATGCACCCTGAGGGTCAACATTGGGGTCTGAAGAATAAACAGCGATTTTTGTTCTGGAACCTGCTTCACGGGCAACATTCATAATTTCAACAATGCCCTGTTCAATTTCAGGAACTTCTCTTTGGAATAAGCACTTTACAAGTCCCGGATGAACTCTTGAAAGTACAATTTGTGTTCCCTTATTACCGTTTTTAACTTCTCTTACAAAACATTTGATTACCTGATGTATTTTGTAATTGTCACGCTCTGCAGGAGGCTGCTCACTGATTGGAAGAATAGCCTCTGTCTTACCAATATCTACAAAGACGTTTCCTCTGTCGATTTTTTGAATGCTTCCGGAAATAATATCGTTTATCTTTTCGTTGTACTCACGATATATTATTTCTCTTTCTGCCTCTCTGATTCTTTGTGTTACAACCTGCTTTGCTGTAATTGCTGTAATTCTTCCAAAATCATCAGGAGTAACCTCAACATCAACAAAGTCACCCAGTTGAAGATTTGGATTAATCTTTTTTGCATCAATAATTGATATTTCTATTTGAGGGTCAAAAACTGCGTCATCTTCAACAACCTCTTTTTGTGTAAATACCTTGATTGTACCAACTGCTCTGTCTATTACAACTTGAACATTTTGTGACTGTACGTAGTTTTTCTTGTAGCCTGCAAGCATTGCAGCCTCAAGAGCATCAAAAATTACATCTTCTTCAATTCCCTTTTCTTTGCAAAGAAGGGCAAGTGCCTGAAGTAGTGTTTCACGATCTTGTTTTTTAGTATTTTTCTTCATTTTTCCAAAACATCCCCTTTTTTATATTTTAAATGCCAGTCTTACAAAAGCAGCTTCTTTTTTCTTAAAAGAAACTTCTTCATTGTTTATTTCTACAGTTACGGTATCATTTTCAAGGCCTTTTAATATGCCATCAAATTCCTTTTTGCCGTTAAGTGCTGCATAAAGCTTAACCGAAACCTCACGTCCTGAAAAGTAATCAAATTCCCTCTGGGTTTTCAAAACCCTGTCAACTCCTGGCGAAGAAACCTCTAAAATGTACTCCTCTTTTATAGGGTCTAAAGAATCAAATATTTCGCCGAATGCGTTGCTGAATTTTTCACACTCGTCAATACCCACTCCGCCCTCTTTATCAATGTAAAGGCGAAGAAATCTTTCTTTTCCCTCCGTAACAAATTCTGCATCAACCAAGAAACAACCTTGCTCCGCTGCAATTTTATCTCCCGTTTCAAATGCAAGTTTTACCGCTTCTGTCAAGACGGCATCACATCCTTTCGTATGCTCTAACTGCACAAAAGAGCGGGCATATGCCCACTCTTTTGTCAAGACTTATTTAACTGT
>JAZRHH010000012.1:0-34067 GCA_045644665.1 Clostridia bacterium
GAATTAAGAGCCGCAGTAACAACTCCCGGTGCACGATGTGCAAGAGGTGTCATCGCATTAAACAGATGGGTTACATGCTTAATTCCATTTTCTGTGCTTCTCATAGCCGTTTCATAGTCAGCCGATGTATGTCCCATAGAAACAACAACATCTGTACATTTATTAATTTCTCTTATCTCTTTAAAATCTTCTGTATCAGTTTCGGGAGAAAGACTGATTATTTTAATAATATCGGAGTATTCTTTTACAAACTCTGCATCAGGTTTAAGAATATATGCCGGGTCCTGAGCTCCTTTTTTTGATTCGCTGATAAATGGTCCCTCCGCATGACAGCCAAGAATTTCACTGCCGTCCCATGTTCTGCTCTCGTCTTTTAAGCTTCTAAGAACATCGAGTGACTTTTTTATAGTTTTCATATCCACTGTCATTGTTGTGGGCAAATATCCCGTTACACCGTTTGCAACAAGACCTTTGGACATAACTCTTACAGATTCTTCCTCTGCATCACAAACATCTTTGCCAAGGTATCCATGAATATGTATATCAACAAGTCCGGGAGATACATATCCACCGTTTGCATCAATGATTTCTGCTCCTTCAGGGATACAAGCCTTGGAAACAACGCCCTCTACTATATTTGAATATAGCAGCACACCATCTTCCACAATACGATCCTTTAAAATAATTTTTCCGTTAACAATCGCTTTCATATCATTTGTCCCTTTCCATGAAATGTACAATTTTAATCAGTGTACGTTTTCAAACAATATACACTTCTATTGATATTATATCATAAAAAGGATACTTTTTCAACAAAAACGACAGAAAAAATAGCTTTAAATTTGCATACTATCTAAAATTATAAACCCATCGATCCGATGGGTTTATAGAATTATTTTATGACACATTTTTTGCTTTGTATCAAATAAACAATTTTTGCAAGTATCTTCTCCGGCAAAATTCGCCTTAACTGTACTGCTGCTTTCATTAAAAATCCAGGAATGATTATCTCTTTTCCCTTAAACATCTTATTAATTGCATACTTTGCAACATCACGGCTTTCAAGTACAATCTTTACCAAAGTTTTTTCTGTGCCTGTACCAAAGTTTACCTTTGCTACTTTTTCAAACTCCGTATGAACAGGACCAGGACAAAGGACACTTACCTTTACATTACTTCCATGTTGTCTTAACTCTTCTCTGACGGCCTGTGTATATCTCATAACATATGATTTTGTTGCATAATATCCACCAAACAAAGGCCCTGAAAAAAACGCAGCAAGGGATGCAACGTTTAAAATATAACCGCTGTTTTTCTCTTTAAAGGTTTTTGCAACAAGCTTTGTGAGTATATGCACTGCTCGGACATTTGTTTCAATCATCTTAAGCTCATCATCAAGATTTAAAGACTCAAAATCACCAAACAGACCAAAGCCTGCATTATTAATAAACACATCCGCTTCCCGTGCTCTGTCTGCAAGGGCAATGCATTCATCTGTGCGACTTAAATCAAGACAAAGTATTTCAACATCTGTTTTTAATTCCTTTTTTAGTTCTTCAAGCTTTTCCTTTCTTCTTGCAACTGCGATGATGTCATATCCACGCTCTGATAGTATATGTGCCATATCCCTGCCAAGACCGGAGCTTGCACCTGTAATAATAGCTTTCATTATAGACTCCTTAAATTTAATAATATAAGCTATTATACAATAAATAATTTTTACTTGCAATAGTTGGAATATATTTTTTTGCCTTTGCATATAGCTGTAGTAAACAAATGCGTTAGGAGGAACTTAATTTATGGCAGAATACAATATTTACAACGATATTGCCGAGCGCTCCGGTGGAGACGTTTACATAGGAGTTGTTGGTCCTGTGCGTACAGGAAAATCAACTTTTATTAAGAAATTTATGGACTTGTTGGTTATACCAAACATTCAGAACACCTATCAGGCAGAAAGAGCTAAGGATGAGCTCCCTCAATCCGCCGGTGGCAAAACAATAATGACGACAGAGCCAAAATTTATTCCAAACGAAGCGGTTGAAATATCACTTGGCGACAACGCTCATCTTAAAGTTCGAATGATTGATTGTGTAGGATACATTGTTGACAGTGCTCTTGGTTACATAGAAGATGAGGCGCCAAGAATGGTTTCTACACCATGGAATGATGAGCCTATTCCCTTTTATGATGCTGCGGAAATAGGAACAAAAAAAGTTATATGCGAGCACTCAAACATAGGACTTGTTATCACTACTGACGGAAGCATAACAGAAATCCAAAGAGAGGATTATATCCCGGCAGAAAAGAGAGTAATAAACGAACTTAAAGAAATTAACAAACCCTTTATCGTAATATTAAACACTTCTCACCCCGAAAGTGCTGAAACACTGGAGTTGAAACAGCAAATGGAATGTGAATACTCCGTTCCTATTGTACCGGTTAACTGTGCCGAGCTTGATACAGCTGATATTTATAAAATAATTGAAACTGTACTCTTTGAGTTCCCGCTCAAAGAAATAAATATCCGTATACCATCATGGTTTTCTGCTCTTGATAACGACCACTGGCTAAAGAAATCCACAAACGATGCAATACTTGAAAAAATGACAAACATAAGCAAGGTACGACACACAAGAGCGTTGGTTGAGGATTTGAAATGTCTTGAATTCGTAAACTCTTCTGCTATTGACGGCATGGACCTTGGAATTGGAGAGGTTGTTTTAAATATTGATATTCCATCCTCGGTATTTTATAAAATATTAAGTGATGATACAGGCTTTGAGCTTAAGGATGAAATGTCACTTATGCTTCTCCTTCGTGAGCTTAGGTCAACAAAAAACGAGTACGATAAAATCTCTGCCGCACTTAAATCTGTTCGCGAAACGGGATACGGTATTGTATCACCGGGTACAGACGAGCTTACCCTTAACGAGCCGAAAATTGTCAAACAAGGCGGAAGATTTGGCGTTAAGCTTAAAGCCTCTGCACCGTCTATACATATGATGTGCGCAAACATCGAAACAGAGGTTTGTCCAATTGTAGGTACTGAAAAACAAAGCGAGGAGCTTGTACATTATCTTCTTGAGGAATTTGAGTCAGACCCTGCAAAAATATGGGAATCAAATATTTTTGGCAAATCTCTTTACGAGCTAGTTAATGAGGGCTTACATAACAAACTCTCACGTATGCCTGACGAATCAAGAAATAAGCTTAGAGAAACACTTCAGCGAATTATCAATGAAGGAAGCGGTGGTTTGATTTGCATAATTTTATAAGATGCATTTTGCTTATAATAATTTCTTGTCTGCTGTCATCATGTAGCGGAGACAGTAAATTTAATATACAGGTTTCCCCTATATCTTATGAAACAGAAAGCTATACAATCAATGGGGAAAATATAAAAATTCCGGGGGACACAGATGCAATAAACGAACTTAATACAGTTTTTGAAACAGAAACAAATGACTGGATAGAAAATTTTAAATCAAGGGTTGAAATTTCAAATATTGACCCGTCCAATCCGCCCTGTTTGCAAATGCGACACAGTATAAAACAAAACAACGATACAATTCTTAGCATTGTAACAGAAAAGTATGCCTATATATCCGGAATGCACGGAAACACATGGTGGAGCGCAAAAAACTATGATGTAAAAAATGACAAACTGCTTACCTTGTCAGACTTGTTTCTTGATGACGGATATGTAAAAATCATAAACGAGCAAATAAAAGAAATTATAAAAACAAACGAAAAAGAGTACCACGACCTTTGGAAAACTCCGGAGCTTGACAGAGCACGGGAGAACAGATTTTATTTATCGGACGGAAATCTATGTATTTTCTATGAGCCGTATGAGCTGTCATACTACGCTAAAGGTGTTGTAGAATTTCATATTCCACTCGAAAAAATAAGAGGATACATAAAACCTGAATATCTTTCCTCCCCCAATAATTAATTACTTAAACTCTAAAGCAAAGGAGGAACGGTAGTGAGATGCTTTGTTATAACAAAAAAGCATATTATTACATCAATATGTATATTAATTTTTATATTATGTACCACAGTAGGAAGAAAATTATATGAAAAACAATCAACCATACCAGCATTTAAATCTGCCCCTCCTCTATCTTCTATTTCAGATGTTCTTCCAACACTTGAAGAGCCATCTGCCATCGCTCACATAAAAGACTATACAAAGTCTAAAATTAATAAAGAGCCAAATGAAATTATAGAAAGCTTTGGAGGACTATTTGAAAATGTGCAGCTACCTCAAAAAACAAGCGCACCTGTTCAAACAGAAGAAAACACAAGTACACCCATGCCCACGCAAATTCCTACAAAGGAACAAACAAACATTTCATCAAAGGAATTAAACAATGATACAAATTATGAAATTGACAGCAGTGCCTTTGAAAATCAGCCATTAAATTTTTCTAAAGACACAGCGGTATTAATTATCCATACACATACCACCGAATGTTATACTCCGGAAGTTCCAACAAACACAAATGACACAGGACGGAGCATAGATGAAACTAAGAATATGCTTGCAATTGGCGAGATTATAAAAGAAAGACTTGAAGCAGCAGGAATTACTGTTATACACGACAGGACCGTTCATGACTACCCAAGCTACCAGAACGCATACGGACGCTCTCTTACAACAGCAAAAAATCAGCTTTCAAACAACAAAAATATTGGTATAGTACTGGATATTCACAGAGATGCAATTGCAAATCCTGACGGAACACGTATAAAGCTTGTACATGAAACAAATGGCCAAAAATTAGCACAAATGATGATTGTATGTGGAACAAACGAAACAGGGCTTTCACATCCCGGATGGATGAAAAACTTGAATTTTGCTTTTAAAATACAGGAACACGCAAACAAAACGTATCCGGGTCTTATGAGACCAATAAACTTAAGAAAAGAAAGATTTAATCAACACCTTACCGAAGGAAGCCTTATACTTGAAATTGGTACACACGGAAATTCATTGGAGGAAGCAAAAAATGGTGCGAGAATTTTAGGACAAATAATCGGAGAGGTTATTACGAAAAAAGAAACTTCATAATGAAGTTTCTTTTTTTAATATTTAAAAGCTATAGCTATATAGGCCGCAACACCTTTCCACAAAACCGATTCATCAATATCAAAATACGGATTATGGTTTGCTTCTATTATCCCCTTTTCAGGATTGTTTGTATGTAAAAAGAAATATACTCCCGGAATCTTTTCTGCATAATTTGCAAAGTCATCAGAACCCATAAGCGCAGAGGGAACTTTGGTTAATACACTTTCTTTTCCCAAAACCTCTGTTACAGCTTCAGCCACAAAAGTGCTTAACCCCTCATCGTTCATAACTGTAGATGAGCCTTTTTTTATTTCTACGTCACATTCTGCTCTGAAAGCAGATGCAATATGCTCCGAAATTGCTTTTAATCTTTCTCCTAGAAAATTCCTGACTTTCGGATCTTGTACCCTGACACTTCCTTTAATAACCGTATTATCAGGAATTGTATTGTGGTCAATTCCTGCCTGAAAGCTCCCGAAACTTAGCACTGCAGCCGTTCCTGCAGGCAACTCCCTTGCTGATATTTCTTCGCAGGCATTTACTATTCTTGCACCTATCAATATAGGGTCAACTCCCTTTTCAGGAAATGCAGAATGAGTGCCTTTTCCATGTACTGTTATTGTAAACTTATTTTTACCGGCACTTACAGGTCCCGGAAGAACAACAACATCTCCCGCTTGCAAGCTATCACCTGCAAGGTTGCCTACATGGAGTGCACAGATAGCATCTACTCCCTCTAATACACCCTCGGAAAGCATTTGCTTTGCACCTGTTCCTGTTTCTTCACCTGTCTGGAATATAAGCCTGACAGTACCGTTTAATTCTTCTTTATGGTTATTAATTATCTCTGCTGCGCATAGAAGTATTGCTGTATGAGCATCGTGGCCACATCCGTGCATTTGACCTTCAATCTGTGATTTAAATTCTACATTGGTACACTCTGTAACATGTAAACCATCCATATCTGCACGAAAAGCAATTGTTTTCCCCGGATTTGCACCTTTTATATCAGCAACCAGTCCATCATCACCCATATTTTTTCTGTACTCAATTCCAAGCTCATCCAGTCTTTTGCATACTATTTCACGAGTCTTTGGCAAACTTCCTCCTATCTCAGGAAATTTGTGAAGTTCACGGCGCAGGGCAATAAGCCTTTCTTCTATCAATTTACTCTCATTTATAATTGTTTCAACCATAATGCACCCCATAATTTATAATTGTATAAAACACATATGGTACAGTCCAACAGGACTGTACCTATGAATTTTTATTATTTACATACATTTACTCCAGCCGCAGTTTTTGCAGATATTACAGCCGCCCTCAAAGATAAGAGGCTCGCCACATTCGGGACATGTAAGTCTCTGCTTTGCACCGGGAACAACAGGTGGCTCCTCCGGCTCCGGCTCAAGTTTCACTTTTGGTCTGCCTTCAAGTTCCTTTTGCACCTCGTTATACATATCAAGCAGTGCATTGCCAACAGCCATTGGGCAGCACGCTCCGGGGCTTGTATCCTTTTTTGTTGCACGTCTTACGGCGTAGGACGGACAAGAGCCTGACGAATTTAACTGATCTACAATTGTATATATATCAATTCCGCCTCTTGCACAAATTGAAATCATTCTTGAAAGTCCTACCATGAAGTTGTTACAGCCGCCTGTTGAGCCTTTGCTGAGATATGCTTCAACGAGAGCTCCTGTGTTTGGCTCAAAAAGTGCAAGACAATGAAGACTTCCACAGCCTGTCATAAGCTTACGCTTTTTACCTATTACACTGTCACATACCTTTACAATTTCACCGCGCTTTAAACCTTCTCCTGCAACGGGTACTTTTTCTTCATGACCTGAAGTGTCTGTTGTGAGTATTCCGGCTCTTTTACAGCCGCTTCTGAAAATTGTAATTCCTTTGAGTCCCTTTTCATATGCATAAAGATAAAGGTCCTCTGTTTCGTCTACAGTAAACTCCTCCGGAACATTTACAGTTGAAGAAATTGATGCATCTATATGTGTTTGCCATACAGATTGCATGTCCACCCTTTGTCTGTAATCAAGATTCATAGCTGTAACAAAATATTCCGGAAGAAGCGAATCGTCTGTAAGTCCGTTTTTGTCCATGTAGTCTTTTACTATTTTGGTATAAACCTTGTAAAGCACGTCACTACCGTGGAGAGACTCTGTCTTTCTCATATAGTAGTTTGCAAATATAGGCTCAATACCCCCTGTTATCTCAAGCATTGTGCTGAGTGTACCTGTCGGAGCTATTGTTAAAAGCTGAGAGTTTCTGAGACCGTATTTTTTAACAGCTTCTTTTGTTTCTTCTGATGTATTATAAACAAAGTACTGAGATTTCAAAACTTCTTCCGCATTATATTTGGGGAAAGTACCCTCGTCCTTTGCAAGAAGTGCTGATGCATAAATAGCAGTATCTGCAAGGGTAGCACCAATTTTGTCACAGGTTGTAACAGCTGTTTCTGTTCCATACTTTATGCCAAGCTTTATAAGCATATCGCCAAGTCCCATAATTCCAAGACCAATCTGGCGCCACTGTGATACGCTGTTTTGCTGCTCTTCAAGAGGGTGAAGGGGCTGACCTTCGTCTAGAACTTCATTAAGTGCTTTTACAGCTTTTTTTACTGCGTCCTTAAAGTCCTCATAATCAAAGTACGCATTTTTAGTAAAAGGCTCTTTTACAAATTCTGAAAGGTTTAGGCTACCAAGCAAACAGCTTCCTCCTGCCGGAAGGGGCTCCTCTGCACAGGGATTTACACCTGCATATGAAAATCCATCACACTCACTAAGCAAATTCCAGTTTGATATTCTATCCCAGAAAAGAGCACCCGGCTCTGCAAAATCCCAGTTATTTTGGGCAAGTTTACGGAAAAGCTTTGATGCTTCAATTTCCTTTTCAATAACCTCTCCTGTTGCTTCTCTTTCATACCTGAGAGTGTATTTCCCGCCTGATTTTACAGCTTCAAGGAAATCATCATGGAAACGAACAGATATATTTGCCTTTGTAACTTTATTAAGGTCGGTTTTTATATCAATAAATTCTTCTACATCCGGATGAGAGCAATCTATAGAGATCATAAGCGCTCCCCGTCTTCCGTTCTGACCTATCAAAGATGTTGTGAGAGAATAAAGGTCCATGAAAGAAACTGCTCCGCTTGTTTCCTTTGCAGCATTATTGATATGTGCACCCCTTGGGCTAAGCTTTGATATATCAACTCCGCAGCCACCGCCGTAGCTGTATGTACGGGCAAGTTTTCTTGCACAATCGAATATACTTTCAATATTATCCTGCGGAGGCTCTATTACATAGCAGTTAGAAAGGGTTATCTTTCTTCCGCCTGTATCAAGCCCTCTGTTTGCTAATATTCTTCCACCAAAAAGAAACTTCTTTTCTTCTATCAGCTTCCTAATATCCTTATTTCCACCACTTACACGGTCGAGCCAACCGTCAAAGGTTTCACCCTTATTGCAATATTTATTTTTCCAGATATCAACGCCAAGAGTATTCTCAGCACCAAGCCATTTTTCTAGTTCCATACTAATCACCTTATACACTATATTTTGTAATCATTTTGTAATATAACCACTATATGTTGTGGTGCATTACTATTATATTACCATATATACAAAATGTCAAGTGTTTTTTTCTAAAAGAGAAAAAATATTTTCCCCACTCGCAAGCCAAGGTGAAAAGGCCGTTGCACTGCCTGCTGCAGAGCCAAGTTTGTGGGCATAATTATAGTCATTTGTCTTAATATACCCTGCAAGAAAACCCGCAACCATAGAGTCTCCGGCACCAACAGTATTTACTACTGTTCCCTCAATTGCACCCATGGTATTAAAATTACCTGTTTCATCAAGTAATACAGAGCCTTTTCCTCCCATAGACACAAGGACATTTCTTGCACCCATATTCTGAAGAGTTTTCATATAATCAAAAAGATTTTCTTCTTTAAAATCATCAAACAACTCTCTTAATTCTTCAAGGTTTGGTTTGATTAAAAATGGCTTAAACTTAAGTGTTTTGAGCAGATTTTCTCCTGCAGCATCAACGATAAATCTTATATTTTTCTCATTTAAGATATTTGCCAGTTTAACATAAACATCGTTATGGAGTCCTTGAGGAAGACTTCCTGCAACAACAACTGTATCTTGTTCTGTAAGATTATTAATTTTATCAAAAAACATATTTAAATGCTTTTCATCTATATAAGGACCTGTTGTATTTATGTCAGTTTCTTCCCCATGTCTTAGTTTTACATTTATTCTTGAAATACCTTTTTCAAGTTTTATAAAATCGCATGAAATTCCTCTTTCTAAAAGCTGTCTTTCAATTTCTTCTCCCAAAAATCCGGCAACAAACCCTAGCGCAGTGCTGTCTATACCAAGCTCTCTAAGTACAATGGATACATTTATACCCTTGCCGCCGGCAAAAGCGTTTTCATTACTTGAACGATTAATCCCACCTATACATAAATTATCAAGCTTCATTACATAATCAAGGGCAGGATTAAAAGTAACAGTATAAATCATATTTTCACCACCATAAAATAATAGGGGATGTTTTATAAACAACCCCTTTTATTATAAATTAATCAAGACCACACATTTTGAGTGCTATCTCTTTAACTCTTTTTTCTCGTTCTTCTGTTTCCTCCATGGAATTTGCCACAGTGTTTATATAAAGCTTTATTTTAGGTTCTGTTCCTGACGGACGAACAATAAAGCTTTCTCCGCTTTCAAGCTCAAAGGCAAGAACGTCTGACTTTGGAAGTCCTGTATCGTCATTTAAATAGTCCGTTACATTTACTATTCCATAATCTGCCACGTTTATGGTTCTTAAGTCTTTCATTATACTCAAGATTCGCTCTGCACCGTCAATTCCCTTTAGTTCTACAGAATGTACACCCTCTTTGTAGTATCCGTACTTTTCGTAAATTTCCATGAGCTTGTCGTACAAGGTTTTGCCTTGCTGTGCGTAATAGAGCGCCATTTCTGCAATCATCATTGAGCCAACAACTGCATCCTTGTCCCTTGCATATGTTCCGACTAAATAGCCGTAGCTTTCTTCAAATCCAAGAACAAATGAATAAGTATTGTTTGTTTCAAACTCATATATTTTTTCTCCAATAAACTTAAAGCCTGTAAGAACATCAAAATATTTTATATTCTTTTCTGCACATAGCTTTTTAATAAGTCTTGTGGAAACAATGGTGGAAATGATTGCACCGTTCTCAGGAACATTGCCTCCTGAAAGGAGATAGTCTGCCAGAAGGATACCAACCTGATTACCTGTCATGGTAATGTATTCACCGTCCGAAGCTCGTACAACGATACCAACTCTGTCACTATCCGGGTCTGTGCCGATAATAAGGTCACATCCGTTTTCTTTTGCAATTTCTATTGCCTTTGTAAAGCATTCTTTATTTTCCGGATTTGGCGAAATTACTGTAGGGAAATTGCCATCAGGCTCTATCTGGTCCTCTACAAGAAGAACATTTTCAAAACCGGATCTTTTTAAGACCTCACGTACAGGAATGTTACCTGAGCCATGGATTGGAGTGTATACAAGCTTAAAGTTCTTTTTGTCAAGGTCTTTATTTTTTCTTTGTGCAAGAACACATTCGTAATACGCCTCGTCAACCTCTTTTCCGATAATAATTGGTTTATTATCAGATGTATCCCTAACCGCAAATATATCAACCTTGTTAATAAAGTCAAGTACTTTTTCTGCAGCTTCGGGCGGGAGCTGACCTCCATCACTGAAATATGCCTTATATCCGTTATATTCCTTTGGATTATGGCTGGCAGTAATAACAACGCCTGCAAAACAGCCGAGATGTCTTACTGCGAACGAGAGCATTGGGGTTGGTCTTAGCGACTCAAAAAGATATGTCTTTATGCCATTGGCACATAAAACATTTGCTGTATGCTCCGCAAACTCTCTTGAGTTGTTTCTGGAATCGTGGGCTATTACAACGCCCTTTTCCATACAGTCCTCGCCTTCGCTTATAATATACTCAGCAATACCTTGTGTTGCAGCACCAACTACATATTTATTCATTCTGTTGGTACCGGCACCCATTTCACCTCGTATTCCTGCTGTTCCAAATTTAAGATTACAGTAAAATCTGTCTTTAATTTCCTTTTCATCTTTAATTGACTTTAGTTCGGCTACAGTTTCCTCGTCCGCTTTTTCAAGCCAGCGCTCATATTCTTTCATATAGTCCATACTTTAATAAATGCCTCCCTTGGAAAATTAAACTTAAGCCTCTTTTGATGCAAGATATTCATTTATATCGTTAATGAGCTTATCAACATCTGCGCCATGTACCTGACATGCCATTTCTACTGACTCACCGCTTGCTGACGGACAGCCAAGACAATGCATACCAATATCAAGGAAGAACTTCGCTGTTCCCATATCCATGTTTAACACGTCCATTATAATCATATCCTTAGTTACTTTCATTTTTAAAATTCCTTTCTTTTTTTAAATTTATATAATGGCTTTCGCCAATATTTAGCTATTCATACATGCCATAAACTGTTCACCGTTAATCGTCTCTTCCTTTATAAGAAGCTCTGCAAGGGCATCCAGCTTTGACACATTTTCTTTCAGAAGCGAAACTGCTTCTTTATACTGTTTTAACATTATTGTTTTTACTTCCATATCTATCTGCGACGCGGTACTTTCAGAATACTTTTGTGAATGAGCAAAATCTCTGCCAAGAAACACTTCGTCATCACTATGGTAAGATACAGGACCAATGTCGCTGCTCATTCCATACTTAGATACCATATTCCGTGCAATTTCGGTAGCACGCTCCAAATCATTTGACGCACCTGTGCTTACATCATCAAGCTTTAGCTCTTCTGCAGCACGTCCGCCAAGAAGTACTATTATGCGGCTTAGCATTTCGTTTTTGGAAGTGTACATAGAGTCTTCCTTAGGGAAATACATTGTATATCCACCTGCTCTGCCACGGGGGATTATTGAAACCTGATTTACAACAGCACTATCGTCAACAAGATGTGCAAGGACTGCATGACCTGCCTCATGGTACGCTGTAAGTCTTTTTTCTTTCTCTGTTACCACTCTCGATTGCTTTTCGCTACCCATCATAACCTTTACATTTGCATCTTCAAGGTCTTGCTGTGTAATTTCTACATGCTCTCTGCGGGCTGCAAAAATGGCCGCTTCGTTCATAACATTTTCAAGGTCTGCACCGGAATAGCCAACAGTCGATTTTGCCAGATTTTCAAGGCTTACATCACTTGCAAGAGGTTTATTTTTTACGTGAACATTTAAAATTTCTTCTCTGCCCTTTACATCAGGAAGGGAAACAACTACCTGTCTGTCAAATCTGCCGGGTCTTAAAAGTGCCGGGTCGAGAATGTCAGGTCTGTTTGTTGCAGCAATCATAATTACGCCTTCGTTTTTGCCAAAGCCGTCCATTTCAACAAGAAGCTGATTTAATGTCTGCTCCCTTTCGTCATGACCGCCACCCATGCCGGCACCTCTTTTTCTGCCGACAGCGTCTATCTCATCAATAAAAATTATACATGGTTTATTCTTTTTTGCCTGTTCAAACAAGTCTCTTACTCTTGAAGCACCAACACCTACATAAAGCTCTACGAAATCCGAGCCGCTTATTGAGAAAAATGGTACGTCCGCCTCACCTGCAACTGCTTTTGCAAGAAGCGTTTTACCAGTTCCCGGAGGTCCTACAAGGAGTATACCTTTTGGAATTCGTGCGCCAAGGGCAATAAATTTTTGAGGATTTTTAAGAAAGTCAACAAGCTCCTCAAGCTCTGCCTTTTCTTCCACAGCACCGGCAACATCGGAAAATGAAACCTTATCCTTGCCGGACATATCATGAACCTTTGAAAGATTTTTTGTAAAGCCTCCGCCCTTTGCACCTCTTGCAGAGAACATCATTATAAAAAACATTACTACAAGAATTATAGTTGCAACTATGTTTACAATATTAAACACAGACACATGCTCTGACGCCGCTTCCTGAACAAGTGTTCCCTGCTCCATTTGCTCCGCCATTTTTTCGCCGCAGTCCTGATAGAAAATGTTCTGGGACGGGATATTAACCTTATACGGTGTAGTGCTGTCTTTTATGAAATAAGTAACCTCATTTTCGTCAATGACAAGCTTTGACACCTTTGCGCTGTTTATACTGTTTACAAGCTCTGAATAGTTTGTCTTTGTAGCTTTAAAAGTGGGCTGAAACAAAAAACTTATAATAAATAAAAATATTAAAATTCCAAGCCAGGTTCTTGCCCCTTTATACATTTTTTGCAAAGCATATGCCTCCTAAATTTTTTCTATAATTAAATTACATGTCCCCTCCGGACAGAAGAAACGTCTGTCATTTCTCATCCCGACAATTGATGCAATTTTATCGTTTACAGTAACAATTGGAATTGTCATTCTCTTATCTGCAGGTATTTTTTTATCTATCAGATAATCCTTTACCTTTTTACTTCCCATCATTCCAACGGGACAGAAAACATCTCCGTCTCTGCGGCTTCTGACAATTACAGTATCATCAGGAGAAATTTTTAAATTTCCGCCGGAGCTTGCAAGAGTTATTTTAACTCCTGCTTCTTTAACTTCTATTGTCTCGCTAAGAGATATTTTATATTCAAAGGATAAGTCCGTCATTATTTCTCTTACAAAGAATTTCCCATAAGATACAACACCCTCCAGGGAGCCTGAAATATGACACCTGCCACCTGTTTTACCTGTCATACAAATTGAAAGTGCATTTTCAACATCCGTATATGATATATCGTTTCTGCTTCCTTTTATATTTCCGATGTACTTATAAATCACACGGCGCTGAACTGCTTTATGAAGAGAAGAAAATTTTAAAAGGTCGATACCGTCATCCACGGGAAATTTATCAGCCTCGATATTTAGAAATTCATCCTCACAGGTAAAAATTTCGCTTTGTCTTAAAAGGCTTTCTTCAAAAGATGGGTTTATTTCCTTTAGCTTTGGAAGTATCATATGTCTTACACGGTTTCGTGTATAGTCTGTATCCTCGTTTGTTGTATCAATACAGTAATCTATATTATTTTCTGCACAAAAGGCTAATATTTCGTCCTTTGAAATATCAAGAAGCGGCCTTATTACCCGACCATTTTTATACTCAATACCTGCATATCCCCGAAGTGAACAGCCTCTTAAAATATTCATAAGAATTGTTTCTGCTTTATCGTCTTTATGATGTGCAGTGGCAATAAGATTAAAACCGTATTTTTTACTTACTTCGTCAAAATACGCGTAGCGGACATCTCTGGCTGCCGTTTCTACAGAAATTCTTTCTTTCTTTGAAACAGCGGGCACATCAAACTGCTTTGCATAAAAAGGAACATTCAGGCTTTTACATAGATTTTCCGAAAATTGCATATCACGTACGGATTCACTCCCCCGAATTCCATGTTCGATATGACATGCACCAATTTCAAAACCAACTTCCTCTGATATGGTTTTAAGAGCATACAAAAGAAATACCGAGTCAGCTCCGCCTGAAAGACCAATCAACACCCTATCTCTTTCAGTTACCAGATTATTTTTTATAAGTGTTTTCTTAACTTTCTGAATTATTTTGTTCGTTTTCATCATACTTTATATTTACAAATCTTGTGTATGAGCCCTGCCAGCCAAGCTTAAACATACCTGTTTCACCGTTTCTGTGCTTTGCAATAATACATTCTGCCAGGCCCTTGTCTTCAGATTCTTTGTTATAATATTCATCTCTGTAAAGGAACATTACAATATCTGCGTCCTGCTCAATTGCGCCGGATTCTCTAAGGTCTGCAAGCATTGGTCTTTTATCGCTTCTGTTTTCAACATTTCTCGAAAGCTGTGAAAGTGCAACAACCGGCACATCAAGCTCTTTAGACAAAATTTTAAGAGAACGTGAAATATCGGATATTTCTTGCTGACGGCTCTCTGTACGTTTTGATGATTGCATAAGCTGCAGATAGTCGATAACAACAAGCTTTAAATTTTTGGTTTGTTTAAGACGTCTGCACTTTGCACGTATTTCCGATACGGATATAGTAGAAGAATCGTCAACATAAAGAGGTGCCTGATAAAAGCTGTTCATGGCACGTCCAATTCTTAGCCAGTCTTCCGAATCTATATCGCCTGATTTTACCTTTTTGGAGTCAACCATTGCCTGAGAGCACATAATTCTGTTAACTATTTGTGTTTTTGGCATTTCAAGGTTAAAGATTGCAACTGTTTCGTTATTTTTAAATGCAGCATGCTCTGCTATATTTACAGCAAAACTTGATTTACCCATACCCGGACGTCCGGCAATAAGAATAAGTTCACCGCCATGGAAGCCGCCTGTGCTAAGGTTTAACATATCAAAACCCGTATCAAGTCCGTTTATTTTACCGGAGTTTAATGAGTTTTCTACCATTTTGTCATAAGCTTCCATAACAATGTCGCTTACAGGTAAAATATCATTCTTTTCCTTTGCGGCAGAAACATCAAAAATAAGCTGCTCTGAACGGTTTAAAATATCGTCTATATCTTCGCTGTCATCATAGGCTTCCTTACAAATTTTTGTACTTGCAGAGATAAGCTTTCTGAGAAGTGCTTTTTGCTTTATTATGTTTGCATAATATTTTACGTTTTCTGTTGTGGAAACAGATGAGGCAAGGTTTGCAAGATAAATACTTCCGCCAACCCCGTCAAGTTTATCATACTTTCCAAGCACTTCTGCAATGGTAACAAAATCTATAGGCTTATTTTCGTTAAACAAGTCAATTGCTGCAGCATAAATTTCTCTTGCAGGTGCAAGGAAAAAGTCTGCAGGTGAAATTACCTCTACGGCATCAGAAATACAGCTACCGTTTGCAAGTATACATCCGGCAACTCCCTCTTCTGCTTCTCGGCTAAAGGGAAGCTCCCGGTTTATAATTATTTCGTTGTTTTCCATTTACTTCCGCTCCCCTTTTAAATAATTAAAGCGCTGTTACGTTTACTTTAAGCTTAGCTGTAATTCCTGCATGCACCTTGATATCAACAACCAAAGCACCAAGTGATTTTATTCCATCCGGAAGAACAAATTTCTTTTTATCTATCTTTATGTTGTGCTGCTTTGAAAGTGCGTCTGCTACGTCCTTTGATGTAATTGAACCAAAAAGCTTTCCGTTTTCTCCGGCTTTTGCCTTAAGCTCTACAGTAAGCTCCTTTAGCTCCTTAACAAGTGCCTGTGCATGCTCAACCTCTTGCTGACGCTTATACTCTGCACTTGCAGCCTGTCCTTCCATAATATTTATATTTGTATTGTTCGCTTCTTTTGCAAGTCCTCTTGGAAGCAGGAAGTTTCTTCCATAACCGTCTGAAACCTCAACAAGCTGTCCTTTTTTTCCCTGACCTTTTACATCTTGTGTTAAAATTACTTTCATTTTTTACTTATTCCCTTCCTCATTTGCTGAAAGATATGAACCTATTGCCTCAACAAGCTCAAGGCGTATTTGTTCAAATGATTCATTTTTTATTTGGGCGCCTGCTACTGTACTATGACCGCCGCCACCGAGCTTTTCAAGTATTTCCTGTACGTTTACATCACCAAGAGCTCGTGCGCTTATACATATTTCTTCACCGGTCGGATACAAAACAAATGATGCTTCTATGTTATCAATGTTCATCATATCATCAGCTGATTGAGCTGCTATTACTCGTATATTCGGATATGATTTTCTGCATATTGAAATACCGATAGTATCATATACACGCTCCATGTTTTCTACTATGGACGCTCTTGCATCGTATTCTTCCTTGTTAACTGTAAACATTTGCTTTACAGCAATTGTATCAAGACCGTGGCGTCTAAGATATGACGCTGCTTCAAAGGTACGGACACCTGTTTTTACAATAAAGTTCTTTGTGTCCATCAAGATGCCCATATAAAGTCCCTGAATTTCTATCTGATTAAGAGAATCACCCACGCCCATATATTGCAAAAGCTCCGTAACCATTTCGCAGGTTGAAGATGCAAAGGGTTCGTGGTGTGTAAGAGACACAGGCGTAATAAAATCTGTGGAACGTCTGTGATGGTCAATAAGAACTATCTTATCTGTTTTTGAAAGAATTTCTGTTGAAGGCAAAAGTGCAGGCCTGTGAGTGTCAACAATAATAACAAGTGTTTGACTGTCGACTATTTCCGCTGCTCTTTCCGGAGTTATCAACATTCCACTATATTCCGGCTCTTTCTTTACACGTTCATAAAGCTTATCAACAGCCGCCATATTATCACATATAACATATGGCTTTTTATCAAGAACTCTTACAGCTCTTTGAATTCCCAAAGCAGCACCAAATCCGTCAAAGTCTATATTATTGTGCGCCATGATTACAACCTTGTCAACGCTCTTTATAAAGTTCTTAATTGCAACAGCACTGGCTCTTGCCTTTGCTTTTGTACTTTTATCATATTCTTTAATCTTACTTGCATAAAATCTGTACTGGGATGGCTCCTTTACAGCAACCATATCTCCCCCACGTCCGATTGCCAGGTCAAGCGCCGATCTTGCACCGCCCTCATTTTCAGGTATCGTGCCGCCTGTTCCAATGCCGATTGTTATACTAAAGGGAACATTCATTTCCTCACTCAGCGTTCTTACATTGGTTATTAAATCAAACTTTTTATCAATATATGCGTCAAGATATTTATGTTCAAAAAGAACAAAGTATTTATCTCTGTCTGTTTTCTTAAGTATTCCGCCTGATTCCTTTACCCAGGAAGAAACAAACTGGTTTATTTTGTAAAGTATATCCTGTCCTTCGGCATCATCAGTTTTTTGAATAACATATTCATAGTTATCAATGCTGACAAGGGCAACGTCATAGTGCTCCTCAAAGTATTTGCGCTTTATTTCACTTTCACGGGTTTTGTCAACAAAATACAGGTAAACCGTATACTTGTCCTTATCATCATCGGACCTGTCAGATGATGTAATTATCTGTCCAAACACTCTGTACTGCTTTCCGCCGTGACAGGTTGTCCTCTCTATTTTTCCGGATTTTATGACAGAGCTCCATTTAAGAGACGGAATAACATTCTCAAGCTTAACTCCGTAAAGGTCATTTATACCAATCATTTCTATCATTTTGTCATTGTACCACACAATATCACCGGAGATATTCATGATACAAATAGGCATCGGAAAAAATCTAAGTACGTTACCTGATGATATGTTTTCTTTATCATTCATTATATCAATATAGTTTTTTGTTTCCGAGCCACGTCTGAAGAACACAAACAGTGCATTTACAAATATAAACACACCAAAAACACTCTCCAGGACATAAAGACTTTCTATGCCATGTGAAAGATTAAATAAACCAAACCCAAAAAGCATTATTCCGCCAACCATAGCAAGTGTAAGAAGAATGCTTATTGTTCTTCCGTAATTTTTTTTCATAGCTCCTCCTGTTTTTAGAAAAGCATTTTATCTATGTTTTCTATCTTCTTATTCTTACACCGATATGTGACCTTAGCTCCGACATATCACCAAAAGCTGTTTCCAGCTCATGGCCCGAATCCTCCGCAATAGCTGTAAGCTCTGCAATTTTTTCGTCAATCGTCTTAAAATCAAGTCCCATTCTGCGTGCAAGAATATAATCCATGGCAACAATTGTGGCAATGCTGCCTGATACATTCTCGTATAAATTAGTGTCTTCATAATCTGCCAGAGTAACATAAAGCTTTGCAAGTTCCTGAAGTATTTGACTTTTTATGTTATCAATGGCTCTGATATTTGTCGTTATGTTCATAGCTTGTTCCATAATATTGCCAACTCCTTTTAAAAAATTGGCGGTGCAAGGATGAATTAACGCATAAATCATCATTTTAAGTCTAACATAAATTAACATTAAAGTCAAGAAAAAACTTTAGTCTATGGCATTATTAGACATAAAATACTATTTTCTAACCAAAAGAAAAAAGGCAGTAAGCCTTTTTTTCAAAAATCCCTTAACTTAACACTGTTTTCTTCCAGGTATACCTCTTTTAAATTACAGGTAATTTCAGCCGCCAAAACATCTCCAAGTTTTAAATTTGCACTGTCAAAATATATAGCTCTTACTATGCCTGATGCAGTTTGTGCAGTCCCTGAAAGCCTGCCCATAACATATATGTTTCCGTCAGTATTTACAGACGCACCTTTTTCAACATTACCAACTATTAAAACATCTGATGTACAATTAAGTATTTCGCCGTTTTTAAGATTCCCCGAATATACTCTGGCATCAGGCTTGTTAGGCCTTATGGAACGAGAAGTTTTTAAATAGCTCTTTGAAATTTCTGCCGCCTTAGAAAGCTCCTCCAAAAACCTTGCACCTTTATCTGTATGGTTTTTGGAAACTATTTCAGGCGCAGGCAGAATATTTTCTGACTTAAATTCAAGCTGTGCTTCAGGAAAAATAGTACTCATAACAGATGTAAGACGAAGTTTATCTGCTCTCGAAAGCTCTCTTCCGCTTACAAACACAGTACACTCACCCTTAAAAAATCCGCTTGAGCTTTTTATAATATCACGCATCCCGTCAAGTATCTCACCCAGTGGCACATCAGGATTTAAAATCATGTTTACACCACCTGCACAGCCCTTTAACACTACACTTCTTCTCTTTTCCATATCTATTTATCCTCTCGTATATTTTTATTTATCTAAGTTAAAATAGTAGTCAAAAAAATCTCTTGCAACATACGCACCGTTTGAACCACGAACACCATGCTCTATTACAACACAAATTGCAATTTCAGGCTTGTCAAAAGGTGCAAATGCAGCAAAAAGTGCGTTATTTGATACCTTACTTCCTACTTGCGCTGTACCTGTTTTTCCGCCGATTGCTACCGGATATCCTGAAAAAATTGCACCTGCGGAGCCGTCCTCTACCACATTTCTCATTCCATTTTTTACAGCCTTTAAGGTTTCATCGCAAATTTCTATTTTTTCTGCAATTTCTTTTTCTTCGTCTTTTAGGATACGCAGTTTATACCTTGTTCCGTTATTTGCAATGGCTCCGATATAATTTGCAAGCTGCAAGGGTGTAAAGGAATTTACAGACTGACCTATTGCCGCCTGCAAAGTGTCCGCCCCATACCAACCGGAGCGTTTTGGGTCTTTTACAAGCTTTTTCTTATTTTCAGGATTTGCAGCCATGCCGGAAGCTTCTCCCGGAAGCCCGCTGCCGGTGCTTTTTCCAAGACCAAACATTTTGGCGTGCTTTGAAATTGTGTCGATACCAATTCTTCTTCCTGTTTCGTAGAAAAAACAGTTACAGGATTTTTCTATAGCATCCGATACGTTTAATCCGCCGTGAACTTCTTTATTCTCCGACCATATCCAGCACCTTGGTTTGTAATCTTCATAAAACTCATATATACCGTCACATACAATTTTTTCCTTTGGCTTTAGTTTGCCGCTCTCCAGTGCTGCAATTGCAACAAGAGGCTTGAAAATAGATCCAGGTGAATACACTCCGGAAACCGCTCTGTTTAAAAGCGGCAGACTTTTATCAGATGCAAGATAATCATAGTTTTCTCCAAAAGTAGAAATGTCGTAGCCCGGATATGACACACTCGCAAGAATTTCACCGGTGTTAACATCTATAACAACAGCTGCGCCACTGTCTGCGTCTGCTCCTGTTTTTTCGCCGCCGCCCTCTTGTATCTTTTTTATCATATTACCAAGAGATTCCTCAAGCACATGTTGCATACCTATATCAATTGTAAGCCTGATACTCTCCCCTTGAATTGGAGGTACATCATCTATTGCCTGCAGCTGCCCTCCATAAATACCCTGTATTCCGTCAGTTCCCCTGAGTCTATCCTCACACAGCTTTTCTATCCCCTGTTTACCTATTATGTCATTGTAGCTATAGCCAAGGTTTTTATATTCTTTATATTCCTGTTCATTTATTTTTCCCACTCTCCCAATAATATGAGATGCAAGTGAATTATTATAGTACTCCCTGTCAAAAGAGTTTGTAATACGGACACAAGGAAACAATTCCGGGCTTTCCTTAATTTCCGACACAACACTGACGGGCACACTTTTTAGCATACAATAAGGAGTTGTCTTTGAAAATCCGTGTTTTTGGGCCTCATATCGAGCTCCCACAATTCGCCTTATATCACAATTATCAGGTATTTTATACACATTACGGGATACAGCGTATAAAAACTCCTCAGGAGTCATGTTTTCGTTTATATATTTTTTGTATCCAAAATTTCTGAACCACTTTTCTTTTTCGGCTTCGTCCGAAAATGTGTAATAAAGACCATCATACGTTATTGGAAGTGTATCCTCAAAAACAACAGAGTATTTATCAAGAAGATAAAAAATTCTGTTAATGCATAAATTAAGCTCCCCGGAGGATACATCGCCCTTTATAATATTTAAAGAGTATGACACCTTGTTACCTGCAAGAACAACGCCGTTTCTATCCGTAATTTCACCTCTTGGTGCTTGCTGCTTTACAACAAGATGCATTTTACGGTCTGCTTCTTTTCTGTAGTCCTTTCCGTTAACTACCTGCATGAAAAACAGACCCATAATAAGACCGAAGAACACAAAACCGGTAAATATATAAAAAAATTTAAGCCTCTTTTCAAAAGAGTACATAAAATTACTCCTTAAATCTCACGAAAATATATACTTTTCCTTTTCTTTATATATTTTAAAAGTTAAAAAATAGAAAGGGATAAAAAACAAGGTGGTATAAAGAAAATCCTGTCCCAGACTTATAATTGCACAAACAAAAAACAGTGCCAGGTTTTTTAGAAAAGGCTTTTTCCTTGGCTTAAAAAGCATAAAAATATATGAGACATACAAGCATAAAAACATACCATGCAAAAACCCGTATCTTCCAAAAGCACAGCTTACTATGCCCATAACCAGAGAAACTATAGTCACTTCTACAAGGCTTCTGCAGTGCATGGCATAGCACACACAAAACAAAAAGGGAAGCTCCCCTTTATTTAAAAAGGTAGTGTACATTACTGTAATTATGCTTATTAAAAAAGCTGTTTTTATCGCTCTTTTTACTACCTGCATACAACCAGCACCTCAAACAGCTTTGAAAAATCAACAGCCGGTGATACTATTGCATATGTGATAGAATTTTCATGTTTTACTTCCTTTACCACACCTACAGGTATCCCTTCCGGAAAAACTACACCTCCGTTGGTTTCAAGATAGTCACCTGTTGCTATACTTTCTGCACTCTCAATAAAATTCATTTTGCAAAATTCTAAACCCTCTCCCTCTACAATAGCAGGCTTTCCTGTCCTCACAGCGCGCACACTTACAGCACTTTGTGAGTTTAAAATGGTAGCTACAACAGAAAATTTATCACCGGTTTGACTCACTCTGCCTACCACTCCGTTAATTGAAAGTACAACATCTCCCACATTTATACCGCTATCCTTGCCTCTGTTTATAATGATGCTATCAGACTTTGCACATGATATAACCTTTGCAGCAACAGTATTACCCTTTTCTTCCATGGCGTTTTTAAGGCCAACCAAAATCTCCAGACGCTCAATTTGGCGCCTGTATTCATCTAAATCTACACGGGTTATTACTTCTTTTTTTAATATTTCATTTTCTTTTTGCAGTTTCTGCGTAGATGTAAGACTTGTTTTTATATTTTGCTCTATTGCTATGGCTTTTGAAATTGCAGGAGAAAACACTTCTCTTGCATTACTTACTAAAAAATTATTTTCGCCCCCGGCCAGGTAAACCGCCCCAACCAAAAAGGTAATAAGTATTGCAGAGATAAGAGTTTTTTTCAAAATCATTTTCCTCCCAAATACTTGTTAATTTCTTCAAACCCGGAATCTTTTTCAGAAAAGTGGGCAGGAATGTTTAAATGGTCGCTTATAAAGCTACAAAGTCCGGAAAGTCTTCCGCTTCCGCCTGTTATTACAATTCCTTTTTCCTTAACATCTGCTACTAAGTCAGCAGGTGACTCCTGCAGCATGCTACCCGCCGTGTCCGAGATTTGCATAATAGAATTTCTAATAGCGTCTTTTATCTGGGCTGAACACAAAAAGACTGTCTTTGGAAGACCTGATTTTATATCTCGTCCGTTTACAGCTATTTCTCCGTCGCCAACAGAGTCTAATGAACACTTTATATTCTCTGCACTCTTAATACCGATAATTATGCCATGGTTTTTTCTTATATATTCCTTTATAGCATTATCGAAACTGTCCCCTCCGACCTTTATAGATTTTGAAGAAATTACTCCTCCAAAACTCAAAAGTGCAAGTTCTGTTGTTCCTCCGCCTATATCTATTACCATGCTACCGGATTTGTCTTGACCAATTCCCACCATAAGTGCAGAAACAAGCGCCTTGTTTACAAAAGATACAGTTTTAGCTCCGGCACTTATAAAGGCTTCTCTCACTGCTCTTTTTTCAACCTCTGTTATACTCCCTGGTGCTATAATTGTAATATGAGGCTTCCCAAGACCTGTAGGGCACTTCCCCAAAAAAGACTTTATCATTGTACGGGTCATATCATAATCAGACACTGCTCCCGCACACAAAGGCTTTATAATTATAACATTATCCGGATTTTTTTCTGCCACAAGTTTTGCTGCATTTCCAACTGCCAGAATTTTCCCACCGAGGTTGTCTACTGCCACAAGTGACGGTTCATCAAGTACAACCCCTATTCCTCTTTCGTAAACTTGAGTTGTTGATGTTCCAAGGTCAACTACAAAGCTTTTAGCAAACAAACCCATGGTGCATTTCCTTTCAGTTAAAGTTAAATTCTCTTTTTAGCATGTTAACAAGGCTCCTGACGGGCAGTCCAACAACATTAAAATAGTCTCCCTCAATTTTTTCAACAAGCATTACGCCCTTGCCCTGAATTCCATACCCGCCGGCTTTATCATAACTTTCATTAGTATGTATATAGTTATAAATTTCCTCATCTGAAAGCTCGGCAAATGTTACATCTGTGCATACACTTTCACACACGGCATAGCCATCATCTGTGCTTACGCCGCAGTAGCCTGTATAAACCTGATGTGTTTTTCCTGATAAGCTCCTTAGCATATCATATGCTTCCTTATCATTTGCAGGCTTACCAAGTATTTTGCCATCAATTGACACAACAGTATCAGCTCCTATTACTATTGCATTTTTTGCAGAAACTCTGCTTTTTACCTCTGTTGCCTTTAAAAGTGCAAGCTCCTGCACATAAATACCCACAGGTATCCCATCAGGATTTATACTGCTCTCATCTGCAACAGATTTTACAACAGTAAAATCTATTCCTATGTTTTCAAGTATTTCTTTGCGTCTTGGTGAACCTGACGCAAGTATAATCTTCTTGTTCATTTAACCACCCTTACATTATACCGCGGTAAAAATGCCCTCTTGTAAATGTATTTTCTCTCATTTGGTTTGCTTTTATACCGTTTTTTGCTATTATATATTCTTTTATTATATGAGTGCACTCTTCCCCTGTTTCTGTTGTAAATACAAGACACACAAAATCTATACCACAGGATTTAAAATCATTCCATTTATCAGCCATATATATTGGTTTGGAATTTAATATACGCATTGTGCAGTCCTCTGTGCAAAACAGCGGAAACGCCTCTCCCATTCTGTCACGAAGATATAGCTTGTTTTGCTTATTTTGGCACTTACCTGCCGCTTTAGCAGGACAGTTTGCACACAGCATAAGGTCAAGTCTTCCGTAGCCGATAACTCCACAAAGCAGCAAAGTGTGAGAGGTCAGATTTTTTATTTCCTTTAAAGACAGCTCCGGAGAAATTATTGCACTATCCATGAACGCACTGTAAAAATCAGCACTAATGGAATTTGTTATATTTAATCTGCTGCCGCCGGTAATTTGTGAATTTTCGCATTTTAAGAGCTGTCCTGTATTTGACACCAGAACTCTCTCTCCATAATTTCCTGTATTTTTTGTTACATGACCCAGGCGTTTTATACCACCTTTTACATCAAAGGCGGTTATAATATTTTGTATACCCAATTTCTTTGCAGCGTCAAATTGCTCTTTTGTTTCAACCATGCACCAAATATCAAGGCTTCCTGTTTTTTCATGCTTTTGGGGGTGCATGAAAGGGTATGTTTCTACCCTCTCCCTCTTTATTCTCTCATTTTTTAAAAGCTCGCATAAGCTTCTTCGTGCCAGGTTTAATGCAGAAACAGGTATAGCAACTTCGGCATCTGCGTCTACAACAGTATCCTTAGAAATAAATGGCTCCGCTCCAAGCTTTTCCATAGAAGAAATTATTCTGTCCTTACCTGTGGGAGTTTTTTCTGCTTTTTCGCATACAAAGTCGCTTACATAGGAAACTTGGTTTCCGTCAAAATCCTGCATATGCGCTGTAAATGCCTCTCCAATTTTCGCCTGTGCCTTAATGGTAACAGGAATTTTCCTGAAATTTGCATCCTCTTTTGTTCGCTCTATGGCTTCCTTTGAAAATACATGTTCGGAAGCATTTGATGAATTTTCATGGCTCATCATTTTTTTGCCTGTTTCACAGCCAAAAAAGCCTTTTGTAAATCCTCGTCCAAATGCATCACTAAGAGCTTTTATATCATGCTTGTCAGGCTTTTTAAAGCTGTCCATAAGTTTCCTGTATACACCAACAACAGTTGAAACATAACCTGCTCTTTTTAATCTGCCCTCAATTTTTAATGAGGAAACGCCTATCTCTTCAAGAGTTTTAATTTCCTCTGCAAGACAAAGGTCCTTGGGACTTAGCAGAAATCCTTTTGTTTTTTCGCCCTGTCCCTCAATCGTGTATGAAAGTCTGCAGGGCTGCGCACATCTTCCTCTGTTTCCGCTTCTGCCGCCAAGAATACTGCTCATAAGACATTGTCCGGAAAAAGACATGCAAAGTGCGCCATGAACAAAGACCTCAAGTTCACAGCTTGAATTTTGTGATATATATTTAATTTCTGCTGCAGACAGTTCTCTTGATAAAACTACTCTTTCTATACCTAAATTTTCAAGAAACTGTACATCCTCGAGAGATGTTGCGGTCATTTGAGTACTTGCGTGGATTGGCATTGTAGGGGCTACTGTTCTTATAACAGTTACAGCACCCATGTCCTGTACAATAAGAGCATCTGCATTTATACCTGCAAGGTCTTTTACATACTCTGCAAGGTCTTCAAGCTCACTATCTTTTATCAGAGTATTAACAGTTACATAAACCTTTACTCCATACAGATGACAATAGTCTATCCACTTTTTCATATCAGGTATTTCAAAGTTTTTTGCACTTTGCCTTGCACCAAACCTTTGTCCACCAAGATAAACTGCGTCTGCACCGCTTTGCACAGCAGCAATAACTGCTTCATATGAGCCGGCAGGTGATAACAGCTCCAAACAAAACTCCCCCTACTATCTGTTATAACGTCTTAGTCTTTCAATTTCTGCTCTTGCAGATTCAAGCTGTCTTTTAAGCGAAGAAACATCAGAATCGCTTAAAGACTCACGAAGTCTTTTGTTTTCTGCTACAATTTCTTCATAGTTCTTTTGAGCTTTTTCAAACATTATTTTTCCGCCCATGTTTGCCTTAAAAAGCTCATCACATATGTTTAATGCTGCAAGAACTATCGGACGCTCTCCCATAAGCGCAGGGTTTTTGTCCTTTACCTTTTGTACATTTTGGTTTACATAATCTGACAACTCACGCATATACTCTGTTGTTTCCTCTGAAACAAGAGTATACATTCTTCCGTTAATTGTTACTAAAACCTTATTGTTTTCCATAATTTTACTCTCCCTTTATATATTCTCTTGCCCTAAGTGCTGCAAGAGCTGTTTTTCCGTCTATTATTTCACCCTTGCTTATCATTTCCAAGAGCTTATCAAAAAATATTTTTTCAACCTCTAAAAATTCCTCATCATCTAAATTCTGCTTGGTTTTTGTAAGACCACTTGCAAAATACATATGAATTTTTTCCTCGCAGTACGCAGGTGTTGGATAAAAATATCCAAGATAAATATAATTTTCAGCTATTACGCCCGCTTCTTCTTCAAGCTCTCTTTTTGCCGCTTCAAAATAATCCTCGCCGTACTCCAGCTTCCCTGCCGGAATTTCAAGCAGAACTTGCTTTGTAGGGTATCTGTACTGACGTACCATAAATACATTTTTTTCATCATCAACCGCCAGAACACACACTCCTCCGGGATGTGCAATTACTTCACGGGTTGAAGTGTTACTGTCCGGAAGCGTTACTGTATCAACTCTTAAATCTATAACCCTGCCCTTAAAAACAGGCTCACTTTTTATAGTTTTTTCCGTTAAATCCATATCCTTACCACCTTTAAATGTATTTCTCAATAGCAGGCTCAACATTTATCATAGTTTTTAAGTTTTCATAATCCTTTTTTGCGCTGTCGGATATTTTGCCTGTCCGGATTGCCCGTATCATAATATTTTTTGGTGTTTCAAGCGGTGAGATGTACTCTATCATAGAAACATTATATCCGGTCGCCTCAAGATATGATGCACGCAGCGCATCTGTTAATGTATCTGCAAGTCGTGCCTTTAAAATACCATGCTTTGTAACCATAGAAAATGGCTCGTATGAATACTGCTTTAAAATATCCTTATGACAGCATGGCACGCTCATAATAGCCTGTGCTTTGGCTCTTATTCCAAATGCCAGTGCCATGTCTGTGAGAGTGTCACAGGCGTGGAGTGAAACAACCAAATCCGGCGGAGAGTCAGGAACATATTTTCCAAGATCGCTACAAACAAATGTCATGTTTTTGTAGCCTAAATTTTCTGCTGTTTTTATTGACGCATCAATAACAGTTTTAGAAAAATCAACTCCAACAAAGCGGCACTTTTTCCTTAAAACTTCTGTGAGATAATAATTCATAACAAAGGACAAATAACTTTTTCCGCAGGCACAATCAAGAATTAACATCTCCTCCTTGTCCGGAATATCTTTTAATACACCGTTCATAAGCTCAAGAAAATAGTCTATCTGGTTGTATTTGCGTACTTTGTCGTTCTTTATTTTACCGTCTTGTGTAAGAACCCCAAGCTCACGAAGAAGCTTATGGGCACGGGAAGGATTTACAAGGTACTGTCTTCCGGTATTTACCGTAGAGAGCTTAACCTGTTCCTCGGTTCTTTCACGGTTTTTCATTTTTACGTTTTTGTCATCTGCATCAATTACTATTTCAGTTCCGCGCTCTATATATCTTATACACGCGCTGTCATACTTTGAAAGAACTTCCCCAAGACAAGAAAAATCAGATTTCTTGATTTTCTCACCAAGATATTCAAAGAAAATTTCATCATTCTCAAATGTAAACTCTGCAAAATACTCTCTTGTTCCGGAGTGGAGTGTTACCCTTATTTTTTCAAAAAAATCCTTGTTTTCTTCCATCCTTGATTTTAAAGCGGACAGAAGAAGCATCGCCTTATCTACAGACCTTTTATTCACCGTTATCCTCCTCAATTATACTATCAAAATTATTCATCATTGTCAACTTTGCCAAGGAAACTTCCATTTTTGGCAAATACGCCTATCCATTTCTCTTCCTGTTTATCTTCCAAATTCCACGAAAATTCCTCAAAATGAACATTTTTTAAAATATCACGTACAGGACTATCTGGAAATAACGTATTTCTGTTATTTTCTATAATTTCTGCTCTTTTTTTGTGGACTTCTATGTTGTATGGCTCATGTGACCAAACAGGTGTTGAAGCATTTTTTGTATTTGTAAAATAATCAAATTTGAGAAGATTTAGAAACAGGGTATCCTCTTTTCCAAATTCTGCAAATATGTTATATAGTCCGTCTCTTGAATGGTTTAAGTTAAAATATCCCTTTTCTTCAAAATACAAACTAAGACTTTCAAAAAAGCTCATATAATCACTAAATTTAGACTTCATATATTTTAGTGAATTTCTAAATACACCGCTGTTAAAAAACTTGTCTGTAAGAAACTCTATTTTCTTGAGCTTTATTATTTCCCCGCAGGTGATAAACTTGTTTGATACCACCTCATAAGGCGGAAATTCTGTACACTTATAGGAAAACAAGTCCTTTTCCTTTAATATTTTTGTTCCTTTAAGAAGCTTTAAAAATCCAAGCTGCACCACGTCAGGCTCAAGGCTCATTACATGGTTAAAGGATTTTTTGAAGATGTCATATGTTTCAAATGGGAGTCCTGCAATTAAATCAAGATGCACATGTACATTATCAAGTGAAATTATCTTTTTGATATTTGAGAGAAGTTTTTCAACATCCGGATTTCTGTTTATTGCTACAAGTGTGTCGGGGTTTGTAGACTGAATTCCGATTTCGAAGCGGAACATTCCCACGGGCGCTCTTTTAACAAGCTCCAAAAACTCGTCACTTATATTATGAGCTTCTATTTCAAAATGGAATGTTGTTCCCTCTCCCCTGTCCATCATAAATTTTATAAGTTCTATGGCACGTTTGGGACTGGCATTAAATGTTCTGTCTACAAACTTTATTGTAGAGGGTTTTGCATCTATAAGAAATTCAAGCTCCTCTTTTACTTTTTCCGTGCTTTTAAATCTTACACCACGCTCTGCAGAGGACAAGCAATAGCTGCAGCCAAAGGGACAGCCCCTTGAGCTTTCATAATATATTAGTTTACCTTTATTTTTAATTAAATCCTCTTTGGTGTAAGGAAACTGCAGAACGTCAATATTTTCCATTGGTGCTCTGTCAGGGTTGTGGATTATTTCATCTTCCCGGTAAGTTACACCCTTAACATTTGCAAAGGTAAAATTGTTTTTTGTAAGCTCTTTAAATGTTTCTTCGCCCTCGCCTCTTATTACAGCGTTTACAAAAGGATATTTTTCAAGTACTTCTACTGCCGAATAACTTACCTCTGGACCACCAAAAATAATTATCGAGTCAGGAAGCATTTTTTTAAGAGTTGAAGCAAGCTTTATAACATATTCCATGTTCCATATATAACATGAAAAGCACAAGACATCAGGCTGTTTTGTATAAATACTTGCCGCTGTATCTAGAACATTTTCATTAATCGTAAACTCACAAAACTCTGTCCCCTCCGAATTTGCACTCAAGGTGCGAACAGACAAAGATGTGTGTGTAAATTTTGAATTAATACCAATAAGTAACGGTTTCAATATTGTTCTCCTATCATAATCTATCGTATTTATGGATGTAAGGTTTAGATGCAGTTTGTTTTGTCGATATAATCTTCCAAATTTTCGCTATACGGGAAGCAATTCATAAAAGAATTTACAAATTCTTTATCTTCGCTTAAAATCAAAGTCAACGAACTATCCCATGGCACAATTTCTATCTTTGATAAAGGATGCTGAAGTGTTAGCGGTTTGTTCCAGAAACCTGTATATCCATCTGCATAAGGCAAATCATATTTTAAAATATCAGATAATTCAACACTTTTATCAAATCCTGTCAATACAGCCCATATCCACTGAAAATCTTCCTGATTGACCATTTCAGTTAATTCTTCACCCGATAACCAACAATATTCTTGGTTTAATAATTCTTTTGTTTTTTGATTATTAGGATAACATTCACAATCTGTTATTAACCAGTTGTATTCTTTTTGCTTGTTACCAATCGCATCAAATACTTTTTTCAAACATGTATAATACTTTTCGCCTTTTTCGTTAATTGCTCCATAAACCACATAATCACTTCCTTTCGACAATATTCGACATCTATATTGCGACACATAAGGTTTAGATGCAAACCTTTTTGATGCTAGTTCATGTCATGTTAGAACTAAAAAATTATATGTGCCATAAACTATTGTAGAAAACAAAGTTCCACATTCCTAAAACAATATATAAAAATGCGAACCCTATATTTTTAAATACTTCTTTCTTATCATTTCTTTGTTTGACTAGTAACACTAAACACAACAATACTCCTATCATGGCGACTGGAATTGCAAGATATATTCCATACATAATAATCGGTAAAAGAATATCTACTTCAATCTTTAATATTCTTGCAGGAATCCAGAATAAAGGATATAACACCACAAATGCTTGAAGTATGAAAACAATTTTTGAAAACAAACTTATTTTCTTCACTTATATCCATCTCCTTTTCTACAATATTCGACATTCTTTATATTGCGATATGTAAGGTTTAGATGCAAACCTTTTTATCGGTAGCTCATATAGAGTTAGAACCGAAAAATCATGGATGTTCTTTTGTATCAACAACTACCCAACCTTGATTAGTTTTTTCTAATGTAGTCCGAACCAATATATCCCACGAACCCATTATTGTTTGGTTGTTGCTATCGAAGGCTTCTTGATTATATACAAACCACAAATAACCTTTGTTCTTGTTAAAATCAGCTGTAACCAATTTCAAACCATGTTCCTCTATTACAGCATCTTTTTCAGTTATACAATATCGGCTCAATTCACTAAAACAATTATCTGCATTCTCTTTAGTTCCAATAAAAGAAAAGGCATCATCAACTATCTCCATAATTTCATTTGCCTGTTTTTTGTCTTGAAAGGACATTATATGTAATATTTCTTTATATTGACTTCCAAAATACTTTTCGTTCGGAATGGCATATTTTCCATAAAAATATATCCCTCTTCCAAATATGCAAACAAGAACCATAATCCCTACAATAATGGATATACAAATAATCTTCTTTTTCATATTTCGTTCTCCTTTCAACATTATTCGACATCTATATTGCGACACGTAAGGTTTAGATGCAAATCTTTTTTGTCTTAGTTCGTATTAAGTTAGAGCAAAAATTATGGACCGATACTCAATACAGAATTGTTAATTTCATCTAACTTTATTTTTCTTGATTTATTAGAAGTAATTATTTTAAAGTCTTCAGTCGGCTCTTTTAACTGGACATCACAATTAACATACCATTCGCCATTTTCTTCAATGACATCAAATTCTATATCAAGAGAAGAAATATGCCACCAATTTGTATTAAAATAGTTTATTGATAAATCAACATCCCCACATTCCCTAAACTTTTCATCGTTAGTCAACTGATATAGCATATCATCATTTAACACAAAACCAATTGTGTAATTGCCGTATGCACCACCTTTGATTTTAAAGTTTTCAGTATCATTTTCTAGTCTAATTCTTTCACCAATTTCATACTCATAATACTCGTCAACAGTATCTATTTCTTTACCATTTACAGTAATTTCATATTCTCCTGTAATTCTGTCAAAGGGATAAAAGCGATAATATATCCATTTATAATTAAATACACATATTACTAAAGCGAAAACAAGAATAGTTGCGAGTATCAAAAACGCCTTTTTCATCCCACTTTCTCCTTTCGATAAAATTCGACATCTATATATTGCGACACATAAGATTTAGATGCAACCCTATTGGGTGCTAGTTCGTGTCAAGTTAAAATCAAACAATTAAATATTTATATTTTGCATAGCAATTCCATGAAACAAAATGCAAATTATGACACTGATTGCATTGGCAACACAAAGCCACCAAAACATCTTTTTGAATTCCTTTTTAAAAATAATCTTAATAGTAAGACCTTCAATGAATACATTTGATAATATAGCAAACACATAGCTCATCAACCAATGGGTAGGATGAAATGTACCTGTGCCAAAAGGAATCATTAAAACCTCACCTATAAAACCGCTTAAAGGTATCACAACAACCCCTAAAACAGTAGATGCTAAATTCATAATAAACGCAATCAAAACCGACTTCAAATATGATTCTTTTAAAAAGAATTTTACAAATATTATCTCAATTAAAAGACCGATTAATATCACATACCAGCTTCTCATCCCCTCTGCAATATATAAAGATGGCCAAACCATATTTGCGCTTGCAGAAAGAGGCATTATAAGAAATAACATTAAACATAACAAACTATATTTGAATTTTTCTTTATTCATAGAATTTCTCCTTTCAACATTACTCGACATCCATATTGCGACACATAAGGTTTAGATGCAAACCTTTTTTAGTTGTAGTTCGTATCAAGTTAGGCTAAAAAATCATTCTGGCAATGTAACATTCCATGTTGAAAGGAAATCAGGATTTTCTACAACTTCGCCCGTTGATCGTAATCTATATTCTCCAGGATTTGCAGGTTCAATTGCAGAAGGATCGTTTGGGATATCGAATTCTTCTCCATCCTTTTGCTTTATAAAAATAGTATTTTCAGTAACTGCAACTATTTCTCCCCAACTCTGCTTTTGCTCTACAAATTCATCGTCTTTGTTATAAAATGTCATTCCTACAAGAATGGTTTTACCAATTAGTTTTTCTTCATTTGTTTTTTTCTTTTTCTTCCAAAACATAATACTCCTCCGTTTTCGTCAAAATTCGACATATCCATATTGCGACACATATGGTTTAGATGCAAACTTTTTTTAATGAGAGTTCATATCAGATTAGGACCAAAAACTTTCCTTTGCTTTCTTATCTATGCGTCCAATCTCAATAACTTGCAATACAATTAAAACAATGTGCGTTATTAGTGAAATTATCGAAAGCACTTCACCCAGATTACACATAAAATCATTTTCAATCAAACCAAAAAACATTCGATAAGATATTTCATCTGCATCAGGGAAAAGAATGTTGCTCAATATGTATGTTATACAAAACAGAAAATTATATATTCTTATCTTTTTATAGTTTGTATAATTCGATGTAACTACACAAATCGCAAATACAATTACCGCATGTGCAATGGGAATCAACATTAATGAACAAAAAAGCCTAATGAAACCAAAATTCATAAGCCAAGACACCGCAACTATCAATATCGATAGCAATGATAACAATATCATTTTTATTCTCATGATTATAGTTCGTGTTAAGTTAGGAACAAAAATGTATCATATAATTTGGAATTTATCAATATCCCAATTCTTCTTTAAT
>JAZRHH010000013.1:0-3342 GCA_045644665.1 Clostridia bacterium
TAAAATGACATAAATGTTCCTGCGTCATTTGTGAGCTTTTCCGGTTCTGATTCCTCTGAAGCGTAATGATGTGCATTATATGTATAGTTAAGTACGACTTTTCTTACCGAATTCATCTGCTTATCGTTAAATACATTAACATAATCACTTAAAGACTCACCCTCATTTACAATAATTACATCGGGATAAATGAGAGCTTGGTCTTCATCAGCCTGAGCCTTTGAGTAAATTTTTGTCATATCTACAGCCTCTTGCGGCGGATCAATTTCAAAATTCATACCCGCCTTAAATATCTTTCTGTCATCGGAAATAGTGCCTGTGGTAATGAGTTTACCATTCAGACAATAATTTCTGATAGTTTTACTCGAGCTATTTGGAATAACAATATTCACTCCGTCTTTTACTTTAATATCAAAGCTGATTCTATAGGTTTTCTTTGGTATAAAATGACCGTTTCCGTCAAGCTCTCCCGACCAGCTTACATTTGATATTTCAAATACATCACTTCTGTCGGTTGTAACATCATAAGACGGCTTTGTTCCGTAAGCAGGTGCTTGTACAAAGAAATTAGCGTCCTTAAGATAGACTTCTTTTTCGGAAGCTGCCGCATCCTCAACAGATGGCCCTGTGGAAAATGTATAAGTAAATGTAGCTTGCTGTCCGTCAGCCGAAATGTCTGACATTACAGTTTTGTTTGATTTGTTTACCCTGAAACTGCTGCCGTCTTTTTGAACAAAGAAGCTATCACTGCCGGGAACTATTTTTGCATATATTTTTACTGTATAGCTCTTTCCCGGCATAAAGCAACCGTTTGCATCAAACTCACCTGTCCATTCAACCTTTGACGCTTCTATCTTCGGATTAAAAAATGTAGCAGAGGCGATAGGTTTTTCTCCAACTTCCGGTGCAGTCAATGTGATGTCTGAACCGTTTATCATATACGCCGCAAAAACATTTGTCGGCAGTATGCAAAGCAGCATACATAAGCATAAAATTGTACTTAATATTTTTTTCATGCTGTTTCCCTCCTTATTTGAAAGCTCTGTAAAGGAATGTAACAATCTGTCCTCTTGTGCAAGTATCATTCGGTGAAAAATAGTTGTAACTTGTTCCGCCTGTTATATTATTCACAAACGCCCAGCATACAGCCGTATTAAGAGAAACATCACTTGCAGGAACATCATAGAACTGATTTATCTGGTCCGATTCAGGAGAACCTGCACTTTTGTAAAGATAAATAACCGTTTCACCTCTTGTGCAAGGGGTGTTGGGTGAAAGTGTGTTTCCGCTTACAATTCCCTTTTCATATGCCCAGAGAGCCGCATCGTAATAATAATCCGAAGAATTTACATCTTTGAAAGGATTGGTGTTTCCTGACTTTGGTGAACCGACTGCACGCCACAGAAATGTTAAAATCTGTGCTCTTGTGCAGGTGTTGTCCGGAGAGAAGGTTGAAGAAGATGTTCCTGATGTAACATTCTTTTCAACAGCCCATTTTACAGGCTCTGCAAACCAGTCGTTTGTTTTTACATCTATGAAATTTCCCACGGTACTTTCATTTTTCACCACAGCCTTTGAAACAGCCTCTGTAGGATTCCATTTAAGAACAGGTCTGCCAAGGGAAGAGCTTTGCTGCCATGCATCGCCCGAAACTTTGGAGCCTCCCTCTGTTGCACAACCCACAATATACTTTGCAGGATTTGCGTCCGTGTAAATTGCAGCCCATTTATTTATGATATGATTTGCACCGTTTGCCGCCATGGAATGACATGTAAGATTACCGACATTGTAGCTTCTGTAAACATATACATCCCAGCCGGTGTAGTGAATAATTCCCGAAACTCCGTTTGCAGAAAGATTTCCGGTGTTATAGCAATCGTAGAAGGAATTGGTATCTTCGGGCAACAGTCCTCTTATACCGGGAAGGTCGGCAAGTTCAGCTTTTACCGCAATACCTGCTGCGGCGTAGTTTGTGGAACTTGGTGCTCCGTCTTTTTCTATGTCAAAGTACTGTTCTACGGTGATATTACCCTTGTTATAGCATTCCCTTATCTGTGCAAATGAAACAGTTGCCGCAATTCCCGCACCGTATGCAAAGCCTTCCTCCGGCAATTTTATATAAATATTTGAAGTGTTGTAGCAACGGGTAAAGTTACCTGTATGATTTCCCACTAATCCACCTACTTCAACCGACTTGTTATCAGAAGCTCCGTTCACTTTGTAAGCCCTGCCTACATTAACACTAATATTGCCGCCTGCACTATAGCAATTCTCAATGTTTCCTTTAGTTACAAGAGCGGCAAGAGAACCTACAGAAAGTGATATACTCGGTGGAATAGTACCATATTCAATATCGATAGTATGATTTATCATACCAAGATTCTTAATTGCAGTTCCTTCTGAATTTATTCTTGCAAAAAGTCCGTAGTATCTGACATTTGAACCCTCTGTCATATAAATTGCCTTGTCGTGTACCTTGATAGTCATACCCGAAATTACGTGACCGTTTCCGTCAAGGCTTCCGGTAAAGACAACACTTCCGGCGTGCGCCTTATTCCATTGGTCTCCCATAGTACCGCCGTATGCTGCAGTGCCGCCGATAGGCACCCAGTTACCCCAAGAAGAAAGGTCAATATCGGCAATAAGCTTATAGTGTTTGTCTGCACCAAATCTTATTGAGTTAAGCTGATCTGCAGTCTGTATAAGATAAGGATCGGAAACACTTCCGCTTCCGCCCGCAAATGCAAACGGTGTTTGCTTTATTTCTGCAGGAACTTTATCTGTGGTAACTTTTTCTACAACTTCTTTTACTTCTTCTTTCTTTTCTTCAGGCTTATCCTTAGAAATCCATCCCTTTAAAATAACACCTTCTCTTCCGTCTTCAGAAACGGATTCCCAACCTGTAACCGATCCGTTTATATAAGGGCGGTCAGGCGTACTGTTATTTAAGTAATATTTTGTATAACATAAATCTGTCAGACGAATTTTAATTCTTGCGTAATACTCGCACCCGTTTTTGATTTTTCCGTTTTCATCAAGCTCACCTTGCCAATCTACGCTTAAAACATCAAACATTCCAACCTGACTTTCCTTAGGCGTGCAGTTATAGGAAAGCTCTGCACCCTCCACAGGACGCTCAAGCTGTACAAAAACCGTAATTGGTTCTTTTCCTGCCAACGGTCCTGAAAGAAGCTCGGGGAAGGTATAATAGACTACGCCCTGCTTATTGTCCTTTGTGACATTTATTAAGTCTGCGCCTTTTCCGTTTACAGTAGGTTTTCCCTTTTGCTCTACTATAAATTTGTTTGTTTCTGTATCTTTGACACGCACGGTAACATATAC
>JAZRHH010000014.1:0-10231 GCA_045644665.1 Clostridia bacterium
CAAAGAAAGACAGAGCACAAATACCTCGGCAGATGTGGCAGGGATATGTATAATCAACAGAGGCCTTGAAAATAAAATACAAAGATTAAAACCAAACGAAGCAATCGGAACGTTGATGTCACAGACATTTAGACCGACTAAGGCAGAGAATTTAAAAAAGATATTAGAAAATGTTGTAACACTTTCTGCAAAGGTGCCGATGTGGAGACTTGAGTGCAATATTTCAGAAGAAGCGGCGTGGCTGTCATATAACGCCATGAGCAAGGAGGATAAATAATGAAACTTAAAGATGTAATTATCAGTGAAGCAAACGGAGAATTCGTTGCAGTAAGCGTAGGAGGCAGCTTCAACGGAATGTTAAAGCTTAATTCTACTGCAGCGTTTATTGCTGAAGCCATGCAAGAAGAGACTACTGTTGAAGCTATTGCGGACAAGCTTTGTGAAAGCTATGAAGTTGAGAGGGATATAGCTGTAAAAAGTATAGAAGCAGTAGTAGAAGAATTCCGTAAGGTGGGTTTAATTGCGGAATGAATGATGCAGTAACGATAAAACAGGTTCTTGATAAAGAAGGCTTTATAATTCATAAGATTAAGGGCGGCAGCATGTTACCGTTGCTTGAAGAAAAGCAAGATATGGTGCGCCTTGAAGCTGTTAAAGAAAAAGACAAGCTGAAAAAATACGATGTTCCGTTATTTTTTGATAAAAAAACAGGGACATTGGTTTTGCATCGTATTATTAAGGTTAAAAAGGACCATTATATAACGTACGGTGATAACCGAAAGAATTATGAAATTGTGCCTTTTGATTCTGTTTTAGCCATTGCTGTTGGATTTTATAAAAAGGATAAGTATATCCCTTGTGATGATCCCGAATATCTAAAGTATGTTAAAGAAAGATGCTCTTCAATCAGAAAAAGAAAACTTTACCTTCGCAAAAGAGAAATCCCGGCAGAGTTAAGGGTTCTGATAAAGCTTTTTGCCCAGGCTGTAAAAAATGACGGAGTGTCAATGCATGTTGAGAAAGATATCGGAGAGGATTTTGATTGGCAAACATTGTACAAAGAGGCAAATCGCCACTGCATAGGAGCGATGCTTTTTCCGTATGTAAAAAAAGCAGGTTGTCCGGAGCCGTTACTTACGTTGTGGAGCCAGAATGCAGACAGAGCATTGCGAAAAGAAATATTATTTGATGCAGAAAGAAAATGCATTCTCGATGAATTTGAAAAAGAACAAATAAAATATATTTTATTAAAAGGAATATTGATAAAGGATTTTTACCCTAAAAAGGGTATAAGAGAATTTTCTGACAATGACTTTTTATTAGAGGAAAAAGACCTTGAAAAAGCAAAAAAAATAATGCTTAAAAGAGGTTATGAGAATAAAGACTCAGAAGATTTTGTGGATTGTCCCTTTTATAAGCCGCCTGTTTTCAATTTTGAATTGCATAAAGCATTATTTAGAAGCACGCTGCCAATATCAAAATATTTTAAAGATACGTGGGAAAAAGCAATAAAAGATGAAAACCGTCAATATGGTTATCACATGACGGACGAAGATTTTTACATATACGTTATGACGCATTTTTATAAGCATTATGCAGTAAACGGCGGAGCCGGACTAAGGTATTTTGCTGATTTTTACTATTTGAATAAAGGTTTGGTAAAAACAGAAAAATTTAATAACAAATATGTAAATAAGACTTTCGAGAAAATCGGCATAAGTGAATTTATTAAAAAAACAACACAAATGACAGAACAATTATTTTCGGGAGACGAGAATTTGTTTTCTGACGAAATGTTTGCATACATATTAGAGAGCGGAATGTATGGAACGAACACACATGCTGTTGCCAATAAAATGAAAAGAGACGGCAAAGCTAAATATTGGATAACCAGACTATTCCCGTCAAAGGAATATATGGCAAAAAATTATCCGTCTGTCAAAAAATTACCTATATTGCTACCTTTTCTTTGGGTGATACGTCTTGTTTCTGCCGTCTGCTCAAAAGAAAGAAGAGACAAATTTACAGAGGAAAGAAGCATTTCTAAAAACGTCGAGAATAAAGCGCAAAAATAAAGGGGCTGTTTTTGATTTACAGCCCCTTTAAATATGTAAAAATTTTTAATCAATAAAAGCGATACCGTTTTCTGTTTCTTTAATCGGCAAGATTCGAGGTCTTTCAAAAGGTCTGCCGTTTGGTTGATGAAGAATCAGACAAAGTTGTCCCTCAAAACTGCGGAAAATCATACCGTGTCCTCCATCTTTTTTATAAAGAGGATCTTCCTGCTGTATCCAAGGTCCCTTAAGTGTGCCGCTTTGGCTGACAGCATACGTCTGAACATAGCCTAATTTATCAATAAAGCTGGACCAGAGCATAATCAATGTGCCGTTTTCCAAACGATGGAAGAAAGGACCATCCGTAACGTAATATCCGTCTTCATCTGGCTTAAGCGAGTGTACCCATTTTGCATCGCTGGCCGGGAAAATAAGCTCCGGTTCTCCGATTGTAGCACTTAAATCATCAGTAAGTCGTGTTGCACACATTGTGCCGTCTGCAATTTGAGTCCATTCATGACAAAAAACAAACCAAGGATCATTATTCTCGTCAACAAATAAAGTACCGTCCAAACAAGACCAATCAGATGGTGTCATAGGTCCGTCGCTTATAGGCACAAAAGGTCCCATAGGACTTTCGCCACGCAAAATTTGCGAAGCGCGAGGATGAGTTTCGCTCCTAAAGCTTGCAAACATATAATAATGGCCCTTCCATTTGTGAATTTCAGGGGCAAAGAAATCTCTGTCAGCCCAAAAATCCTTGGGAGTTGTAAAGCATTCATAAGGCTCGCTCCACTCTATAAGGTCCTTACTTGTATAAACATCAAGACCCTCACCTTGACGCGGTCCCAGAGGATGGTTGGCACGTGTTCCGTATAAGTAATATGTACCGTCTTCTGCAAAAATAAAAGGATCTCTGATATGGATATCAGTTAATTTCATAAAAAATACTCCTTCTCAATTAAGTTTCTCGTTGAGCTAAATGTACACTATATATTATGAAAAGTCAATAAAAAGCAGTGCTTAAATTAACAATTACGAAAATTCAAACACTGCTTATACGGGCTGTAATTATTTCCAATATTGTGTAGGATTAAGTGGGACACTACCCTCAGTCAATTCGAAATGAAGGTGGGCGCCTTGTGCTTTTTCGCAAAAGATGTCTTCTCCTATAACACCTATAGCTGCGCCTGAATTTACTTCACTGCCAACAACAATACCCTCAGCCGTCTTTGATAATCCGCAATACACAGTGGAGAAATTTCGACCGTTTAAGGTATGGTCAATTACAACAGTAAGTCCGTATCTGGGGTCGGATTTTATTGCGGAAATTGTGCCTTTTGCTGCTGCTTTTACGGTGCTTCCCACAGCAGCCTCAATATCTACTCCGGAATGTGTGCGCCACTCTTGCAATGTAGTATTATATACGAGTTTTTTTGCAGCAAATTCAGCCTGAATTTCTCCGTCAACCGGTTTTGTAAGGACAATTTCTCCGGTAGTATTTTGATTGTTTCCGGCAGAATTTCCGTTTTGGGAATCTTCAACCGGTTTTGATGCGGGGGTAGATTGAGGAGCAAGCGTATTTTTAGGAGAATCCGTAGGTAAAATAGGCTTGGAAACAGGTGTACTGTAGGAAATTACCGGGTTATTGTTTGTGTTGTTGCCGGAACGAATAACAGAGACACCTGCAACAACAAGAGCAACAAGGCAAATTAATGCGATGAAAATATAACCCTTGTTTTTAATGAAATCAACAATCTTATCTTTCATGTATAAAGCTTCCTTTCAAAAGTAAATTGGATTTGAGGCTATTATTGCCTTAAAGTGAAAAGAATATACAACTTTTTCTTGCAATAATTTCACTAAAAATGTATCATATAATCTGTATGCGTGTAAGTTTGCGCAGATTTAAGTTTATTCACAAGCAAGGAGGCCTTGTAATTATGAAAAATAAATTAGAAGCAATTCAGAAGGAGTTTAGCGAAAGACTTTCGGCTGCAGTGTCACCGGACAAGTTGGAAGAGCTTAAGGTAGCATACTTAGGCAAAAAAGGCGAGCTTACTTCAATATTAAAAGGAATGGGACAGCTTAGCCCCGAAGAACGTCCTGTTGTCGGACAGATGGTAAATGCAGTAAGAGCCGAAATGGAGAAGAGCCTTTCCGAAAAGGCTGAAATGCTCAAATCAGAAGAGATGGCAAAGAAGTTAGAGGCTGAAAAAGTCGATGTTACAATGCCCGGCAAAACAAAGAAGGCAGGTTCCCTCCATCCCATAAACCAGATAAGCGATGAGATGAAAGATTTATTCATCGGAATGGGTTACGAGATTGCTGACGGTCCTGAGATAGAATTCGATTATTATAACTTTGAGGCACTTAATTTACCTGAGGGACATCCCGCAAGAGATACACAGGATACATTTTACATTACAGAAAAAATGCTTTTAAGAACACAAACATCTTCTGTTCAGATTCACGTAATGGAAAATAAAAAGCCTCCTATAAAAATTATTTGCCCCGGTAAAGTTTACAGAGCAGATAATGTAGATGCAACGCACTCACCGATTTTCCATCAGATAGAAGGTCTTGTGGTGGACAAGGGCGTTACAATGGGAGATCTTAAAGGTACTTTGGAGGTTTATGCTAAACATATGTTCGGACCTGAGACAAAAATTCGCCTCCGTCCCCATCATTTCCCGTTCACAGAGCCAAGTGCAGAAGTGGATGTTTCTTGCTGGACATGCGGCGGTAAAGGCTGCAGAATGTGTAAGGGTGAGGGCTGGATTGAGGTTCTCGGTTGCGGAATGGTGCATCCTGATGTGTTGCGTCGTTGCGGAATAGACCCTGAGGTTTACAGCGGTTTTGCATTCGGAATAGGTGTTGAAAGAACAGCAATGGCACGATTTGGTGTTACGGATATGCGCCAGTTCTTTGAGGGAGACACACGTTTCCTGTCACAATTCTGATGTAAGAAAGGAGTAATAAAAATGGTAGCACCGTTAAAATGGCTTTTAAGCTATACAGATTTAAATATAAATTCAAAGGAAGAAATTCATGAACTTGCAGAGGAAATGACTCTCTCCGGCACAAAGGTAGAAGAAGTTATTTCAAAAGGCGTAGAGATTAATCGCGTTGTTGTAGCAAAATGTCTGCAAGTAGAACGACACGAAAATTCAGACCATCTGTTTGTTTGTCAGTTAGACATAGGAGCAGAAGAGCCAATACAAATTGTGACAGGCGCACAGAATATGAGAGTAGGCGCGTATGTTCCGGCGGCTCTTGACAACTCAACAATTTCAGAAGGACGCACAATTAAAGCAGGTAAACTCAGAGGTGTGCCTTCTAACGGAATGATGTGCTCTTTTGAGGAAATCGGCCTCGATTGCAATAATTACGAAAACGGCAACAATGACGGTATTATGATATTGCAGGATTTAGGTGAGTTTAAAGATTGCACAGAGGAATATTTCGAGAGCATTATAGGAAAGGATATAATTCCTGTATTGGGAGCAGACGAGACAGTAATAGATTTTGAAGTAACCTCAAACAGAGCAGACTGTTTCAGTATAATAGGACTTGCAAGAGAAGCGGCAATTACTATGCATGGCAAATTTACAAAGCCTGTAGTAAAAGTTAAAGAAGAATGTGCAGAAAATGCAAAAGATTTACTCGATGTTGAGGTAAAGGCATCTGACCTTTGTCCCAGATATGCGGCAAGAGTTGTTAAGGATGTTAAAATAGGACCTTCTCCTAAGTGGATGAAAGAGCGTTTGCAGGCTGCGGGAGTTCGTTCCATAAATAACATTGTAGACATTACAAACTACGTAATGCTTGAATACGGACAGCCTATGCATGCTTTTGATAAAAGGACAATAAGAGGTAATAAAATTATCGTTCGCAGAGCTGAAAACGGCGAAAAGATTACAACACTTGATGAGCAAGAGCGTATTCTTGACAATTCAATGCTTGTTATTGCAGACGCAGAAGGCAGTACGGCTATTGCCGGAGTAATGGGCGGACTTAATTCGGAAATAGAGCCTGACACAACGGAAATCGTGTTCGAATCTGCTATTTTTGATGCAGTAACGGTACGCAGAGGCGCCAAAAAAGTAGGTTTAAGAACAGAATCTTCTTCTAGATTTGAAAAAGGTCTTGATACAGTGCTTTGCCTTGAGGCGCTTGACAGAGCCGCACAGCTCGTTGAGGAACTTGGTGCAGGTAAAGTTTGCAAGGGTGTTATTGATGTAAGCACCGGCGAAAAGGTAATGCCTAAGATAAAATGCAGCGTAGAAGGAATTAACACATTTATAGGAATTTCCGCGACACAAGCTGAAATGGAGAAAATTCTTGTTGAGCTTGAATGTGAGCCGCATTTTGATGAAGGTTATGTAATACCGCCCAGCTTTAGAGGAGATTTGATTTGCGATGCGGACATAGCAGAAGAAATCGCAAGATTTTACGGATACAATAAGATTGAATCACGCTTGCTTAATGGTTGTGCTACAACTTTAGGCAGCAGAAATCGTAAGCAGAAGATTCAGGACCGTATCAGAAAGCAAATGACGGGAATGGGCTATAACGAAATGCTTACATTCTCATTTATCAGTCCTTCTGTTTTTGACAGACTTAATCTTCCTGCAGATTGTTTGCTTCGCGATGCTGTAATCATTGAGAATCCTTTGGGAGAGGATTACAGTGTTATGAGAACAACAATGATGCCTTCTTTCTTGGAATCCGTAGCTAATAACTATGCACACAGAGTAGAAGCTGCATCCTTGTTTGAGATTTCATATATATACGTTAAAACAGATAAATATCCGGATGAGCTTCCCGAACATCGCGAAATGCTTACTTTTGGTGGCTATGCTGCTAACGGTAAGGCTGATTTCTTTGAATTTAAAGGTGATATCGAGGCTCTCTTGGAAGCACTCAAAATAACAAAATATGAGTTTGAACCTGAGAAAGAAATAGCCTTTATGCATCCGGGAAGAACGGCAAGATTGTTTATAGGAGGAAAGGATTCGGGAATATTCGGTCAGATACATCCTGCAGTTGCCAAAAAATGGGGCTGTCCTGATAATACAATGGTTGCAATGCTTAGAACAGATGTTCTTATTGCAAACGTAACAGATATTCCCAAGAATAAGGAACTTCCTAAATTCCCTGCAGTTACAAGAGATATTGCAGTTGTTCTTGACGCAGATGTTCCGGCTGGCCATGTAGAAAAGCTTATACGTCAGCGCGGAGGAAAGGCTTTGGAAACTTGCACTTTGTTCGACTGTTATATAGGTGCACAAGTGCCGGAGGGTAAGAAGAGTCTCGCTTACGCGTTGGCATTCCGTGATGCAACAAGAACACTTACCGATGAGGACGTAAGTAAATTTATGAAAAAGATTCTCAATGGACTTGAAATGCAATTTGGAGCAAGCTTGAGATAATTAAAAGCAAGAATTATAGGAGAAAAGGCATGAGTATTTATGATTATTTAGAGAAAAAAACGCCCGCGGAAATTTCAGAAGCCGGATACAGGCTACCGGACTTGGATATGGAAAAAGGCGATATATGGGTGCCGGGAGCATACGAAGGTACGATTCTGCGCTCTAATGTCAGCGTTAAGATTCATACGGTCATAAATTTTCTCACTGCCTTGGCTGTAAAAAAACAGGCTTTCAATCCATCAGAAAAAAACAAAGCAAAATTAACAGCAAGATTATTAAAATATCCTGCTATTTCTCTTGTTGATCCTGTATGCTCATACTGTGTGGCATTTAAGATACCTCAAAATGAAGCAAAAAAGGAAGCATTAAGAGCTTTGGCGCTTGATTTGGCTAAGAATTCCGTTAATCGTGAACCGGTCAAAATGGGACTTGCGCTTTTGGGTATTGCCGGTAAAAAAGAAGATTTGCATATATTGAAAACCTTGGGAAAACATGATGAGTTTACTTTATTTGCAGCAGGCTCTGCCGCCGGACTTTTAAAAGGTAAGGAAAAAAATGCTTTTCTTACAGAACTTGCAGAAGAAGTTGAGGGCTGGGGCAAATTGGCGATTCTTTATGAGCTGGATTACAGTGATGAAAAAGCTCGCCTTTGGGCAGTCAAAAAAGGTTGCCGCAATACTGTAGGATATTCTTATGCTGCCAATGTGTGTGCCACAAAAGGTAATATGGCAGATATTCTCGCAAAGCTGAAAGCCGGAGAATATGCAGAAACAGAGGCAGAAGAAATTTTCCGTGGAGTGTGCGATATTTTTACCGGATTGCTTAATCCTGACGAGAACCAGGATGGTATAAAGGAATACGGAGAGGCTATTAGAGCTTGTACTTCGTTTAAAGATATTTGTCTGAATATGCCTGAAATATCATCAAAAGATGAAAGAGCAGCAAAAATAGCAGAGAAATTATCTGATTATTAATATTTTTCGGAGGTCAGTTTGTATGATTGAGATAAAAAATCTCACAAAGCGATATGGACAGATACACGCAGTAAATGATATATCGCTTACAATTAAAAAGGGCGAAATCCTTGGTTTCTTGGGGCCGAACGGTGCAGGAAAATCTACAACTATGAATATTCTTACAGGATATTTGTCGCCAACCTCAGGTACCGTAACCATTGATGGTTTTGATATAATGGATTCACCTCGTGAAGCTAAAAAATTAATCGGTTACTTGCCGGAGTTGCCGCCTCTTTATCAGGACATGACTGTTAGTGAGTACCTTAAATTTATTTCAGAGCTTAAGAGTGTTCCGCTAAAGCAACGCAAACGCCAATTGGACGAGATTTTGTATCTTGTAAAATTAGGAGATATGCAGGATCGTCTGATTAAAAATCTTTCAAAAGGATACAAGCAAAGGGTTGGCGTTGCACAAGCCTTGGTAGGCAATCCGCAAGTATTGGTTTTGGATGAGCCGACGGTAGGTCTTGACCCCAAGCAAATAATTGAAATCAGAAAACTGATTGGTGCTTTGAGACATGAGCACACGATTATATTAAGTACGCACATATTGCAGGAAGTAAATGCAGTTTGCAGTAGTGTTGCCGTAATCAATAAGGGTAAACTTGCGGCTGCCGGTTCTGTTTCCGACTTTACAGCATCAGAAGGTACCGTAAATAAATTTGTAATAAGCATTGTGGGAGCGCCTTCAAGAACAGAAGCCCAAAATGCGTTAAAAGAAACAGACGGTGTGCGCAGAGTTGATTTTGTGAGAGTGGATAAGGATGCATACATCTTTAATGTAGAATCTGAACGCAAAAGCGACGTGCGCAGAAGTGTTTTCAATGCTGTGTCACGTAATAACATGGCAATAATAGAGTTAAGACCTGTAGGACGAACTCTTGAAGAAATTTTCATTGATATAGTAAGCAATGAACAAAACTCGGAACAAGAGTAACAAGCGGAGGTGTATTTATGTTAACAATCTATAAAAGAGAAATGGGAGCATATTTTCGCTCGCCCGTTGCTTATTGTATCATAGGTTTTTTTATGGCGATTGTAGGCTTGATGTTCTGGATTAATTCTATTTTGCAAGCTTCTGCACAGTTTTCCACAACACTAAGCTCAATAGGCATGTATCTTACTTTTATAATACCGATTATGACAATGAGACTTTTATCTGATGAGAAGAAAAACGGTACAGAAGTCCTTTTGAGAACGTGTCCCGTTCCAATGTGGAAGATTGTACTCGGTAAATATCTTTCATCAGTTACATTGTTCCTTATAATGACTGTCTTGACAGGTATTTATCCCGTGTTGATAGCATTTCTCGTAGAAGAGGGAGCTGTGGTAGGCTCTGCGCAGGATTTCGGTAGCTATGTAGGCTTCTTTATGCTGGGTATGGCATATATTGCGGTGAGTCTGTTTGTGTCTTCTTTTACGGAAAGTCAATCTGTAGCCGCAGTTTCCGGTATTGTTGTATTGCTTATTTTATATTTCTTACAATCTATAGGAGCTTCGTTGGGAACAACACTCGGTGCGGTTTTGCAATGGATTGCACCTCTTACCAGATATCAGGACTTCACAGTGGGTGCTTTTAATATAGCTTCACTTATTTTTTATTTTACATTTTCGGCAATGTTTGTATTTTTAACATACGTAAACCTTGAAAGGAAAAGAGTTATATGAGTAAAAATAAAGACAATTCAGGTACATTTAAAAAACGAATTAATTACAGCGTAGGCTA
>JAZRHH010000015.1:0-27802 GCA_045644665.1 Clostridia bacterium
TTATTGTAATAACTGGGATTCGAACACCGAGGGGGTTTTTGCGTTAGGAAAACGATTAAATATCGTTTTTAGCAAAAAGGTGCGAGACGGGTACCAAAGCCTTGCGCTTTGGTCGGTGAGCAGTCAAGACGCCACAGGCGGGTGTATCCCATCCTTTCCTCCAATAAAAGAGAACATCCGTTAGGATGTTTTTTTTTATTGTAATAACTGGGATTCGAACACCGAGGGGGTCTTACGCAAAGATATTTGTTTTCTTATAAATTTTATTTGTTTTTTACTTGCATTTTCAAAATTTATATGATAGAATGATAAAACAAAATTAAATATTTTCACACGAAGTGTTGATTATGCTGCAAAAGGCATAGTCAGTGAAAAGGGAATGGGGTGAGAATCCCCTGCGGTTAACTGTCGGTGTGTGCACCAAAGTTTTTATATCCGTTAGCGAAAGCTAGTCATTGGGAAACTGAGAAGGCAGGATATAAAAATGCGGACGAGTTTTTGTCTATATGGTGCGAGTCACAAGACCTGCTTTGGTGTTATCAAGTAAAAGATAGCATTTTTGCCTGTATGGGCAAATTGTGATCCATCACAGAAAAACTCAGCTGTGGTAATTTTTCAAAAAGAAAAATTGCTGCAGTTTTTTTGTTTCCTGCGGCAGGAGGTGAAAACTAAAAAAACAAAGCAGTAAACAAAAAATGGAGGAATAAAAATGAAAAAAATAATATCTTTAATTTTAAGTATGGCAATGGTTTTAAGCTCTCTTTGCATAACAGGTTTTGCAGCAGAGAGTGAATCTAATGAGGTTACAGTATATGTAACAGTAAGCAAATATGGGGAAATAGTAACTGATAAAAACAACTGTCCAGTTGCAATGACTCCGATTGAGCTTTCAGGAGCACAAGCATATAGCCTTGATGATGTTTTTCGGGCTTTGCATACCAATTTGTATGAAGAGGATATTTCAGGCTATGAAACCGCAACAGGAGATTACGGACTTTATGTTATAAAATTTTGGGGAGATACAAGCGAAAACTTTACATACCAGGTAAATTTCGGCGAAGCAGATGTGTGGGGTCCCACCCATGAAATAGAAAATGGAGATTATATTGAATTTTGTATAAACAAAAGCCTATATCCCAACACAGAAGTTTATACCCGGTTTGATAAAACAAGCGTGGAAACTCAGCCCGGAGAGTCTGTAGATTTTGTACTTTTACAAGGAGAATATACTGCAGACGGACTTTCCTTTACCCCTTGTACAGATGCAATAATAACCATAAATGGCATAGCCACGGAAAACACGACAAATGAAGAAGGGCTAGCCTCAGTTTCCTTTGATGAATACGGAAATTACGTTGTTTCAGCGGTTAAGACAAAACTTGTCAATGATGAAACAGTTACCGCTATTGAGGCTCCGGTTTGTGTAGTTACAGTAACAGATACACCTGAAACAGACATTCCGTCAGATGCACCTACTGATGATTTGGAGGATAATTCTACATATATTACTGCTGAGGAGCAGATGCATAGTATTGTAAGAAAGTACCTTGCTGACAGCCTTATAAATGACGGAAATATGTGTTGGTTTGTGGCAGATTTTGCTGATTACCTTAAAATTTATCCTGATAGCCAATATGTTCTCACAAGCACACAAAAACAAAACTGCGCAGACAAGATTATTGCTATGGCAGACTCTTCTACATCACAAGGCGACCTTGCAAAATCTATTATTGCGCTTCGTGCTTTAGGTTATGATGCACGAAATACATATACAAAAAAAGGTGCTGCCCTGGATATTGTTTCAAGGCTAAATTCCCTTATTACCGAAGAATCAACTGCTGCACCATACTATGAATTTACACTCCCCTATGTACTTATTGCACTTGGACAAGGCGAGGATTATGACAACCAAAACAAAACAGACCTTCTTATAAATGCTGCAATCGCAAGCAAATCATCATGGCAGGATACAACCTGGGGAATTGACGGAGCGGCACCTATGCTTCGTGCTCTTGCTCCTTACAGTAATACAAATCCGGATGTGGAAGCACTCATTAATGAAACAACTCAGATGATAAAGGATTATCAAGGAAATGACGGCTCTATGGGAAATGCAGCATCAACAGGCCTTGCAATTGCAGGACTATGTGCTGCAGAAATAAATCCCGAAACTGTATTAAAGAACGAAAAAAACCTGATTGACGGTCTTATGAGCCAAAGTAACGAAACCTTTGACGGTTTTTTGCCCGGAGATAATTCCTTTAGTTCAGAGCAGGGATTAAGAGGTCTTGTTGCCTGGAAGCTGTGCGACAGCGGAAAAATGATTTATGATTTTAAAGACTTTCCAAAAAACGAAGCAAGAGCAACCCCGGAAATAGTTTCTACTCCTGTGTACAGTGGCGGAGGAATATCCACAAAACCCGAAGCAGAGGAAAAAGAAAATGTAAAAGAACCTGAAATTGTTGAAGAGAAGCCACAGGGATTAAGCGGAAAGAACGAAGATGTAAAAATCCTACCGGTAATTTTTGAAGAAAAAACATTTGAGGATATACAAAACCACGAAAGCCTAAAAGCTATCGAGGAACTTGCCATAAGAGGGATAATCAACGGTAAAACTGAAAAAACCTATTGTCCTGACGAAACAATGACAAGAGCAGAGTTTGCCAGCCTAGTTGTCAAAGCACTCGGGTTGCCGATAAAAAATACTGATAAATTTGATGATGTAACAGACGCCGATTGGTTCAATTCATATGTAAATACAGCTTTTAGTTATGGTATAATTAATGGTGTATCAGAAAACCGGTTTAATCCTAATGAAAAAATCACACGCGAAGAGCTGGCAACAATGCTCTTAAGAGCTGCAAAACTTTGCGGCAAGGATGAAGAAGCAAATGAAGACAGTGTACGAAACACACTTGCCCAATTTTCCGATTATATACAAGCGTCCGGGTGGGCAAAAACAGCACTTGCCTTTTGTTATAGCAATGAAATTTTTGACAGTACGGTTATTGAAATAGAACCAAAAACACAAACAACAAGAGCGGAAGTGGCTCAGGCACTTTATAATATGCTAGGTAGAGTGAAGCTGATATGAAAAAAAGATTATTAATTATACTAACTTTATTACTTGTGGTATTTATAAATGGTTGCAAGGACAATATAGATACCCCCAAAATAACCGAAACACCTTTAGTGGTTACAGAAAAACTGGCAGACGAAACTGCACCTGCCCCCTCTATTGAAACAAAAAAGGTTGTTCCCAATAAAAATGAGGAAAAGAACTCAGTTAAGGTTGAACCAATTAACTCGGAAAAACCGGCAGACGAAACTACACCTGCCCCCTCTATTGAAACAAAAAAGGTTGTTCCTAATAAAAATAAGGAAAAGAACTCAGTTAAGGTTGAACCAATTAACTCGGAAAAACCAAAAGATGACATAAATAAATGTACATTATCTGTAAATTGTATAACTGCATTAGAAAACATAACTAAGCTAAATGAAGAAAAAGCAGCTATACTGCCACCGGACGGAATTATATTGCCTGAAACAAGTGTTACATTTTATGAGGGAGAAAGTGCCTTTAACATTTTAACAAGAGAGCTTAAAAAAAATAAAATTCATATTGATTTTGAAAGTTCACCGATGTATAATACAGTATATATTAAAGGGATTTCAAACCTGTATGAACACGACTGCGGAGAACTGTCCGGATGGTTATATAAGGTAAATGGACAAGTTCCCAGCTATGGAAGCTCCCGCCACATATTAAAAGACGGAGATAAAATTGAGTTTGTATATACCTGTGATATGGGAAAAGATATTTAGTCTTACGAAAGGAGGAAGAACAAATGAATGAATTTAAAACATATCATCCGATTGTAAATTTTACATACTTCGTGTTTGTTATTGGATTTTCTATGTTCTTCCTGCATCCTGTGTGCCTTGGCATATCCCTTGTGTCCGGCTTTGGGTATTCCTGTATGCTAAAGGGGCGAAAAGCCATAAAAACAAACTTTATGTACATTCTTCCTATGGGACTTTTGATGGCACTTGTAAACCCTCTTTTTAACCACGCGGGAGTTACAATTATAACCCATCTTCCAAGCGGAAATCCCCTTACTTTAGAGTCTATTATCTACGGACTTTGTGCAGGAGCTATGATTGGAAGCGTAGTATGCCATTTTTCCTGCTATAACGAGGTAATGACGAGTGATAAGTTTATGTATCTTTTCGGAAAAATTATTCCTGCTATGTCCCTTATTATTTCTATGACACTTCGTTTTGTGCCAAGGTTCTCTGCACAGCTTAAGGTGGTTACGAATGCACAGCGGTGTATGGGGCGTGACATTTCAAAAGGAAGCATTGTACAGCGGGCAAGGAACGGCTTGAATATACTTTCCATTATGACAACCTGGGCACTTGAAAATGCAGTTGAAACAGCGGACAGTATGAAGTCACGAGGCTACGGACTCCCCGGACGAACTGCTTTTTCTATCTTTTCCTTTGACAGACGGGACAGGAAAACCTTGTTTACTATTTTATTTTTAGGAGTATATATAATAGTCGGATATTTTATGGGACAAATTGAATTTATATATTTCCCCTCAATACAACCGGCGGAATTTTCTGTTTACGGATTGAGTGTGTTTCTGGCGTATCTGGCACTTTGTATATGCCCCATAATAATTGAACTTTGGGAGGTGAGAAAATGGAATGTTTTAAAATAGAAAATCTTAGCTTTACATATCCTGACAGAGCACAAAAGGCTCTTGAGGACATAAACTTTGTGATAAATCAGGGAGAGTTTGTGCTTTTAGCCGGGCAATCAGGCTGCGGAAAGAGTACACTTTTAAGACTCTTAAAAACATCCCTTTCTCCCTTTGGACAGCTTGAGGGCAATGTTTTATGGAACGGAAAACCACTTTCCGAATGCTCACAAAAAGAGCAGGCATCAGGTATTGGATTTGTTATGCAAAATCCTGATAATCAGGTCGTTACGGACAAGGTATGGCACGAGCTTGCCTTTGGTCTTGAGAGCCTTGGAATTAAAAACTCCGAGGTAAGAGCAAGGGTATCGGAAATGGCATCATTTTTTGGGATACAGTCCTGGTTTTATAAAAATGTTACCGAGCTTTCAGGCGGTCAGAAACAGCTTTTAAACCTTGCTTCTGTTATGGTAATGCAGCCATCAGTTTTAATTCTGGACGAGCCTACAAGTCAGCTGGACCCAATTGCTGCAGGAGAGTTCTTAAATACTCTTGAAAAGATAAATCGTGAGCTTGGTACAACTATTATTCTTACAGAGCACAGACTGGAGGAGGCTTTCCCTCTTGCAGACAGAGTGCTTGTTATGGACAGCGGCAGAATTATAGCAGACGACACGCCGGAGAATATAGGCAAAATTTTAAAGGACAAAAATCACCCAATGTACCTTGCACTCCCAACTCCTATGAGAGTTCACGGCAGTGTGGAAAACTCTCTCCCCTGCCCTATAACCGTTCGGGAGGGAAGATATTTTCTTGAAGAGTTTTCCAAGGCTAATACCTTAAATCCGGAAGCGATTACAAAGGACGCAGTTAAAAATACAAACGAACCGGTAATTGAAATAAAAGATGCCTGGTTCAGATACGAAAAAAATATGCCTGATGTTATAAAAGGTCTTAATATAAGTATTAACAAAGGTGAGCTTTTTTGTATTCTCGGCGGTAACGGAACCGGCAAAACAACTATGCTTTCTCTCATATCCGGACTAGGCAAAGGATACAGAGGTGATGTTTTAATAAAGGGAGAGAGAATTTCCAAAATTCCAAACCTTTTTAACGGGATTATGGGTGTTCTTCCTCAAAATCCTCAAAGCGTTTTTGTAAAAAACACAGTTTATCTTGACCTTATGGAAATTCTGTCAGAAAAATCTGAGGAAAAGGTACAAAATATTGCAAAGACCTGCAAGATAGAAAGTCTTTTAGACAGCCATCCCTATGACCTTTCAGGCGGAGAACAACAAAGAGCGGCACTTGCAAAGGTGCTTCTTATGGAGCCTGAAATACTGCTCCTTGACGAACCGACAAAAGGTATGGATGCGCATTTTAAGGAAGAGTTTGCAGATATTCTCTCCGATTTAAAATCAGCGGGGATAACAATTGTTATGGTATCTCACGACATAGAGTTCTGCGCAGAATTTGCAGACAGATGCGCCCTTGTCTTTGACGGGAACATAACATCTGTTAACACTCCAAGAGAATTCTTTAAAGGAAAGAGCTTTTATACCACTGCCGCAAATCGTATGGCAAGAACGGTGCTTCCTGACGCTGTACTTCCAGAGGATATAATAAAGGCCTGTGGCGGACGGATACAAAAGCCGGAAATTAAAACTCCGCCCCAAAAACTTGAACTGCCAAAAAAAATTAATCCTGCAAAAGTCTTGCAGGAGAAAAAACCGCTAAAGAAACAGACAATATTTTCGTCACTGTTAATTCTGTTTTTAATACCATTTACAATTTATTTTGGAGCTTCGTTTTTGGGTAGCAGGAAGTATTATTTTATAAGCCTTCTTGTTATACTTGAAACTATGATTCCATTTTGTATGGTATTTGAGTCAAGAAAACCAAAAGCACGAGAGCTTATAGTAATAAGCGTCCTGTGTGCCCTTGCAGTAGCAGGGAGAGCCGCTTTTTTTATGGTTCCCCAGTTTAAACCTGTTGCGGCACTTGTGATTATTGCAGGAGTGTGCTTTGGAGGCGAAACAGGATTTTTGGTAGGTGCTGTTACCGGATTTGTTTCAAACTTTTTCTTTGGACAAGGCCCCTGGACTCCCTGGCAGATGTTTGCCTTTGGCGTGATAGGGTTTTTGGCAGGAATACTTTTTAAAAAAGGGCTTTTGCCAAAAACAAAAATATCTCTTTGCATATTCGGGTTTCTGACAACACTTGTAATTTATGGCGGTATTATGAATCCTGCATCTATCATTATGGTGCAGAACAAAATCACTTGGGATATGATTGCAGCCGCATATATTGCAGGTATACCACTTGATATAATTCACGCACTTTCTACAGCGGTTTTTATGTGGTTCATTTCAACGCCTATGATTGAAAAACTGGAAAGAATTAAAACAAAATACGGATTAATTGAAGTATAAAAAAAGGTGTAGCTTAGCTGAGCTACACCTTTTATCCTATAAAACCTTACTGTTATCTATGGCAAAATCCAATAACATATTTATAAGCTCATTTCTTGAACGGTTTGTTTCTTTTGAAAGTTCATTTAGCTTATTAACTGTTTCGTCCTTAATTCTTACAGAAAATATTTTATATCCATCTTCACCCTTTATTTTCTTTTTATTTATAATAAGTTTTTCATTCATAATTTGTCACCTCACATATATTATATCTTGACAAAAGTTATAAATATATGTTATTATATGTAACATATATTTATAACATACAGGAGGTTTTATATGTCTGAATTTTGCGTAAAATGCTGGAACGAACTAAATGGGACACACGATAGTAAAAGTGCTTTTGTTTTATCGGAAGAGCTTGATATATGTGAAGGTTGTGGAGAATGGAAGCACATTATTGTATGTTACAAACGACCGTTTTTCGTTGTGATAATCGAAAAGATTATTGATGCTTTAAAACACATATTCCTGAAAATAAAAACCAAAAATAAAAGATAATTTAATATGTCTTTTTGACAAAAATTTTCATTATAATACATTATTGTTTTTTATCTTTGTAAATTTTTTACAGAGTATAAATATTTATATTGATATTTTTTGAATTTTGTGGTATATTATATTTATTAGTTCTGCAATGCCCGGCACCTGTCGCAGCATCGCATAAAAAGGAGTGTTTTATATGAATAAGATTTATGAAGGTAAAACCAAGGACGTTTATGAACTTGAAAACGGAAATGTACTTCTCAAGTTTAAGGATGACTGCACAGGTAAAGACGGTGTGTTTGACCCGGGCGAAAACAGCGTGGGACTTACAATAGAGGGAATTGGTAAAGCAAACCTCAGAACATCTGTTTACTATTTTGATATGTTAAAGGAAGCAGGCATTAAGACACACTATGTTAGTGCAAATGTTGACGATGCAACAATGGAAGTTCTTCCTGCAACAGTTTTCGGTCACGGTCTTGAAGTAATTTGCCGTCTTGTAGCAACAGGCAGCTTTATCCGCAGATACGGCGAGTATATGGAAGACGGAACAGTTCTTGAAGGCGGATATGTAGAATGTACTTTCAAAAACGACGAAAAGGGTGACCCACTTGTAACAGGTGAAGGTCTTGCAGCTCTTGGAGTTATGAGCCTTGATATGTTTGAAAGCATGAAAGAGCAAACTCTTAAGATTACAAAAATTGTTGCTGACGACCTTAAAACAATCGGTCTTGACCTTTGGGATATTAAGTTCGAGTTTGGTTACAACAACGGCGAAGTAATTCTTATAGACGAGATTGCATCAGGCAATATGAGAGTTTATAAGGATGGCAAGATTGTTGACCCTGTAGAGCTTACAAAACTTATCCTAAACAGATAAATGAGGGAATGTTAAAAATGCACAGACCGTTCAATGGCTTTAATCAGCATTTATAACTTATATATTATTGTAAAAATCCGCAAAATTTTGCGGATTTTTTCTTATTTTATGCCATTGAACTCCAAATTCAACGAACCACTCGGCGTATAAACATACGCCTTCGGGCAGGGTGTTATGGGTTTTCAACCTCATAACACTTCGTTTCATTCGTTCTGCACTATTTTTACTCATTCCCTTAAAACAGAGTATATCATTTTTGTCAAATAATACAATATCCGTCCTTTCAAATTTGTATAAAAAAATATATTGACAAATAAACGCCCGTATGGTAGAATACACTTAATTGTAAACGCTGTGATGCAAAATAGTATGCAAAACGCTTTTGCCTGAAGAGAGATGCCGGTTGGTGCAAGGCATTGGAAAAGCTTTGCAGAACTCATTGCGGAGCGGCTGCTGTGAAAATACAAAGTAGTGGCAGACGGGAACTCCCGTAACAGAGTTAAGATGTGTTTGCATCTAAAGTGCATCCTAAAGGGATGAAGAAGAGTGGTACCGCGGAAGCATAGACTTATATTGCGCTTTCGTCTCTTTAAAAAACGAAGAGACGTGAGCGTTTTTTTGTTAATTGAAAGGGGATTTCAAAAATGAAAAAAATCAGTATTACAGACATTACTCTTAAAAAGCTCTCGGAGATGCGGGAGGTTGCACTGCTATTTCGTGAAAAGACAGCAATTGCCGCCTGCGCAGACTCTCTTGGTGTGAATGCAGTTGAGCTTGCACCCATTAAGAGCCTTAGAGAAGATACTATAATATACAAAACAATTGCCCAGAACATTCAAAATGCAACACTTGCCATTCCTGTAGGCTTTACAAAGGAAGATGTGGCAGCTGCATGGGAATGTGTTAAGGATGCTAAAAAGCCAAGACTTCAAATTGAGCTTCCCACCTCAACAGTTCAAATGGAATATACATACCATATGAAAGCTGATAAGATGCTTGCAAAAATTGGCGAGCTTACAAGTGCCGCAAAGGAGCTTTGCGAAGACGTGGAATTTTCTGCACTTGATGCAACTCGCACAGATATTGATTTCCTTATTGCCGCTGCAAAGGAAGCAGAAGCAAAGGGCGCAAATATCATAACAATTTGCGATGATGCAGGCGCGTCACTTCCCGGGGAAATTGCTGATTTGACCGCACAGGTTAAAGAAGCTGTTAAAATCCCTGTGTTCGTTCAGGTTTCTGACCGTATAAACATGGGCGTTGCATCAGCCGTTGCCGCAATTTCAAAGGGCGCAGACGGACTAAAGTGCGCTATGGCATGTAAGGATATGCTTCTTACAGGCGAGCTTTCCGATGCAATGAGTGCTTGCTCTGCACAAATTGGAGCAGAAACTAACCTTGCAAACACAAAAATTCATGCAAGCATTGAGGATATGCTCTCGAGCATTAATCATGAAGCATATGAAACAGAAAACCAGATAAGTGAAAAGAAAAAAATACTTCTTGATGCAGACAGCACAATCACGCAGGTGGCACAGGCTGCATCTGTTCTCGGCTATGACCTTTCCGACTCAGACTGCGGAAACGTACACAAGGCACTTGTTCAGGTGTGTGAGAAAAAGGACGCTGTTGGTGCAAAGGAGCTTGAAGCTTTGATTGCAAGCTCTGCTATGCAGGCGCCGTCCACCTACCACCTTGAAAGCTACACAACAAGCAGCAGTAACGTTACAGGCTCTATGTCACAGGTTACACTCAAGTGTGATGATGAGATTATTTGCGGCGTAAGCACAGGCGACGGACCTATAGACTCAGCTTTTCGTGCAATTGAACAGTGCATAGGCCACCACTATGAGCTTGACGATTTCCAGGTACAGTCTGTAACAGAGGGTAAAGAGGCACTTGGTTCTGCCCTTGTAAGACTCAGAAACAACGGAAAGCTCTATTCAGGAAATGGTATTTCAACGGATATTGTGGCAGCAAGCATCAGAGCATACATCAACGCTCTTAACAAGATTGTTGCCGAGGAGGAATAAAATGAAGATTGTATTTTCAACAAAAAATGTAAGCCGTTCTTCTTTTCTTGATTTGTGCAGATACGCCTACGATTACGGCTTTGCAGGTTTTGAGATACACGATGCCATAAAAGAACGCTCTTCCCATCACGACAGTATTCTCCGCCGTGACAGAGTGGCAGACGCAAAAAGAAAGCTCATAAACAGAAACCTGTCTGTTTCTGCACTTCGTATGCCAAATCCTTTGGAGTGCGAGGAAACAACAGCCGAAACCCTTTCAAAATATGTGGATATGGCAGCCGGCTCAGGCACTTCATATGTTATCGTCCGTGTGGAGGAGGAAACTTCTTTTGATATTTTAAAAGAAAAGCTTTCCTCTGCAATTGCAAAAGCCGAAAAGTCCGATGTTGGAATTTTGTTTGAAACTGTAGGCTACCTTTCTGACACAGAAAAGGTTATTGATATTATAAACTATTTTTCATCTGCGGCAATTGGTGCTTCATGGAACGTAAGAGGCACATACTTTGGCGCAGGGGAAACTGCGGAAACAACTATCAAAACTCTTGGCGCATACATAAAATATGTTCGTCTTGGGGATATGAAGGACGGAAAAACCGTACTAATCGGCGAGGGCGAGCTTCCTGTAGAAAAGCTTATAAATGCCCTTTCTTCTCTTAACTTTGACGGATTTATCTGCGCTGCATGGAACGAAGAAATAAATGATGCAGACATCGTGCTCACTCACTTTGCAAACTATATTTCATCACTTGGCAGAGAAAAGAAGTCCTATGACAAGGCATATTATAACAGAGCAAAAACAGGTACATATGTATGGAAAAAGTATGATATTTTAGATGCAACATTTTCAGATGTTCTCGACACAATGGTTAAGAACTATCCCAACCAGTATGCATTTAAATATCCTACACTTGACTACACAAGAACATACGAGCAGTTCCGCCGTGACGTTGACGAATGTGCTGCTGCCCTTATTTCTCTTGGTGTAAAAGCGGGCGACCATGTTGCAGTATGGGCAACAAATGTGCCACAGTGGTTTATAACATTCTGGGCAACAACAAAAATCGGTGCTGTCCTTGTTACCGTAAACACAGCTTATAAAATTCACGAGATTGAGTATCTGCTAAAGCAATCAGACACTCATACTCTTGTTATGATTGAATTTTGCAAGGATATAAACTATAAGGAGATTATACAGGAGCTTTGTCCGGAGCTTGAAAACCTTACTCCCGGCGAGCCTCTTTACTCAAAAAATCTCCCGTTCCTGCGAAATGTTGTAACAGTTGGATTTTCAATGGACGGATGTCTTACATGGGAGCAAATGCTGTCCCGTGCATCACTCATTCCACATGAGGAAGTAAGAAGACGTGCATCACTTGTTAAGCCGGACGATGTATGTAACATGCAATACACATCAGGAACAACAGGCTTTCCAAAGGGTGTTATGCTTACCCACCGCAATATCGTAAATAACGGAAAAACAATCGGCGACAGAATGGACCTTTCAACAGCAGACCGCATGATGATTCAGGTGCCAATGTTCCATTGCTTCGGCATGGTGCTTTCCATGACATCAATGATGACCCACGGCGGAACACTGTGTCCTATTCCTTACTTCTCTCCGAAATCATCACTTGCCTGCGTAAATGATGAACACATAACTTGCTTTAACGGAGTTCCAACAATGTTTATTGCAATGTTTGCACACCCTGATTTTGCAAAAACAGATTTCTCATACATGAGAACAGGTATCATGGCAGGTGCCAACTGCCCGGCAGACCTTATGCGCCGTGCGGCAGACGAAATGAACATGAGAGAAATTATCTCTGTTTATGGGCAGACAGAAGCTTCTCCCGGCTGTACCATGGGCGAGGTTAACGAGGATATCGACCACCGTGTAGAAACTGTGGGTAGCGCCTTCCCCGGTGTTGAATGTAAGATTATAGACCCTGAAACTGGCGAGGAGCTTCCTGACGGAGAAAGCGGAGAGTTTGTTGCCCGGGGCTTTAACATCATGAAGGGCTACTACAAAATGCCCGAAGCAACAGCACAGGCAATTGACTCTGATGGCTGGCTTCATTCCGGCGACATTTGCTGCCGTACCCCTGACGGATATTATAAGGTAACAGGTCGTCTTAAGGATATGATTATCCGCGGCGGCGAAAACCTTTACCCAAGAGAAATTGAAGAATTTTATCTTACAAATCCAAAGGTACGTGATGTACAGGTAGTTGGCGTTCCGGATGAAAGATATGGCGAGGAATGTTGTGCATGGATTATTCTTCACAAGGGCGAAAAGGCGGACGAAAACGAAATGCGTGAGTTTGGAAACGCATATATTGCGCGCCATAAAGTACCAAGATATTTTATGTTCGTAGATGAGTTCCCAATGAACGCTGCCGGAAAAATCTTAAAGTACAAAATGCGTGATATGTCTGCAGAGACCTTAGGATTAAAAAAATAATTCAGTTTTTTTCAAAAAACTATTGACAAGCGGAAAATATAAGAGTATAATGACTTTAAATTTGAATATCACAGAATGACTATGACGAAGACGGTCGGATTGCAAAACCTTGAGAGAGTTGTCGGTTGGTGCGAGGCAATGGCAGAGCTTTCCAATGACTTATCACTTCTGAGTCGGAGGACCGAAAGGCAAGTGCTCAGTAGACTCCTTCCGTATTGCTGCGTAAAGGCAAAGGGCTTGACAGAGTCCGGTAAGTGACGGAAAACTTTTCCGTAATTTGAGTGGTACCGCGGGTTATAACAACTCGTCTCAAAAGCTTTATTTTGAGACGGGTTTTTTGTTTTATTCAAAATAAAAGAAAGGAGCAAAAAAATGGACTACAGTTTGAAAGAGGTCGCAGGCAGAATTAAAGATCTGCGCGAAGCAAAAGGCTACACACCGGAAGAACTTGCAAAGCTTACAGGTGTATCTGTTGAAGATTATATGCTTTTGGAAGAGGGCGAAACAGACTTTAGCTTTACCTTTATATATAAGTGTGCAAAGGCCTGCGGCGTTGAAGTTGTGGACCTCCTGGAAGGAACAAGCACAACACTTACATCCTTTGCAATTACAAGAAAAGGCGAAGGACTTAAGATTATTAAAAAACATGGCGTAGTATACAACAACTTAGCACCTAAGTTTAAGGAAAAACTTGCAGAGCCGTTTTTGGTAAAATTTCCTTATCTCCCCGAGGAGCAGAATGCGCCAATGAAGCTAAACTCCCATAACGGTCAGGAATTTGACGTTATTGTAAAGGGTTCACTAAAGGTACAGGTAGGAAACCATGTTGACATATTAAACGAGGGAGACTCTATTTTCTATAACAGTATCATTCCCCACGGTATGATAGCCGTAAGCGAGGGTGGATGTGAGTTCCACGCCGTAGTATTAAACCCACAGGACGGACATTTCAGTGAGGAATACCCCGAAGCTCCTCTTATTGCAGAGAAAATAGCAGTAAAAGAGGCTAAAGGTAAAACCGTTGCAGATAACTTTATTACATCTACATATGACGATAAGGGTGTATTTAACGGAATTTCCTTCAAAAATGAGGACAAATTCAACTTTGCATTTGACTGTGTTGACGCAATTGCCAAGAAAAACCCTGACAAGCTTGCTATGATGTGGGTTGGAAACGATAAAACAGAAAAAAGATTTACCTTTAAGGAAATGAAGCAGTATTCTGCAAAGACAGCTAACTACTTTGAGTCCCTTGGCATCAAAAAGGGCGATGCTGTAATGCTTGTTTTAAAGCGTCATTATCAGTTCTGGTTCTGTATGCTTGCACTTCATAAAATTGGTGCAGTTGCAATCCCTGCAACAAACCAGCTTGTTGAACACGACTTTGAATACAGATACAAGGCAGGCAAGGTAAAAGCTATAGTTTGTACAGCAGACGGAGAAGTATCTGTTGAAGCAGAAAAGGCAGCTGCAGGCTTCCCGGATATGATAAAGGTTTTAGTTGGCGGCGAAAAGGACGGCTGGAACAACTTTAACGTAGAAATGGAGCGTTTCAGCACCCATTACAAGAGAAGCGAAAATTCTCCTTGCGGCAACGACCCTATGCTTATGATTTTTACATCAGGTACAACAGGCTATCCGAGAATTGCAACACATTCATATAAATATGCTTTGGGACACTATCCAACAGCTAAGCACTGGCACAATGTAAATCCTGACGGACTTCACTTTACAATTTCCGACACAGGTTGGGGTAAAGCTCTCTGGGGTAAGCTGTATGGTCAATGGCTATGCGAGGCAGGCATATTTACATATGACTTTGACCGCTTCCATCCGGATGATATTTTGCCGCTATTTAAAAAGTACAACATTACAACATTCTGCGCGCCACCTACAATGTACAGATTTTTCATCAAGGAAGATTTGTCAAAGTATGACCTTTCTTCAATTGAATATGCTACAACAGCAGGCGAGGCTTTAAATCCGGAAGTGTTTAATCAGTTTAAAAAGGCTACAGGTCTTACAATTATGGAAGGCTTTGGACAAACAGAAACAACACTTTCTATTGCCAATTTTGTTGGCTCAAAGCCAAAAATCGGCTCAATGGGAAGACCAAGCCCACTTTATGATGTAGTAATCCTTGACCCTGACGGAAACGAATGCCCTACAGGTGACACAGGCGAAATTTGTATCAGAACAAAGGACACAGTTCCTTGCGGACTTTTCACAGGCTACTATCTTGATGAAGAAAAAACAAACGATGTTTGGTATGACGGATACTATCATACAGGCGACCAGGCAACAATGGACGAGGACGGATATTTGTGGTATGTGGGACGTATTGACGACGTAATCAAGTCCTCCGGCTACCGCATCGGACCTTTTGAAATAGAAAGCGTTATTATGGAGCTTCCATATGTTCTTGAATGTGCAATCACGCCTGTTCCCGATGAAGTTCGTGGACAGATTGTAAAGGCTACTATCGTGCTTACAAAGGGCACAGAGGGCACAGACGCTCTTAAAAAAGAAATTCAGGAATATGTAAAGACTCACACAGCCCCTTACAAATACCCAAGAATTGTGGAGTTCGTTGAAGAACTTCCAAAAACAATCAGCGGTAAGGTAAGACGTGTGGAAATACGTAATAAGGATCTTGAAAAAGTGAATAACTAAAAAGAGGGCGTTGCCTCAATTTCGTGAGAAATCACTTATTGAGACACGCCCTTTTTTGTGTTTAATATGTGACAATAATCATTTTAATTGTTCCATTATTGGACTTTACATCAGAATAAATACTTACAGATTTAACCTTTGTATTTTCAAGCTCATAGAATGACATAAGCTGATATTTTGAAATGTCGGTTTTGTTGTACACAACTACATTTGTATCAAGATCATAAATTTTTCCGTTAAGCTTTATTCTTGCTCCGTCAAGCGCTTCTATCTTTGTTGCAGAAGCGTATTTATGAAGAGCCCTTATTGTATCAATTTTTCCGTCTGCAAGTTTAAACCTTACAGGTCCTGCAGAAGCGATTATATATGAGTCGCTTGTGTATTCCGTTATTTTTCCGTCAACTACTATTCTATAGGTTGTTCTTGTGCTTTCCCCTTTTGGTTCAACTGTAGATGTTAAAATTCCGTAGGTGTATGCACTATCTGTAAGCCCCTCAACGTAAAGGATACCAATATCCCCAAAGCTGTTTGCAGAAACTGCGTTAATTACCTGTTCCATATTAAGCTTTGTGTTTTCAAGAACTCTTATATCAAGCACCTCGGCTGTGTTTTCCGAAAGCTTCTGGAATATTATTACATTGTCAGAAAGGGTTTTATCTCCAATAGTTTTAGCTGTTGGGTCAAATTCTCCGTAAATGTTCGAATCATAGTTGATTTTTGAAAGCATAGTGATGTCGCTGTCAAAGGTAAGCTTAACAAGGTCTCCTACATAGTTTGTGTACTGCTTATCAGTTACATATGTATATTCTTTTCCGTCACTCATAAGCACCGTTGCAATGTACTCGGATTTGCCTGCATCATTTCCTGTTTCTTTTATTTCTACAGTTGATGAAAGCAGGATACCATACTCGCTTTCGTTAAAGCCTGACAGAGATTTTACAAATACAATCTCATCATTTTTGCCAAGGAGTAGTGTAACCTTATCACCTATTTCAAAAGCACCGGAAGATGCTCCCAGGGAGTTTGAAGCGGATACTGTTCCAATTGTGTATTCCTTTCCGCCAACCTTTACACTCTTAACATATGCCTTTGATGGATATGCCTCATAGTAAATTCCTGTAATCTTTTTGGAGTATACATCCATTATGTTTGTTCTTGTGTTATAGTATACTACATCGTTTTCTGAAATGTCGGAAAGATTTGCCTTGTCGCCGTTTCTGTAAACAATAAGACCTGTTTTGTTTATAGTAGTGCCTTCCATGTGAGTGTCCGTGTCAGAGTAGCTGTGACTTGCAAGTACAGGCGTTACAGAGCCGGAAGAATTTACAACCATGTAATCCCATGAATTTTCCTCAAGACCGTAGAATGTTATATCTGTACCTGATGAAATTGAAGATGAAGCTGATGCAAAATCTTTCTTTGTATAATCAACATACGTTTCAAAGGTGGAGTCAAGTTCCATTGTGCCCTTGTTGCCGCTGTTGGTTATATACTCTATTTCATTTCCGAACACATTACTTACGCCTACATTCATTGAATAAATAGGGTTTGTGGATGAAATTATTACCCTGTCCCTGTCATCAAGAACAAGCATACCATAGGTTTCCGGAAGAGGCAGGACTGCACCGCTTTTTAGCTTATATGTACCTTCTGAAGTCTTTATCTGGTCAGTGTTCAAAGAAGAGTCTAAATTTGCTGTTGCAATTATAAAACATTCGTCAAGCACTTTGTATCCCGAAGCCTCCAATAGACTTATATCTTTCCCATATGTAAATATATCGGTAGATTCTGCGTTGGGGTTTACATCCGTAAAAAGTGCAATATCAAACATTTTTGCAATTTCTGCGCGGTTTAATGGCTCGTATATATCCTTTTGAGATACACGAAGTCCAAGGCTGTCTGCTTTGCTTGTATAGTTGGTTGGCCAGAAGTAGCCCACAGTTTCTTCTGTATACCCAAGAAGTCTGCATAGGATTGTAGAAGCTTCCGCGTAGTTTATGTTGTTTTCAGGGCCGAAGCTGCCGTCTGCATAGCCTTTTATTATTTCCTTGTTGCTTATATAGTTTATATAAGGGATTGACCAATGTCCGTCCGGTACATCTGAAAATTTGCATGTGTAGCTTCCCATTGCAAGAGAGTCGGTTGCTCTGTTAATTGCACAAACTGCCATTTTGGAAAATTGCTCACGGGTTACAAGATCAGCCGGACGAAAGGTATTGTCCTCGTATCCGTTTATAATGTCGAGAGCACCAAGCTTTTCAACAGCGCTGTAATAGTCATCAAATTCAAAAACGTCTGTATAAGCATAGGCAGATGCTGAAAGCATCATAAACAGTGCCGCTGCGCACATCAGTAATTTTTTCATATTATCATTCCTTTCCGCTTATTCGTTTCTAAGTGCGTCTATAGGATTTAGCTTTGCTGCTTTTTTTGCCGGATTAAGTCCAAAAAATATTCCTACTATCAAAGAGAATATAAAGGACATAAACACCATGTTGGTTTGTGTTATGTAGGTGATTTCCGAAGCAACGTCTATGACAAGTCCTATAGCTATACCGAACAATATACCCACTATTCCGCCAAGGCCCGATAAAACAACTGATTCTATGAGGAATTGGAGAAGTATGTCTGTTGTTCTTGCTCCAATTGCTTTTCTGATGCCGATTTCTCTTGTTCGCTCGCTGACGGAAACCGTCATAATATTCATAATTCCAATTCCGCCAACGATAAGTGAAATTCCTGCAATTCCTGCAAGCATTGTTGTCATAATACCCGTCATTTCATCCATTGTATCAAGAAGAGAGGACATATTTGATACATTAAATCCGTCGCTTGTACCAAGCTTTTGAGTAATATACCGTTTTATGTGGTTTGTCACATATTCTACATTTTCCTCATCCTTGGCATTCAGGTAAAAGGTCTGAATGTTCTTTGTCTTTAAAAAGCGCATTGCTGTAGTATATGGAATAGTAATTGTATTGTCTGCACTGTTTTCTGTTGAATCACCTTGTTCCTCATACACACCTATTATTTCAAAAACCGTACCGTTTATCTTTATATCTTCACCAACCGGGTCTATTCCGCCGTAGAGCTCCTGCATCTGATACGTTCCTACAACACATACCTTTTTTCTGTTGTTTATGTCGTTATCTGAAAAAAATCTTCCGCTTTGAAGCTCAAGGTTGCCTATGGCTTCATAGTCTTTGTCACATCCGTTTAGTGATGTTCTTGCATTTTTAATACCATTTTTAACGGTTACGGAGCTTGTAAGATACGGTGACATATGACTTACCAGGTCGGAATTTTCTTCTTTGTATGCTACCATATCATCTACATCAATATATCTTGAGGAATTTCTGCCTCTTGACATACTTACGGTAATTTTTCCTGTGCCCATGGCAGAAATTGAGTCCGTTATGGACTGGGTTGTTCCGCCGCCAATTCCTGTAAGAATAATAACCGATGAAACGCCGATTATTATTCCGAGCATTGTAAGAGCGGAGCGCCCTTTGTTTGAAAGGATGCTTTTCATTGACATTTTAAATGCCTGAGAGTACTTTATAAAATTCATATTTCCTCTGCCTCCTTTACAACTGCGGAGGTGTTTGCCTCATCATTTACAATAAGTCCATCTCTAATCGTGATAATACGCTTTGCCTGTTTGGCAATATTAAGGTCGTGAGTGATTATTATAATCGTATTGCCCTCGCTGTGCAGACTGTGAAGCATTTGCATTATTTCCATTCCTGATTTTGAATCAAGAGCACCTGTAGGCTCGTCTGCCAAAATAAGTGCAGGTTTTCCCGCAAGGGCTCTGGCAATGGAAACTCTTTGTTGCTGTCCGCCTGAAAGCTCAGAGGGTTTGTGATTTGCTTTGTTCCAAAGTCCTACTTTTGTAAGAGCTTCTTTAATAAGTACGTGGCGTTTTGATGCTGGAATTTGCTTGTATATAAGGGGAAGCTCTACATTTTCGTAGGCTGTGAGCTTTGCAAGAAGATTGTATTGCTGAAATATAAATCCAAGCTTTTCACTCCTGAGCGCTGCAAGGTCATTATCCTTCATTTTGCTGCCTTCTACTCCATCTATCCAGAAACGTCCGCTTGTTGGTACGTCAAGGCAGCCAATCATGTTCATCAAGGTTGATTTGCCGGAGCCTGACGGACCGATTATTGCAACAAACTCATGTGGCGAAACATGAAGGGAGACACCGTCAAGTGCATGAACAGTATTGTCGCCCATTTTATATATTTTTTTGATATTTTCAAGCCTTATCATGCTTTAATCTCCTTACGATTATCTGGGTCCCATGCCGCCGCCGGGCATACCGCCACCCATGGATCTCATGCCGCCGTTCATTCCACCCATGCCGCCCATGCCGCCCATTCCAAAGCGTGAGCTTCCGGAGGATGTTTCTTGCTTATAAATCTTTTGTCCAACTGTAAGACCGCTTATAATTTCTGTAAAATCATCACCCTGTATGCCAATTTCTACAACGGCAATTTCAAAGCCCTCGGGAGCTTCGGGAAGTCTGGAAATAATTGCATCTGCATTTTGAGGCATACCAATTCTTTGACCGCTGTTTTCTGGTCTTTGAGGCATTTGTCCACCCTCAAAGTTTGGCCTTTCGCCGCCCGGCGTTTGTCTGTCCTCGAAATTTGGTCTTTCACCGCCCGGCGTTTGTCCACCCTCAAAGTTTGGTCTTTCACCTCCCGGTGTTTGTCTGTCCTCGAAGTTTGGCTTTTCATGTTTTTCGGAGCCGGATTCTTTCTCTTTTGCGCCCTCATTGCTTTGTACATAAACATAGGAAACACCCATAGCTGTTTTAATATCGCTTGAGGGAACACGTACTACATTTTCGGCAGATTCTACTACAACAACTGCATCTACGTTCATGCTGGGCTTTAAGTCGCCGGGATCGTTTATTACAACGGTTGCTTCGTATGTAGTTACTCCGTTGGAGGCTGTACCCTCCATGGAAAGGTTGGATATTTCTCCTTCAAACTCCGTATTTTCTACAGCGTCAGAGGTTATTTTTACCTTTTGTCCAATAGAAACCTTTGTAATATCAAGCTCGTCCACCATGAGAGAGAATTTGAGCTTTGATACATCACCTATGACCATCATGCTACCGGAGGAGTTGGTTTTATCTATTGTATCACCCTTTTTAGAGTTCTTTGTAAGAACCGTACCGCTTATTGGGGCAGTGATACGGTAGTTATCAAGCTGATCCTGTTGTGACTGAAGATTTAGCTTTGCATCGTTATAGTCCAGCTTACTTCTCTCAAGAGAATTTTGCAATGTTTCACTTTCAAGGTTTGCAATAACAGAATTTTTTTCTACAAACGCTCCTTGCTGTACATTCAACTTTGTAACACGTCCCTCTGTTTCTGCTTTGATTTGCTTTTCCTCGCCGTAGCTTACTGTACCAAAGCCGGGACTTATCTGACCGTTAACCTGTGCGCCAAGGTTTGTACCGTCTGAGATTGCACCCGGGTTTGTAAATTCTATTGTTACATAATACACGCTGGAGCCATCAGAAGCCGCAGAGGGAGTAGAGTCTACATATGCAACTGTTCCGCTAAAATTACTCATTTGCTCAGAGCTTGAAAGGGTTGCATTGTCACCTTTTGATATGTAAGAAATTTGCTGACTGTTAAAAGGTACAGTAACCTTAAGATTAACATCGTCAATAATTGTAGCAACCACTTGATTTGCACTTATTTCATCGCCCTCTGCTACATTAACCTGTTTAATTCTTCCTGATGCGGAGGACTTTACTAAAAGCTTTTCTGAGTCTTTCATTGCCTCATTATAGGTCATTGTTGACTTTTTCATTGAGTTGTTTTGTTTTTCAAGATTTATACGGGCGTCTGTTTCATCAAAGGTGTAAACTACAGCGCCTTTTTGTATGTAATCTCCTACCTCGTAAGGACAGCTCGTAATTTCTCCGTTTACAAGAGGGATAATTTCGTATCTTTCATAAGGTTCAACAGTTCCGCTGCCTGAAATGGTAAGCTCCACATTTCCTTGTGTTACTGTAGAAAGAGAATAAGGATTTACATTTTCCTCTTTTTTAGTTTTTTTGCTTTGGATATAGCCGGTGGCAGCACCTGCAAGTAAAAGTGCAGCACACGTAATTGTTATGACTTTCTTTTTAGATGGCATATGAATATTCACCTCTGTAATTTTATTCTATTTTATTATATTATTTTTTAGTATGAGAAATCAATGTATAAAATGTTAAATAAGTATTAATTTTTTGTTTTTTGTGTGGTAATTTAGGAAAATCTATTGTATAATTTTTATAGTGGTTTTGATTTTTAAGAAAGGCGGGATTTGATGAATATAGAAAATATGTCTGCAGAGGCATATAACAATGCGGTTATAAACTACAAGTCAGCTCTTAAAAGCATGAATGTAATGTTTGAAACCATCAGCGATGAATTTGTTTCACGATCTATGTCCGACCCTATAGAGCATAAAAAAACAAGACTTAAAACACCACAGAGTATTGCAGCAAAGCTTGTAAAGCGTGGCTGGGAGCCTACATGGGAAAACGCAGTAGAGCACATTGATGATATAGCAGGTATCAGAATTATCTGTTCATTTACAAGCGATATTTATAAAATAGCAACAGTTATAGAGGCACAAAAGCATATAAAGGTACTTGGCGTTAAGGACTATATTGTAAATCCAAAGCAGAGCGGATACAGAAGTTATCATATGCTTGTGGAAGTGCCCGTATACCTTTCATCAAAAATGGAGTATGTAAGAGTAGAAATACAAATACGCACAATTGCTATGGATTTTTGGGCAAGTCTGGAGCACAAAATGAGATATAAGTATAACTTTCATGTGCCCGCAGAGCTTAGTGAAGAGCTTAATGACTGTGCAAATATTGTTTCGTTCCTGGATGAGAGAATGGCGAGACTGAATGCAGAAATAGAAAAATAGAAAAGGCATATGCCTTTTCTATTTTTTATTTCCTTGATTTAGCTTTTGCTCTCAGATCTGTTTTTAAAATTCTTTTTCTCATTCTCAGAGACTGGGGAGTAACCTCCAACAGCTCGTCATCTTCAAGAAATTCAAGGCATTGTTCAAGGCTTAGATTTTTGGGCGGTACAAGTCTTAGTGCATCATCGGAGCCGGAGGCTCTTGTGTTTGTTGCGTGCTTTCTTTTGCACACGTTTACTACAATATCCTCAAGACGCGCATTTTCACCAACAATCATACCCTCGTAAACCTTTACGCCGGGTCCAATAAATAGTGTGCCGCGCTCCTGTGCATTGAAAAGACCGTAAGTAATTGTTTCTCCGTCTTCCCAGGCAATAAGTGCACCACGTGTTCTGCCGGTGATGTCGCCCTTAAATGGCTCATGCTTTTCTAAAATACTGTTTACAATACCTGTTCCTTTTGTGGCGGTAAGAAGTTCGTTTCTGTAGCCGATAAGTCCTCTTGAAGGGATTAAAAATTCAAGTCTTGTATAGTTCTGGGCGGTGGGGGACATATTTGTCATTTCACCTCTGCGGCTTATAACGCTGTCCATTACAACGCCTGTATATTCGTCAGGCACATCAACTGTAAGACGCTCAATAGGCTCACATAGTACACCGTCAATTGTTTTATAAATTACAACGGGGTTGGATACCTGAAATTCATAGCCCTCACGTCTCATGTTCTCTATAAGGACAGAAAGGTGCAGTTCGCCTCTTCCTGAAACTGTAAAGCTTTCAGTTGTGTCTGTTTCACTGACTCTGAGTGCAACGTTTGAGTCAAGCTCACGGAAAAGTCTGTCTCGCAGGTGTCTTGATGTAACAAACTTACCCTCTTTCCCTGCAAAGGGGCTGTCGTTTACGCTGAATGTCATGGACAGGACAGGGTCATCAATTTTAACAAATGGTAGCGGATCTATATTGTCGGGTGAGCATAGTGTTTCTCCGATATTTATGTCTGCCATTCCGGAAATTGCAACCATGTCACCGGCTCCAACCTTGTCGCAAGGTGTTTTCATAAGTCCCTCAAAGGTAAAGAGCTTTGTGGCTTTTCCGTAGTCTACCTTGCCATTATCCCGGCAAATTGCAAGACGTGCGCCTGTTTCTATGCTGCCACGCTGTATTTTTCCTACAGCTATGCGGCCTGTATATTCATCATAGTCAATGTTTGAAACAAGCATTTGGAAAGGACCCTCGTCCTCGCATTGTGGACAGGGAATGGCATTTACAATAAGCTCAAACATTTCTGTCAGGTCAGAATTGGGTTTTTCGGGGTTATACTCCGCCGTTGCCCAGCCGTCACGGCCTGATGCATAAATTACAGGTGTATCAAGCTGCTCGTCAGTTGCGCCAAGGTCTATAAACAGTTCAAGTACCTCGTCGACAACCTCGTAGGGACGGGCATTTGGACGGTCAACCTTGTTAACTACGATAATTGGCTGAAGATTCAGGGCAAGTGCCTTTGAAAGTACAAATCTTGTCTGTGGCATACAGCCCTCAAATGCGTCTACAAGCAAAAGTACACCGTCTACCATTTCAAGACATCTTTCAACCTCGCCGCCAAAGTCTGCGTGGCCCGGGGTGTCAATTATATTTATCTTTGTACCTTTATAATAAAGGGATGTGTTTTTTGCAAGAATAGTAATGCCACGCTCTTTTTCAAGGTCGTTTGAGTCCATAACTCTTTCGTCAACCTTTTCATTTTCACGAAATGTACCGCTTTGGGCAAGCATGGCGTCAACCAATGTGGTTTTGCCATGGTCAACGTGAGCGATAATGGCAATGTTTCTTATATCTTCTCTTTTGGTCATGATTATTGCTCCTTTTAATTTTCAACCATTATATTATATATTTAGAAAATAAAATTTACAAGGGAAATTTGGAAAAAACGTATATTTGTATGGTTTTTTGTTCTTATATTTTTTAACTTATATACATTTTTCATACAATGTTAAAATATATATGAATATAATTTGAAATTTTTGCATATAATATACCAAGAATTTCATGACATTTTAAAAATCCACAAAAAAGGGTTGACTTTTTAATTGTGTTGTGATATAATCAAATAGCTGTAGAGATATCAGCAAACAATATATCGCGGAGTAGAGCAGTTGGTAGCTCGTCGGGCTCATAACCCGAAGGTCGTTGGTTCAAGTCCTTCCTCCGCAACCACTAGGAAAGCCTAGCTAGCTTAGAGTTAGCTAGGCTTTTTATTTCCCAAAACACGGATTTGGTTTGCCGAATCAGACGTAACTATACCAATCTTTTTGGACGGTTTGTAGTCGGTTCGTATTTCTTGATTGATTTCTGCTGTTAAAAAATTATAAGATAGCTCTATCTGTAACATAAAGTTGAAGTTTTTTCCGCCAAAAATATGATATAATGTATATTGTAATTTCTAATTGACTTAAAAAATATTTTAGATAAGGAGATATAAGATATGCATTATAGTGAAAAGTGGAAAACCTGGAAAGCTGTAATTGATTTGTCGACCTGTTTAACTTGTAGAAAGAGTAATGGTAAAGTATATGCTATTGACGACAATGTAGACCCAGCACCGCCTATACACGAAAACTGCCGTTGTCTTATTGGCAAATTGATAGCAATAGCCGCCGGAAAAGCAACAAAGAAAGGGATAGACGGTGCTGATTGGAGCTTGAAATATCATGGTGTTTTGCCAAACTATTATATTGATGAAGATACAGCGAAATCTTTGGGATATAAATCTTATTTTGGAAATTTGAGTATTGTTGCACCTGGCAGGATGTTAACAAAAGGAATTTACAATAATAGAGATGGTCATTTGCCAAGCGCAACAGGTCGAATATGGTATGAAGCAGATATTAATTACAAGTGGGGATACAGGGGCAGTGAACGAATTGTGTTTTCAAATGATGGTTTGATTTTTGTTACATATGACCATTTTAAAACATTTATAGAAGTTGAATGATGGGAGGAAATCATGAGAAACGACAATATTATAATAAACGGATTTAAAGCAATAAAAGAAAATCCAATTATTCTGGATTTTACAAAGTGTAAATATCTGGGTGAAATACATCTAATTCTAAAAAACAAATTCGGATTTCCTGAGTATTACGGAGAAAACTGGAGTGCATTAGAAGATTGCCTTGATGGCTTGTTTGTTGACAGGGGAAACTTTGTAGTGAAAATTTATGGCTATAACTCCTTGCCAAAAGAATTGAAGGAATATTGCAAGACTATGCTTGAAATTTTTGCATGCGTACAAAAGGAGACACCAAATGTGTCATTTGAAATAGTTTCATAAATTCATCTGCAATTTTAATTGACTACTTAAAATAGATATCTCAGAGTGGTTTTTATGCAAAGACGGATAATACTTATTCAAAATAAGCATTATGTTGCACTTTGTATAAAGATAATTTGCATATTTCTCTGTTTTGCTAATTGCAAAATTTTAAAAATATGATATAATATACTTGAAGGGAAGGGATGTGCATGGGAATATACTCAGAATATCTTGACAAGCAGATGACTTTTGAAGAATTGGCAAAAGAGAGAAAAGCACAATTAAAAAGAATTTCGGAAATTCGAAATAGAAGTATAATTGTATATGCAAGTGCTGTTGATAAAAATTGTCCTAATAGCATAGACTATTCTGATATTGTGCCATTTTCTGACCAACTTAATTCGTTAAAAGGCAATGAGATTGATATCATTCTCGAAACACCGGGCGGGCTTGCTGAGGTGGTAGAGGATTTAGTGAAATTAGTTAGAGCTAATTTTGAAAAGGTTGGTATAATTATTCCTGGAATGGCTAAAAGTGCAGGAACAATTTTTACAATGGCTGCAGATGAAATATTAATGGGAACAATTTCGTCTTTGGGACCCATTGATGCGCAAATGGTTTCGAATGGGAAAAGATTTTCGGCTGATGCGTTTTTAGAAGGATTGAATAAGATTCGTGAAGATGCGGAGGAAAACAAACGTCTAGACATAGCATATATTCCTATTTTACAAAATATTTCGCCTGGCGAAATACAACATTGTAAAAATGCCCAAGCGTTTTCGCGTACTCTAGTAACCGATTGGCTTAAAAAATATAAATTTAAGTTTTGGGAAACGCATTCATCAACCGGGCTCTCCGTGACCGATGAAGAAAAGAATAAAAAAGCAGAACAAATTGCTACTTTGTTATGCAACCATGGTTATTGGCTTACACATGGAAGGTCGATAAAAATTGAAGATTTAGTTAATATGGGCTTGCAAATAACAGATTATACCAAGAATGATGAGCTAAATGATGCTATCACAAGGTATTACACGCTGTTAAAAATGAGTTTTGAAACAAATATATTCAAATTATATGAAACTCCTGATACGCAAATCTATAGGTCTGTAAATAATTCTGATACTGTTCAAGAAAACACGCAGAAACGCAAACAGAATGTAGTATTTATAAATGTAGAATGTGCTAAGTGTCATGCTATGAAAAAAATTCAAATAAACTTTGATAAAAATATACCAATTGAAGCTGGTTCGATTCCTTTTCCTAAGGATAACATATTGAAATGCTGTGCATGTGGCACAGAAAGCAATATTCTGGGTATTAGGCAAAAGGTTGAAGCGCAATTTGGAAAATCAATAATATAATATCTTGGAGGTGTTTTTATGATAGGGGAAAAATCGTTTGAAAGTTTATTTTATTTATTAGAAGATACTAAAGAATCTCTGTCGGATGACACAAAAGAGAATTTGGAAATTTTTTCAAAAATAAACCAAGACAACAGCATTCAAGAGCTCTTTGAGCTTTTGACAAATAAAGAGGATAGCTTTGTAACATATTCTCATGTATGAGGGATGACATCAATATCGATAAAACCTCAAGCACTCAATTTGAGAAAGTATTCAGATGGGATAGAACTAATGATAAGTTATATAAAAATGAATAATTGTATTATATAAATCATTTTTATCCGTCTAGTCATAATTATTTTGACTTAATAGCACAAAAATGAATAAATAAAATAATATTGATTAACTAGATATATTAAAACTTTATAATTCTACTTATGACGATGACAAGAAGAACATAAGCAATAATATAAAATAACA
>JAZRHH010000016.1:0-12287 GCA_045644665.1 Clostridia bacterium
GAGCTTATAAAAAACAAAACAGTTCTTATTCTTGGTTTTGGCAAAGAGGGGCGCTCCACATACAAGCTAATAAAAAAAGCGGGAGGGTACACGGGACTTGCAATTTCAGATTTAAATCCTGTTTGTGATATAGAAGAAAAAGTATTTTGCGGTGCAGATTACCAAAAACCTATAGCTGATTTTGATATTGTTTTCAAAAGCCCGGGGGTTGTGCTCGAAAATCATGAGTATAAGGAAAAAATTACATCCCAGACAGATGAGGTTATTAACTGCTTTAAGGAAAACATAATTGGAATTACAGGCACAAAAGGAAAAAGCACTACAACATCTTTAATTTATCATATCCTTAAAGAATGTGGCAAAAATCCTGTACTTATGGGAAATATCGGTATCCCTGCCTTTGACGCGGCAGAAAATGAAGACGGAAGCAGACCCTTTGTTTATGAGCTTTCCTGTCATCAGCTTGAATTTGCAATAAAATCACCACATACGGGAGTGCTTTTAAATATTTATCCGGAGCATCTTGACCATTACGGAACATTCGAAAAATACTCTCATGCAAAGGAAAATATGTACAGGAACATGACGGATAAAGACTTTCTTGTGTGCGGCATGGAGTTTATGCCGGATAGCTTTAAGGGAAAGTGTGTATCTGTTTCCATGACAGAAAAAGGCGCAGATTACTTTGTAACAGCGGATAGTATGTTTGAAAATGGAACCCTTTTAAAAGCTGATATAAAGTGCAATATATTTGGTATTCACAATGTGTATAATATAGCTGTAGCCTATGCTGTGTGTAAAAAGAATGGTGTAGGCAAGGAAGAATTTTTTGAAGCGTTAAAAAGCTATAATCCGCTGCCACATAGGCTTGAAATGTTTCTTGAACATAAGGGAGTACGCTACTTTGATGATTCGATATCAACCATTCCTGAAACGACAATTAAGGCTCTTTCTAGCGTTAAAAACGTTGGCACAATTGTCCTTGGCGGAATGGACAGAAACATTGAGCTTGATACTCTTATAGAATACTTAATAAAAAATCCGGTTAAGAATGTTGTGCTCATGCCTGATACGGGCAAAATAATATATGAAAAGCTAAAGGAAAGTTATGTATATAATCTCTACATGGCAGAGGACCTTAAGGCTGCCGCAAAAATATGTACAGAGATAACTGAGCCGGGCGAGGCGTGTATTCTTTCGCCCGCAGCGGCAAGTTATGGCTTTTTCAAAAATTTTGAGGAGCGTGGAGATTATTTTAAAAAATATATTAAGGAATGTTTGAACTAAAAATGTTCACAAAAATAAAAAAGATGTTTACTTTTTGTTCATATCTATTTAAAAAATATGTTATATTATAATCTTAACAAGAAAACAGGAGGGACAAATATGAGAAAATATCCTTATACCGAAACAACTGATATGGTTTTGTATGAAAGTAAAAAAAAGAAACATAAAACATCTAAACTATGGCTTGCGTGTCTCAGTTCTGCACTTGTGGCAAGTATTTTCACAGGCGGCATTGTAGGCGGCGGCATGTATATACTAAATAAAAATAATGGAAGCAATACAATTAATTGGTCTCTTTCGGACAGGAATGAAAGTAAACCAAATGTGACGCAGCTTACGAATAAAGAAAATGAAGAACGTCAGGTTTTGGATATTACTGAAATTGCAAAAAAGGTTGGCCCAAGCGTTGTAGGCGTGGTAAACAAAGCTAAGGTTCAACCCCAAAAAATGTTTGACCCGTTTAGTGGAAGATATTATTATTACGATAATTCTTTGTCCGGTGAAGGTGATCTAGTAGAGCAGGGAAGTGGCTCAGGAATTATTATAACAACAAGCGGATACATTGTAACTAATCAACATGTTATAAGCGGCGCGAGTGAAATCAGCGTAATTTTAAACTCCGGCGAAGAGTTGGCAGCTACTTTGGTTGGTGAGGACGAAAAAACAGACATAGCTGTTTTGAAGGTTGAAACTGACAAAGAGCTTACAAGTGCAACTCTTGGTGATTCCGCTGCCGTTGAAGTTGGAGAACTTGCAGTTGCAATAGGAAACCCTCTTGGTCAGGAGTTTGCCGGAAGTGTAACGGCAGGAGTAATAAGCGCAGTAAACAGAACTATGACAATTGACAACAGAACTTATAATCTTCTGCAGACTGACGCTGCAATAAACAACGGAAATTCGGGCGGTGCACTTATAAACAAATACGGTGAGGTTATAGGAATTAACTCTGTTAAATTGTCACAGACTGGTGTAGAAGGTCTTGGCTTTGCAATTGCAATATCCGAAGTAAAACCAATAATTGATGACCTTATGTCAAGCGGATATGTAAAGGGAAGACCACTTGTTGGCATAACTGTAGCAGAAACAAGATACGGACTCTTTATATCAGGTGTAACAGACGGTACAGGTGCGGCAAAAGCAGGTCTTAAAGAGGGAGATATGATATCCAAGGTTGAGGACAAGACAGTAAAGACTTCTGCAGAGCTTAATGAAATTCGTGATACAAAAAAACCGGGTGATAGTTTGAAATTCAAAATTATGCGTGACGGTGAAATGCTTGATATAGATGTTAAGCTTATGGATAGTGCAGATCTTCAACAAAATAACCCTTAATATAAAGGCTGTTGCAATTATGCAACAGCCCTCTTTTATGTATATTGCTTAAAAAACTATAGGTTATAATAGTCAAATTGAAAAAAGTTTAAATTTTTTTAAAAATATATAGAAATTTGAATATATTTGTTGTATAATAAGATAATGGTGTATTCTGTGTTTTTTCAAATCACAGAATACACACTTGAACAACGATTGAAATTGCATATATAATAAACTTACGAAGAACTTTTGGCAAAAAAACTTTTTTGCCGGAAAGGAATGGTATAATAGTTTATGAAAATTTACCAACTGATTTATACGGCGGTCAAAAACAGTTTATCCGATCCGGAACTTGATTTAGTTAATCAGCCGGGTTATAGAGTATATTCTTGCAGTCAGGGTCTTACGGTTGCTGAAATTAATGAGATAATCAGATTTTGCGGATACAGACTTCCTAAAAATACAGATATACAGTATTCCAAAACTCCTTTTGACAGTGCTGTGCCTGACAAGTTTCCAAAAACTTTTCGAACATTTAAAACAGACAGCGGCAAGTATGTTGCTATACAGGTGGTTTATTCCGGATATGACTTGAATGGCGAAGAGGGCAACTTTTTTGCCCATGCATATATAATTGATGAGGCTCCTGAAGATTTTAGACCGGAAGTGTTTTATGAATCACCAATGTTTAAAAAATATCTTACGGAGGAAGAACTTGAAGCACGCCTTGTAAGATATCTTCCGTCTTTTGAAGAGGCGCAGTATGCAGAAGATGTGCTTGAGAGAATAGATAATTTTGTTTACAATCACAAAATACAAATGTCATCTGTTCTTGAACAGGCAATGCCGGTTTTTGTTGGCGGAGATAAGACTCATATTTGCATAAATGCCAAAAATCAGGAAGAAAGTGATTTATATGTCCTTGGTTTAAAACGTATTCTGCCGTCTTCTCTTGCAGAGGGGCTTGGCGTGTCAACAAATAATATTTTCTTGCCGTCTTCCGGGCAGAGTAAAATAGTTATAAACGGTACAATATCCGGCAAAAATAATATTTCCGATGATGATATAGAGGCGAGAACAAACTGTATTTACATTGATACTCAAAGAATTGAAACAGATGGCGTAAAGCCGATGAAGCTTTTTGAGATGTCTATAGACGAGCTTTATCAAAGCTATGAAACATTTTCAATCAAGAGCGGAAATCAGCTTCAGCTTTGGCTTAACTCCTATGAACGCCTTAACGAAGAGGGAGTAGGTGACAGACTTCGTGACCTGTACGCGCAGGTGGGTGAAAATCTGTTTATCCAAAGAGCCGAAACTTTGTATGAGAGAATAAACAGGGCAGACTATAAACAGGTAAAATTTGAAATTCTGGACGTTATGTTCGAGCATATAGACCTGTTTAAGGATAAAGAAGAAGCAATTGTACAAGAACTTATTCTCCACGGTATAGAATGTATATACAGAGGAGAACCAAGAAACATTGAAAATGCAATTAAAACTTTAGATTCTGAGGGCGCAGGCAAAATAAAAGAAAGCCTTGACGAATTCTTAAAGTCATATACTCCGGATTCTCTTGATGAAAAGAGCGGTGCGTTGCTTCTAAGAGTTTTCTCTATCTTGAAATGGTCTGTAGACAGTAAAACATGGAAAAGCTTTTTTGATGACAATGAGGATAGTATTGGAAAATTCCTTGAGCTTTGTGCAAAGGTTATGATAAATGACACAGCACCTGTTACATTTACGGCTCCGGCTATATGGCTTGATAATGACATGGCAGAGGTTATTGCGATGTTTGATGCGTCAACGGAAGATGTGCATTTAAAGAAAGCCTGCCGCAAATACATTCTTGAAAACAAAACAGCCCCCTGGGCAGAATATGGAATAATACTCCAGAAAAAGCGCAAAAGCAGAGAAGAAGCAGAAGAGGATATCCAAAAAATCAGAAAAATTCTTAACATGGTAGGCTATTCGCCATATCAGCGTACCACCTATAAGGATGTAAAATACGATATTATAAACGAGATGAACAGTAAGGAAAATCCGCTCTTGATAGCAAGGCTTTTAAATGCTTTTTATGAGTGGCAGGGAAGTGACAGTGAAGTTAAATCCGAGAAACTTGCACTTAAAATTTCTGACCTTATTTTAGAGCTTCGCGAAACTCAAAGTTCATGTTATAACTTCGTATTCCCAAAACTTGCTCTTGAAATACTGGATACACCCGGACTTTATCATGAGCTTATGATAAACCCTGATACTATGGATGAGGAGTTTTGGTATTGGTTCTATGTTGGTTACAAAAGAAGTTTTGATAATGAATTGCTAAGCGTAAATTATGAAAGAGTTGCTTTGGAAAACAAGGCATACCTTAGAAGATATCCGTTTTTCCGTAATATAAAGAATATAAATAACAAAAGGAAGGTATTTAAAAAATGAAAAAGTTTCAGAAGATAATTGTATTTGGAATTTTAGCTCTTATGTGTACAGCAAGCTCTGTTTTTGCAGTCCCGGTAAAAGAAGACAGCAGTGACACAGATATTCAAATTACCGTTAAGGATAAGGAAACATCAAGTCCAAAGGCAAGCGCAGAAGCAACAGCGACTGTAAAGCCTTCTGCAAAAGCTACAACAACTGCAAAAGCTACAGCAACTGCAAAAACATCTGCAAAACCGTCTGCGTCGGCTACAACAAAAGCTACTGCAAAGGCATCTTCAACAGCGAAAGCAACTAGTACAGCAACTTCCAAGGCGGATGATGAGGATGATAAAATTATTCTTGATTCAGAAGAGGATGCGCTTGTTGTAGAAACAACATTGGAGCCTGTTCTCAATATTGAAAATAATACACAGCAGCTAGAAAACAAGAAATATCTTACAAAAGGCGGAGCGTTCTTGTGGTTCTTGTTTACAGTTATAGTAAGTGCTGTAATCAGCTTTGCAATTTCATACAGATTTTATATGATGGGCAAACGTGACAACCATGTCATAGCGGAACTTAGAGCGTTAAAAAGAGACATTGACAAAAAAATGGTTGGTACAGTAAACGGTTTTTCGGAATTTGATGTGTCTGTTACCAATAGTAATAGAAGCTATGCAAGACCTGAGTCTTCAATCCGTTCAGGAAATGCTGCAGAGGTAGAAGAAAAAAGTGAAGAGATATACAAGAAGTGGGAAAGTCAGATAAGCAGACCAAGAGAAGCTTCATATGAGTCAAGACCATCCTATACAAGAAGCGCATCTGCACCTGAACGTTCAAGAGGTGTTGAAAGAAGAACACCTGTAAGAAAAAATTCCTTTATTGGCAAGATAAAAAGCGCACTTAATGAATTTATACCAACTGACAGAAAATAATAAAATTAATTGACGTAATAAAATGGAGGTTTATTTATGTCCGGACATTCCAAATGGAGTACAATCAAAAGAAAAAAAGGTGCAAATGATGCTCAAAGAGCAAAAATATTCACCAAAATTGCAAGAGAAATTATAGTTGCTGTTAAATCGGGCGGACCGGACCCGGACAACAACTCAAGACTTAAGGATGTTATTGCAAAGGCTCGTTCCAATAATATGCCAAACGATAACATTAACAGAACAATAAAAAAAGCAGCCGGCAGCACAGACTCCGACAACTACGAAAACATCACATATGAGGGCTATGGTCCAAACGGCGTAGCGGTAATTGTTGAAACTCTTACAGACAACAGAAACCGTACAGCTGCAGATGTTCGTCATGCTTTTGATAAGTTTGGCGGCAACATGGGACAAAACGGATGTGTAAGTTTCATGTTTGACAGAAAGGGCGTTATCATCATCGAAAACGACGGGGAAGTAGACGAAGAAGAGCTTACAATGGACGCTCTCGAAGCCGGTGCAGACGACCTTGAGGCAGGAGATGACTGCTTTGAAATTTACACAGCGCCGGAGGTTTTTTCAGCTGTAAGAGATGCGCTTGAAGAAAAATACACTCTTGCATCTGCAGAAGTAAGCATGGTTCCTCAAACAACAACAGAGCTTACAGACGAAACTCATATAACAATGATGAACAAGATGCTTGACCAGCTTGAAGATAATGATGATGTTCAGCAGGTTTGGACAAGTTTAGAGACTGACTATAGAGACTAAAACAAAAAAATGGTGTTGCTGTGCAACACCATTTTTTTTATTTTCCTAATTTATCAACCAAAGCCTGAATTTTTTGTACAGGATTTAAAAGTTCGCTAATTGTTGAGTCGTGGTTCATTGTGTTTATAAGAAGTGAAACGTATTTTGCCATTTCAACCTCACAGTACCAATCCTTGTCCTTAAGCTCCGGATTTCTGTATACAAGGTTTGTTGTAAATACCTTGTTTATTACGCCGTCCTCGTATGCCTTATCAAATACGCCAAGTCCGTTTGTGAAAAGACCGAATGTTGTAAATACGAATATACGATTTGCACCCTTTGACTTAATCTTACTTGCAACATCAATCATAGACTCGCCGCTTGAAATCATGTCATCTACAATAATAACATCCTTGCCCTCAAGGTCACGTCCGAGATATTCGTGAGCTTCTATTGGGTTTTTGCCGTCTACTACAACGCTGTAGTTTCTTCTCTTGTAGAACATACCAAGGTCTAGCTTGAGTACTGATGAATAGTACATTGAACGGCTCATTCCGCCCTCGTCAGGTGAAATTATAATTGTATGGTCTTTGTCAAGCTTAATGTCAGGTACAGCTCGTGTAATTGCCTTAATCATTTGATATGTGGGTTGAACGTTATCAAAGCCTGAAAGTGGAATTGAGTTTGATATACGTGGGTCGTGTGCGTCAAATGTAACAATGTTTGAAACGCCCATTTGTACAAGCTCCTGAAGCATAAGAGCAGCGTCAAGTGATTCACGGCTTGTACGTCTGTGCTGTCTGCCTTCGTATAGCATTGGCATTACAACGGTAACTCTTCTTGCCTTTCCGCCCATAGCTCCGATTATTCTCTTAAGGTCCTGGAAATGGTCGTCAGGACTCATATGATTTTCAAAATCATACATCTTATATGTAACGCTATAGTTAAATATGTCACATATAATGTATACATCGTGACCTCTTACAGATTCGTTAATTACACACTTGCCTTCGCCTGTTCCGAATCTTGGGCAGGTAACATGTGTAACATAGCTTTCCTGATCTTCAAAAGCACGAAAGCTCTTAAGGTATCTGTCAATTTTTGCTGTAATATCCTCTGCACCTTTCATGCTTATGATACTAAGCTCACCATAAATTGGTGTGTTTTCTAATGATGTTGGCATATTGGCACCGTTCCTTCCATAAACGCATAATTTTCCATATAAATACTATAACATATTATTCGACATTTTTCAAGTAATATTTTAAATTAATTGTGTACAATTTTCCACCATATTTTGTGTATATTTGTTCAAAATGAAAAAATTTATACTAAGTATTCATATTTTACTGTTAACAAAAAATTAATAAAATATACTTAATTTATATGTTGACAAATAAAAATAAAAGCGTATAATAAAGGTCAAGGAAAGTCAAAGTCAAAAATTGGAGTGATATAAATGGGAATGAGTGACAGAATAGAAGCTTTTATTTTGCAGTTGCTTTCAGAAGAGGATGACTGGATAGAGCTTAAAAGAAACGAACTTGCATCTGCTTTTGACTGTGTTCCGTCACAGATAAACTATGTGCTTGCAACACGGTTTAATCAGTCAAGCGGGTATGTAACAGAATCAAGACGAGGCGGCGGAGGATATCTGAGAATAAGAAGAATAAACAGAGGCTCTGATTTATATTCCTTTATTGCAGGGGTGGAGGACAGTATAGATGCAGGAAGCGCAGAGGCACTTCTTACAACACTTTTGCACCTGGGTCTTATAAAAGATACAGATGCGTCAGTTATAAGTGCTGCAATCTCGGACAGAAGCCTGATAATTAACCAGCCATATAAAAACAGAGTAAGAGCAGAAATTTTAAGAAATACCTTGTCTAAAATAAATGAAAGGATGATTGATTTACATGTTTGATATTTTTGATATTTTTAATAATTCGGACTTTTTTCAGGTTCCAACAGTTTACAAGGAGGAAGTAAGATGCCCGGTGTGTAATATCAGCTATTCAGATTTCAGAAAAACCGGAAAGCTGGGCTGCTCACATTGTTATGAAACATTTAAAAATTCCCTGTCACAGGTTTTAAGACAAATTCATCAAAACCCTGTCCATACCGGAAAGCTCCCAGGAAGTGTAAGCGCAGAACTTTTGAAAAAAAGGAAAATAAGTGAGCTCAAAGAAAAGCTTCAGGCAGCAGTGCGAAGTGAAAATTACGAAGAGGCTGCAAAGCTCCATAAAGAAATTTTAGAACTTGAAAAGGGGGCAGAGAAATGATTTGGTATAAAGAACAAAATCCTGAAATTGTAATCAGTACAAGAATAAGACTTGCAAGAAATCTAAAGGACATACCCTTTCCTCACATGCTAAAAAACAAGGAGGATATTTCTAAAAAAATAAAAGACGCTGTCTTTAATTCAGGCTCCACCCTTGCAAAAGACTTTGAGGATACAAATCTTGATAAAATTACAGACGGTGAAAAGAAAAAGCTTTCCGAGGCACACCTTCTTAGTCCGCAAATGCTTACAGGGGAGAATCATCATTGCCTTATAAATAAAGATAAAACAATGAGTCTTATGATAATGGAAGAAGACCATATAAGACAGCAGGTTATCCTGGGCGGCTATAAACTTGAGGAAGCATATGAAATATGTAATAAGGTGGATGATGTCCTTTCAGAAAATCTTGATTTTGCCTTTGACGAAAAGCTTGGTTATCTCACCGCTTGTCCTACAAATGTAGGTACGGGACTTAGAGCATCTGTAATGCTTCATCTTCCGGCACTTTCAATGACAGGCAGAATAGACAGGATTGTGCAATCTGCAGGCAATGTTGGAATAGCAGTTAGAGGATATTACGGAGAAGGTTCAAAAGCAGAGGGCTACTTTTATCAGATTTCTAACCAGATAACCATGGGTGCAACTGAAAGGGAGATAATAGACAGAGTAAAAAATGTAACAGACCAGATTATTTCCTTTGAAAAAGAGGCAAGAGAAAGCATTTTAAAAAATAATAAAGGGGAGCTTGAGGACAGAGTTTGGCGCTCCTTTGGAATTTTGAAATACGCAAGAAAAATAACATCAAAAGAGGCAACCTCTATGCTTAGTGATGTTTTAACAGGCATAAATATGGGAATAATCAAAACAGAAACAAGCTCCTCACTTATGGAGCTTATAGTAGGTGCACAGCCGGCAGGCATAGGCACGGATATTTCTCCTGAAGAACGAGATATAAAAAGGGCGGAATTTATCAGGAATAATCTTTAAGAAAGGAATGATTTTTAATGCTAAATTCTAATTTCACAGAAAAAGCAAGAGAAGCTATTACCCAGGCGCATCATGTGGCGTGCGGAATGGGTCATGGCTATATAGGAAGCGAGCATCTTCTTCTGGGACTTATAAAAGAGGGAACAGGCGTTGCTGCAAAAGAGCTTGAAAAAGCCGGTGTAACATATAAAGGAGTAGTGGACGAGGTTTCAAGAATTATAGGAACAGGCGCCGCTGTTTCAGAGGACACAGACCTTCCACTAACTCCAAGAACAAAAAGGATTTTGGAAATGAGCTCCTTTGAAGCAAGAAGACTTGGTCATAGCTATATCGGAACAGAACATATCCTCATGGCAATAATCCATGACGGTGACGGCGTGGGTGCAAGAATTTTAAGAGGACTTAATATAAATACAGGCTCTTTTTATAATAACATTGTAGCTTCAATTGACGGTGCAGAGGGAGAGGGTACATCTCCGGTATCAGCCAAAAAGTCTGCTCATAATGCAAAAACTCCATCTCTTGACAAGTTCGGCAGAGATTTTACACAAATGGCAAGAGAAAATAAATTTGACCCTGTAATTGGCAGAACATCGGAAATAGACCGTGTTATCCAGATACTTTCAAGAAGAACAAAGAACAATCCGTGCCTTATTGGCGAGCCGGGCGTTGGTAAAACTGCGGTAGTAGAGGGACTTGCTCAAAAAATTGTTGCAGGTAACGTGCCTGAGCCCCTTATGAATAAAAGACTTGTATGCCTTGATATTTCAAGCATGATAGCCGGAGCAAAGTACAGAGGCGAGTTTGAAGAAAGGCTTAAAAAGGTTGTAGAAGAAGTAACTGCAGCAGGGGACGTAATACTCTTTATTGACGAAGTTCATACCATTGTAGGCGCAGGAAGTGCAGAGGGGGCAATGGACGCGTCAAATATCTTGAAACCATCACTTGCAAGAGGAGAGTTTCAGCTTATAGGTGCGACCACCATAAACGAATATAAAAAGCATATAGAAAAAGATGCAGCCCTTGAAAGACGTTTCCAGCCTGTAACGGTAGGAGAACCAACAGTTGAAGAAACAATCGAAATTCTGAAGGGAATAAGAGATAAGTACGAAGCGCACCACAGCGTAAAAATCACAGACGAGGCAATAGAAGCTGCCGCAAAGCTTTCTTACAGATATATAAGCGACAGATTTTTGCCCGACAAGGCAATTGACCTTATAGACGAAACAGCCTCAAAGAAAAGACTTTCGGAGCAGACGCCTCCTGATGAATTAAAAGAACTTGAAAAAAGACTTGAGGCACTCCTTAATGAAAAGCAGGAGGCAATTACTGCTCAGGATTTTGAAAAGGCAGCAAAGCTTCGTGACGAAGAAAAGGAATTAAATGAAAAAATAAGCTCCCAAAAGTCAGAGTGGAAAGAAGGCAGCAACGGCGGCGGACAAAGCGTGACAGCAGAGGACATTGCAAACATTCTTGCAGACTGGACAAATATCCCTGCAGGTAAAATCGCAGAGGGAGAAAATGAAAGACTTAAAAATCTTGAGGATACACTCCACAAAAGAGTGGTAGGTCAGCATGATGCTGTTGTGGCTGTTTCAAAAGCCATAAGACGAGGAAGAGCAGGGCTTAAAGACCCAAAAAGACCAATCGGCTCGTTCCTTTTCCTCGGTCCTACCGGTGTAGGTAAAACAGAGCTTTCAAAAGCCCTTGCAGAGTGTATGTTCGGCTCCGAGGACGCACTTATAAGAATTGACATGTCCGAGTATATGGAAAAGCATGCCGTATCAAAGTTTATCGGCTCGCCTCCCGGATATGTTGGCTTTGAAGAGGGCGGTCAGCTTACAGAAAAAATAAGACGCCACCCTTACAGCGTACTGCTCTTTGACGAAATTGAAAAGGCTCACCCTGATGTGTTTAATATTCTTCTGCAGGTACTTGAGGACGGAGTTCTTACAGATGCACAGGGAAGACGGGCGGATTTTAAAAACACAGTTATAATTATGACATCAAATGTCGGAGCAAGACAGATAACCGACAAAAAGATTAGTTTCGGATTTGCCCAGAGTAGTTCTTCAGCTGAAAACGAAAATGTTAAAGATTTGGTTTTGGGAGAACTTAAAAACACATTCCGTCCCGAATTTTTAAACCGAGTTGACGATATAATCGTCTTTACAAAACTTTCATCTGAGGAAATAGAACAAATTGCCGAAAATATGCTCTTATCACTTGCTAAAAGGCTTGAAAACCTAAATATTGCCCTTAAATGGGAGGATAATGTGAAGTCGGCATTAGCAGAAAAAGGTTTTGATGCGGTT
>JAZRHH010000017.1:0-1768 GCA_045644665.1 Clostridia bacterium
ATCGGCATATCCCATTCCGTTCTGCACCTCGGTTAATATATCACCAATACAACTTTCAACAAAAATTATCGCTTCATTTGAAGTATTGCAAGGTGCCGACTCTCTCGGCACCTCCGCAGCATATGTAGTTGTGGTAAAAATACTTACCAAAGTTAAGATTATAATAGCTTTAATAGTTTTCATAAGTTCCTCCAATCCTATCGTGTAATTTCATTATCTTTATCTTTTTTCTTTTGTTTTTGAGGTGTCATAGCTTCTTGTTCAAGCTTCTGTGCTTCGTTATATTTTTCGTTGATACGCTCCGAATCAATTAAAATATTATTGCACATTCTTACCTTCGATCGCAGTTCCTTCAGTTCAGTATTTATATCTGCGATTTCTCCTTTAGCTTCAGGCTTGTGGTATAACCTTGACCGCTGTAAAGTCAGTTCGGATATTCTATCTTCCGACTTTTGCTTTATTTCAAGAAGTTGAGCAGTGGTTTCAATGTCATTGTCGTAAAGAAAATGAAACTGATTTTGGTATCGTTCGAATTTTATAAGCTCCTCTCTAAGATAGAAGCATACTCTTTGTGGTGGTTCCCTTTTTCGTATTTTTCCGAACAGATATAAGTAATGATAATACAGAGCCTTAAAGCCTTTGAGTTTTATAGGTTCATATTTTTCAAGCCAAGCATTGTAGTCAGGTTTAGGCTTATTTATTTCTAAAAGCTTTATACCGTTTCTTGCCGCAATAATACGCTCGTTTATCGCATCGGGAGTATAGTATTTACCAAGCTTATCAAGACGTACATATTTTTGAGCAAATGTTGCTTTTACAGCGATATATTTACCCGTATTCTTAACCTCATATCCTCTGCGTTTCAGTTCACTCCAAAAACTTTGTGTTGTATATGAACCTTCTATTATGCTGTCAATCTCATCCCGTATCTGTCCTCGTATTGTGGGATAACCATTTTTCTCTGCATACCATTCCGCATAATGCTTACCCTTGCTTTTAGGATTTCGTATTACTGACAGATTATATTCTTCACATAGCCTATCAGAAATCTGTTTCATCTTATTGTAATTTGCGGTATTGTCATAATACTTCTTACCATCTGCAAAGGACACAGAGTTAATAACAAAATGATTGTGCAAATGCTCTTTATTCAGGTGAGTTGCTATTACCACCTCGAACCTATCGCCCCACATTTCCTTAGCAAGCTTTATGCCAATTTCGTGTGCTCTGTCAGGTGTTGTTTCTCCGGGTTTAAAACTTTGTATTGCGTGAAATGCTACAATGCCATCCGTCTTACCATAACGGAGCTTTGTTTGATGCATTTTATATTTTGCCGTATCGGGCGTTGTGTTAACGCCCGATACATATAAGCTTCGCTCTGTCTTATAATCATCAGAAGCATAGTCCATAACATCGTGAAGAGCTTGAATTTGCCTTTCGCTATAACGCTGACCTTCTGTCTTTTCAGGATTGGCAGCATAATTTATAAGTGTATCAACTCTGCCTTTTATGTCCCATATTTTTGTTGTTGCCATTTTATATCGCCTCCTTTGATTTTCTCAGGAACGGTGAAGAGAGTATTGATTTGTAAAATTACCTTATCCAATCGCTCTGCCTGACCTCTTAAAAATTCGGTGTCAACTTTATGGATATTAAATGTTCCATTTGAAATGGAATAAATATTTGTGGCAATATCTGTAAGCTCTGACATTATTTTATCATAGTCATTTGGTGGTCGTGGTTTGGGCAAATATCCTCTTGCAACTGT
>JAZRHH010000018.1:0-101690 GCA_045644665.1 Clostridia bacterium
GCCAAGACCGATTTCCTTACCAATCTTAACACCGTCAATTGTATAGAACTGAATGTTGTTTTCAGCAATATATCTCTTAACTTGTCCCGGAAGATGAGCTTCAAGCTCCTCAGCGTTCCATCCGCAGTTAAGGAGGAATACACCGCCCGGCTTAATGTCACTTACCATATCATACTGTCTGATGTATGATGCCTTATGACATGCAACAAAGTCAGCCTTGTTGATAAGGTATGTTGAAGTAATCTTTGAATCACCAAAACGGAGATGTGATACTGTAAGACCGCCTGATTTCTTTGAGTCATAGTCAAAGTATGCTTGTACATACTTGTCTGTGTGGTCACCGATAATCTTTACAGAGTTCTTGTTAGCACCAACTGTACCGTCTGCACCAAGTCCCCAGAACTTACAGCTTGTAGTACCTGCAGGAGTTGTGTCAGGGTTTTCTTCGATTGGAAGTGAAAGATTTGTTACATCGTCATTGATACCGATTGTAAATTGCTTCTTTGTTTCGTTTTTGTAAACTGCGATAATTTGTGCAGGAGTTGTATCCTTTGAACCAAGACCGTAACGTCCGCCAAAGATTTCAACATTTGCAAATTCTGTGCCTGCAAGTGCAGCAACAACGTCAAGGTAAAGAGGTTCGCCAACTGAACCTGATTCCTTTGTTCTGTCAAGAACGCTGATTCTCTTAACTGTCTTTGGAAGAGCAGCAACAAAAGCTTCTGTAGCAAACGGTCTGTAAAGACGTACCTTTATAAGACCAACCTTTGCACCTTTAGAGTTAAGGTAATCAACAGTTTCCTGAATTGTATCACAAGCAGAGCCCATAGCAACAATTACGTGCTCAGCATCTTCTGCGCCGTAGTAGTTAAAGAGCTTGTAGTTTGTGCCAATCTTCTCGTTAACCTTGTCCATGTATTCCTGGCAGATTGCAGGAATTGCAGCATAGTACTTGTTAACAGCTTCTTTTGCCTGGAAGAATATATCAGGGTTTTGAGCTGTACCGCGCTGTGCCGGATGTTCAGGGTTAAGTGAACCGCGTCTGAACTCATTAATTGCGTCCATGTCAACCATTTCTGCAAGGTCGTTGTAATCCCAACAAGCAACCTTCTGGTACTCGTGTGAAGTTCTGAATCCGTCAAAGAAGTGAAGGAAAGGAACTTTACCTTTTATAGTAGTAAGATGTGCAACTGCGCCCAAATCCATAGCTTCCTGTGGATTTGAAGAAGCAAGCATTGCAAATCCTGTCTGGCGGCAAGCCATAACGTCCTGATGGTCGCCAAATATAGAAAGTGCGTGTGAAGCAAGTGCACGAGCTGATACATTAAATACGCAAGGAAGAAGTTCACCCGCAATTTTGTACATGTTTGGAATCATAAGGAGCAAGCCTTGTGAAGCTGTATAAGTTGTTGTCAGTGCTCCGGCTGTAAGTGAGCCGTGTACTGTTCCGGCAGCACCTGCTTCTGACTGCATTTCTGCAACTCTTACAGTTCTACCGAAAATGTTTTTCATACCAGAAGCTGACCACTTGTCTGTAACTTCCGCCATGTTTGATGATGGTGTGATAGGATAAATAGCAGCAACGTCAGTAAATGCATATGAAGCATAAGCTGCAGCGTTGTTACCATCCATTGTTTTCATTTTTCTCGCCATCGGTTTTTCGCCTCCTAAAAAAAATTTTTTCCGCTTTAGCGGAAAGGGCCACAAAAAAAGTGGCTCATACACATTTATGATACCACTTTCATTGCAAAAAATCAAGTAAAACATTTAAACAAACTGTAAATAAGTCTAATATGACGGAAACAGCCTTGCTCTATTGTATAATTTGCCAATTTTATAATTTACAAGTGAGGGAAATCCTGTTTTTCTTGGTGTCAACATCAAGTATCTTTACCTTTATAATATCACCCACACTAAGTACCTCTGACGGGTGCTTTATATAGCGCTCACAAATTTGTGATATATGAACCAGGCCGTCCTGATGCACACCAATATCCACAAAAGCACCAAAGTCAATTACGTTTCTGACTGTGCCTGTCATTTCCATTCCGGGCTTAAGGTCGTTTATGTCCATTACATCACTTCGCAGTACAGGCTGTGGAAGTTCTTCTCTTGGGTCACGTCCTCTTTTTAAAAGGCTGTCTGCGATGTCATTAAGCGTAGGCACTCCAACACCTGTTTCTTCTGCAAGACGTGCTGCGCCATAAGCCTTTATTTTATCCTTAAGCTCTGAAAGCTCTCCCTTTAGAACATTATCCATTGTAAACCCTAGCTTTTCAAGCATAAGCATAGCAGCCTTGTAGCTTTCCGGGTGTACGGAAGTGTTGTCAAGAGGCTCTGTTCCGTCTGTAATTCTAAGGAAACCTGCACACTGTTCAAATGCTTTTGCACCAAGCTTTGGCACTTTCAAAAGTTCTTTGCGTTTTGAGAACTTTCCTATTTCGTTTCTGTAGCTTTCTATATTCTTGGCAATTGTTTTATTAATTCCCGCAACATATGAAAGAAGTGACGGTGACGCAGTATTAAGGTCAACTCCCACGCTGTTAACACAAGATTCCACAACTCCGCCAAGTGCTTCTCCAAGACGCTTTTGGTTCATATCATGCTGATACTGTCCTACGCCAATTGATTTCGGGTCAATCTTAACAAGCTCTGCAAGAGGGTCTTGAAGTCTGCGGGCAATTGAAACGGCGCTCCTTAGTGAAACATCGTATTCCGGAAATTCCTCTGTTGCAAGTTTTGATGCAGAGTACACAGATGCACCTGCTTCGTTTGTCATCATGTAGTGAACAGGGAATGAAAGCTCCTTTATAAGCTCTGAAACAAAAATTTCCGACTCCTTTGAAGCTGTGCCGTTACCTACTGATACAAGGCTTACGGCGTTTTCTGTTATCATTCTTTTAATAAGAGTCTTTGCCTTTTCCTTGTCATGATTCGGAAGTGTAAAGTAGCCGACGCCTGTATCTAAAACCTTTCCTGTTTCGTCCACAACAGCAAGTTTACAGCCTGTTCTGTAGCCCGGGTCAACTCCAAGCACAACCTTACCCTTAACAGGCGGCTGCAGGAGAAGTCCTGAAAGGTTTTTGCTAAATACCTTTATAGATGCTTCCTGTGCTGCTTCTGTAAGAGCGTTTCTTATTTCTGTTGTAACTGACGGTTCAATAAGTCTTTGGTAGCTGTCACGTACAGCAGCTTCTACAATCTCGCTTGATTTAGAGCTTCCTTTTACGGTTTTTCCTAAAAGATAACGGAAAATAATTTCCTCATCCATTTCAAGTGTAACCTTTAAAAAGCCTTCCTTTTCGCCGCGATTGATTGCAAGAAGTCTGTGGTTTGCAATTTTTGATGCCTTTTCGCTGAACTCGTAGTACATGTTGTATACGCTTTCCTCTTCCTTGGCTGCTTTTGTTACAATTATTCCGTTATGTGTTGTAAGCTCACGTATTACTTTTCTGTATTCCGGCTCGTCAGAAACCTGCTCTGCAATAATGTCACATGCACCGGCAATTGCATCTTCTACAGATTCTACACCTTTTTCTTCATTAATATAGTCAGCAGCCAGGGCCTCTACATCTGTGCCGTCCTCCTGGGCAAATATAAGTTGTGCCAGAGGCTCCAACCCTTTTTCCTTTGCAATTGAAGCACGGGTGCGGCGTTTTGGACGGAAAGGTCTGTAAATGTCCTCAAGCTCTGTCATAGTGTTTGCATTGTTTATACTCTCTGCAATTTCCTCTGTAAGATTACCCTGCTCGTCTATAAGCCTTGTAATTTCGGCTTTTTTGTCTTCAAGATTTCTAAGATATGTTAGTCTGTCGTTAAGGTCACGAAGTACCTCGTCCGTCATTCCGCCTGTTTTTTCCTTTCTGTAACGGGCTATAAAAGGAATGGTATTTCCCTCGTCAATAAGAGCAATCACATTTGAAATTTGTTCCTCTTTCAAAGAAAATTCTTCCTTTAAAATACTAATAATTTTATCCATTTGTTGAAACCTCCCAAAATTATATAAATGTTACAAAAATCTTTGTAATATTTCTGAAAAGAAATTTTAAAAAAAGACTTCACAAAGTAACAAAGTTGTGATACAATAGTTTTAAACCCAACATATTGTGTTCTTTTTGTAATATTAATGGCATATATAGGTTATGCACAAGTACAATTATATTATATTTTTACAAAGATTACAAGAAAATAATAAAAAAATAAAGATTTTGAAAAAAACTTTTAAAAAACACTTGCGTTTTTCATAAAAATGGAGTAAAATGTATTTATGGTGGAGTGAATGGGAGCGTTTTGGAGCGAAATTCCACTAAAAACATTCCGTTGGAGGTGAACGTAAGGGTATGAGCACATATTTTGTTGATGAATACGAAAGACAGCTTGACGACCGTGGCAGAATAATTTTGCCGGCAAAGGTACGTGAAGCAGTTGGCGGCTGTGTTTATATTACACGTTCGCCGGCAGAAAAATGCCTTCATCTTTATACAGAGGAAGAGTGGGGAGTCCTTTCAGAAAAGCTTAGGGGACTGCCTGTTACATATGATAAGAACGCTGCGGCGTTTGTAAGAATTTTCTTTGGAACAGCAACAAGCTGTGACGTGGACAAGCAGGGCAGAATCTCACCGGGCAAAAGACTTTGCGACTTTGCAGGACTTACAAAGGATATAGTTCTGGTTGGTGTAAACACCCGTCTTGAAATTTGGTCTAAGGAAGAATGGGACAAGTACAACTCTCAGCTTTCAGAAACCCTTATATTAGAAGGAATTGAAAGATTTGGTCTTATAATTTGATAGGAGGTAATTTTTTGGAATTTTCTCATGTGTCGGTTTTGCTTAATGAAACAGTTTCATCACTTGGCGTTAAGAGTGGCGGCATATATGCTGACGGAACCCTTGGCGGCGGCGGACACACAGAGGCAATTTTATCATTACTTCCTGATATAAAAGTTATAGGAATAGATCAGGATTTGGACGCCCACAAGGCAGCAGGCATGCGCCTTGAAAGGTTTAAAGAAAGGTTTATACCTGTTCACAGCAATTTCAGTAATATCAAAAACGAACTTGAAAGCCTTGGAGTAGATGGGCTTGACGGCGCCGTGCTTGATTTGGGCGTAAGCTCCTATCAGCTTGATGAGGCTTCAAGAGGGTTTAGCTATATGCATGATGCACCTCTTGACATGAGAATGAACAGGGAAGAGGAGCTTAGCGCCTTTGATGTAATCAATTCATATCCGGAAGAGAAGCTTACAGAAATTTTTTACAGCTACGGAGAAGAAAAGTGGTCAAAGCGCATAGCGGAGTTTATATGCAAAGAAAGAAAAGATGGCCCTGTAACAACCACAGGGGAGCTTGTAAAAATAATAGAGAGTGCCATTCCAAAGGCAGCACGCCTTGAGGGTGGACATCCTGCCAAGAGGGTTTTTCAGGCAGTTCGTATAGAGGTTAACGGAGAGCTTAGGATACTTGAGCAGGCTATCCGTGATTTTGCAGATGTGTTAAATCCCGGCGGCAGACTTTCAATTATAACATTCCACTCTCTTGAGGACAGAATTGTAAAAAACACCTTTAAGGACCTCTGCACAAATTGCATATGTCCAAAGGAATTTCCTGTATGCGTCTGCGGTCACAAAGCACAGTGCAGACTTGTGTACAAGAAACCTGTGCTTCCGTCAAAAGAGGAGCTGGAAGTAAATTCTCGTTCCAGAAGTGCAAAACTAAGAGTTATAGAAAAGATTTAATAGATTTGAAAGGACAAAATGATTATGGTAAACGGAAATCTCGCATATAAAAACGATGCGGTTACACGCCCCATAAAAGTTAAAAATACAGGTAAGAGACCGTCATACTACGGCTCATATGCCACTTCTGCTCAAAGAAGCTATGCAAATGCATACTACACCCAAAGAGCACAGGCGCCTGTACAAAAGCAGCAAACTGTAGAAAAGGTTGAAAAGGACAGAAGAGAAATGATACATAGGAAGCTTACCCTCCTTAGAATTGTATATATGGGAATAATTGCATTTTCTGCAGCCTTTATGATATCAAAGTTTGTTGCAGTAAATGAAACTGCAGGTGAGATTAAACGTTTACATAACGAACTGGACAGTATGCGTGCATATACAAGCCAGAGGATTTTTGAGTTAGAACAAAGCATAGACCTTAGTGAAGTGGAGGAAATTGCAACTACAAGACTTGGAATGCAAAGACCTGAATCTTATCAGATTATATATGTAAACGTGGATAAGAATGATATTTCCGAGGTAACAGCCGGAGACGTAGAAGGTGCCCGCAACGATGTAAAATCCTTTGCAGGCAAGATTAAAGAGAATATTATGGAGTTATTTGGCATAAAATAACAGGAGCATTATAATTTTTGGCAGAAAGCGAGGTGCTTTGATATTTTACCTTTAACATTAATAAAAAAACGTGCAAGAATAATGTTTACCATAGTGGTAGCCATTCTTCTTGCTTTGATTTTAAGAGTGGCTTATTGGCAGGTTATACGCGGCAGTGAAATGCGTGCGGCAGTAGAGCGTCAGCAAACCGGCGCAACAAACGTAATAGCAGCCAGAGGTACTATATACGACAGAAATGGCAAGGCACTTGCAGAAAGTGCAACTGTAAATACACTTATATGTAACCCACAGGATATAGATAAAAACACCGGAACAAACGAAGAGGCAGAATATATTGCGGATAAACTGTCAGTTGTACTTGATATGGACTATGACAGAATATATAAGCTGCTTACAAAGAAAAACAGATACCAGGTTATAAAAAAGAGACTTACAATTGAGGAAGCAGAGCAGGTACGTGCTCTCAAAACCCCAAAGGACGAAGACGGTGACGGCAAAACAGATGCAAATGATAAATCGAAGATTTTTAAACCAATAACCTTTGAGGAAGACTCAAAAAGATATTATTCATATAACGTAGCTCCCGGCATACTTGGATTTACAGGCTACGACAATAACGGAATACAGGGTATAGAGCTTACCTTTGACGACGTTCTCTCCGGTAAAAACGGAAGCGTGCTCACAGCGCAAAATGCATCAGGCACAACACTTGAGGATCAGCAGTACGAAGCGTATTCGGCATCGGAAAAGGGTGCAGATGTTGTTCTTACAATAGACGAAACAATTCAGCATTACCTTGAAAAATATCTTGAAACAGCCGTGGAAGAATGTGAGCTTAAAGAGGGTGCGGCAGGCATTGTTATGAACCCAAAAACAGGTGAAATACTTGCCATGTCCACAAAGCCCGACTTTGATGCAAACGAGCCATATGATGTTTCCCGTTTTGAAAAGTTTAGTGTGGATTTTGAGTATGAATCTGAAATCCTTGACCATCATATGACCCTGGATGACCAGAAAAAACTCTTTTCACTAATAGACAGTGATGAAACAAATTCAAAGAAAAACACCCGGTCCGATGACGAGGATGATGAGGATGACGAGGAAAAGGAAATAGACTTTTCTCTTATGACAACGGAGCAAAAAGAAGAACTCCTTGACGAAAGAACCGTTGCTATGCGTAACAAGATGTGGAGAAACAAAGCCATATCTGATGCATATGAGCCCGGCTCAACTTTTAAGATTATAACTGCGGCAGCAGCGTTGGAGGAGAACGTTGTAAACCTTGAAACTCCTTTTGTTTGCGGAGGCTCAAAAAAGCTTGGCACATATGATATACACTGTCACGTTTCCTCAGGACATGGTGCACAGACGTTCCTGGAGGGAGTAAAACATTCCTGTAACGTGTGCTTTATGGAAACAGGACTTAAGCTTGGCTCTGCCAAGTTTAAAGAGTATTTTGAAGCCTTTGGTCTTACACGCCGAACAGGCATTGAGCTTATAGGTGAGGCAAAGGGCGTATTTTACGATAAAGAAAAGCTTAGTGATACAGACATTGCAACAAGCTCCTTCGGTCAGGGCTTTAACGTAACACCTATGCAGCTTATTACAGCAATTTCCGCTGTTGTAAACGGAGGAAACCTCCTGAAGCCGCAAATCGTAAAGGAGATAAGAAACGATACAGGTGTTATAAAAAGCTATCAGACAGAGGTTGTAAATAAGGTTATTTCAGAGGAAACCTCCGCAAAAATGCGTGATATACTTGAGCAGGTTGTATCTGCTGCTGACGGAACAGGTAAAAACGCATACATAGAAGGCTACAGAATTGGCGGAAAAACCGGAACATCACAAAAGGGTGACCGTTCCGGAACAAAGAGAATTGCATCATTTGTTGGCTTTGCACCGGCAGATGACCCCCAAATTATTTGCCTTGTTATGCTAGACGAGCCACAGGTTTCAAATAAGTTCGGTGGTACAATTGCGGCTCCTGTAGCAGGTGCTGTTATAGAAGACACTCTTGAATATCTTGGTGTTGAAAGACAAGTAAATGCAGAAAATGTAGACTCCAAGGCAGTTATTCAGGACGTAAGAGATATGAATTTGGCAGATGCCAAAGAAGACCTTGTAAATCTTGGCTTTAAGGTTAAGGTTTCAGGCAAGGGCACAACAGTTACCGAGCAGCTTCCAAAACCGGGAATGCAGCTCAGCAAAGGTTCTATAGTGCTTCTTTACACAAACGAAGATGCAGAAATTAAAACAGTAAAGGTTCCTGATGTAACAGGAGAAACAATAGCTAACGCACGTAATATTATGCTTGAATATAACCTGAACTTTGAAACAATAGGTGCAGGACAAATTTCAACAAGAGGTGCGTACGCGGTAAAACAAAGTATAGAGCCGGGAACGGAGGTTTATCCGGGAACGGTTATCGGAGTGCAGTTCAGACACTCTGCCAGTGACTAAAATGTTAGAAAAGGAGATGCAAACCAAATGCTAGCAAGTGAGCTTCTTGGAAAAGAATGGGATACTACTTTGCAGGACATGGAAATAACGGGAATTGCCTATGACTCAAGACAGGTACTCCCCGGTTATGCCTTTGTTTGCATCAGCGGCTTTGAAACAGACGGTCACAAGTACGTAGATGCAGCAATAAAAAACGGAGCGTCCCTTATAGTAGCAGAAAACAAGGTGGATTCTACCGTACCTGTTTGCTATGTAAACGACACAAGAAAAATACTTGCTGATATGTCATGTGCCTTTTATGAAAACCCATCAAAGAGCTTTAAGCTAATAGGGGTTACAGGTACAAATGGCAAAACAACGGTAACTTATCTTGTAAAAAGTATTCTTGCTCAGGCAGGAGCAGAGGTTGGTATAATCGGCACTAACCAAAACATAATCGGTGACAAGGTACTCCTTACAAAAAGCAATACTCCCACAACTCCAAACTCCCTTGAGCTGCAAAAAATCTTTGCAGAAATGAGAGACGGGGGAGCAGAGTATGTTGTAATGGAAGTTTCAAGCCATGCCCTTGAGCTAAGCCGTGTAAGAGGTTGTGAGTTTGATGTGGGAGTGTTTACAAACCTTACCCGTGACCATCTTGATTTTCACAAAACTATGAAAAATTACATGCTTGCAAAGGCAAAGCTTTTTGACCATGCAGCAAGGGGTGCTATTAACATTGATGACGAATACGGAAGGCAAATACAAGCACTTCATAGCGGCGACAATATTATCACCTACGGAATAGAAAAGCCATGTGATGTTTTTGCAAAGGATATAAAAATCACACCACGAGGTGTAAACTTTACAGTGGAATACAAGGGCGCAGATTTCCCTATGTTCCTTTGTATACCGGGTACATTCAGCGTGTATAATGCACTTAGTGCAATATGTGCAGCCCTTCTGCTTGGAATTGATATGGAAACAATTTCGAAAGGACTTAGCTCTGCAATGGGCGTCCTTGGTCGTGTAGAGGTTGTTCCTACCGATACAGATTATACAGTTATAATAGACTATGCACACACGCCTGACGGACTTGAAAATATAATCCGTGCAATGAAGAGCGTAGCTAAGGGGAAGGTAATAACGCTTTTCGGCTGCGGCGGTGACAGAGATAACACAAAAAGAGCACCTATGGGCGAGATTTCGGGAAAGCTTTCTGATTTTTCTGTTATAACCTCGGATAACCCACGTACAGAAGACCCTCTTAAAATTATAGAAATGATAGAAGAGGGCATGAAAAAAACAGATGGCGAGTACATTGTAATTCCTGACAGACGTGAGGCGATACACTATGTACTTGATAATGCAAAAGCTGATGATGTTATAATCCTTGCAGGAAAGGGCCAGGAAACGTATCAGATTATCGGCAAAGAAAAATACGATTTTGATGAACGGGTGGTTGTGTTCAGCCATTTGAATAAGAAAGAAAGCGATGAGTAATTATCGCTTTCTTGCCTTGTAGAAATATAAAGGAGAGTGACACCCTTGCAGGAATTTACTATAAAGGATATTTTAAAGGCAACAGGGGGAATCCTTGTATGTGGAGACGAAAATAAGAAAATAAATTCTGTGTCAACAGACAGCAGAAATCTTGATAGCGATACTTTATTTGTACCCTTAAAGGGAGAGCGCTTTGACGGCCATGATTTTACTGATAACGCTTCAATGTACATAACTCACAAGGACGCAGAAGCTGCAGAGGGTAAAACAATCGTTAAGGTTGATAATACACTTACCTCCTTTGGAAAAATCGCAAAATATTATAAAGAAAAATATCCTCTTTTAACTGTTGGAGTTGTGGGAAGCGTAGGAAAGACAACCACGCGTGACTTTACAGCAGCGGTCCTTTCACAAAAATATAATACCTTAAAAACAGACAAAAATTTTAATAATGATATAGGTGTTCCCATAATGGTTATGCGTCTTGAAAAAGACCATGAAGCGTGTGTTCTTGAAATGGGAATGAGTGCTGCAGGGGAAATAGAATATCTTGCAGATATTGTCCGCCCCGATGTTCTTGTTATGACAAACATCGGTATGAGCCATATAGAAAACCTTGGTTCACAGGAAAACATTTTCAAGGCAAAAATGGAGGGTACAGCGTATCTTACAGAAAATAGCACAGTAATTGCAAACGGTGACGATAAATTTTTAAAAACTGTAAATGGCAAATACAAAACAGTTTTTTATGGTATTCAGAATGAAAATGCAGATATAAAAGCAGTTGATATAAAGGACAAAGGCCTTAGTGGCGTGGAGTTTTCTATATTGTGGGAGGGAAAAGAATACCCTGTTGCTTTAAGCACCCCCGGAGTTCATAACGTGTATAATGCTCTTGCAGCCTTTGGTGCAGGTGTTATATGCGGCGTAAGCCCTGAACTGGCTGTACAGGGCCTTGAAAACCCGCAGCTTACAGCTATGAGAATGGAAATAAGAGAGCATGGAGATATAAAAATCATAAACGATTGCTATAATGCGGCACCTGACTCTGTACGTGCAGCCTTAAAGGTCCTTGAAACAGAAAAAGGCAGAAGAAGAGTTGCAATTCTTGGAGATATACTTGAAATGGGAGCTTTTGCAAAGGATGCGCACCTTGGACTTGGAAAAGAGGCTATGAACAAGGCAGATGTCCTTGTGTGTGTAGGCAAAAACGGAAGCTATATTGCAAAAGGCGCCGAGGGAATGAATCATATTTATACCTTTGAAACAACAGAAGCTGCAGCAGAGGTAATAAATACAATAATTGCCCCCGGTGATACCGTTTTAATAAAGGCTTCAAGAGGAATGCATTTTGAAAAAATTCTTGATAAAATAACAAACTGAATTTTGAAAGGATAGTTTACATATGAAATTGTTAATAACAGGAGGCTTTCCGCTTTTGGTGGCGTTTGCTGTAACAGCTCTTGCAGGCCCCGTTTTTATACCATGGCTAAGAAAGCTTAAATTCGGACAGGAAATAAGAGAAGAAGGCCCCACATGGCACCAGAAAAAGTCCGGAACACCAACTATGGGCGGAATGATGTTCATACTTGGAATAGTGGTGGCGGTTGTATGCTCGTATTTTATAACCCTTTTATCAAATGGTGTTTCACAAAACGAGGGAAAAGCACTAATTATGCTTCTTGTTTCTGTCGGTTTTGGTGCAATAGGCTTTGCAGATGACTTTATAAAGGTAGTTAAAAAAAGAAACCTCGGCTTTAGAGCACTTCCAAAGTTTACCTTGCAAATTTTGCTAACAGTGGGATACCTTGTGGCTCTTATGATGATTGGAGAGTTTACACCACAGATTATAATCCCGTTTTTTAATATTACTCTTAATATGCCTCTATGGCTTTACTTCCTTTTTGCAATTTTTGTAATGACAGGAACGGTTAATGCTGTAAACCTCACAGACGGTCTTGACGGACTTGCAACAAGTGTTACAATTCCCGTTATTTTGTTTTTTGCTATGTGTGCATACGGCGGCGGGGAGATGGGAATATTCTCCTTTGGCTTTGCTGTGGCAGGAGGACTTTTTGGATTTCTTATTTATAACAAATATCCTGCAAAGGTGTTTATGGGCGATACAGGCTCCCTTTTCCTTGGCGGTGCTGTAGTTGCTGCTGCAATTGCCCTTAAAATGCATTTGTACCTTGTAATAGCAGGGTTTATATACTTTGCAGAGGCTCTTTCTGTAATACTTCAGGTTGCAAGCTTTAAGCTTACAGGTAAGAGAATATTTAAAATGAGTCCTATCCACCACCACTTTGAAATGTGTGGCTGGAAGGAAGTAAAAATAGTTTTGGTATTTACAGCGGTAACAATTGTACTTTGCGCTGTTTCCGCATTGATTTGAGGTGAATTGTATTGGCTGCAAAAAAAACAACTGAAAGACAGCAAACAAGTGCTTTGCATCATAAGGGCATAGATTATACATTCCTTTTTCTTATAATGCTGCTTATGCTGGTCGGTCTTGTAATGCTTCTGTCTGCATCTGCTCCTGCCGGTGCGTCAAAGTATAACGATTCATACCATTTCTTTAAAAAGCAGCTGGTGTTTGTTGTACTTGGTCTTATAGGAATGATTGTAGTTTCAAGAATAGACTACAGAATTTATTATAAGCACGCAAAGCTTATTTTTGGAATTTGTCTTATACTTCTTGTGCTTGTTGCCATACCGGGAATAGGTATATCCCTTAACGGCTCAAGAAGATGGATACAACTTCCGGGATTTCAGCTACAACCTTCGGAGTTTATGAAGCTTGGTATTTCCATGATGCTTGCATATATGATTTCCTGTGGCAGATATAATGTAACAGACCTTAGAAAAATAACACCCTTTGCAGTGGTAATTGGTGCTGTTGCATTTCTTATGATACTGGAGCCGCATCTTAGTGGAACAATTGTTATGGTAGGTATTGGTGCATGGATTTTAATATCTGCAGGTACAAAAATATGGCCCTTTGCAGTAGGACTTCCTGTACTTGGTGTGTTTGGCTTTATTGGTATTTATCTTTTTGATGCAAACCGTCTTGCAAGACTTATGCGCTTTTTAAGTCCCTTTGAGGATATGCAACATTCCGGATACCAGATTGCACAGGCGCTTTATGCAATGGGCTCCGGCGGACTCTTTGGCAGAGGTCTTGGACAGAGCGTTCAAAAATATTCATATCTCCCTGAGCCTTATAACGACTTTATTTTCTCAATTGCGTGCGAGGAGCTTGGTCTTTTTGGGGGAGCACTTATAATAATAGCATTTGTACTTTTAATTCTTCGTGGTTTCAGAATAGCTCTTAATGCACCCGACACCTTTGGTACACTTCTTGCTACAGGTATTATGGCTCAAGTCGCAATCCAAACCACATTAAATATTGCCGTTGCTACGTCAAGCGTGCCAAATACAGGCGTATCACTTCCATTTTTTAGCTACGGCGGAACAGCTATTTTGGTGCTTCTTGTGGAAATGGGAATACTTCTTAATATTTCCCGTTCTTCGATAAAAGAGCATACAAATCTTTGATAAGGAAAGGTACGGTTTTTATGAAGGTTATATTTGCAGGAGGCGGAACAGGAGGACATATAAACCCCGCCCTTTCTATTGCAGGCTATGCAGCGGAGAAGGACGAAAATTTTGAGGCTTTGTTCATAGGTACAAAACGAGGACTTGAAAAAAAACTCGTTCCAAAATCCGGATATGATATAGAGTATATAGACATAGAAGGCTTTAGCAGAAAAAATATGCTCAAAAACATAAAGGTTTTAAAAAAGCTTTATGATGCCCAGAAAAAATGTAAAAAAATTATGAAGGAATTTAAGCCGGACTTTGTTGTTTGCACAGGTGGTTATGTTAGCGGACCTGTTGCAATGGCTGCAGGGAAGCTTAAAATTCCTGCACTTATTCATGAGCAAAACGTTTATCCGGGCCTTACAGTTTCAGCTAGTGAAAAATATGTAAACTATGTGGCTGTGAGCTTTGAAGAAACAATTAAGCATATGAATAACTCTCCAAAATGCGTATATACAGGAAACCCTGTAAGACGTGAGATAATTTCTGCAAAAAAGGAAAATTCAAGAGAGAAGCTTAGCATTTTTGGTGACAAGCCGGTTGTTCTTATATTTGGCGGAAGCCTTGGCTCTGACAGAATAAACGAAGCTGTTGTTGATATGCTTCCAAAGCTAAAAACGGAAAAGCCATTCAGACTCATCTTTGGAACAGGTGACCGTAATTTTGAAAGAATTACAGATATTATAAAGGAAAGAGGAATTGAGCTTGATGATGATATCAAGGTGGTTCCTTATATTGATAATATGCATCTTGTAATGTCTGCTGCAGACCTTGCAGTCTGCCGGTCAGGTGCAATTACAGTAAGCGAGCTTGCAGTCCTTGAAAAACCCTCTGTTTTAATTCCGTCACCTAACGTTGTAAGAAACCATCAGGAGCAAAATGCCCGTGAGGTAGAGTCAAAAGGCGGTGCGGTTGTGCTTCCGGAGGCGGACCTTTCAGGTGACAGCCTTTATAAGATGATAAAGGATACAGTTTCAGACAAGGAGCTTCTTTCTCGTATGAGTGAAAATTTAAAGTCTTTAAAAAAGACAGATGCAAACGAAGAAATATATAAGCTGATGAAAAAATAATTAGTATGAACCCCAAAAGCTATTGGCTTTTGGGGTTCATGCTAATAAAGGTTTTATTTTTTTAATTTTTTTTGAAAAAGATATTGATATATCTCGTATTTATGGTATAATAAATGTATATGTCCGCAGTGCGGGCAAAGAAACACAAGAAGGGACAGATATTTTTGAATCAGAGAAGTCAGATATACATAAATTTAACAGGACTTGCATTTTTATCAATAGTTTTTGGTATTGTATACATGGTAGGACATACCCGTGAGATTATTGATATTATAACATCTTATATTCAGCTTGAACAAAGAAGTTATCTTAACTTATCAAATATTGCATATTGTCTTGTGGGTGTGGTACATATACTTTTGCCTTTTGCAATTATATATCCACACAAATCCGCCTTTGAAAAGAAAACCATGCTTAAGATTGTTTGCTATATAATGGCGGGTATATATGTTGCTGCAAATTTATGGGTAATACAGTGGTTCATTCAAAGCATTTTCTCCTTGTCAATAAGCTTTGATGTGGCTCAGTACCTTAAGGTTGAGAACATGATGTTTAACCACATGCAATGGGTATCACGTAACGCGGAAACGATTTTTTATAATCATATAGCTGCTATTATCTGGTTCCTCATGGGCTATAATATTGACAGAGACAGAAAACTGACATGTAAGCTTCTGCTTGCACAGATGATAATGTGTTATCTTGTACCTGTTGTTGCTTACTATATTTATAGAGGAAATGCTATACCCGATTGGTGGATGAAAAAGACAATTCCTCTTATCTGCTCTGACGCATTGTTGCTTATTGCTTTATGGTATATGGCAACAAACAGAGAGGCTTGGGCAAGATATATAAGCCCTCTTAGAAAAGGAGCTCATTCACGAAAGAAATCACATCATCACAGCCATCATCATCACAGCCATCATCACCACAGTCACCACCACAGCTCACATGAAAGTGAAAAAAATGAGGAAGTAAAGGATGTGGCGTTAGAAGAAAAACAGCCGGTGGCTGAAACAGATGTTGAAATTAATGAAACAGCAGAGCCATCATCACAAGTTGAGCAGCAAGAGGACAGTAAGGAGTAATTATTAGAATGGATCTTAAAGAAAAGCTGATTAAAGAAATTTCCCTTTTAACAGAGCTTGATATACAGGCAGTAGAAAAGGCTATAGAAGTGCCTCCAAATCCGGAAATGGGTGACGTTGCATTTCCATGCTTTCCTCTTGCGAAAGTAATGAGAAAGGCACCGCCCGTTATTGCTGCAGAACTTGCAGAGAGCTTTCCAAAGCTTGATTTTATAGAAAAAGCAGTTCAAAATGGTGGATACTTAAACTTTTTCTTCTCAAGAGGCTATTTTGCAAAAGAGCAACTTGCCGAGGTTATAGAAAAGGGCATGGAATATGGCCGTACAAATGAGGGAGAGGGCAAGAGAGTTTTGGTTGAATTTTCTTCTCCAAACATTGCAAAGCCATTCCATATAGGACATCTTTTTTCTACAGCAGTGGGTAACAGTCTTGATAAAATATATTCTTTTCTTGGATATGAAACAGTTAAAATAAACCATTTGGGTGACTGGGGAACACAGTTTGGTAAGCTGATAAGTGCGTATAAACGCTGGGGCGACCCAAAGGTAATAGAAAAGGACCCAATCAACGAGCTTTTAAAGCTGTATGTGCACTTCCATGAGGTTGCAAAGGAGCAGCCGGAGCTTGATGATGAGGCAAGAGAATATTTTAGACTCCTTGAAGAAGGAGATGAAGAAACTACAGAGCTCTGGAAATATTTCAGGGAAGTAAGCCTTGTGGAGTTTAAGCGTGTTTATGATATGCTCGACATTTCCTTTGACTCCTATAACGGAGAAAGCTTTTACGGCGACAAAATGGACGAGGTCGTAAACATCCTCAAGGGAAAAGGACTTCTTGTAGAAAGCGAAGGAGCACAGGTGGTAGACCTGTCAGAAGAAAACATGCCGCCGTGCATGATTTTGAAATCAAACGGAACAACCATCTATGCAACACGTGACATTGCCGCAGCTCTTTACAGGCACAGAACATACGATTTTTATAAGAACATTTATGTGGTAGGTATGCCGCAGGAGCTACACTTTAAGCAAATATTCTCCGTAGTGGAAAAAATGTGCGGAGACTGGGCAAAGTCCTGTATCCATGTAGGTTTTGGACTTGTAAAGTTCCCGGACAAAAAGCTTTCCACCCGTGATGGTGATGTGGTATTCCTTGAAGATGTTTTAAATGAGTCAATTTCCAAAACAAAAGGAATTATGCTTGATAGCACTCCTGACATGGAAGATGTTGACGAGGTAGCAAAAAAGGTTGGTATAGGTGCAATACTTTATGCTTTCCTTAAAAACAACCGTGAAAAAGACATAATATTCTCATGGGATACAATGCTTGACTTTGAGGGAGAAAGTGGACCTTATGTTCAATACACATATGCCCGTGGCAGAAGCATACTTCGCAGAAGTGACGTGGACTATAAGGGAGCAGATTATTCGCTTCTTACCTCTAATGAGGAATATGAGCTCATAAAGCATATTGGCAACTTTTCAGCAGCAGTTACATCTGCAGCAGAGAAGAACGAGCCGTTTTATGTAAACCGATATGTAACAACTCTCGCAAAGCTCTTTAATAAGTTCTACAACACAAGCCCGATACTAAAGAGTGATGTAGACACCCAGGTTCAAAAAGCAAGACTTGCTCTTGTTGAGGCAACCACTACAGTTATTAAATCAGCACTTGGACTTTTGGGAATTAGTACAGTTGAAAAAATGTAAAAAAATAGCTGTTGCAATGCAACAGCTATTCTTTTTATCTTCTAACTTTTAAAAGTCTTACAATAACCGGACTAAGTACTATATTAAATAGAAGTTCAAATAAGAAGTTTGCACCAACAAGTCCAATAATCATATATCGTCCTACATCTCCGCTAAGACCTGCCGCCTCTGCCCACATGGCAACCGTATCCATGAAGAATATGAGGCAGCCTATTAAAAATACTCCTGTATTTACAATAGGACAAATACATGCAGCAGCAACAACTGCAACAAATGTATTATATTTTTCAAGGAGCTTGTATGTAAGCCCGGCAAGTAATCCGCAGGCTATACCCTTTACAAGCACGGTTATTATAGTTCCCGGAACGCTCACTGCCAGAAAGGCTGCAGCGTCACCGCTCAGGAGAACTACAACGCCAAATACAAATCCAAGCCATCCACCGGCACCTACTCCGCAAATGGCTGCGCCAATAACAATCGGAACAAGAACCAATGATATGGAAAATGTTCCAAGCTTTATAAATGCACCCATAAACTGCAATATAATAACAAGTGCAGTCATGATAGCGCAAAGTACAAGGCTTTGTGTTGACATTTTTTGTGTTTTCATTAAAATTCCTCCTTGCTGTCGTTCACGAATTTCGTGATACAACGCATATTAAATTTATATTAACCTTTTAAAAAAGGTAATACACAAAAAGTTATTTATTTTTATTATACATAACATTCAGACCCTTAAGCACAAGGTGCTCGTCCAGGCTTATGTCATGCTTACAATGTGGGATTATGGAAGATGCAAGACCTCCTGTTGCATAAACCTTTAGCTCCTGGCCCATTTCATCGTTAAACCTGTCAATCATTCCGTCAATAAGACTTGCATTTCCAAACACTACTCCGGAGCGCATACAGTCAATGGTGTTTTTGCCAAGTACAGATTTTGGTGCTTCAAGGCTTATTTGCGGAAGCTGCGCTGTACCTGAGGCGAGAGCCTTTAAGGAAATGTTAACGCCCGGTATAATGGAAACGCCGATAAATGTTCCTGTAGAATCAACCACCATCATTTTTGTGGCTGTTCCCATGTCAATTATAAGTGAGGGACTTCCGTATATGTGGTGCGCTGCAACGCAGGCACAAATAAGGTCTGCACCTACAGATGACGGTGAGTCGCAATGAATATTAATTCCTGTTTTTATTCCCGGTCCTACCAAAAGTGCATTTACGCCGTATACAAGGTTTATTGCCTTTTTCATAACAGATGTAAGAGGGGGAACAACAGAAGAAATAATTGCGCCCTTTATCGAGGGTATTTCAACCTTGTGAAGTAGAAGCACACTCTTTATTTTTGTTGCATACTCGTCCTCTGTTTTTGTAGCGTCTGTTGCAATTCGTGCAACAAAGGAAAGCTCATCGCCCACAAAGCCGCCAATTACTATGTTTGTATTTCCTATATCTATTGCAAGGACCATAACAATCCCTCCTGTAACCTATCATTTCTTTTATTGTATCAATTTTATTCCTTAAAGTCAATTATCTTTAAAAAGATTTGTAAATTTAGCACTCATGCCATGTAAAATTTTGTTGTTTTTTGGGAATTTATATGTTATAATAATTTCTAGCAAAAGCATGGTCAGAGGCTATAAACATGAAAATATAAAAGAAAGGAGGACTTTATCTGTGGATAAGGGGAATGCACATTCCAAAGACAAACCAATACTTAAAAGCATCTTCAAAAGGTTTCAAAAAGACGAAGCTCACGTTGAGGTAACGAATACTGACCCAAAATGCACAATGTGGACAGAGCGTGACACCTTAATTGGAGTGCTAAGAGATGTAAATCAGCTTTCTGTTTGTCTATCAAATAATTTCTACCACATACCTGCAAAATATATAAGTGAATATAACCTGCCTGTTAAGTGGATTGGTATATATCAGTCCAAAAATCTTTTTGGAAACGATGCAGGAATCAGATATATAGGAAAGGTAAAAAATTGCACCTGTGTTCCGAGACGCCTTATCACAGAAATCCCAAAGGACTCAAACGAATATTACTATAGATTTAATGTAGAAAAATGGACACGGCTTGATAATGTAATAGAGGGAAAAGAAGTAGGCTTTATACGAATTTTCACAAACTATGAAATGCTGCTTGCAAGCCATGAGGTTCCCCAGCTGATGCTGTCAAACCGGTTTGAGCATGAAAAGTATACAGAGCTTAAAAATGCCATAATGGCTGTGCAGAAAAATCCGGAGATTGCACCCATTAAAATTTCCTGGAATGAATTTGATTTGTACATAGAGCTTGATGATATTCTTCTTATGAAAAAGAGCAGGCTCATTAATATGTTTCCTGTCTATGACTTTTTAGAACTGCCCCTTACAGCACTTGGTGCTATTCGTCACAGTATTCAAAGTCCTGCAAATCTATGATGCTGCCCTCGCCGCAAAGTGTAATGTCCCCTCGTTTTTTAATCGAATCAAGTCCCGGACATATTGCGATTTTTGTCTTTGCAGATGATGATTTTGAAAACTCATAAACCTCCGCAAGAGATGTTTCTTTTTGAAAATCTGACGAAAACATACAAAACCTATCAGAATACAAGGTTTCGTCTGCCGTGATTATAACTTGGGGCTCACCCCTATAGTTTGAAAGGGGTTTTACAGTATTTGAAAAAACAGTACAATCAGCCTTTAGGTACTCATATGCTTTTTCCATAAGTGTGCTGTCAATACAGGCGGATACGTCTTTTAATTCTTCGTTAAAAAAACGTAGTACGCAGGAAAGGTCAGAAAAGCTTTCTATTTTAATAGCAGCACGTCCCACCTTTGAAATAATAGTTTTCACTGGTGTTTTTTTATTGGCACAAATAATCAGCGTGTCATGAGGCGGCATATTAATTTTGTCTTTTATATCGTATGTATATAATATATTCCTTGTTTTTGTTTTTAAAAGTACGTGGCTGCTTGCAGGAAATTCCTCTTTCGAAAAAAATGTAAGCTCTGCCACAGGAGTGCCTTTTGTTCTAATTGTGGATTTTCTTTTTGGAGTACACGCTATAATTTCCTCCGGAGAATAGATTTCTTCACTTTCAAATTTATCTTTTGCTCGTACAAGTAAATTTTTTGTATGTGAAGACGCAAAAACAGGAATGTTTTCTATATTGTCGCAGGAAGCGGCAGCTTTAAGACTTGTAAAAATTATTGCATCAGGAAAAGACCCCGATTTCAAAGAAACAGGGTCTATAGCAATATCAAAATCATCGGATATTATCCTCACGCCGGAAGACTCGGCATATAAAAGCTCCTTTTTCATAACCTCTCCTAAATGTCAAGATAGCAAATTATCGTTCCTGCCACATTCATCAGTATACCGTACAGGGTAACAAGTGAAAGCCCGGTAGGATACCCCTCTTTTTTTATGTTGGATGCGCAAATTATAAACAGCGCCAAGGGCAAACAGTCGTTTGTGTATCTGTTTCCAAACTGCCAGCCGCCCATGGTTTTGTGAAGTGTAATACAGATAAGCTCTGTAAGTATAATCAAAAGTGCTGCAGTTTTCAGCTTTGTGTTGCTGCGGAAATTCTTTATATACATATAAATGCTGTAGGCAAATATAGGACTTGCAATAAAAATATTCATTCCGTTAAACCTTGGCATTTGTAAGCTCCCGTTTTGTGAGATTGTGGGAAGCTTTATAAGTGAATAAAGATTTTCCTTAAGGTAACGGATGTTAAACTGGCCATATGGTGTCTCTGTAAATTCGGGAAGGTAGTTGTGCCCAAACTCAAATATGTTTCCAAACCGTGCAAAATTGAGCCACATATAAAATGCACCAACAGCTGCCGCACCTAAAAAAACATATGGCTTTTTTATCAGACTTTCAAGCCCTGAACTTTCGCATAAAATCATACAAAGGAGTGGGAAATACAAAATCTGGAAAGGTCTGCAGCCAATAGCAAAGGAAAGAAACAAAAAGGATAAAAAGGGTTTCTTTAGCTTTGCAAAAAGAATTGAAGCTACAGTAAGGGTAAAACACATATTTTGCGCAATAAACCATACCCATGCATTTACTGATACAAAGAGCATATTAGAGCCAACTGTCATTGCAAGGGATAGCACAAAAGAAAACTTTTCGCTAAGGTTATACAGCTTTCCAAGCTTGTAGCAAAGGCACGCGCCTGCAATTGCACAGGCAAGCGCAATAATCCCCTCCGGTACAGGGAGCCCGAAAAGTACAGGTATAAAATATACCATTGCGGGAAATTGCGGGAAGCTTACAAAAAACCTGTAATCATATTCTGCAAGCTCCAAGTGGCTGTAGCCTCTGCCTAAATCAAAGCTTCCATCACGCCAGGCCTGTGCCTGAAGTACATATGAGTTATACGGGTTTTCTGCAAGTGGAGAGTTTCCCGAAAATACCCATATAATAGTATGAATTATTATTACAACTGCGGCGATATAAAAATAATTTATATCGCCGCAGGTCATATTAAATCTTTTCTTCATATTACACATTAAAGCGGAAGAGTACTATGTCTCCGTCTTTCATAACATATTCCTTACCCTCGGAGCGTACAAGTCCTTTTTCCTTTGCCGCTGTCATTGTGCCGCATTCCATAAGGTCATCATATGCCACAACCTCGGCTCTTATAAAGCCCCTTTCAAAATCTGTATGGATTTTGCCTGCTGCCTGTGGCGCTTTTGTGCCATTTGTAATTGTCCATGCACGTACTTCAGGCTCTCCGGCTGTCAGGTAGCTGATTAGTCCGAGCAGCTTATAACTTGCCTTTATAAGTCTGTCAAGACCTGACTCGTTCATGCCAAGCTCTTCCAGGAACATTTCCTTTTCCTCACCCTCAAGCTCGGAAATTTCCTCTTCTATACGGGCAGAAACAACCATAACCTCTGAATTTTCGCCTGCGGCAAATTCCTTTACGCGGTTAACAAAAGCGTTGTTTTCTAAATCAGATGCCATGTCGCCCTCTGCAACGTTTGCCGCATAAATAACAGGCTTCATGGAAATGAGGGCAATTTCTTTCATAACAAGGAGTTCTTCCTCTGTGTACTCAAGACTTCTTGCAGGATTTCCCTCCTCAAGATGTGCTTTTAATCTCTCTAGGAGTTCAAGCTCTGCCGCAAGAGCTTTGTTACCTTTCATAGCTTTTTTTGTTCTGTCAATGCGGCGCTCAACCATTTCCACGTCAGAGAAAATAAGCTCAAGGTTTATTGTTTCAATATCACGTATAGGGTCAATTGAGCCTTCAACGTGAGTTATGTTTTCATCCTCAAAGCAGCGTACAACGTGCACAATTGCATCAACCTCACGAATATGGGAAAGAAACTTGTTTCCAAGACCCTCGCCCTTACTTGCACCTTTTACAAGTCCTGCAATGTCAACAAACTCTATATACGCTCTTGTTACCTTTTTTGGATTGTACATCTCGGCAAGACGGTCAATTCTGTGGTCAGGCACGTCTACCACGCCCACGTTTGGCTCTATAGTACAAAATGGGTAGTTTGCAGACTCTGCACCTGCCTTTGTTATAGCATTAAAAAGTGTGGATTTTCCAACGTTTGGAAGTCCGACTATACCTAGTTTCATATTTATTTACATCTCCTTTATTTTCAAGGGTTTCTCAATTGGTCTGACACCAATCTGACACCATTTCTATAAATTGTTTCTTTCATTTTTTCGTGATATTGATTATATTACGAAACTAATAACAGATATTTACTTTTTTTGTTTTTCTTTCCATTCTTTTATTTCTGCCGAATATCTTTCCATATATTTGTCATACCATTTAGAATCCTTCTCAATAAATACTTGTCTGATAACTTCTACGTTATTGTCTTTTTTGTATGCCAAATATAGCCCTTCATCCATTTTTAAGAAATTAAAGAAATTCTTTTCAGATTCACTCCTGCCTATAAAAGTCAAACAGTCTGCTTCTTCACGCCATTTATAATACAGCATTATGTTTGCTATAACTCCTAAACCTTCAGGAGAAACACTCCCATCTTCACTAAAATGGGCAATATAACTAGGGGCATCAATAATTCTGGTCGCCCATGAATTGCTTGTAAGAATTTTTTTCATTTCGGCAGGGGATACATCTACTGCTCCGTAAAGATTGCGAAGATCACCAGTATTATATGTATAATCATAAAAATTGATTTCTAACGCTAAATAATGCAACGCAGCTTGATTAGTTTTTTCAATACTGTCTTTATATCCGGATGCTTGTGTGTATAGTTCATAGGCTTTAAAATACTTGCCTTCTTGAAACATTTGTTCTGCAACGCTATATGCCTCTGCTTTTTCCTTGTTTATTTCAGCAATCTTATTGGTAGTTATAACAACTGTGGATATTGCAATAATGCAAACTATTAATGCAACGATAATTCCTGTTATTTTATATTTCTTTTTTCTGTTTTGCGCTTTTTCTTCTTTTTCGTTTTCAATTCTTGCGTTTTTACTATCCACAAGTTTTGCAAAATCAATGTTTTTTAGTACCGCCAAAGAATTATTGCAATTAAAACAAGTTAATTCTTCTTTTTTGTTTATTTTTCCGCAACTGCAAATCCAAATATCCTTTTCCTCAGATACCACGTATTCGCAATTTTCACCATATTCATGTTTAAATTGTTTTATGGATTCCGAGTCATTCAAGGCAGATATAAGTTTTGTCTGACCTTTAAGCGGCTCCCATTCTTGAGCATCATCTTTCCAAATACTATTATCATTAAATATAATTTCGTTTATTTTTACAGAAAATGCCCTTGCTGAATCGTTCGGTAAAATGATTGGCACTTTCTGCCCGAACTCACAATCTCTATCTGCTGAAAGGTCAAGATATTCATACGTTGTTTTACCATCAATCAAATTTCCTACTGTGTCAAAGGATAAAATTGAAATTCTTGCAGCTTTGATAACTTTATTTGTAATGTTTTTAATTTTTAATTGCGCTAATATTTTACCTGTTTGGTTATCTTTCAGTAGTGCTCCGGCTGAAATTACAACAGGAGAATTTTCGGCATAAACATTTTGAGGACACTCATAAACTTTTGTATATCTCTCACTCATCGTTTTATTTCCTTAAATTTCCGGCAATTCGTCAATGGTATTGCTTTGAATGATATTCTTATTCTGCAATGCAATTACCAATAAATATCCGGCTACACCAAAGAGGAAACAATACCAATAATATTTTCCATCTGAATATCCTTTTTGTTTTGCAACATTCAAAAATTCTGATGCAATAAGATAATTTATATAATACCACACACACAATAAAAATATTGAGCCGGGAATAATTGCCGCGATTGCAAAAACATCATCAACCGGCGCACAACACACCAAAACAATTCCCGTAACAAAAGATATTATCATCAAAAACACGTCAACAACGATATCTTTCCTTGTTTTACTTATCCAATCCATATTTTTTTCCTTTGCCATCATTAACATTCCTTTCTGCATTTGTATAATTTTTTGTGTCAAACCCTTTAAATAGTCTTATATACGCCCTGACACCATTTCCGACACCAATTTTTTATAAAATATATAGTGTTATACGGGAATATATATAGAATTCAGCTCTTGTGATATCCCTTTGTTTATAGCCATTTAGAGAATTTTATAAGGATATATAGAGATATATGAAACAGGTGCATGAACGACTATACCTAGTTTCATATTTCGTATCTCCTTATGTGTAAATTTATTTAAGTACAGAAATAGCCTCGCTAATTGTTTTTTCCAGCGCCTCTCTTCCGTATTTGTCAACTTCTGCCTTGTTCTTCTCTCCGTGGGTAAGACATCCGGCGCCGCCTATACAGCCGCCCTTACACGCCATACCCTCAATGAAGTTTGCATCGAGCACATTTTTACTCTTTTTAAGAAGTGCCATTTTGCACTCTTCTATACCGTCACAAGGAATGGCTTTAAGGTCAAATTCTATGTTTTGCTCCTTTAGTCCCTGCATGACAGCGTCGGAAAGACCGCCCGAACGTGCAAATATTCTGCCAAAGTATGAAGCATTATCAAGCACATCCTCGTCAAGAGTGGTGATATCAATATCCTTACTGTCATAATGCGCCTGTAGCTCTTCAAAGGTAAGAACTGCGTCAACGTACGGTTTTACAGCTTCAAGCTGTGCTTCTGCTTTTTTTGCAGTACATGGTCCAATAAATACAACCTTTGCATTAGTTGTAGTTTCCTTTACATACTTTGCAAGTGCCGCCATAGGTGACAGGTTATGTGAAATAAGTGGTGTAAGGTCCGGGAACGATGTTTTTATATAAGTTACAAAAGCCGGACAGCACGAGCTTGTAAGAAATCCTTTTTCTGCAAGTTCTTTTGCTTCTGCATGAGCCACCATATCTGCACCAAGAGCCGCTTCTATTACTGTATAAAACCCAAGCTCCTTAAGACCTGTTATTACCTGTCCCAGCTTTGCGTATGTAAACTGACTGGAAATTGACGGTGCAACAAGAGCGTATACCTTATACTCCTGATTATTATGGCTGTTTTTTATTAAATTTATTGTGTCAAGAATATATGACTTGTCCATTATTGCTCCAAAAGGACATTGATATACACACGCGCCGCAGCCGGTGCACTTGCTGTTGTCTATTGAAGCTGCATTTTCCTCGTTTATAGATATAGCCTTGATTTTGCAGGCGTTCTGACAGGGACGCTTCCTGTTTACTATAGCAGAGTAAGGACATACCTTTGCACATTGACCGCATTCCACGCATTTTGACTTATCAATATGCGCCACATGATTATGGTCAAAGGATATAGCATCTTTTTTACATACATCCTCACATCTGTGTGCAAGACAGCCACGACATGAGTCTGTTACCTCGTATCCTGCAGATGGACATTCGTCACAGGCAATATCAATAACCTCTATAACATTTGGGTTATCCTTGTCTCCGCCCATTGCGATTTTAACACGCTCTGTGAGTATTGCTCTTTCTTTATAAACGCAGCAGCGCATGGTGGGCGTTTTGCCCGGTACAATAGTTTCGGGTATGTCAAGAACATTTTCAAGTAAGGTATCATTCCATGCCTGTCTTGCAACCTCCCGCAGCACCTTATATTTTAAGTGCTGTACCTTTGTATCAAATTTTCTCATTTTTATACTCCTCAGAAATAGCTTACTTTAATTCTTTTGCCCATTTGCTTAAGGCATTTGGAAAGCTCTTTTACAAGGTTCATTTTAATGCTGAAATTTATTGGCAAATCCGGATTCTGATGTGCCGGATTTATAGCCTTTCCAACATAAAAGTTAATGTCTGTTGCTTCTTCAAATAATAGTTGACATATGAGGGAAGCACCGTCACGCTCATAATTCCAATGCTCGTACAGCTGATTTTCACCAAGGTAGTCTTTTGCATATTCAAGCACCTTGTTTACAGTAATAACACCCTCTGTTACCAAATCAACACCCTCGAGCTTTGCAATTGGCGGAACATCCGAGTTTCCAAAGTCCAGTGTTGCTTTAAGAGGTTTTCTTAAGTATTTTGAAGCAATTGATGAAGTTGTACCTCCGCATATAATATGCTTTCCCTCTTTTGAGAAGAACAGGGACATCATTCTGTCACAGTCATCACGGTTTGAGGGAGGGCCAAAGAGTATGTTCATTGGCTCTCTTTTTCTTATTTTTACAACACATGCCGTAGCGTCATCTCCCGGCTCATAGCCATAGAGCTTGTCACACTCATCAATTAAAAGCGTGGACAAATTTTTTGCCGTAAGACCGCTTACAGACATAGTTTCCATAAACTCAATTATATCTTTTCTGTCCCAGCCAAAGTTGTATGACATACCAATGCCTGCATGAGGACAGCCGTCACTCATGGCAACAAATATATCGTTTTCTTCAAGTCTTATAGTTGACTTATAAATTTTTTTGCCGCCAATGGTTGTTTCAATTGTGGGGTAGTCGTAGTTCTTATTATCTCTGAGCAAAATTACCCGGGGGTTATCGTATTGTATTATCTCCGCAGTTTCGTTGTTTATAAGGTGTATAATTGTAAAGGTTGAGTATGCAACCCCGCGGACAGAACAAACAGGGAGTGTAGCCGCAATTGTTTCTACGCACTCCTCTATTGGCAGGCTTGCTGCCATCATTGTTGAGATTATTTTTGATGTAAGGGTAGAGAGTATACTTGCCTTTACTCCGCTTCCAAGACCGTCTGCAAGAACTATAACGGTAGAATTTTCGTTTTGCTCAACTATATCAACATGGTCGCCGCAAAGCTGCTCACCATGGTGGTTTATACTTTTAAAACCAATATCTGCACATAAATTATTCATTTGAAATTGACTCCTTTAGCTTTGCAAGAGCAATTTTAGTTTCCGCAGCAGTTTCGCCGAGGAGTGATGCAATTTCCTGAACAATGCGCATTTGCTTTTCTACAACCTGATCCGCCACTTCTATTGTCTGGCGGCTTATATTCTCTTTTTTACTGCGCTCGTTTTCTTCGTTTGTAATATCGCGCATAATACCTACCAAAAGATGAGAGTCCTTGTCGTATACAACGGACTGCTCTACATATCGGTTATACTCGGCAAGATATACATGCTTGTTGTGGATGTTCTGACCTGTTGTTATAACATCAATAAAGTCCTTAGGGTCAAGTATACGAACAACCTGTTCTCCAAGGATATCTGCACTTGAACGAATATTCATAAGTCTTCGAGCAGATTCGTTTATCTGCTGCACCTCAAGATTTTCGTTAAGAACAATAAGTCCGTTTGGAGTATTTTTAACAATAGTATCTGAAAAGCTTTCTGCTTTGTCTTTCAAAAATGGTAGACACAAAGAAATTTCCGCCTTGCCCTGACATATGGCAATGGCTTTTTCACGACAAGTATCATATCCGCAGGATCCGCAGTTAAGCTCGTCAGAGGGCTTGAATTTACCCATTTGACGAAGCACACTAAATATTTCTGTTTCTGACGGAAGACCAAGTCTGTGTTCTATGTATTCAAACTGCTTTTTCAAATCCGCTGCACCGGGCTGAGTAACAGAAAAGTCCTTTTCACCTGCATAGTTTGAAACAGAAACATAATCGCTTACAGGTGATGTATGATGATATTTTTCCATAACAGGACCGCCTATACAGCTACCTGCACAGGCAGACATTTCAATAAAGCACTTGTGGATTTTTCCGCTTTCAATATCCTTAAGTGCTGCAATACAGTTTTCTATTCCGTCCAGAGCTATGTACGAATATCCGGGAATGTTTTTGGTCATTGTCTTTAGAATTCCACCGGTTGTTGGGAAAAATCTTGCACGACTCTCCGGATTTTTGTCACTGCCTTTTTGAAGCTCAATACCCTCTTCCGCAAGCCAGCGTGTAAGCTCCTCAAAGGTAAGAACAGCGTCCACAATTCCCTCGTAGTGTTCCGCCTCGTCTTTTTTAGCAACGCAGGGGCCTATAAAAACAGTTTTTGCATCAGGATACCTTTTTTTAATGTCAAGTGAGTGTGCCTGCATTGGTGAAATAACATCTGCAAGATATTCAAGAGCAGACGGGAAGTATTTTTGTATAAGTAAATTAACGCTGTGACAGCAAGATGAAATTATAATATCTCTGTCATCTTCCTCAAGCATTCTTTCATATCCGTTTTTAACAATTGTTGCACCAATAGCGGTTTCTTCAACATCTTTAAATCCAAGCTTAACAAGAGCCTCCCTCATGGAGTCTATTCCTACATTTTCGTAATTTGCAATAAATGACGGAGCAAGGCTTACAAAAACGGGAGCGCCGCTTTGAAGGAACACCTTAACCTTTTCTGTTTCGTCAACGATTTGTTTTGCATTTTGCGGACATACAACAAAGCACTGACCGCACAAAATACATTCGTTACCGATAATGTGTGCCTGATTTCCTGAAAATTTTATTGCTTTAACAGGGCAGTGGCGAATGCATTTATAGCAATTTTTGCAATTGGATTTTTTAAGAGTCAGACAATTTGGCATTTTAGTAAATTCCTTTCGTTAAAATGCAGAAAGTACATTAGTTTCAAAAAACTCCTGTGCTGTTTCAGGCGAAACTGAATAGAACTTATCGTCTACCATTACGCATACGCCTTGCTGACATTGATTAAGACAAAATGTGCCGCCAAGCTCTACCTTATCGCCAAGATTGTTTTCTGCTATAAGAGCCTGAAGCTTTTCTACAACCTTGCGTGAGCCTTTGATATGACAAGAACTTCCGATACAAACTGTTATTTTCATTGTGTATTCAATCCTTTCAATTAGTATGATTTTACATTAAGAAAATTATATCATAAAGGGTAATAGATGTCAATTAATATGTAGTAAAATAAAAGTTTTATGAACTTTTTATTAACAATTAAGGAAAATATTATAAAAAAATTTGCAAATCTATTTATTATTTATTTTCTTTGTGTTATAATAAGTAAAAAGAGAGGGGAGAAGAAACATGGCAAACAATAAGGTACTTATAGTAGATGATGATGCACATATTGCAGAGCTCATAAAGCTTTACCTAGAAAAAGAAGGCTTTAAAACAAGTGTTGCATCAAATGGTGTAAAGGCACTTTCCATGTTCAGAGAATCTGCACCGTCAATTGTGATACTTGACATTATGATGCCTGAAATGGATGGTTGGCAGGTTTGTCGTGAAATAAGAAGAATAAGCAATATTCCCATAATAATGCTGACTGCCAAGGGAGAAACCTTTGACAAGGTTCTTGGTCTTGAGCTTGGTGCTGATGATTATATGGTAAAGCCCTTTGAGCCAAAGGAGCTTATTGCACGTGTAAAAGCAGTACTCAGACGTTTTGAGTCAAAGGATACACAAACTATGAAAGAGATAGTGTTCCCGAACCTTGCAATAAACCTTTCAAACTATGAGCTCAAAATTACAGGAAACATAATTGACATTCCTCCAAAAGAGCTGGAGCTTTTGTATTTCCTTGCATCAAATCCGAACCGTGTATTTACAAGAGAGCAGCTTCTTGAAGAGGTTTGGGGCTTTGATTATTTTGGCGACTCAAGAACGGTTGACGTTCATATAAAGCGTTTGCGTGAAAAACTTGAAGGGGTAGAAGGCAACTGGCAGCTGAAAACTGTATGGGGAGTAGGATATAAGTTTGAGGTAAGATAAATGTTCAAAAGTGTTTTTGGAAGATTATTCTGGACAAACGTACTTATACTGATGCTTGTGTTTTTAACTGTGGCGGCAGGTCTTGCAGTTTTTGTAAATGACACGGCAAGCGACCGTCAGTATGAAACAGTAAAAAAGGTATCACCTACCATAAACAACCTGACAGGTTATCTTCAGGTAGAAAATAATAATGTACGGGCACGGAATTTTTATGTAGAAAACTTAAGAAGCTGGGCAAACTTTTTAGACTCGGATATTATAATTGCAGACCTTGAGGGAAATGTGATAGAAACCACAAACAAGGCTGTAGATAAAATACCTGATGCCTATGCAAAATCTGTTGCAAAAGGTGACGAGGTTCGTAAGACGGCAAAATTTGGAGATTTTTATAAAGGAAAGGTAATGACTGTTGCTTTCCCGATAGAATATTACGGTACACAAATCGGTGGGATGTATGTAAACACGCCAATGCCTGAAATATCAAAAACCACAGGCAGCGTAATCATATGGTTTCTTATAGCTGCAACTCTTTCTATGGTAATTGCCTTTGCGCTTATTTATCACCAGTGGGAAAAAATTTCCGCTTCAATCAGCCGTATAAACACAGCAGCGCTTGATATTGCGGCAGGAAACTTTGACGAGAGAGTACAGGTAACATCAAAGGACGAAATAGGTCAGCTTGCATCATCCTTTAATTTTATGGCAGGGTCCCTGCAAAAGCTTGACGATATGAGAAACAGGTTTATAAGTGACATATCCCATGAACTTAGAACGCCCATGACAAGTATTTCCGGTTTTGTCGGAGGTATCCTTGACGGAACAATCCCGCCGGACAAGCAGGAATACTATTTAAAAATTGTTCTTGACGAGTCAAACCGTCTTAAAAAGCTTGTAACGGATATGCTTGAAATGAGCAGAATGTCAAGCAGTGAGTATAAGCTGAATGTGAGCGAATTTGATTTTAAGGAGCTTGTAAGCATTTGTCTTATCGGTTTAGAGCAAAAAATTGAAGAAAAGTCCCTGGAGCCTGTTGTGAGCTTCCCGGAAGAAAAGGTTATGGTCTGTGCAGACAGGGATGCAATACAGAGAGTTCTTATAAACCTTATAGACAACGCTGTAAAGTTTGCATACCCTAACACGAATATGGAAATTAAACTGTGGACAGACCGTAAAAAGGCTTATTTCAGCGTAGGAAACTTTGGCGAGGGTATAGAAAAGGAAGAGCTTCCTCACGTGTTTGACAGATTTTACAAAATAGATAAATCAAGAACTAACAAAACAAAGGGAGCAGGTCTTGGACTTTCCTTTGTAAAAAATATTATGCTTCTTCATAAGCAGAGCATATGGGTAGAAAGCCGCCAGGCAAAGGAAGGCAGTAGCGTTAAATTTACTACCTTTACCTTTGGGCTTGAACTGGCTTAAAAGAAACAAAAGAGGGTGCTTTAAATTAGCGCTCTCTTTTTTTGGAGTTTTGGATATGTATAAAAAAATGGACTATACTCTTTTATTAGCAACTTTTTTGCTTTGTACCATAGGACTTTTTTCTGTGTACTCTGCAACAAGGACTTTTGGTACAAGCACCCATGTTACTGTGCAGTTGGCAGCAGGGGTGGTTGGTGTTTTACTTATGCTTCTTATATGCTTTTTTGATTATGAGGTGCTTTTGCCTCTTGCAAAGTATATTTTTGTCTTGTCCATTTTGGTGCTTATGAGCGTTTTGTTTCTTGGAATGACAGGCGTATGGGGCTCTAAAAGCTGGATAAGGATAGGCCCTGTATCCGTTCAGCCGGCAGAATTTATAAAATGCACCTTTATTGTTACATTATCTGCACACCTTTCAAGGCTTGGCGGAAAAATTAATACCTTTCGTGGATTTTTGGGACTTTGTATGCACCTGTTGGGTGTTGTGTCCCTTATTATGTTGCAGCCGGATTTTGGTACGGCGGTAGTTTTTCTTTTTATATTTGTTGTAATGGTCTTTTGTGCCGGTCTTTCTTTTAAGATCATTGTTCCGGCTATTTGTGCCGGTGCGGCACTTTCGCCGGTTGTTTATTATTTCTTGGACGATTACCAAAAAAACAGAATAAAGGTTTTCTTAAATCCGGAGCTTGACCCTCTTGGCAGCGGCTACAATGTAACAAGATCTAAGCTCACTCTTGGCTCCGGTGAGATTTTTGGAAGAGGGTATCTTGAAGGAGTAAGCACAGGTACGGGATATCTTCCTGCCAAGCATACAGACTTTATTTTCAGCTCCATAGGTGAGGAGCTTGGGTTTGTTGGGGGAGTATTAATAATTCTTTTGCTTTTTCTTATTATTATAAGGTGTTTTAAAACAGCATCAAGGTCCGATAGCCTGTTTGGCAGATACATCTGTATAGGCGTAGGTGCAAATCTTTTGTTTCACACCGTAGAAAACATAGGAATGTGCATGGGACTTATGCCTGTTACGGGCATACCTCTGCCTTTTGTAAGCTACGGAGGAAGCTCACTTGTGTCGAGTTTTGTATTGATTGGCATGGTGCTTAGTGTATCCTGCCATACAAGAGGCGACAGAATTTTTAAATAGCTTATTTTATATGACAAATTTACAAAAAAATATTGACAATAAAAATCTTATGTGTTAGAATGATTTAAAAGCGAGGAACGGAACCAAGTAAGCTATGAATGGAGCAGAGAGAAACGGCGGGTGGTGCAAGCCGGGGTCTTGAAATAGTCTGAATACAGTCCGGGAGCTGCGAGGGAGAACTAACAGTAACCCTTGACGGGGACGCCCGTAACAGCGTAGAGTATTAGGAGAAATTGAGTTTTCTTTGATACTTGTTGAGGCAGGTCTTCGTGAGGAGCCTGCGAACTGAGGTGGTATCACGGGTTATTTATCCGTCCTCTGATTTATTTCGGGGGCGGTTTATTTTTTTATCTTTTAAAAATAAATGCTCTCAGCAAATATTTATAAAGGGAGAGATATTATGCCTATTACAGATTTTCTTGAAAGAAATGCACGATTTTATCCAAACGAGGTAAGCCTTGTTGAAGTAAATCCGGAAAATCAGCCGGATACTAACGTATCCTGGCATGAATATAGCTTAATACAAGCATCAGGCAACGAAAAGTACAGACGTGAGCTTACATGGCGTCAGTTTGATATACAGGCAAACCGTTTTGCCAACCTGCTCCTTACACGTGGTGTAAAAAAGGGTGACAAGGTTGCAATCCTTATGATGAACTGTATAGACTGGCTTCCTGTTTACTTTGGTATACTAAAGGCAGGAGCTATAGCTGTTCCTATGAACTTCCGCTTTTCTGCAGATGAAATAGAGTACTGCTCCGACCTTGCAGACATTTCTGTTCTCGTTTTCGGACCTGAGTTTACAGAAAGAATAGAAAGTGTTCGTTCAAACCTTAAAATAAATCACTACTTTTATGTAGGAAAGGACGTTCCGTCTTTTGCAGACAGCTATCTTGATATGATAACATTCTGCTCATCAAACGCTCCGGCGGTGGAAATCTGTGACGAGGACGACGGAGCAATATACTTCTCTTCCGGAACAACAGGCTTTCCAAAAGCGATTTTACATAGACACAAGGCACTTGTTGCATCATGTAAGGTAGAGCAAAAGCATCACAGCCAAAGCCGTGATGACGTATTCCTTTGTATTCCGCCACTTTATCATACAGGCGCGAAAATGCACTGGTTCGGCTCACTTTTATCAGGCTCAAAAGCAGTTATCCTCCGTGGTATAAAGCCTGAATGGATACTCCAAACTGTATCCGATGAAAAGGCAACAATTGTTTGGCTTTTGGTGCCATGGGCACAGGATATACTCGATGCAATCGAGCGTGGAGATATAAACCCGGCAGACTACAGACTCTCACAGTGGCGTTTAATGCACATAGGTGCACAGCCTGTTCCGCCATCCTTGATTAAGAGATGGAAAGAGGTTTTTCCAAACCACGAATATGATACAAACTACGGACTTAGTGAGTCCATAGGTCCCGGTGCAGTGCATCTTGGAGTAGAGAATATACACAAGGTTGGTGCAATCGGTATCCCGGGCTATAACTGGCAGGTGAAAATTGTAGACGGCAGCGGAAGGGAAGTAGAGCAGGGAGAAGTAGGAGAGCTTTGTCTAAAAGGCGACGGAGTTATGAAATGCTACTACAAAAACCCCGAAGCTACAAATGAAGTTTTGACTGCTGACGGCTGGCTGTACACAGGCGACGTTGCAAAGCAGGACGAGGACGGATTTATCTACCTTGTAGACCGTAAAAAAGACGTTATCATCGTTGGCGGAGAAAACATATATCCCGTACAGATAGAGGACTTCCTGCGAGCTCACGATAAAATAAATGATGTTGGTGTTATAGGACTTCCTGACGAGCGTCTTGGAGAAATAACTGCCGCAATCATTCAGCTCAAGGACGGAATGACAGCAACAGAAGAAGAAATTCGTGAATTTTGTATGCAGCTTCCACGATATAAGCGTCCTAAAGAAATAATCTTCTCCGACATTCCAAGAAACGCTACAGGTAAAATTCAAAAAAATGCACTTAGAGAGCGTTATGGAGCTACTATGCTTGTACAAGCAGAAACAACTAAATAAATAAGAAAAACATGACCTCGGTCATGTTTTTTCTGGAAAGAGGATAGAGATGATAGTAACAATAAAAAAAGCAATACTCCACATTATAGCACCGGGGATTGACAACTCCTTATATTCATCAAGTGAGCTTGATTTAACAGACGGAGTAACACACGCCTTTATAATATCACATATAGAAAAGATGTATGAAGACCCAACTCTTCGCACAGGAACATTTTCCGGAAGCAGTGGCTTTAAATATCTTATGTGTCAGTACAGGGAGAGCAAGGAAAGTTTTGTAGAAATGTCCAAAGCTATTGCAAAAAAGCTCTCGGACGGGATTGCGCAAGGAGAAGTCTGCCTCCCGTCAGATATTATCGTATGCGAATGTGTTATTGCAGAAAGGAATGTGATAGCAGTTTTAAAGTGCGATAACAAGGCTGTTATATCTCATAAAACAGAGGGCGACAAAAACGAGATAGTAAGCTACTACTCGGTTCTGCCAACATCTACTCAAAAGCTTGGTGACTGTGCATTTGTTGATTTGCAGGACCTTTCTATAAAGTTCAAAGGAAAAACTGTCACCCTTGACGGAGAAAGACTAAATCTCATGTCCGAGGTGCTTTTGGAATGTGACTCGGAGCTGTCTGTAAGCGAAGCCTTTTCAAAGGTCCAGAAACTTGCAAAAAAAGTCAGCGAAGAATATGGCGGTGACACCGCCGAAACAGACGCACGTATAAAACAAGCCGTTAAGGAAACTCCGGCTGACGAGGACAAGGTAAGTATCGGAAAAATCACAGAGTCTGTTTTTGGTGCTGCCCCTGCCGCAAAGGCAGAGTTTAGCGAAAAGCTAAAGGCGGCAGCAGTTCCACAGGAAATAGAAAAAGTCGAGTACATAACCAAAAGAGCAAACAAAAAAATAAAAATTGTTACAGACACAGGCATAGAAATCCTTATGCCCTCGGAGCTTTATCGTGACGGGGAAAACATGGTTATGAATCCGAACGAGGACGGAACATATACCATAGAGATAAATAACATACGAGAAATAGAAAACAAAAGTTGAACTGGTAAATTTAGCGCATAGCAGGCAAAACTCACCTTCGGCGTATCAGCATACGCCGTCAGGAAAGTGCAAGCACTTCGTTTTATCCACTCTGCATCTAAATTTCCTGAGTTCAATGGTGTGGATAGATTTAGCGCATAGCAGCCGAAGCTCGCCACTCGGCGTATAAACATACGCCTTCGGGCGGGGTGTAAACACCTCGTTTTGTGCATTTTTCATCCAAATTTCCTCATCCAAATGAACCGACAAATTTAGCGAAGATATAAAAATGTTTTTACTCAAACTAATAATAGGATATAGGAGAGATTTTTATGATACAATTTTTTATGAAATTTTTTCTCTTTAACAAAAATACAGGTGTGGAATATCGTAAAAATTGGGGTAAAGTAGGTATATTAATTCTTTTTATTTACATATTATTGTTATTTGTTATTACTAAAGAGATAAAAAATTTAATAATGTATTCGATATTCATTTTATTTGTGTTTTCGGTTATTGGATTTTTATTGGCCGTAATTATAGATACAGTAATAGTATATATTTTGGATATGATTTTCTATGCAGGGAATAGGCAGCCAATTAAAAAAGTATTTTCGGACTATTTGCCCTATTATGTAGTTCGAAGTTTTTATCTTATGGTAATTACATTGGTATTTAATTTTATGGGTGTACATAATCGTGTTATCTCAAGGGGAATAGAATTATTGTTGTTTGTTTATACATATATTTTGTTTTGTAAAAACAGACAAATAAGATAGATATTTGTGACACGGGGACGGTTCTGTTGTCACACATCAGCCCGGAGTCCATTTAAAAAGCAGAACAGAGCCAATCATTCCTATAGCGCCCACATACTTGTTCCAGGTAAATGCCACCTTTTGGCTGTCCATAAGTCCAAAAGCATCAATAAGTGCGGCGCAGATAAGCTGTGACACCAAAATTACAGAAATGGCAATGGTAGGAGAAAGGTCTTTTACAGACAGCATAACTGTAAGAGTTATTATAAGACCAAAAACTCCGCCCAGGAGATAAAATTTATTGACTTCTCCAAACCCTTTTAAATTTATTTTTCCGCTTATCCAAAGAGCGATAAGAGAAAGTATAAAGGCAGTTCCCTGAACATATGCATTGGATGTAAAAAGTCCTGTTTTATCACTCAATCGTGTGTTCATAACTCCTTGAATACTCATAGCCGCTCCTGCTACAATTGCAAATATATATCCCATAAAAATCTCCTTTTTTAATACTAATAGTATTTTTGTCATTAAATCAAAAAAAATACATTTTAGAAGACAAAATAAGCTGTTGCGTTTAAAAACGCAACAGCTTATTTTATCGTCTTTCTTTAATTTGACCGCTTCTGTAAGCTTCAAGAAGTGCTTCAAGAGCCTTTACCTTTTCGTTTATTTCGGCTCCGTTATCCGTTTCCTCTATGAGCATTCTGTGCTTCATAAGCTCAACTTCGGATATGGTGGGGAGTTCGATATTATTTTTCCATTCTTCAGGGCTGTGCTTTGCAAAAGCCATATACCTTGAGCTGAATATAAACGTATATCCGCCTATTCCTGTTTTTGGTTGATATGCCTTTGATATTCCGCCGTCTATCATAAACAATAGTCCCTCGCCCTTTACAGGGTTTTCGCCCATCTTTACAGGCACATGTCCGTTTATTATATGACCGCCCTCTGCCACCTTAAATTCCTTAAGGATTTTTTCGCATGGCTCTTTTTTTTCAATAAGGGTGTAGTAGGAGTTCATGATTTCCTTGCCCACAGCCTTATCCTCTATAAAATAATGCTCAAATGATGCCATTTTGCTTTTTCCAAACAGTGGAGAGTGCTTACCACACCACAAGTACCAGAAAATATCTGTAGTGGGAGAGTTTACCTCGCTGTTTGAAAAATAAGCTTCTCTTACTGCTTCATTTATATAGTCAAGATACTCCTTGCCATGCATTTTACCTGCGCCTATATCAACACTCTTAAATTCGCCCTCTGCCGTCATTGGTATACAGCCGTGGTATAAAAGGTTGTTGTTATAAACATAGTACATGCTGCCCTTTTCGTACAAAAATCTGATATGCTTTTGAAGCTTTGAGCTGTGCATAAATGATGCTGCAAGGGTGTTCATAAGCGCCTTTTCTTCGCTTGTAAGCTCTAGCGGATTTTCAGGGTCAACGGTCGGGAAGTTGCTGTCACAAAGAGGATATGTTTTGCCCTCTATTTCCACCGTCTTATCCTTAAAGTTAATATTCGGCAAAATATTCCTATGCCCCATTTGATATTCGAGATGTCTTAAATAAAGCTGCCCTTCCAGCTTAAACTGAATTATGGCAATTGCCTTATGCATTTTTGCCGCAAGTTCAATGCTCACACGGTCGTATTTGCTCTCATCAAGTATATGTGGAAGAAACCTTGTACAAGGGTCATTTTTGTAAACCTGTGATGCAAACATGGAAAGCGGTCGAAGATTAATTCCGTATCCGTCCTCAAGGCAGTCAAAGTTATTATAGCTTGTTCCTGTTCTTATTACGTTTGCAATACAAGTAAGATTTCCTGAAGCTGCACCCATCCATACAATATCGTGGTTACCCCACTGAATATCCACGTCATGAAAGCTCATAAGCTCGTCCATAATAAGGTCTGCACGGGGGCCTCTGTCAAATATATCTCCAATTATATGAAGTCTGTCAACTGCAATATCCCTTATCATTTTACAAAGAACTATTATAAATTCCTCTGCAACCCCTGCGCGAAGAATTGCCGCTATTATTCTCTCAAAGTGCACGTCCTTGTTAGCTCCGCGGAAATATAAAAATTCCTCTATAACATAGGAAAAACTGGATGGTGTTTTTTTGCGTATTCTTGAAATCGTATACTTTCCTGCCAAATCCCTGAAAATTTCAATAAGGGCAGAAACCTTAAGCTTAAACCATTCATCAAAGTTCTCCTGTTTGGAAACGTCTTTGAGATGTGTTTCCGGCTGGTATATAATTCCGGCGAGTGTTGCTCTGTCTTTCTCCGTCATTGTTCTTGAAAAAAGCTCGTCAATTCGCATCTTAATAACACCGGAAGCACTTTTTAACTGATGAATAAATGCCTCGTGTTCACCATGTAGGTCGCTGAAAAAATATTCCGTACCCTTTGGCATGCCGCTGATTGTAAGTAAGTTTATCATTTCAGCTGCTGCTGTATCAATATTTGGATATATGTCTGATAAAAGTCTTAGGTATTGTAAATCAAGCATATATTATTTCCTTTCCTTTAAATAATCTACTGCGGACTTTAGCTGAATGTCTTCCTCGCCGCTGTTTGCTATTGTAATATCGGGCGTTATACCTGTGCCCTCTACACAGGTTCCAAGAGGTGTATAGTATTTTGCAACAGTTACAGTCATCCCTGAACCGTCAGAAAATCCCATAACGTGCTGCATTACTCCTTTTCCATAGGTTTTTTCTCCTATAACCGTTGCTTTTTTATAGTCCCTTAGTGCACCTGTCATAAGTTCCGAGGCACTTGCAGAGTTCCCATTAACAAGTACCACCATTGGCAGAGTCATTTCCTCTTTGTCTGACTTCATTTCTGTCCTGTTTCCAAATTTATCCTCGTAGTACATAATTATGCCCTCGGGCACAATGGAGTCTATTATATGACTTACAACCTGCAAATCACCTCCGCCGTTATCCCTAAGGTCTATTATCAGCTTTTTCATTCCCTCTTTTGTAAGCTCCTCAATTGCAGCCTCAAATTCCTTGTCTGTAGATGGGTCTTTTTGTGACATAGTATTGTTAAAGGCGGAAATTCTAATATATCCTATTTCGCCATCTTTCATGGAACAGGATACAGTATCCTCATGTATACGCTCTCTTATAAGGGTAAGGTCTAAATTTTTTGTACCCCTTTTAATGGTAATTTCAACAGGAGTATTTTCTACGCCCTTTATTTTATTAACTGCCTCTGTCATTTGAGAGCCTGCGTATGTTGTACCCTCAACTGCCACAATTACATCTCCCTCAACAATACCGGCCTTTTCACCGGGGGAGTTTTCCATAACAGATGTAACAAGAATTTCATCCTTTTCCTTATCCCACACAACAGTAACGCCGATGCCTATAAAATCACCCTTTGATAAATTCTTATAATCGGAAAACTGTTTTTTGTCGTAGTAAATAGTATATGGGTCTTCAAGGGAGGCTGTAATGCCAAGAGCTGCCATATCAGCAGCCTTTTCCTCGTCATAGGTGTACAAAAATTTACTGTCAAGAACGCCTTGTATGCTCGACAGCTTAGAATAAAGTCCCGAATGTACGTATATATCGTATACGCCACGCGCTGTCCATGCCGCCACCGCGCCAATAACTCCGGCGGCAATAATTGCAATAGTAGATTTTTTGCTCAAAACAAAAACTCCTTTTTAACAAAAAGGCTGTCTTGAATTAAATCAAAACAGCCTGTTTTTTCATATTTTCATTGAATCAGAAGCAAGATACTTATGAACCATCATAGCTACCTTGAATACTATAGCCTGGTCAAACTTTCTAAGGTCAAGACCTGTAAGCTTATAAATCTTCTCAAGACGGTAAACAAGGGTGTTTCTGTGAACAAAAAGCTGTCTTGATGTTTCACTGACATTAAGGTCATTCTCAAAGAACTTGTTTATTGTAAGAATTGTTTCTTCGTCAAGTGAAGCTATATCGCCTTTCTTAAACACTTCATGAAGGAAAAGCTCGCAAAGCTTTATTGGAAGCTGATAAATAAGACGGCCTATTCCAAGATTGTCATAGTTTAAGATATATTTCTCTTCTTCAAAAACCTTTCCAACCTCAAGGGCAATTTGTGCTTCCTTGTAGCAGCTGTTAAGCTCGTCAAGAGTAGCGGCAATTGTGCCGACGCCCACTAAAGTATTAAGGAAAGTTTCGCCGTTAACTGTGTCAACTATTGACTGTGCAATTTGCTGAAGCTCTTCGTCTGTAGGAAGCTGACGCATTTCCTTGATAAGAACGACGTTTGAGCTGTCAACGCTGATTACAAAGTCGTGCTCTTTGTCAGGGAACATGTTACGTACAACTTCGTATATGCCTGAATCAGAGCGTTCGCTTGATTTAATATAAAATACAGCGCGGGGAATGTCTGCTTCAACATGAAGCTCCTTTGCTTTTTGATGAAGGTCAAATGCAAGAAGGTTGTCAAAAATAATATTTTGCATAAACATTGTCTTGTCATACTTTTCATCATAGTAGTGACGGACATTGTTAGCAGCTACAACAACAGCGCTGCAGCATACCTTTGAAACCTCGTCAGTACCCTCAACGTATACTATATATTCAGAATAAGGCTTATTCGAAAGAACCTTTACGGTGTAGCCGTCTTTGAAAAGGATTTTGTCGCTGCTTGAAATTGCATAAACCAAATCCTCCAAAACTTCAGGTCTTGGCTCTGCACCTGTGGATGCAAGTATAAGCCCCTGAGTATCGGCAATACCAAATCTTTTTGGGAATACATCAGCCATTTGGGTGATAATATTCTGAAATGCCTTGCTAATCATTTTTAACATTCCTCCCGCGTAATTTAAAAATTTGCGTACTTATTAAACAATTATACATCAAATGTTTTGTTTTTGCAAGGCTTTTTTTGAAAAAAATTTAAATATTTTGTAAATATTTGCTAAACATATTTTTTCATCTGCTTAAGAGCGCTTTTTTCAAGACGAGAAACCTGTGCCTGACTTATACCAATTTCGTTGGCAACCTCCATTTGTGTTCTTCCGTGGAAGAAGCGAAGGCTCAGAATATGCTTTTCTCTTTGGTCAAGATGCTTCATTGCCTCGTTTATGGATATGTTTTCAAGCCAGCTTTCGTCATTGTTTTTCTCGTCCTTTACCTGGTCCATAACATAAATTGCCTCGCCTCCGTCATGGTAAACAGGTTCAAACAATGATACAGGGTCGGATATGGCATCAAGAGCAAAAACTACATCTTTTTTGGGAAGATTAAGCTCCTTTGCAATTTCAGCAATAGTGGGCTCTCTGGAGTTCTGGTTTACCAGCCGCTCCTTTACCTGTAGTGCTTTATATGCAATATCCTTAAGGGAACGGGAAACTCGTATAGAATTATTATCCCTCAGGTATCTTCTTATTTCTCCTATTATCATGGGAACGGCGTAGGTGCTGAACTGGACGTTTTGGGATAGGTCAAAGTTATCAATTGCCTTTATAAGACCAATGCAACCTACCTGGAATAAATCGTCCGGGTTTTCACCTCTGTTTGAAAATCTTTGTATTACACTAAGGACAAGGCGCAGGTTGCCGTGAACAAATTTTTCACGAGCTGTAGCATCTCCTGCCTTTATTTTTAAAAACAGCTCCTTTTTTTCCTCTCTTGAAAGTACCGGCAGCTTAGAAGTGTTTACGCCGCATATTTCAACCTTGTTTATCATTTTCTTTTCCCTCCTCTTTTAAAGATAGCCCCGTGGGGCTATGTACAAAAAAGGCAAAAAAGCTGTTTAAAAATATTCTGCCCTTGATTTCCAAAAATTATTCCAAAACTCCAAATTCATGTTGACAATATAATGTTTTTTTGATAGAATTATAATACCTATTTTTGTATATTGAGGTAGATAATATATGTTTGATAAATTAGAGGCACTTGAGGAAAGGTTTAATACTCTTGCAGAAAAAATAAGCGACCCTGCCGTAATGGAGGACAGAGCCGCATGGACAAAAATGTGCAAGGACCATTCCGATATCTCGCCTATTATTGATAAGTATAAAGAATACAAGGCAGCAAAGCAGACCATTGCTGATGATAAGGAAATGCTTGCAGAGGGAGTAGAAAAGGATTTTGAGGATATGCTCCGTGAAGAAATCAGCGAAAAGGAAAAGGAGCTTTTGGAGATTGGTGATGAACTGAAAATTCTGCTTCTTCCAAAAGACCCAAATGACGAGAAAAACGTTATTGTGGAAATAAGAGGCGGAACAGGCGGAGATGAGGCTGCGCTTTTTGCGGCGGACCTTATGCGTATGTATTCTATGTATGCAGAGGCAAGACGCTGGAAGATAGATGTTTTAAACTCTAACCCAACAGATATAGGCGGCTATAAGGAAATTTGCTTTTCCATAGAGGGCGCAGGCGCATATTCAAGACTAAAGTTTGAAAGCGGCGTTCACAGAGTGCAGAGAGTTCCTGCAACAGAGTCCGGAGGACGTATTCACACATCAGCCGTAACAGTTGCTGTTCTTCCGGAGGTTGAGGACGTAGAGGTTGAAATAAACCAGAACGACCTAAGAATAGATGTATTCCGTGCAGGGGGTCCCGGCGGTCAGTGCGTTAACACAACAGACTCTGCTGTGCGTGTAACCCATATTCCTACAGGCATTGTAGTATCCTGTCAGGACGAGAAATCACAGCACAAGAACAAAGATAAGGCAATGAAAATTCTAAGGTCCCGTATATATGACCACCTGGAAGCAGAGCGTCATAAGGAAATTGCAGACGAGAGAAAATCACAGGTAGGCTCTGGTGACAGAAGTGAAAGAATAAGAACATACAACTTCCCTCAGGGAAGAGTTACAGACCACAGAATAAACCTTACGCTGTATAAGCTTGAACAGTTTTTAAATGGCAGCATAGACGAAATTATTGACGCACTTATTACAGCGGACCAAAGTGAAAAACTTGCAAATGCCGGAGATTAAAAGGAGAACTTTTATGAAGTGTAAAAACAAGGTGCTCATAACCATAGGAATTGTGCTGATTATAATTATTTGTACGGCTTTTGGGATTTATGAGTTTTACGGTAAAGATAAAATAGAAGAAACTCTCGAAAAGGCACAGCAGGTGCTTACGGATGAAACTGTCAGAAAAGAAATTGACGAATTTGTCCAGGAAATGGGAGATACGGGGGTTTTGAATGAGGTTCAGGTGCAGGAATACAATGAACAGAAGCAGCACAGTTCTGCAGAGCAAAAAGAGCAGGAGAAACAACAGAGCACTGTAGAGCAGGAGAAACAACAGGGCACTGTAGAGCAAAAAAAGTATACGGAGCAAAACGCACCAAAAACTCAAAAAGAAAATCATGCAAGTACAACGCCTACTCGCTCGTCTGAAAACTCAACTTCCCTTATGGACAGAGTAAAGTCCGCTATGACAGCTGATGAGTTTGCGTTTGCTATGTCGGTATACTCCAGGGTTGATACAGGGTATGTTCTAAGTAACATAAACACAAACAGGGCAGCTGTAAAAAAGTATATACAAAGTGTACTTTCAGGAGACGAAATTTCAAGAAGTCTTGCTATATACAATAAATACTCACATCTTCTAAATTAGAGGGATATATTATGTTAAATGTTGTGCTTGTGGAACCTGAAATTCCGCAGAATACGGGAAACATTGCAAGGACGTGTGCCGCAACTGGTGCAAAGCTCCATATAATAAAGCCTATGGGCTTTGAAATTGATGACAGGAAGCTTAAAAGAGCAGGTCTTGACTACTGGCATCTTCTTGGGGTACGGTACTATGACGGACTTTCCGAGTTTTTTGAAAAAAATCCGGGTGCAAGATGTTTTTTTGCATCAACCAAGGCAATTAATACATATTCGGATGTAAAATATTGTGACGGTGATTATATATTTTTTGGAAAAGAAACAAAGGGGCTCCCGGAGGAGCTTTTGTATAAAAACGAAAAAAGCTGCATAAGAATACCCATGATAAACGAGGCAAGAAGCCTTAATCTTTCAAATGCAGTTGCAATAGTTGTCTATGAAGCATTAAGGCAAAATTCCTTTTTTGAGCTTCAAAGCAAAGGACAGCTTACAAAGTATGAATGGAGTGAACAAAATGGCTGATATTAAAATAATGGTAGATTCAGGAGCAGATATGCCTGATGAGCTTAGAGAGCAGTATGGAATAGGTCTTATACCACTTCTTAGTGTGTTTGGTGAAAAGTCATATGTTATAGGTGAGGAGCTTTCAAACGAGAAGTTTTATGACATGCTTGTAAACGGCAGCATTCACCCTAAAACATCACAGACTCCTTATGCAGATATGTATGATATACTACTTAGGGAAAGCCGTGAGCATGAAACGGTAATTTATTTTACCCTTTCATCATTTGCAAGCGGGCAAAACCATTCTGCACAGCTTGTAAGAGACGATATACTGGAAACAGACAATCCTGACGCAAATATTATTATATTTGATACAATGAGCTTTTCCGGTATCATTGCAAAAATTGCTATTGAGGCAGCAAAAATGGCACAGGCAGGAAAGAGTGCGGATGAAATAGTTGAATTTTGCAATGTATATAAAGACAAGTGGCATGCTTTTATGCTTGTTAGCGATCTTGCCTACCTTGAAAAAGGCGGAAGAATGAGAAAAACAGCCGCAGTTGTGGGCAGCCTGCTTGACATAAAGCCTGTTCTTACAGTTTCAAACGGTCTTATAGAGGTTGAAGCAAAGCTTAGAGGTAAAAAGAAGCTTTGCAGAAAGCTGTGTGATTTAGCTCTTGAATATGAGGGCTTTGACGAAAGTGCGGCAGAGTTTATCATAATGCATTCGGATAAGGAAGCTGCAGCAGAGCTTAGGGAAATGGTTGAGGAAGAATTTGACACTTCAAATGGTATACTTGAAATGGAGTTTGGTCCTCTCATTGGCACAAATACAGGACCGGGCGCATTTGCAATTGTAATCAGAACCGTGTGAAAGGGATGTATATAAATGAAATATATTGTAATTCTGGGAGACGGAATGGCAGATTATGACGTTCCGGAATTTGATGGCAAAACCATACTTGATGTTGCAGATAAACCAAATATTGACTATATGTCAATCCATGGCGAGCTTGGTATGGTAAAGACCGTACAGGACGGCATGAAGCCGGGAAGTGATGTTGCAAACCTGTCAGTTATGGGATATGATACACGCACCTGTTATACAGGTCGCTCACCTCTTGAGGCAGCAAGTATAGGAGTACAGCTTAAGGACACAGATGTAACATTCCGTTGCAACCTTGTAACTCTCTCAGACGAGGAAAACTATGAAGACAAAACAATGGTTGACTACTCTGCGGGAGAAATTTCCACAGAAGAAGCAAAAGAGCTTATTGCAGCTGTTGGAAAAGAACTGGATACTGATATTTTAAAGTTCTATGCAGGAGTGAGCTATCGTCACTTGCTTGTGTGGGACAAGGGTTCAGACAACGTGGAGCTTACACCTCCTCATGACATTTCTGACAGAAAAATAAAGGACTATCTTCCAAAAGGTGACAACTGCAAAGAGCTTTTGCAGCTTATGAAAAAGTCTACAGATATACTTGCTTCACATCCTGTTAATCTTGAAAGAATAAAACAGGGCAAAAACCCAGCTACAAGTATATGGCTCTGGGGCGAGGGTAAAAAACCTCAGCTTGATAACTTTGAAGAAAAGTATAAGGTGTCTGGAAGCGTAATTTCCGCTGTTGACCTTATAAAAGGAATTGCAATCTGCGCAGACATGGAGTCAATTGATGTTGAGGGTGCAACAGGTACATATCATACAAATTTTGAGGGCAAGACAAAAGCCGCCCTTAAATCACTCTGCGAGGACGGCAAGGACTTTGTGTACATTCATATGGAAGCGGCAGACGAGTGCGGACATCAGGGCGATGCAAAGAACAAAAAGCTCTCTGTAGAACTTATTGATAAAAAGGTTGTAGGCGTTTTAAGAAAAGAGCTTGAAGAGCGTGGAATTGAGTATAAAATGCTCATTCTTCCTGACCACCCAACGCCAATAAAACTCAAAACTCATGTAAGTGACCCTGTTCCTTATGTGATTTATGATTCAACAAAGGAAGAGGGCAAAGGTCTTGTATATAACGAGGAAAACGGAAGAAAAACAGGAGTTTATATAGAAGACGGATATAAGCTTATGGACAAGTTTTTAAAATAACAAAGGAAGGGGAGGAGTTTATTGAAATTTAAACACAGTACGCTTAAATTTGTAATAGGGTTTGGTTTAGCGGCAGCTATAATTGTTGCTCTTATATTTGCACTTCCCTGGCTTGCGGGCGGAGCGGTGTATGTTATAAAATTATTCCTGCCCTTTGTACTTGCATTTATATTTGCACTGGCAGTTGACCCGCTTGTAAGGCGGCTGCAAACAACGCTAAAGCTCAGAAGAAACTGGACAGCACTTCTTGTTATAATACTTCTTATCGGTGTAGCGGGGGGCATAATTTCCTGGTGTGTATACAAAATAGTAAATGAATTTCGTGCTCTTTATAATAACATACCTACTATATACCAAAATATAACATATGAGATAGAAATTTTAAAGGTTCGTTTGGGAGGGATTTATGAAATTCTTCCGACAAACATCCAAAATGCTCTTTCAACCCTTGGTGAGCAAATTTCAAATGGTGCTGCAAATCTTATAAATACCAAGTCAGAGCCTTTTGTATCAGGTGCTGGCTCCTTTGCAAAGGCACTTCCAAAGGCGCTTATTTCAACGGTTGTATTTCTTCTTGCAAGTTACTTTATGATATCGGATTTTGAAAGGGTAAAAAACATTGTAAAAAAACCTTTCAGCAAAAATTTCAGCAGTAAATTTTCTGATGTAACCAAGCAGATAAAAAAATATCTCATAGCATATGTGAGAGCACAGGCAACAATAATGGTTATTGCCTTTTGCGTGCTTTTTGTAGGGTTTTGGATACTAAAGGTTGATTTTGCACTGCTCATTGCAATGGGTACAGCTTTTCTTGATGCACTTCCGTTTTTTGGAAGCGGAGCAGTTTTGTGGCCCTGGTGCATTATAAGCTTTATATCCGGAAACTTCAAAATGGGAATAGGTACAATTGTAATATATGTTATATTGGTAGTTGTAAGACAGCTTACAGAGCCAAGAATAGTAAGTAAAAAAATGGGTACAAACCCTATACTTACCCTTATTTCCATGTACCTGGGCTACAGACTCCTTGGTATCGGAGGTATGATTTTAGGACCTCTTGTTATGATGCTGATTATTAGTCTTTATAAAGCAGGTCTTTTTGAAGCACCGGCAGGAGTAATAAAACATGGCATTGATTATGTAAAAAAACAGCTTCATACGCTGAAAAATAAATTTATAAGATTTTGGGAGAGTGACTAAATTTGGATAAGTACTATATTACCACCGCAATTGCGTATACATCAAGAAAGCCTCATATAGGCAACACATATGAGATAATTCTCACAGATGCAATTGCAAGATTTAACAGATATATCGGTAAGGATGTTTTCTTCCTTACAGGTACGGACGAGCATGGACAAAAAATACAGGAAATTGCAGAGCAGGCAGGAATTACTCCAAAAGAGCATGTTGATGTAATTGCCTCACAAATTAAAGATATTGCCGATATGCTTAACATCAGCTATGACAAGTTCATTCGTACAACAGATGATTATCACGTTGAGGCTGTAAAGAAGATATTTAAAAAGCTTTACGAGCAGGGTGATATATACAAAGGCGAGTATGAGGGACTTTATTGTACCCCTTGTGAGTCTTTCTGGACAGAATCTCAGCTTGTAGACGGCAAATGTCCTGATTGTGGCAGAGAGGTAAACAAGACAAAGGAAGAAGCATACTTCTTTAGAATGAGTAAGTATCAGGACAAACTTATAAAGTATATAGAGGATAATCCTGAATTTATACAGCCGGAATCACGTAAAAAGGAAATGCTTAATAACTTCCTTAAGGTAGGACTTCAGGACCTTTGTGTATCAAGAAGCAGCTTTACATGGGGCGTGCCTGTGGAATTTGACCCGGGTCATGTAATCTATGTATGGATTGACGCTCTTTCAAACTATATAACAGCCCTTGATTATACACCGGACAGTCAGGGTGAGCTTTATAAAAAGTACTGGCCGGCAGATGTTCATATCATAGGCAAGGATATTTTGAGATTTCATACTATATACTGGCCAATTATGCTTATGGCACTTGGCGAACCTCTTCCAAAACAGGTGTTCGGTCATCCCTGGATGTTAGTGGGCGAAGAAAAAATGAGTAAGTCAAGAGGAAATGTAATTTATGCAGAGGACCTTGTACGTCACTTTGGTGTTGACGCTGTAAGATACTATTCCCTTCATGAAATGCCTTTTGCTCAGGATGGTACAATAACATACGATGTTTTCATTTCAAGGTTTAATTCAGAACTTGCAAACACCCTTGGAAATCTTGTAACAAGAACAGTTTCCATGGTAAATAAGTACTTTGGAGGCGCAGTGAGTGTAAATGACTGCCACGGGGAATTTGATGATGACTTAAAGAATGTAATTTCCCAGAGTATTAAGGGTGTAACAGAGAAAATGAAAACCCTCCATGTGGCAGACAGTATTGACGAAATCTGGAAAATTGCAAATCGTGCAAACAAATATATAGACGAAACAACACCGTGGATTTTGGCAAAGAATGAAGAAGACAAGCCAAGACTTTCAACTGTTCTTTATAACCTTTTAGAGAGTATAAGAATAATTGCGTCACTTCTTTCATCCTTTATGCCGGGTGCGGCAGAAAAGATTTCACAGCAAATAAATGATACTAATTTGTCCTATGAAAGCATCCAAAACTTTGGAGCTTATAAAACAGGTACAAAGGTATCAGACGCTGAAATTTTGTTCCAGAGAATTGATGCAGAAGCAAAGCTTAAGGAAATAGAAGAAGAATTTTCTGCAGAGGAAAAAATAAAAATTGCTCCTTATAAAGACTATATAGAGTTTGATGACTTTGAAAAGCTAGATATTCGTGTAGGTAAGGTTTTAGAGTGCGAGCCGGTGCCTAAATCATCAAAGCTACTACGATTTACACTTGAAGTTGGCTCTGAAACAAGACAAATTCTTTCAGGCATTTCAAAATACCATACTCCGGAAGAGCTTATAGGAAAAAATGTAATTTTTATTGCAAATCTTAAGCCTCGTAAAATGATGGGACTTGAATCCTGCGGCATGATTCTTTCTGCAGAGTTCGAGGACGGACTCACAGCGCTCACAACGATTAAAGACATACAGAGCGGAGCAGAAATCGTATAACTATAATAAGCTGTTGATTAGTCAACAGCTTATTTGTTTGTATTCCAAAAATTAATACTAAAAATTCTAAAATTACACTTGTAATTTAAATAAATATATGATACAATAAACTATAACTTGTATGTATGATAAAAGGGAGTGGTATTTTTTGACTACAGAAATTAATATTATTGATTTACTAAATGTGATGATACGCAAATGGTGGGTCATTGCAATTAGTGTTATGATATGCGGTGGCGGTACATATGTTTATACAGATTTGTTTGTGGAGCCTATGTATAGAACTGACGGTTCTATTTACGTTAACTGTGAAACGGAAGCAGAAAGAGTAGATGTTGCAAGTTCCGGACGTATGGAATCAAACGCCCGTCTGGCAGTTACATATGTAGAAATTTTGAGGGCTCGTTCTTTCCTTACGGATGTTGCCCGTGACCTTAATAACAAGTACTCATATGCACAAATTCAAAATATGCTTACTATTGAGCCGGTTAATGAAACAGAGCTTCTTAAGATAACCGTTGAGGGAACCGATCCGGACGATGCCTGTAAGATAGTTGAAAGCATTCTCCAAAGAGCAGGAGAACAGCTTATGACAATTGTTAAGGCGGGAACTGTTGAAATAGTGGATGAGCCTTATGTTCCACTCGTTCCCTTCTCTCCAAACAAGTCACGAAACACCCTTTTTGGTGCCTTGGCAGGTGCAATTCTGGCAATTGGATTTTTGTTCCTTATGGAGCTTTTTGATACTCATGTTAAAAACGCAGATGAAATAAGACAGAAATATTCGGAGCCTGTTCTTGGAGAAATTCCAACATTCAGCTTCCAGTAATATGAAGGGGTAATTTGTTATGGCTAATAAGATACTTGAATATATAGGAAAATTTAATGAAAAGAAGCACAGTTTAAAAAACAGTGCAATAGCAGATACTCTTGAAAATCCGAAATTTCATATTATAGACGACAACACGCCCTTTGCAATAACTGAAGCTTATAAGACTGCCAGAACAAACATCATGTTTGCCCTTGCAGGAGAGTCCAAATGTAAAAAGATAATTTTTACATCAGCAGAGCCGGGTGAAGGTAAGAGTACAACAGTACTTAATCTTGGTATAACCTTTGCACAGATGCAGGGTAAGGTCCTTATAATTGACGGAGACCTTAGAAAGCCAAGAATTCACAGATATCTGGGACTTGAAAAGAACGGTGGTCTTTCGGATGTTCTTGCAGGTATGATAGAAATTGATGACGCTATTAAAACAAATGAGGAATTGAACGTAGACTGTATTACAGCTGGTCAAATTCCTCCAAACCCTGTTGAGTTGTTGTCATCAGCTGCTATGGACGACCTCCTTGAAAAACTTGGCGAAAGATATGAGTATATATTTATAGACACTCCGCCTGTAACTGTTGTTACAGATGCAGCATCCATGGCAAAATATGTTGACGGATATGTAGTAGTTGTACGTCATGGCTATACAATCCATGAGCTTCTTGAAAAAACCCGTCAATCTCTGGAATTTGCAGAAGCAAAAATACTTGGTTATATGCTAAACGATATAAGAGCTGTTGCAGGTATTGGATATGCAAGATACGGAGCATACGGAACAAGATACAAGTACCGTTACCGTTACCGCTACGGATACAAGTACGGCTACAATTACGGCTACGGCTACGGCTATCAATATGCAGACAGACGTGATAATATGTACTCAGGTGAGTATGTATACGGCGATGATATTGAAACAGACGAATTACAGCCGAGAAAATAAATTTTTGAAAGGAAGTAAAAATTATGTTAAAAGGAATTAACCCAATACTTTCACCGGAGCTTGTAAAAATCCTTATGGAAATGGGCCACGGTGATGAAATTGTAATTTCAGACGGAAATTTCCCCGGTGCATCAATGGCAAAAAGATTAGTCAGAGCAGACGGACACGGCTGCAGAGAGATAATGGATGCTATTCTTACACATCTTCCTCTTGACCAGTATGTTGATAAACAGGTAGTTCTTATGGAGGTTGTTCCCGGTGACCCGTACGTTCCGGAAATCTGGGATGACTACAAGGAAATTGTTGCAAAGCACGATAAGGATGCAAAGTTCGAGCATATGGAGCGTTTTGCATACTATGAAAGAGCAAAAGAGGCTTATGCTGTTGTACAAACAGGTGAAACAGCAATTTATGCAAATGTAATTCTTAAAAAAGGTGTAGTTAAGCCTGAATAAGAAAGGAGCTTTAAACTAAATGAAAGTATTGGCATTTGACTTTGGCGCTTCAAGCGGAAGAGCTATTATGGGTACCTTTGAAAACGGTAAGATAGAGCTTGAAGAGGTACACAGATTTGATAATGACCCGGTGCTGCTTGGTAAGAGTTTTTACTGGGACATATTAAGACTTTTCTTTGAAATAAAGCAAGGCATTACAAAAGCAAAGAACTTAACTGATTTTGAAAGTATCGGTATTGATACATGGGGTGTTGACTACGGACTCCTTTCAAAGGCAGAGGATTTGGTTGGTAATGTATATAACTACCGTGACGAAAGAACAGTTGGAATTACAAAGGAAATGGACAAAGAGGTTATAACAAATAAGGACCTCTATGACCTTACCGGCGGACAAATTGCAGAGTATAACACGATTTTCCAACTTTATGCATTTAAAAAGCAAAAGCCTGAGCTTTTGGAGCTTGTAGATAAGGTACTTCTTATTCCTGACCTTTTCAATTACTTCCTTACAGGCAAAATGGCTGCGGAATGTTCGATCGCTTCCACAACACAGCTTATGAACCCTTATACAAAGGAGTGGGAATACTCACTTATGGATAAGCTTGGTCTTAAGCGTGAATGGTTCCCTGAAATCATTCCAAGCGGAACAGTACTTGCGCCTGTAAAGAAAGAAATCTGCGAGGAAATTGGTATAGAGCCAAAGAATGTTGTAGCTGTATGTGAGCATGACACAGCAAGTGCTGTTGTGGCTGTTCCTACAACAGAAAAAGACTTTGTATTCATTTCCTGCGGAACATGGTCACTTTTTGGTACAGAACTTGAAAAGCCTGTAATATCAGACCTTTCTGCAAAATATAATTTAACTAACGAAACCGGTTATAATAATACCACAAGATTTTTAAAGAACATTATCGGTCTTTGGCTTATTCAGGAAACAAGACGTCAGTTTAAGCGTGAGGGTAAAAACTATTCATATGCAGACATGGAAAATCTTGCCCGGGCAGAAAAGCCATTTACATGCTTTATAGACCCTGATTCACCTGAATTTGTAACACCGGGCAATATGCCACAGAAAATTAAGGACTTCTGTGCAAGAACAGGTCAAACACCTCCTGCAACAGACGGCGCTGTTATAAGATGTATATATGAAAGTCTTGCAATGAAATATAAGTATACATTCTTGCAGCTGAAAGAGTGTTGCAACAAGGACTTTAAGGTAATTCATATGGTAGGCGGCGGCACAAAGGACTCTTTCCTTTGCCAGATGACAGCAAATGCAGCAAACGTTCCTGTTGTTGCAGGACCAATTGAAGCTACAGCTGCAGGTAATGTGGCAGTTCAGCTTATTGCAAACGGTCAGATTTCTGATATATGGGAAGCAAGAAAAATAATTGCTGATTCCTTTGATGTTGTAAGATACGAAGTAAAAGACCATGACGCCTGGGAAGAAGCATATCCCCAATTTACAAAAATTTTGCTTTAATTTGAAAGGAAAATAGTATGGACTCCATCGTTCAATATATCGTTGATATATTTGGCGGAACAATTCCGTCACAGCTGATAGTATTTATTGTTTCCATGATTCCCGTTCTGGAACTAAGAGGAAGCATACTTGCTGCAGGATTTATGGATGTTGCCTTTTTGGAAACATATATTGTAGCAGTTTTGGGAAACTTGCTACCAATCCCATTTATACTTGTATTTATAAAGAAAATCCTTGAATGGATGAAGTCTACAAAAGCCTTTTCACGTATAGCAAACGGTATAGAAAAAAGAGCACTTTCCAAAAGAGAGCAAATAGACAAGTACGGCTACTTTGGACTTTTCCTTTTTGTAGCAATTCCTCTTCCGGGCACAGGAGCCTGGACTGGAGCGCTTTTGGCAGTGCTTCTTGGAATGAAAAACAAAAAAGCTTTTATTCCTATAGCACTTGGTGTAATGGCAGCAGGACTTGTTATGAGTTTGCTGGCGTTTGGTATTATACAAAAAATAGTATAAATAAATCCTTTGTTCTCTAATGAGAGCAAAGGATTTTTTGCTTTTCAAATATTTGGATACAAAAATCCAAAAATTCGATATTGTTTACATATGTAATATATAATATAATAAACTCGTATACATTTAATCTTTGGAGGGGACACAATGGATTTCACAAACTTAAAAAACTTTATGGATTTTATGGCAGCAGAGAGAACACCGTCAAACGCTGTATCAGTTTTTCTGAATGGCAAGGAAGTATATCGCTATGCAGCAGGCTATGCAGATTTAAAGACAGAAAAAAAGCTTACAGGGGATGAGCATTTTAATATATATTCATGTTCTAAAATAGCAACTGTAACAGCCGGTATGCAACTTTTGGAGAGAGGAGCATTTCTTTTAAATGAACCTCTTTATGAGTACATACCTGAGTTTAAGGATATGCATATAAAAACAAAAGACGGCGACATCATAAAAGCAAAAAACACCATAACTGTAGGCGATTTGTTTACTATGACAGCAGGTCTTACATATAGCAGAAAAACAGATGCTTTCAAAAAGGCGGGAGAGCTTACAAACGGACAATTCGATACTGTTACGACTATGAAATGCCTTGCTTCTGACCCATTGGTATTTGAGCCGGGAACTCACTGGAAATACAGTATGTGTCACGATGTTCTGGGTGCTCTTATAAGTATTATATCAGGTAAAAAATTCAGAGATTATATGAAGGATAATATCTTTGGACCTCTTGGAATGGAGGATACAGTATATCATCCAACAGAGGAAATGCTTCCAAAATTTGCAACTCAATATAAGTTTATAACAGAAGACTTTTTGGAAGACAATTCAACAAGTATTGTTGAAGCGCAAATTCACGGTAGTGCCAAAGACGGCGTGTTTAAGGAACATGCTATAAACGGAAATAGATTAGGCCCTGAATTTGATAGCGGTGGCGGCGGAATTGCAACTACAGTTTCTGATTATATGAAGCTCCTTACAGCTCTTGCAAACTATGGCACAGGCCTCAACGGCGAGAGAATACTTTCAAGATATTCTGTAGACCTTATGAGAACAAATCGTCTTAACGAAACTCAGCTTAAAGACTTTAACTGGACACAGCTTGCAGGCTATGGCTACGGACTTGGTGTAAGAACACTAATTAATCCGGCGGTAGGAGATGTAAACTGTAGCCTTGGCGAATTTGGCTGGGGCGGAGCAGCAGGTGCTACAGCTATTATGGATCCAAAGATAAACTTAGCAGTATTCTATGTACAGCATACTCTAAATCCTAGAGAGGGTTATTATCAGCCTAGACTTAAAAATGTGGTTTACTCATGTTTAGACTAAAAATTAAACAGCTTAAAACATCAGTTTTAAGCTGTTTTTTGTTTTTTACAAAAAACACTTGACAAACAAAAAAATATAGTGTATTATATGTATTAATACAGTTAATACAGTTAGGAGGGATAAAATGATACAGCTGGATTTTGGAGACCACAGACCTTTATATGAACAGATTAAGGATAAAATCAAAGAGCTGATTATAAACGGAGTTTTGTCTGAAAACGAAAGTATTCCGTCAGTTCGTGAACTTGCATCAAGCCTTGCCATTAATCCAAACACCATACAAAAGGCATATAAGGAGCTTGAAAGTGAGGGATATATATATTCTCTCAAAGCAAAAGGTAGCTTTGTTGCACCAAGAGGGGAAATAAACGAAAATCCAAAGACGAGTGAGCTTTTAGGCAGCCTGGAGAACGCCATAAGGGAGCTTAAGTTTTTGGGAGCTCCAAAGGAGGAGCTTGAAAAAATAATAAATAAAATATATAAGGAGGAAGCCAAATGATAAAAGCAGAAAATGTAACAAAAACCTTTAGCGGATTTAAGGCACTTGATGATTTGTCAATAAACGTAAAAAAAGGCTCCGTATATGGTCTTGTGGGCCCAAATGGTGCCGGAAAAACTACTCTTATTAAAAATCTTATGGGCATATATACGCCCGACAGCGGCAGCCTTTTCATAGATGGACAGCCTGTTTATGAAAATCCCTTGCTTAAAGAAAGAGTTGTTTATATAAGTGATGATTTGTACTTTTTCCCTACATATTCCATTCTTGACATGGCAAAATTCTATTCGGAAATTTATAACAGCTGGAGCTGGGAAAGGTATAAAACCCTAAAGGAAATATTTAAAATAGACGAAAAAAGAAAGGTAAGGCGTCTTTCGAAGGGTATGCAAAAGCAAGTGGCATTCTGGCTTGGAGTTTGCATCTGTCCTGATGTTATGGTTTTGGACGAGCCTGTAGACGGCCTTGACCCCGTTATGAGAAAGAATGTCTGGAAGGTCGTTTTGCAGGATGTGGCAGAGCGAGAGGTAACAGTTCTTGTTTCAAGTCATAATCTTCGTGAGCTTGAAGATGTGTGTGACCATGTTGGTATAATGCACAGGGGAAAGGTTGTTCTTGAAAAAGAGCTTGACGATGTAAAAGGTAATATCCATAAAATACAGGTGGCATTTGAAAATGATATGCCGGAAGAATTAGAAAAATCAATAACAATTCTCCATAAGGAAAAAGTGGGTAGGGTACATATGATAATTGCCAGAGGCGACAGCAAGGAAATTAAGGAAGCAATAAGCCTTTTTAGTCCTGTAATATATGACCTTTTGCCACTGACACTTGAGGAAGTGTTTATTTATGAGTTGGGAGGTATGGGATATGAGTTTGAAAGCATCATTCTTTAGTAAAAGTATATTTAAATCAGATATGAAACGCTTCTGGTGGCTTGGGCTTCTTGAAACACTTACATTAATTGTAGCTGTAGTTATCCCTCTTTACGAAAGATGTACACGTTTCCGGTACATATTTGACTCTTACGGGAAATGTGTACCGGAGTGGATGGACGGAAGCTTTTTGCTGCTCATATTGTTTTCACTATGCGTGACCGTTGTGCTTCTTTCATATATGCATTTTTCTGCATCTATGTGCGGTCATCACAGTATACCTGTAACAAGAAAGAAGCTTCTTTCCACAAAGCTCATTTCGGCAGCTGTGCTGGTAATCACGCCCATTGTTATTAATGGTATAATTATGCTTGCTATTCTAAACAATAACGCATTTTATAAGTTTTATACATACGTAGATATTTTTAAATGGATTGTAACAGGGGTTATGTATTCTCTTTTAATAATCTCTCTCACATCTGTTGTTAATATGATGACAGGAAACCCAATCGGAAGCCTTGTATTTACAACAGGATTTATATTTTTGCCGGCAATCCTTATAATCTCTTTTTCGGCATTTCTTGAGCAAGAAGTTTTTGGCTATACATCAAGTAATGTAGATGAACTTTTAAAGTTTATTTACATAGGAGAGAAAAGTTTGATTACCGCTCCATACATTTTTGTATATTTGCTCCTGACGATATTATTTATTTTTGGCGCGTATAAGCTGTATGGAAAAAGAAAACTGGAAAGCTACGGCGAGGTAATCACATTCAAATGGCTTGTACCTGTGTTTATAGGAATTATTTCTATATTTTCAAGTATAGCAAGCTATGTGTATTTTGTGGGTATTCTTGGAAAAGACAGCATGCTATATATATTACCTTTAGGAGCTGTGGGAACAGTAATTGCATGGATGGTTTCAAGAAAGAGCCTCAGCCTCAAAGGTGTAGTAAAACCTGTTGGAATATACCTTGTGGCAGGTTTGGTATTCTGTTCAATCTTTTACTTTGACCTTACAGGCTATGAAAGACGAATTCCTGACGTAGAAGATGTGGAGTGTGTACTTCTTTTGGCCCATGAGGAAAGAACAGTTTTTGAAAATGGTAGAAGAATAAGTTATTATGAAGAGGGGAAAAAGGATTTATATTTCAGGGAAACAGAGGATATAAATAAAGTAATTTCATTACATAAATATCTTGTAGAAAACAGAAAAACAAGGGACTTTAATGATTATACTTATTTGCCTGTAGAGTATACTCTTAAAAATGGTAAGAAGCTAATACGCACATATGAGATAAATCATATTTCCGATGCTGAAGCGCTTAAACCTGTATATGAAACAGACCAGATAAAGGCAAGTATGTACAAGATGGCGGATGGTAGCAAAAAGGAATATATGCGTCTTGCAATTCGTGATAGACGAGTAAATGATGAATCCCTTGTTATATATCCAGACAATCCCAATCTCCTTCGTCTTACTGATGCCTTAATAAAGGATATAGAAAATCTTAAATATGAAGAGTTTATGATAAACAAAGGTGCCTCTACTTCAATAGAATTTGTATTTAAAACAAATAGAATTTATGAGGAGTCTGTTCAGGAAGAAAATCATGAACAGCATGAATATTATAGCATAAGCTCTGCATACAAGAACACAAGAGCTGTTTTGGAGCAAATGGGAGTTGTTATTCCAAAGGCTTCGGATATAGAGGGCATAACAATTGCCACATGGGACGAAGAAGCGTATTTTTCTGACAAGGATAAAGGTGAACAAAAAATCACAAACATAATAAATCCTGAGGAAATAGCGGCTGTCTACAAAGAATACGACAGTATGGTCGAGGGCAAAAAATACACAAATTATGAAACACGTAAGAATATAAAAATTGGTTACAGACTTAAAACAGGTAAAACCTTTGAGGCGTCATGCTCATACGATGAGGATAAGATACCGGAGGTTTTAAGAAAGTATTTTTAATAAATGAAATCGCCGGCTTTGCCGGCGATGAAATCCAAACGGGGTTTGGATGAAATCAAAGCCTTACGGCTTCGATGAAATTAAATCCGTCCTCTAACCGCCGTAGGCGATTTCATCACATTGTGATTTCATCCGTCACAAGACGGATTTAACTGAAAAAAGACATCCAACCGGATGTCTTTTTTGGAGCGGAAGACGAGATTCGAACTCGCGACGTTCACCTTGGCAAGGTGACGCTCTACCACTGAGCCACTCCCGCATTCAACATCTGTTATTATATCACTAAAATATAGGCTTGTCAATAGTTTTTGGTAAAAAAGAGGTAAATTTTATATTTTAACTTAAATTGGAAATTTGTATTGTACAAATAGTGAAAATTCTGTAAATATTCAAAAATAGTCTTGATTTTTGCGACTGTTTGTATTAAAATATTAATATAAAATAATATAAGTATACATATAAAGCAATCGGAGGTAAAACAGTTTAATGAGTAATATTAGTTTTGATTATAGCGGAGCAGAAAAGTTTGTTGCAAAGCACGAAATAGATAATCTTGTACCACAGGTAGAGGCGGCACATAAATTGCTTCATGAAAAGACAGGCCCGGGAAATGACTTCCTTGGTTGGGTTAATCTCCCTACAGATTATGACAAAGAAGAGTTTGGAAGAATCAAGGCAGCAGCCGAGAAAATTAAGTCAAACTCAGATGTTTTGATAGTAATCGGAATTGGCGGCTCATACCTTGGAGCAAGAGCGGCAATTGAAATGCTTACAGGCTCATTTTATAACACATTCTCTAAGGAGCAAAGAAAGACACCACAAATTTTCTTTGCAGGTAACAGCATCAGCTCATCTTATATGAGAGATTTACTTGATGTTATAGAGGGCAAGGATTTTTCTGTAAATGTAATATCAAAGTCAGGTACTACAACAGAGCCTGCAATAGCATTTAGAATTTTCAAAGACTTGCTTGAGAAAAAGTATGGCAAGGACGGCGCAAAGGAAAGAATTTTTGCTACAACTGATAAGGCAAGAGGAGCACTCAAAACTCTTGCAGATACGGAAGGTTATGAAACCTTTGTAATCAGCGATGACGTAGGCGGAAGATATTCCGTGCTCACAGCCGTAGGACTTCTTCCTATAGCTGTTGCCGGAATTGATATAGACGAAATGATGAAGGGTGCAAAGGACGGTCAGGAGGAGTATGCAAATCCTAACCTTTCAGAGAACATCTGCTACCAGTACGCAGCAGTGAGAAACGCCCTTTACAGAAAAGGCAAAAATGTTGAAATGATGATAAACTTTGAGCCTGCACTTCACTATTTTGCAGAGTGGTGGAAACAGCTCTACGGAGAAAGTGAAGGTAAAGACGGCAAGGGTATTTTCCCGGCTGCAGCAGACTTCTCAACTGACCTTCATTCTATGGGACAGTATATACAGGACGGACAAAGAATGCTCTTTGAAACAGCGCTCCTTGTTGACGAGCCGGCACGTGATTTTGAAATCACAGCCACCGAGGATAACCTTGACGGACTTAATTTCCTTGCAGGCAAGACAATTGACTATGTAAACAACATGGCAGCTCTTGGAACTAACCTTGCACACATAGACGGCGGAGTTCCAAACCTTATAGTAAGACTTTCAAAGCTCGATGCATATAACTTTGGTAAGCTTGTTTATTTCTTTGAAAAAGCATGCGGAATTTCAGGATATATGCTTGGAGTTAATCCTTTTGACCAACCGGGAGTTGAGGCATACAAGAAAAATATGTTCGCACTCCTTGGCAAACCCGGATATGAAAAAGAAAAGGAAGAGCTTGAAGCAAGACTTAAATAAGTAAAGTAAAGAGCCGATATGTCTGCGAATGAAACTGACCCGGTTAAGGGTAAACACATAAGAACAATCGTATGTACATATGGACTCTTTTATATAAATTTTAAGGAGGACAATATTATGGTAGAATTGATTATCGGCAAAAAAGGTACCGGCAAAACAAAACAGCTTATTGACAGCGTAAATGCTGCAGTAAGCGTTGCAAAGGGAAATGTTGTATTTATTTCAAATGATAAGTCAAGAAATATGTATGACATATCAACAAAGGTACGTATGGCAGAGACAGCTGAGTTTGATATAGAAAGTTATAGCGAATTTCTTGGATTTATTTGTGGTATCGTAAGCGGAAACTTTGATATTACAAACGTATTTGTAGACGGTATTTTCAAGATTGTAGGCACAGAAAGCCTTGACGATTTTGAAAACTTCCTTGCAAGACTCGATGCAATGAGCAAGAAGTTCAACATTACATTTGTAATCACAGTTAGTATTGATGCAGAAACTGCACCTGAATACATAAAGAAGTACGTTTGATTTTAAATTTCGCCGCCGGCAAACTAAAATTACCGGCGGCGGATGTTTTTGCCCTGCAGAAAAACTTTCTTTTTCTGCAAAGTAAAGATATTATTTGATTTTTTGGAGGCTTTTAAATGCAATATCACAGTACAAGAAATAAATCTGTCAGCGTATCAGCTGCACAGGCAATAAAGCAAGGACTTTCAGTAGAAGGCGGACTTTTTGTTCCGGAAGAATTTCCAAAGGTATCTTCTGCTGATATAAAATATCTTTCAGAATGCGGCTATGTAGACAGAGCAAAGTTCATACTTGGTAGATTTTTGACAGACTTTACCCGTGAGGAGCTTGAAAATTGTGTCACAAAAGCGTATACAAAGGAAAAGTTTGGAACAGAAACAATAGCACCTCTTTATAAATATAACGAGGAAACATACTTCCTTGAACTTTGGCACGGTCCCACCTGCGCTTTCAAGGATATGGCACTTCAAATTCTTCCTCATCTTCTTACAACATCAATGAAAAAAACAAACGAGGATAAGGAAGTAGTAATTCTTGTTGCAACAAGCGGCGACACAGGTAAGGCTGCTCTTGAAGGCTTTAAGGATGTTGACGGAACAAGAATAATCGTGTTTTATCCAAATAACGGCGTAAGCGAAATCCAAAAGCTGCAAATGGTAACACAGGACGGCGGAAATGTTGGTGTGTACGCAGTTGAGGGTAATTTTGACGATGCTCAAAGCGGAGTAAAGAAAATCTTTACAGACAATGAGTTCAAGGCAACTCTTCTTTCAGGCGGCTATAGCCTTTCAAGCGCAAACTCAATCAACTGGGGAAGACTTGTACCACAGATAGTATACTATTTCTCTGCTTATGCAGACCTTCTTAAAAACGGCGAAATAGAAAATGGCGATAAGATAAATATCGTTGTTCCAACAGGTAACTTTGGTAATATCTTAGCCTCATATTACGCATATAAAATGGGACTTCCTGTTAATAAGTTTATCTGTGCTTCAAACGAGAACAATGTTCTTACAGATTTTATTAAGACAGGCGTTTATAACAAAAACAGAGCATTCCATACAACAACAAGTCCTTCTATGGATATTCTTATTTCATCAAACCTTGAAAGATTCTTGTACGACCTTACAGGCGAAAATGATAAAATAGTGTCTGAGTGGATGACAGCTCTTAATGAAAAGGGAAGATACGAAATTTCAGGGGATGTAAAAGAAAAGCTTACCACGCTTATGTGGGGCGGCTGTGCAGATGATGAAAAAACATCCGGCACAATAAAGAAAACATACGAAGAAACAGGATACGTAATTGACACTCACACAGCAGTAGCAAAAGCTGTATATGACGAGTATGTGGCAGAAACAGGAGATAAAACAAAAACTGTTATTGCATCAACTGCAAGTCCATTCAAATTTAATCAAAGTGTACTTATTGCAATGAATGGTCTCAACGCTGTTGTTGGCAAGGACGAGTTTACTCTCCTTGATGACCTTTCTGAGCAAAGCGGAATGACAATTCCTGCATCACTTTCAGAGCTTAAAACAAAACCTGCCATTTTCGACTCCGTTTGTGAAAAGAACCAAATGGCAAGAGTGGTTAGTGAATTTTTAAATATGTAACAGAAAAAGAGTTTGGATAAATTCCAAACTCTTTTTTGTTAACAAGCTACATTTTTTTTACTTTATAGCTCAAATTTTTACATAACTGTAAAAACATCCTTATAATTGTTGACTTTTAGGATTTAGAGTGATATAATTTGAAAAGATAATTAAACTTGCGAGAGGTATATGTTAATGAATGTAACAGGAAAACAAAGAGCCTATCTCAGAAAGCTTGCAAACGGCATTGAGCCTGTTTTTCAAATAGGAAAAGGCGGCGTAACAGATGTAATAGTAGAGCAGCTTGGCATTGCACTTGATGCCCGCGAGCTTATAAAGGTGCATATTCTAGAAACTGCGCTCCTTGATACAAAGGAAACATGTAATATGATAGCAGCACGCCTTGATGCTGTTCCTGTTCAGGCAATCGGCTCCAAGTTTGTTTTATATAAGCAAAGCAGTAAAGAAAAAAATCGCAAAATAGAAATCCCCGGCAGGTGATTGGATGTGTCAAAAATTGGAATAATGGGCGGAACATTTAACCCTGTTCACAATGCCCATCTTATAATTGCACAGGCGGCTCTTGACGAGTTTGATCTTGACAAAATAATGTTTTTGCCAAACGCTATGCCGCCACACAAGGAAATGGACTTTTATATTTCCCCACAGGCGCGGCTTGAGCTTGTTGAGGCTGCAATTTCGGATAATGACAGGTTTTTCTTATCATACTTTGAAATAGCAAAGGGCGGCAAGTCATACACCGTGGATACACTAAAAGCATTTAAAGAAATTTATGAGGGTGACGATTTGTATTTTATAATCGGTGGCGATTCTCTTCGTGATTTTAATAAGTGGTACTGCCCGGAGGAAATAGCAAAGCTTTGTACCTTGCTTGTATATCCAAGAGAGGATATTGATATAAAAGAGCATATGTTGGAGCTTTCCAAAACATATGACGCAAAAATTTTTGAAATTCACGCACCTCGCTTTGACATTTCATCTTCAATGATAAGGCAGCGTGTTAAAGAGGGAAAAACCATAAAATATCTTGTGCCCCAAAGGGTTTATGATAAAATTTATGAAAATAAATATTATATAGAATGAGGGAAAAGCTTTTGGAAAACATAATAAAGCAAAGGCTTTCAGAAAAACGATTTAAGCATAGCATAGGTGTTGCCGAAACTGCAAAAGCGTATGCCCATATGCTTGGAGTAGATGCTCAAAAAGCATACATGGCCGGACTTGTCCATGACGCTGCAAAGGAAATGCCTTTTGATGAAATGCTTGATATTTGCAAAAAGGGAAATGTAATGCCTGACAGTGAGGAGCTTAAAAACAAAGCACTTCTTCATGCACCGGCAGGAGCGGCAATGTTAGAGGATCTTGGAATAAAAGACGAGGATATAAAAAACGCGGTCCGCTACCATACAGTAGGAAGACGTGGCATGAGTAACCTGGAGAAAATAATTTATCTTGCAGATATGCTTGAACCGTCAAGAGATTATCCTGAGGCAGATATGCTGAGAGAAAAGGTTCGAAGGAGTTTTGATGAGGCATTCAGGGATGCACTAAAGTTTTCCATTATATGGAATATGGAAAAGGGAAGAGTGGTGCATGAAGGCACACTTCATGCATACAATGAGATAACAGAAGAAAGGAATGAACAGTCTATATGACTTTAAATGAAAAAGCAGAGCTTGTATCAAAAGCCATGGACGACAAAAAGGCAAGAGATATTACTATACTTGATATTTCGGAGCACACATCAATCGCAGAGCGGTTTGTACTTTGCTCATGCACTTCCTCCACACAGGTAAAGGCCTGTGCAGACGAGGTTGAATATCAGCTATCGGAGGCGGGAGAGAAGGTACACCATATAGAGGGTTATGCTGGCGGAAACTGGATACTTCTTGACTTTGGCGATGTTGTAGCCCATGTTATGACAGATGAAACAAGAGAATTTTACGATATAGAAAGACTTTATTAATCAGGGAAGGATTTGAATAAAATGAGTTTTGATTTTAAGAGCTTTGAAAAGAAGTGGCAGGACACCTGGGAGGAAAAGGGTGCATTCTTTGCAGAAACAAACAGCGACAAGGAAAAGTTTTTTGCAATGGTAGAATTTCCGTACCCATCAGCCGCAGGACTTCACGTTGGACACCCAAGAAGCTATACAGCCCTTGACATAATTGCAAGAAAGCGCCGTATGGAAGGATATAATGTACTTTATCCTATGGGTTGGGATGCATTTGGACTTCCAACAGAAAACTTTGCAATAAAAAATAAAATTCATCCAAGAATTGTAACAAAGAACAACATAGAAAACTTTACAAGACAGCTCAAAATGCTTGGTTTTTCTTTTGACTGGTCAAGAGAAATCAACACTACAGATCCAAACTACTATAAGTGGACACAGTGGATTTTCCTTAAGCTTTTTGAAAAGGGTCTTGCATACAAGCAGGAAATGCCAATTAACTGGTGTACAGGCTGTAAGGTAGGTCTTTCAAACGAAGAAGTTGTAAACGGCGTTTGCGAGCGCTGTGGCAGCGAAGTAGTTCAAAAAAGAAAGAGCCAGTGGATGCTCCGTATCACAGAGTATGCACAGCGCCTTATAGACGACCTTGACGAAGTAGACTATATAGAAAAGGTTAAAACTCAGCAAAAGAACTGGATAGGAAGAAGTGAGGGTGCAGAAGTAACCTTCAAGCTTTCTACCGGCGATGATATGGTAGTATATACCACAAGATGCGACACACTCTTTGGAGCAACATACGTTGTTATGAGCCCTGAGCATGACCTTATTGATAAAATGAAGGACAGCATAACAAACTGGGATCAGGTTGTTGAATATAGAACTGCTGCTTCCAAAAAGTCAGAGTTCGAAAGAACAGAGCTTGCAAAGGACAAAACAGGTACACCACTAGAGGGTATTTATGCAATAAATCCTGCAAATGGCGAAAAGCTTCCTGTATGGATTTCAGACTACGTTCTTGTAACCTACGGAACAGGTGCAATTATGGCAGTTCCGGCACACGACAGCCGTGACTTTGAGTTCGCAAAGAAGTTTAATCTTCCAATAATAGAGGTTGTTTCAGGCGGAGAAAATGTTCAGGAAGAAGCCTATACAGATGTATCATCCGGAACAATGGTAAACAGCGGATTTTTGACAGGTCTTTCCGTAAAGGAAGCAATACCTACTATGATAAAGTGGCTTGAAGAAAAAGGCCTTGGAAAGAAAAAGGTAAACTTTAAGCTTCGTGACTGGGTATTCTCACGTCAGCGTTACTGGGGAGAGCCAATTCCTCTTGTATACTGTGAAAAGTGTGGCTGGGTGCCTATTCCTGAAAGCGAGCTTCCTTTGGAGCTTCCGGAGCTTGAAACCTTTGAGCCGGGCGAAAATGGTGAATCACCACTTAAAAAGGCAACAGACTGGATAAAAACTACTTGTCCGCACTGTGGTGGGGAAGCAGAGCGCGAAACAGATACTATGCCACAATGGGCAGGTTCAAGCTGGTACTTCTTAAGATACATGGACCCACACAATAATGAAGCTCTTGCGAGCAAGGAAGCCCTTGATTACTGGCTCCCTGTAGACTGGTATAATGGTGGTATGGAGCATACAACACTCCATCTGTTGTATTCAAGATTCTGGCATAAGTTCCTTTATGATATAGGCGTTGTTCCAACAAAAGAACCATACCAGAGAAGAACATCACACGGTATGATTCTTGGCGAGAATAATGAAAAAATGTCCAAATCACGTGGAAACGTAGTAAACCCTGATGATGTTGTGAACGAGTTTGGTGCAGATGCTTTCAGAACATACGAAATGTTTATAGGCGCATTTGACCAGGCAACGCCTTGGTCAAACCAGGGTCTTAAGGGCTGTCATAAGTTCTTGGAGCGTGTATGGAACTTAAAGGATATGGTTACAGAGGATGAAGGTTACTCTGCTGACCTTGAAAAGCTTATGCACAAGCTTATAAAGAAGGTAAGCGAAGACTTTGAAAGAATGAAATTTAATACAGCTATTGCTGCAATGATGAGCGCTGTAAATGATTTCTATAAGAAGGGAAGCATTACAAAGGGAGAATTTATTACATTCCTGACACTTCTTAGCCCTGTTGCCCCGCACATGACGGAGGAACTTTATTTGCCATACTCAAACGGCGACTTTATGTCACTTCGCAAGTGGCCTGAGTTTGACGAGGAAAAGACAAAGGACGATGAGATAGAAATTGTTGTTCAGGTAAATGGCAAAATCAGAGATAAGATAATGATTGCTGCCGGTCTTTCCAAGGAGGAAACAGAGGCGGCGGCTCTTGAAGCTGAAAAAATAAAAGCAGAGATTGACGGAAAAACAGTTGTTAAAGTAATTGCTGTTCCCGGCAAGCTTGTTAATATTGTTGTAAGATAAATATAAGCAGGTTACCACAGTTTGTGATAGCCTGCTTATTCATTGTTAAAGAGAGGCTATTATTATTATGAAGAAATATGAAATAGATATGACCCATGGGTCAATAACAAAAAAGCTTTTATTATTTTCTATACCACTTATGCTGTCAAGCGTCCTGCAGCTTCTTTATAATGCAGCAGATATTGTTGTGGTTGGAAGATTTGACGGGGAAACGTCCCTTGCAGCAGTTGGATCTACCGCGTCCTTAATAAATCTTATAGTAACTGTTTTTATAGGCTACTCTACAGGTGCCAGCGTTGTAATTTCAAAATACTTTGGTGCTCAGGACAAAGCAGGAACGGAAAGAGCAGTAAGAACCTGCATAACAATGTCCTTTATATTCAGCATTTTTCTTTTGTTTGTAGGCGTCTTTGGTTCAAAATTCTTTTTGGGGCTTATGAGCTGTCCCGAGGACGTTATTGATAAGGCTGCATTATATATGAGAATTTATTTTCTTGGTATGCCGGCGTTTATGCTTTATAATTTCGGCAGCGGTGTGCTACGTGCTGTAGGCGATACAAAAAGACCTCTTTATTATGCATCTTTTTCCGGTATTGTAAATGTGATGCTTAATCTTGTGCTTGTAATTAAATTTAAAATGGGTGTTGCAGGGGTTGCTGTTGCAACAATAATTTCTCAGTATATAAGTGCTGCCTTGGTAATGAGATGTTTAATCAAATCAGAGGAGAGTTACCGGTTTAATATTAAAAATATAGGAATAGACAAAGCAGAATTTACTCAAATGACTAAAATAGGTCTTCCTGCGGGTATACAATCCAGTATGTTTTCTATATCAAATGTAACAATTCAGTCTGTTGTAAACAGCTACGGCTCTGTTGTTATGGCAGGTAATGCTGCGGCGAATAATATAGACGGATTTGTATATGCTATACTAAACTCAATTTCACAAGGTGTACTTACATTCTCCGGACAAAACTTTGGTGCAGGTAAGATGCGAAGAATAAGAAAAGGCGTTACAAAAAGCCTGCTTCTGAGCTTTGTAATAGTTGGTTCTATATCTGTGCTTGCAATTGTGTTTTCACATCAGCTTCTCGGAATATATTCTGACGACAGTAAGGTTATAGAAGTTGGTGCATACAAAATGTTATTTGTTGCAGGAACATATTTCATTTGCGGATTTAATGAACTTTTTGTATCGGGAATAAGAGGAATGGGACACTCATTTGCGCCTATGCTCACATCTGTCTTTGGCATATGCGGAATAAGAATAATTTATGTAGCTACTATATATAAATTATTTAGTTCCCTCCCAAGCCTTTACCTGACATATCCTCTTTCGTGGACAATAACCGCTATAGTAAATGGAATACTCTTCTACTCACTATGGAAAAAGACTGCGGATAAAATGAAAAGTATGACATAAAAAAACAAGGTGTTGAATTTTCAACACCTTGTTTTTTATGTCTGTAAATTATACAATACCCTGAGCGTACATAGCCGCTGCAACCTTTTCAAAGCCTGCAATGTTTGCACCTGCAACAAGGTTGTAGCCGTAGCCATACTTTTCTGCTGCTGCAGCTGAGCTGTCATGGATATTAACCATGATATCCTCAAGCTGTGCATAAACCTGCTCTGGTGAGAATACTGTGTGACCTGCATTCTGACCCATTTCGATACATGAGCAAGCAACGCCACCTGCGTTTGCCGCCTTTGAAGGACCTACAACTACGCCATTTTCCATAAGATAAGCAATAGCGTCATTTGTTGTTGGCATGTTTGAACCTTCGCAAAGGAACTTACAGCCGTTAGCAACCATTTGCTCTGCTTCCTTCATTGTAATTTCGTTTTGAGTTGCACATGGTATGTAAAGGTCAGCTTTTACGCCCCAAGGCTTTTCGCCTGGGAAGAACTTAGCATTCGGGAACTTTTCTGCGTAAGGTGAGCAGATGTTCTTACCTGATGCTCTGAGCTCTAAAAGGAAGTCTTCCTTTTCGCCTGCTGTAACACCGTCTGGATCGTAAATGTATCCGTCAGGACCTGAAATTGTAACAACCTTTGCACCAAGCTGATTAAGCTTTTGAACTGTACCCCAGGATACATTACCAAAGCCTGATACAACAACTGTCTTGCCCTTAAGCTCTTCGCCAAAGTGCTTAAGCATCTCTCTAGCAAAAAATACTATGCCATAGCCTGTTGCTTCTGTTCTGCCTTTAAGACCACCATATGTAAGACCCTTACCTGTAAGAACGCCTTCGTAAGCATTCTTAAGTCTTTTGTATTGACCAAAAAGGTAACCGATTTCTCTTGCACCAACGCCAAGGTCACCTGCAGGAACGTCTGTTTGTGGTCCGATGTGACGGTAAAGCTCTGTCATAAATGATTGACAGAATCTCATAATTTCTGCGTCTGACTTACCATTTGGGTCAAAGTCAGCTCCGCCCTTGCCGCCGCCTATTGGAAGACCTGTAAGACTGTTTTTGAATGTTTGTTCAAAACCAAGGAACTTTATAATACCTGAATAAACATTTGGAGCAAATCTGAGACCGCCCTTGTAAGGACCAATTGCACTGTTAAACTGAATTCTCCAGCCTGTGTTTACCTGTACCTTACCATTGTCATCAACCCATGGTACTCTGAAGTAAACTTGTCTTTCAGGCTCTACTATTCTTTCAAGTATACCTGCTTCTTCATATTCCGGATGCTGATTAAGTACCGGCTCAATTGTTGAAAGAACTTCTTCTGCTGTCTGAAGAAATTCCGGCTCGTGAGCGTTCTTTACTTTAAGCTCATCGAGAACTCTTTTTGCGTATGACATAATATAACACTCCCTTATAAAAAGTTACAAAAATATTTTACTATGCTAAAGTGCAAAAGTCAATATTTTGGGTAATATTTTGGAAAATATGAGAATTTTTTTTAAAATAAAAAGGCTTATTTTGTCGATATATTATATATTTTATCCGTAAGTTCTTCCTTTGTTATTTCTTTAACATTTCCTACATCCAAAAAACTCTCAAGATTAAGTCCTCCGATGGACACTCGTTTTAAAAATGTGACTGTTTTTCCGCACTTCTGGCACATGCGTTTTACCTGATGAAATTTCCCTTCGCATATTGTAATATACACTTCTTCCGGATCATCCGTAAATTCAAGCTTTCCCGGCAAGCTTGTAAAATCCCCAAGGTCCATTCCTTCTTCAAAGGCTTTTATATCTTCCTTGTCCATTGGCGGAGTGGTCCTTGCAAGATATTTTTTTTGTATATTCTTTTTAGGGGAAGTAAGCTCGTGGGTAAGCTTTCCGTCATTTGTAATTATCAAAAGCCCTTCTGTGTCAATGTCAAGTCTGCCAACGGGAAACGGCTCAAACTTCTTATATTCCTCGTCAATCAGGTCAACTACAACAGGCAATTTTTTGTCCCATGTTGCAGATACAACCCCTTGTGGCTTGTTCATTATAAGGTATATAAACTCTCTGTACTCTATCTTCTTTTCGTTGAAGCATACAACAGAATTTTCCGTTACCTGAAATCCGCCGTCTTTTACGGCTTTTCCGTCAACTGTTACAGCACCTGTTTTTAATAGCTTTTTAATTTCGCTTCTGCTTCCAAGCTCCCACAAATATTTATCTAATCTCAATTTTCTGTCCTCCAAAGCTTTTCATAAGTATATTATATTTAAATTTTTCCTTAAGGTCAAGTGGGTTTTACAATATATTTTCTGCCTTTAGCTTAAAATTACTTGGCAGGTGTCTTATGAGCTTTTTAATTTCTCCACAGGAAGCCATAGCATCACCCATCTGGTCGCTCTCTATAAATTCACGGACGTGACCATATGCAAGCTCTATCCGCAGTATTTCTTCGTGATTTGATGTAGCTTCCAATAAAACCTTTTGCTTTTTAAAACCTTTTTCTGCTATATCAAGTGCATTTATTGCCTTTTCTTTATTATCGTTTTTTAAATGTGAGTACAGGACATCAGTTTCGTCATACAGGCGGTTAGATATGTTTTCTATTTTTCTTCCGGAAATAAGTCCTGTAATGATTATAATGATGCTTAAAACAACTGCAGCTACGAAGCTTCTCATTTATTTTGACCTCCTTGTTTCTTGGGCTGAACAAACATTTCTCCTTTGGCATCTATGGAACAAAGGAAAACATTTTTCACGTTTGATATGCCCATTTTTTCAAGTTTTTTCTCCACCTGTTTTATTGTCAGCTTTGCTCTTTTAACCTCGCCTTTGTTGTATGAGCCGTCCGAAATAATAATATAGGGAAGACCGCTGCCTGTAGTGTCTCCTGATTTTGGCATTACGCTTAATTTTCCGCTTGTTTCAAGTACAGCCACTTCCACATCTGCAATATTATAGCAATTATTAAGTCTTAACTCTTCCAAAAGGTCGCTCACGTTATATCTCAGGCGTTCAAGTTCTTTTTCGTTTATTACGCCCTTATATATTACTATGCTGGGATCACCTGTTATAATTCGTCTTAAAATTTTACTTTTAAAGCCTGCAAATGAAATAAATACCTCTGCAAGCATAAGAGTAATAACAGGTATAATTCCTGCAAGCAGTGGCATGTCAATAGATTGCATTGGAACGGTTGCAAGGTCTGAAATCATAATAGCTACAACAAGCTCTGTAGGCTGCAGCTCTCCAATCTGCCTTTTACCCATAACACGCAAGGATAAAATCACTACTAAATACAAAATAAGAGTTCTGGCAATAACAACAAGCATTTTAACCTCCAAAAGTTTTTATATATTATCTGCAGATTAAAAAAAACCATTCAAAAAGCGTTGTAAAAAATTTTACAACGCTTTTTCTATCAACTCAAATAAACTCTCTACAGTTTTTTGTCTTATTTCTTCTCTTGTTCCTGTAAGTCTAAGCTCTTTTGCAGTAGTTTCTTTCTCGGTGCTCACTCCTATATATACAAGCCCTACAGGCTTTTCCTTTGTTCCGCCGCCGGGCCCTGCAATGCCTGTTGTGGAAACTCCCATAGCTGCTCCGGAACAAAGTCTGACACCTTTTGCCATTTCCTCACAGGTCTCGTGGCTTACAGCACCGTATTTTTCAAGAGTTTCAGGGTTTACTCCCAGGTTTTTTATTTTAGCATCGTTAGAGTAGGTAACATACCCCTCGCAAAAAATATCAGATACTCCTGAAAAATCTGTAATTGTTTTTGCAACAAGCCCACCTGTGCAGCTTTCTGCCGTAGCAATTGTGGTTTTTGTTTCAAGGAGTTTGTTTATTACTTCACTAATCATATTTCCCCCTCGCTTACGCCGCCGGGATAAACAGTTATCTTTTCAACACCTGCAAGAGCCTCATCAATTAGAGTTTCTATGTCAAGAACACTCTCCGAACGCTCAACGCTGCGGCGTTTTGGATTGGTTGATGGATGCTTTGGAGTAAATACTGTGCAGCAATCCTCATATGGCAAGATTGATGTTTCAAATGTACCAATCTGTCTTGCACGTACAACAATTTCCTCCTTGTCCATTCCAACAAGAGGACGGAGCACCGGCATATCAACAACAGAGTTTGTAACATCAAGTGCACTTAGTGTCTGACTTGCAACCTGACCTGCACTTTCTCCTGTAATAAGTGCAACAGAGCGTGTTTTCCTTGCAATCCTTTCGGATATTTTCATCATAAATCTGCGCATTATCAAAGTAAGATGCTCTTCCGGACAGTTATCACGTATTGCAAGCTGAATTTCTGTAAATGGAACAATATAAAGGTTAATTTTTGATGTGTACTGTGCAAGAATTGATGCAAGCTCTATAACCTTTTCCTTTGCCCTGTCACTTGTGTATGGGTAGCTGAAAAAGTTTATTGCATTAATTTCAATTCCGCGCTTTGCCATCATATGTCCCGCAACAGGAGAGTCAATTCCGCCGGAAAGCAGAAGCGTAGCCTTTAACCCTGTTCCTATTGGCATGCCGCCCTGACCGGAAATTTTGTTTTCTGCGCAGTAAACATATGCGCCAAAATCTCTTATTTCAACCTTAACAGTAATGTCGGGATGGTGTACGTCTACTTTAAGTCCCGGAAAGCTGTCATGGAGGAAGCCTCCGACCTCAACACTTACCTCCTGAGAGGTCATATAAAACTTTTTATCAGAGCGCTTTCCCTCTACCTTGAAGCTGACGCCGGGTTTTAAATCCTCTTTGCAGTAGGCAAGAGCAGTTTCCTTTATTTTCTCTAAGGACTTTTCGCATTCTGCGGCTTTGGTAATAGAAACTATACCAAATATTTTTGAAAGCCGCTCGCAAACCAGGTCAGTTTTCTCCTGGTCTTTAACAGTAATATATACAGTTGCCTGAGCAAGATAAATCTCTGTTTCTGCCACGCCTCTTAGTGCATCCTCAATATTTTTCATAAGCACCTTTTCAAAACGTGGTCTGTTAGCGCCTTTTAATATAATTTCTCCGTATTTTGCAAGAATTATTTCTTTCATTATCTGTTTCTTGTATACCGTCTTAAAACGGCAACCTCCTTAATAAGAATTTGGGTGGTTTTTTCAATGTCCTCTATGGTGTTCTCGCTGCTGAAGCTAAACCTTACAGCGCCGCCTGTTTCTTCTCTTGAAAGTCCCATAGCCGTAAGTACATGGCTTGGGTCAGGCTTATGTGAGGAACAAGCAGAGCCTGTTGAAACAAAAATATTATAGTTTTCAAGAGTATGCAATAAAACCTCTGCCTTTAACCCAATAAATGATACATTAAGCACAAACTTTGAGGCATATTTTTCCGCGCCGTTTATTTTAACGTCCGGAATTTCGCTAAGTATTCCTCTTTTTAGTGTGTCATATAACATATCGCAGTTTTGGGGATTTTTTTCAGCTGCCGCACCAAAGCCTGCAATGCCCGGCACGTTCTCTGTTCCCGGTCTTACAGCACCTTGCTGAGAGCCGCCAAAGATTATGGGGGAGAGCTTGCCTTTGCCTACATAAAGTGCACCCACGCCTTTTGGACCATGAATTTTGTGAGAACTTACAGAAATTAAATCTGCACCCGTATCACGTACGCCGCAGGCGACTTTCCCAAATGCCTGTACAGCGTCTGTGTGAAACAGTCCAAACTCTGATTTTTCGTGAAGAATTTTTCCTATTTCTCCTGCAGGCTGAATAATTCCTGTTTCATTATTTACTGTCATAACGCTGACAAGACTTGTATTTTCGTCTATCTCATGTCTTGCCTGCTCCATATCTATTATTCCCTCAGGAGTAACATCAAGGTATACAACGTCAAATCCTTCTTTTTCTAAAGCCCTGAAGCTTTCAAGTACAGAGGGGTGCTCAATTTTTGATGTGATAATCTTGTTTCCTCTTTTTTTAAGTGCTCTCGCTGTACCAAAAATAGCCGTATTATTAGCCTCTGTGCCGCCTGATGTAAAATACACCTTTTTCTTGTCTGCACCAAGCTTTGAAGCAATGACGCTTCTGCTCTTCTCTACAATTTTCTCACTTTCAAGCCCAAGAGAGTGAAGTGATGACGGGTTTCCGTAACATTCCAAAGCACTTGTCATAGCGGCAATTGCCTCAGCAGATGGCTTTGTAGTTGAGGCATTGTCAAGATATATTATTTTGTTCATTTTGTTACCTCACTACTGCATTTATATGCTCTATTTCAAGAGTTGCACCGTCTTCGCAGGAAACTGTAATTTCTGCTTTGTCGGCCTCTATTCCTTTAAACTCAAAGGTTTTGCACAAAAGCTCCGAATTTGAAATTTGGTAAACCTCGCTGCCCTGTGTTTTCTCGCCGTCCGTATAAAAGTATATTTTTACATAGCAGTTTCCAATATTATCCGTTTTTTTGCACTCTGTTATAAGACATAGGGTGCTTTTTTCATTAAACCCGCGGAGAGTAAAGGTTATGGTAGAAACAAAGGTTATTTCCCTGTTACAGGAAAGGACAACCTGTTCTCCGCAGCCGCTGCATTTGTGGCAGCTGCCTGTACATTTTTCATTTTCCATAAGTTCTCTCCTTTCCGCTGTGTAATATTATACCAAAAAAAGTTTTAAAACGCAACTGCTTTTAAAACTTTTTTTGGGTTTGTTATATAAGCTTTTCCATTATCTTGTTACTTCGCTCAATGAACTTTGTCATTCTCTCTGCAGGGAGTGGTTTGTTGCAAAGCATTGCAAGGTCGTATATGTGGTCGGATACAAGAGACGCATCCTCATCAGAAAGCTCCGGAAGCTTTTTAATAAGGCTGTTTTCGGTATTTAGAACAAGAGTATATTCGTCCTTGAACATTCCTGCCATTGCAGCCATTTGCTGACCGTATGCCTTGTACATTTCCTGCATTCTGCGGCTTTCTTCGCTAAGGAGTATAACCGCCGGAATAGATGCATTTTTAAGTGCACTTGCCTCGATTTTTGTGTCCTCGGGCACAGATTTTTTCATAATCTCAATCAGCTTTTCGTTGTCTGCTGCCTCTTTTTCTTCAGAAAGGTCAGAAACATTAGAGTCAACACGCTTAAATGTTATTCCCTGATTTTTCATTTCCACAAAGGACATAAACTGTGTATCAATTATAGACCTTAGCTCAACAACCTTAATGCCTTGCTCAGTAAAGAGGTTTATATACTGGCTCTGACGGTTTTTGTCGGAGGTGTAGTATATATCTTTTTTATCGCCTGTAAGGTCCTCAAGAGTTAAAAATTCGCCCTCTGTTGTTTTGTAAATAATTATATCCTTAATTTTTTCGTACAGCTTTTCGTCTCTCATGCAGCCGTACTTAATAAAAATGCTTATATCATCCCAGTAGCTGTTAAAGCTTTCTCTGTCTTTTTTGAATATTCCCGTAAGCTTGTCCGCAACCTTTTTGGTAATATGAGAAGAAATCTTTTTCACATATCCGTCATTTTGCAGGAAGCTTCTTGAAACGTTAAGCGGCAGGTCAGGACAGTCAAGTACGCCCTTTAAAAGCATAAGAAACTCCGGTATTACTTCTTTTACGTTATCTGCAACAAATACCTGATTGTTAAAGAGCTTTATCTGTCCCTCACTGGCAGAAAACTCGTGATTGATTTTAGGGAAGTAAAGTATGCCCTTTAATCTGAATGGGAAGTCCACGTTTAAATGTATCCAGAAAAGAGGCTCGTTAAAGTCCATAAATACCTTGGTATAGAACTCTTTGTATTCCTCGTCTGTACACTCTGATGGTTTTTTCATCCATAGAGGATTTACATCATTTACAGGCTTTTTATCTTCTTCTGTATCTTCTGCTTTTTCGAGATAAACTTCTACAGGCAGGAATGAGCAATATTTATTTAATATAGTGCGAACTTCAAGGTCGTTTTTGTATTCCTTGCCGTCCTCGCCAAGATAAAGAGTAATTGTAGTACCTCTTGTAGTTCTTGTACCCTCTGTAAGCTCATATTCAAGTCCGCCCTCGCAGACCCATTTTGCAGCCTTTGAGCCGGGCAGGTATGAAAGAGAATCAATTTCCACCTTGTCCGCCACCATAAAGGCAGAATAAAAACCAAGGCCGAAGTGACCTATTATCTGGTCAGGGTTTTTCTCGTCTTTGTATTTTTCTAAAAAGTCGTTTGCACCTGAAAATGCAATTTGTGTAATATATTTATCAATTTCCTCTGCTGTCATACCAATTCCGTTATCGGAAATTGTAAGAGTACCTGCTTTTTCATCTGTTATAACACGTACAGCAAAATTTTCATCATCACCAAGCTCTGCTTCGCCAAGACTTGCAAGTTTCTTTATTTTAGTAATTGCGTCACAGCCGTTTGATACAAGCTCACGAATAAAAATATCCTTGTCCGAGTAAAGCCATTTTTTAATTATCGGGAATATATTTTCTGAATTGACAGAAATGTTACCCTTTGCCATTTTTACCATTCCTTTCAAAAATTGTACACCCATTATTTTAATACCCTGGCTTTCTTTTGTCAAGGATAAAACCTTATCAAAGTAAATTTTAATAATCTGTTCATATTTAAATTTTGCTATTTACAAAAAAGAAAAAAAGTAGTATAATAATGTAAGTATCTTATAGAAAGGAAATGGCAAAACATGTCAAAAAAACGGTATTTGGAATTTGATTGGCAAAATGTACTGTTTTGTCTTTTGGTTGTGTTTATTCACAGCTATGGTACTATAGCAACAAAGCTTGATCCGGAAAGTTATTGGCATGTGATTTCACGTGGTGTTTTAAAGAACTGCGCTTTTGTTGTGCAGGGGTTTATATTTCTCAGCGCTGCAAAGTATACGGCTGTATATAAGGACAGAGAATTTTGTTTTGGAAAGTTTTTCTTTGGCAGAATAAAAAAGGTGATTATTCCGTATATTCTTTGTACCTGTGTATATTACGCGGTGTATTTGAGGTTTAATATTGTTGACAGAGCGGACTGTAATGAGCTTATTGGATATATTTTGCGGGGAGATCTTTCGGCACATTTTTATTTTATAATTGCAATAGTCCAGTTTTACCTTTTAATGCCACTGTGGATTGTTGTTTCCCGGAAACTTCCCTCGTGGAGTATATTAAGTGGCGGACTCGTTATATATGCTCTGTGGGTTGGAATGGCTTTTGGACGAGCTGTTTTCTATGACAGGGTATTTCTTTCGTATTTGCCCTTCTGGGCTTTTGGAACAGCTTTTGGCAAGAACTACGAAAAATATAAGAGCTTTATTCTTTGCCATCTTTGGAAAATTGGGATTTTGTATGCGCTGCTTTTTTGCGTAAACGGATTTTTGGGTCAGGCGGTTTTGTTAAATGCATATCTGCTTGAAGCAATTCATACGGTATATGCACTTGGTGCGATAATTATCACATTCGGACTTTTTTCAGGTGTCAAAGGAATGGGCGGAATGATAGTATCCGGAATTAACAAGCTGTCATTTGAAATTTACCTGTGGCACTGTCTTGTCCTTACGATTATAGATTTGTGTATCAGGAAAATGCTGCTCCCACGTATTTCGCAAGAAATTATAGTAAGAGTTGGGGGAATATATCTTTTAATTTTTGCAGCAAGCTTTATTGCAGGGCTGCTGCTTAAAATAAAAAAACAAAAAGAGGAAAAGGTGAATTTGACATGAAAAAAATAATTTCTTTACTAATTGCTGCATTTTGTACAGCAGGAATTTGTGCAAGTGCAAAGACCATACAGGTTACAATTGACTCAAATGATGTGTATACTCAGGATGATGCCGTAATCAAAACAACACTTGATGTTGCGGCATATATAGAAAATGATATTACAATGGTTCCCATAAGATTTGTAACAGAAGAGCTTGGTGCAGAGCTTGAATGGAACCACGACACAAAAGAGGTTACCATTACAAAAAATGAGGAAAAGGTAGTAATTAAAATAGGTGACCTAAATGCCATGTCAGTAAAAGACGGTGTAGAAAATATGTTTGTATTAAACGCTGCACCTACTATCGTAAATGACAGAACACTTGTACCACTAAGATTTGTTTCTGAAAATCTTGGCGTAAAGGTGGAATACATAGAGCCTACAAGACAGGTACTCATTACTGATGAAGAGCCGGCTGTTATAGTGGGTGATACTGAAATTCCAAAGTCTTTGTTCAGAACCAGCTTCTTAGGTAACAGTCAAATGGTGCAGATGTATGGAATAGACTATGTTGTTCAGGCGGTTTACGGAAATCTTGTTAATCTTACAGCTATAAACAACAGCTGGAGTGTGATAGATAACGACCAAAGTCTGCCGGAAGAATATATTATGCAAATCAACAGTATGACAGATGATGAATATGCGTTAGCAGGAGTACTCCGTGCAAATGTTGTAAAACTTAACAGACTATCATATATGATTGAGAAGGCTCAAAATATGCTTTACAATTCGATTGATGAAAAATCTGCAACAGATTATTACAACCAAAATTTTGTATGCGCAAAGCACGTTCTTATTTCAACCTTGGACCAGGAAACAGGTGCGCCATTAACAGGCAGAATGCTTGAGAGTGCAAAGACCAAGGCGTCAACTGTAGTGCGACGTGCAAATTCAGGTGCGTCTTTTGATAAGCTTATTGAGGAATACGGACAGGATCCCGGCATGGAAGTAAACCCTGACGGATATGTATTTACATATGGCGAAATGGTAGAGCCTTTTGAAGAAGCAACCTTTGCTCTTGAAGAAAACAAAATGAGCGATATTGTTGAAACAGACTACGGATATCATATAATTAAGAGATTACCTCTTCCTCAAATGGACGATAGTGTTTTTGAAAAAGTAAAGCTTGCATATGTAAATGAAATGATTAATTATATGCTTGAAAACACAGCTGTAGAAAATAAGATGTCCCTTGAAGAGCTTTTCTCATACATGGCAGTTTCACCTGTAGGTTAATTTTGGAGGCATAAAAAATGGTATATCTTTTACTTACAGACGGCTTTGAAGAAATAGAAGCCTTTACACCTGTAGATATTTTAAGACGCTGCGGCGGAGAGCTTTATACCGTTGGAGTTCACGGAAAATCTGTTATGGGTGCCCATGATATTAAGACAGAGGCTGATATTGAAATTTCAGAGGTTAATAAAGAGAGTATGGAAATGCTTATTCTTCCGGGCGGTCCCGGATATGCAGGACTCAAAACCCCGGAGGTTTATGAGCTTATAACCTGGGCAGTAGAAAATAATATTCCTGTAGGTGCTATTTGTGCCGCTCCGTCAGTTCTTGGAGAAATGGGACTTTTGGGAAATAAAAAAGCAACCTGTTTCCCGGGCTTTGAAAATGAAATGAAAGGCGCTGTTCTTACAGGAGAGAGTGTTGCGGAGGACGGAATATTTATCACTGGAAAGGGAGCAGGTGCAGCAAGTGAGTTTGCATTTGTCCTTGCAAGCCGTATTTGCGGCGCAGAAAAGGCGAGAGAGATAAAAAATGCAATGCAATACTGATAAAAATGCAATTCGTGCATTAATGAAAGAAAAAAGAAAAAATCTTATAAATTATGATAAAGAGAGTAAAAGCCGTGCAATTTGCACGGCATTTACTGCACTTGAGGCATTTAACAGTGCAAAAAGTGTCTGTGTGTATATGAGTGCTTTTAATGAAGTGGATACAGAGCAGATAATAAAAGAGTGTATAAGGCAAAAAAAGGATATAGCCGTTCCTGTTATTGAGGGAGATGACATATATCTTTGCAGATACAGTACAAGCCTTGTATCAGGTGCATTTAAAATACGAGAGCCGGAGGAAAAAATAAAGGTAGATGAGGAGAGTATAGATGTCTTTGCTGTGCCCGCTCTTGCCTTTGACAAAAAAGGCGGCAGAGTAGGATTTGGAAAAGGGTACTATGACAAATTACTGTCCGCTGCAAAGGGCGTAAAGGTAGGTCTTTTATATGACTTTCAGCTTGTAGAAGATTTGCCAAAAGAAAAACACGATATATTAATGGACTTTCTTATAACAGAGGAGCAGGTGATTTTGTGCAGGTAAGATATAACGGAATGAGGGCTGCGTGGTTACTTATTTTATTAGTATCACTGTCAGTTTTATGCGGCAGTGTGTTTGCAGCGTATGCGAAAGGTTTGGACTCAAATGCTTCCATGGTAATAGCCCAATTGTTTATGATAGTCCCGTTGGTAGTGGGCGTTGTGATTTTAAAACGTGTATATACATATGTAAATCTAAAAGAGGATTTGGGTTTTAATGGATTTAATCCCATATTAATGATGCTTTTACTTGTTTTACCCGGTGCCACCTCTGTTTTTTCGGCACTTGTACAGCTTCCCTTCACAGAAGCGCTCGTGGAAATTTTTGGAGTTCAGTCGGATATTTCCTGCCCTGAAACAGTAGAGTCTTTTTTATGGCTCTTTTTGTCTTTGTGTGTTGTGGCGCCTGTATTAGAAGAAATAATATGCCGCGGTATAGTTATGAAGCTGTTATCTCCTTACGGAACTTTAGTTTCTGTTATAGTATCAGCTTTTGGATTTTCTATGCTTCATTTTGCTCCGTCTGTGCTTGTTGTAATATTTATAGTGGGCATCGTTCTTGGATTTATAAGGGTGTATACAAATTCTGTTTATTCATGCATTTTATTTCATAGCATGTTTAACTTTTTGTCCCTTATGCAAATTGTGTTTGTAAAGGAGCTTGAGGGGATGTGGATTGCAACTGCAATATATGCCTTTATAATGATATGCTTGTTTCCTGTTCTGTTTTTTATACTCTATAAAACAAGCAACTTTAAGAAGCTTCAAAGAGGATATGTAAAATGGAATGGAAATGGTATTATACCAATGTTTTTTATGATAGCAGTGTATGTAGCTGTAGCATTCTTTACAGCACTTGTAAATTAAACGAGAGGTTATGACATATGATTTTTGATTCACATGCCCATTATAATGACAGAGCATTTGACGAGGACGCAGCAGAACTTCTTGGCTCTATGGAAGAAAATAATGTAGGCAAAATAATGAACGCTTGTTCAAATCTTTCCGAAATGGAAAGAATAATAAGTCTTTGCAAGACTTTTCCTTTTATGTACGGGTCTGTTGGTATTCATCCGGACAGTGCAGAGAAAATAACTCCCCACATAGAAAAAGCTATAAAGACTTTTACAAAAGAAGAAAAAATACTAGCCATTGGCGAAATAGGGCTTGACTATCATTATGAGGAAATTCCAAGGGAAATACAAAAGGAGTGTTTTGATAGCCAAATGTCCATAGCAGCTGACCTCGGACTTCCTGTTATAATTCATGACAGAGAGGCACATAAGGATAGTTTGGACATAGCCTCATCTCATAAAGGAATAAGTGGTGTTTTCCATTGCTTTTCGGGAAGTCGTGAAATGGCAAGAGAGGTACTTGACCTTGGGCTTTATATAGCTTTTGGCGGCTCCTTAACCTTTAAAAACAATGTAAAAACGGTAGAGGCTGCAAAATATGTGCCCCTTGACAGAATTGTGGTGGAAACAGATTGTCCTTATCTAACACCTGTTCCGTACAGAGGAAAACGAAATTCTTCTATTTATCTTAAGTATGTGATAGAAAAAATAGCAGAATTAAAAGACATTTCTCCAAAGGAAGTTGAGATGGCAACATATGAAAATGCTTGTGGGTTATTTAATATAGAGAGGTAATAAAAATGGATATGAATATAGCTTACAGATACTATGGTCAAAAGCCATTGTATCTTAATATGACAAACAGATGTACAAATAAATGTAAGTTCTGTATAAGGTATACAGATTCCGGAGTTGAGGGTACAGACCTGTGGCTTCGTCATGAGCCGTCTGTGGAAGAAATAAAAGCAGCACTTGTTGAAGCAGATTATAAATCATGTGAGGAAATTGTAATGTGCGGCTATGGCGAGCCTATGATGAGGTGGGATATAATACCTGAAATCTGCTCCTTTATCCGCAGCGGAAATCCGGATGCAAAAATAAGAATAAATACAAACGGCCACGGCAACAAAATTGCAGGACGTGACATAACCCCTACTCTGGAGGGACTTGTTGATGAAATATCAATAAGCCTAAACGAAAAAAATGCAAAAAAGTACCACGAGCTTTGTGTTTGTGACTTTGGCGAGGAGGGATTTTACGAGCTTCTTGACTTTGCAAAAAAAGCAAAGGAACATGTAAAAACGGTGGTACTAAGCATTGTGGACGTGCTTCCTCCGGAAGATATAGAGCAGTGTAAAAAAATAGCAGAGGAAACAGGAGTTCCTCTCAGAATAAGAGAAATGATAAACTGATAACGAGGTTTTCTATGAATAAAATATCTTTTCCAAAGCTAGGTATAAATCTTAATGTAAATCCTGTTGCCTTTTCTGTAGGCGGACGGGACATATATTGGTATGCAATAATGATACTTACGGGATTTTTGCTTGGAATGTTTTTTTGTATGCGCTCGGCAAAAAAACGTAATATAAATCCCGACCATGTTTATGATATAGCACTTTATGGTCTTATAATAGGCGTTATTTGTGCAAGGATTTATTATGTAATTTTTGATTTTAAATCCTTTAAGGACAACCTCCTTGATATTTTCAAAATATGGGAGGGAGGCATTGCAATATACGGTGGCATAATAGGGGCAGTGCTCACAGCATATGTGTACTCACGTATTAAAAAGCTAAAGGTTTACGAAATGTTTGATATCTGCTCTCCCGGACTTTTAATCGGTCAGGCAATCGGCAGATACGGAAACTTCTTTAACGCAGAGGTATACGGCCATGAAACTGACTTTTTTCTTGGTATGTCCATAAACGGCGGTGCGCCTGTGCACCCTCTTTTCCTTTACGAGTCTTTGTGGAATGTCCTTGGACTTATCATAATACTTCTTTTACGTGATAAGAAAAAGGCACACGGTCAGGTGTTCTACGGATATCTTTTGTGGTACGGAGTGGGCAGACTTGTTCTTGAGGGTATGCGACAGAGTGAGTATATATTGTATGCAATTGAGGGCGTAGTTGGCATATCCCAGATAGTATCTGCCTTGATAGTTGTATTTTCTTCTTTTATGATTATAAAACTTGGAAAGAGAAAAGCTGATGAAAATAGGTAACATAGAGTTTAAAAACAAAATATTTCTTGCTCCAATGGCAGGTGTTTGCGACTATACCTTTCGCAGTATTTGTGAAAGCTATGGTGCAGGCGCTGTATACTCGGAAATGGTAAGTGCAAAAGGGCTTTACTATAAGGATAAGAAAACCCGAGCACTTATGGAGGGAAAACATGGAGTTCCCTATGGCATACAAATATTCGGCTGTGAGCCGGACATAATAGGTCAGGTTGCGGCAGAAGCGGCTTCATATGGTGATTTTCTTGATATAAATATGGGTTGCCCCACACCAAAAATCGTAAATAACGGTGACGGTAGTGCCCTTCTTAAAAACCCGGCTCTTGCAGGACAGGTAATAAAAAGCGCTGTGGAAAATGCCGGAAAGCCTGTAACGGTTAAAATGCGCATAGGTTGGGACAAAAAAGGAATTGGCACAGAGTTTGCAAAGGTTATAGAAGATAGCGGTGCGTCTGCTATTTGTGTTCATGGAAGAACAAGAGCACAGTTTTATTCCGGTGAGGCAGACTGGGAAGAAATAGAAAAGATAGTCAGGGCAGTTAAAATCCCTGTTATCGGTAACGGTGATGTAACAAACCCCGGACTTGCTAAAAAGATGATTGATGAAACAGGCTGCAGTGCAGTTATGATAGGCAGAGCTGCAGAGGGGAATCCCTTTATTTTCAGACAAATGAAAGAATTTTTTCAAGAGGGTACCGTTTCTTATTACCCCACAGAGCAGGAAAGAATAAATCAGGCAATGGCGCATACAAAATCTCTTGTGGAAGCAAAGGGTGAGGACAAGGGTATAAAGGAAGCAAGAAAGCATATTGCCTGGTATATAAAAGGCATGAAAAATTCGAGTGAACTCAAAACTTTGATTTTTAAAACATCAAAATATGATGAAACAATAAAAATTTTGTCAAATTTTTTGTAACAGAGTGTATAAATTCTTATAAGTTTTAAAAAAACACTTGAAAATTTTGCAAATATTTGATAGAATAAATCAAATACATTCAAAATAATTGGATAAAAAGAAAGGATGGATAATATGCAGGACAAATTTGCAAAAGAAGGCTTAACCTTTGATGATGTTCTTCTTGTGCCGCAAAAATCAGATGTAACTCCAAACGAAATTGAGCTTGGAACAAGACTTACAAAAACTATTCGTTTGAACGTGCCACTTATGAGTGCGGCAATGGATACTGTAACAGAGTCCGCAATGGCAATTGCAATGGCAAGAGAAGGCGGAATAGGTATTATTCATAAAAACATGACAATTCAGGAGCAGGCTGCAGAGGTAGATAAGGTAAAGCGTTCAGAAAACGGCGTTATAAAAAATCCGTTCTTTTTATCTCCGGAACATACTCTTGAGGACGCAGAAGCTCTTATGTCACGCTTTAAAATTTCAGGTGTGCCAATCTGTGACGGGGACGGTATGCTTGTAGGTATTCTTACAAACCGTGACCTTAAGTTTGAAAGAGACTTTACAAAGAAAATCAAGGAAGCAATGACAAGTGAGAACCTTGTTACAGCTCCCGAGGGTACAACCCTTAAGGACGCAGAAGAAATTCTTAGAAAATACAAGATAGAAAAACTTCCTCTTGTAGATAAAAATAATCATCTTCGTGGACTTATTACAACAAAGGATATAGAAAAGGCAGTAAGATATCCAAACACTGCCCGTGACAAGTATGACAGACTTCTTGCAGGTGCTGCAATAGGCGTTACAGCAGACTGTCTTGAAAGAACAGCTGCACTTGTTGAAGCGGGCGTTGACGTGGTTGTACTTGACTCTGCTCACGGACACTCACAAAACATAGTAAATAAGCTTAAAGAAGTAAAGGCTGCATTCCCTGACCTTCCTGTTATTGCAGGTAATATTGCAACAGGTGAGGCAGCAAGAGATTTGATAGAAGCAGGAGCAGATGCCGTTAAGGTTGGTATCGGACCGGGTTCAATATGTACAACACGTGTTGTTGCAGGTATCGGTGTTCCGCAGATTACAGCAATCAGTGATGTATACGACGTTGCAAAGGAATATGACGTGCCTGTAATAGGTGACGGTGGTATCAAGTATTCCGGAGATATTGCAAAAGCAATAGCAGCAGGTGCAGATGTTATAATGCTCGGAAGTCTTTTGGCCGGCTGTGACGAAAGCCCCGGAGAATTTGAAATTTATCAGGGAAGAAGATTTAAAACATACAGAGGTATGGGCTCTCTTGCAGCCATGGAAAAGGGAAGTAAAGACAGATACTTCCAGACAGGCTCTAAAAAGCTTGTTCCCGAGGGTGTTGAAGGACGTGTGCCATATAAGGGTTCAGCATCAGACACCATATTCCAGCTCCTTGGCGGTTTAAGATCAGGTATGGGTTACTGCGGTGCAAAGACAATTGAGTTTATGAAAGAAAAAGCTAAATTTGTCAAAATTACAGGCGCAGGTCTTAGAGAAAGTCATCCGCATGATATCTTCATTACAAAGGAAGCTCCTAACTACAGCGTAAGCGACAAATAATAAATTACATTAAACAATAAGTAGAATATATGCCATTTGGTTTACGATATTTGAGAGAATTATGTAAAATAAATAAAGCATAATAAAATGAAATTGTTACATAGTTAATAACTTTGTAACAATTTCATTTTTATTTTTTCTAAAACGGCTGTAATATTATAAAAGCTGAAATATAGCGTAAAAAGGGAATAAATATGCAATAAATAGCAAAAACAATTGTTAAAAATACAGTCTTTAGATACCTGTTTGTGATGTTGATTTAAAAACTTTTTAATATTTTTTAACAAAAGCCTTGACAAACAATTTAAAAAATGTTAAAATTGATATTGTAAATCATAAAGAGATAGAATGTCTCTGCTTCCGGAGACATTAAAAAGCTAAAGAAAGGTGCGATACTTTGAATAGATTAAAGGCTATACTCTTTGCCGCAGTAGCAGCTGTATCAGTTCAAACTGCAGCTTATGCCGCAGACTTAAGTGATTGGGCAGTCAACGAGTACATAGAAGCAAATTCAACCGGACTTTTGTCTTACAATATCGTTTCAGGCAATCTAAAATCAAATATTACAAGAGAAGAATTTTGCGAACTCGCAATGAATTTATATGAAAAATTAACAAATGAAGAAACAAAAATACCTGCTAAATCACCTTTTGTTGATTGTAACAACCCTGTTGTAAGCCAGGCGTATTATAACGGAATTGTCAAAGGTGTTTCAGAAAATAAATTTGAACCGAACAGAACTGTAACAAGACAGGAAATGGCTGTCATGCTTGTAAATACGCTAAATGCCGGTGAGGTAGATGTTGTATTCAATACCGAGGAAAGTGAAGATGTTATAAAAAGGTTTGCAGATTACATGAGTGTAGATGAATGGGCAAAATCGTCTCTTGCAACTATGATAAATCATTCTCTTATTTCGGGAAATGAACATAATGCAATAATGCCTAATTCAAATACAACAAGGGAACAGGCAATAGCTTGTGTTAACCGTTGTTATAAAAAATTCACAAAATCAGGACAAGAAAGGTATATGCTTCCTTTGATTCAAACTCCAACAAATATAACTTTATATAATGATGTTGTAGTATCATGGACAGAAGTTGAGAGTGCAGAAGCATATGTTATAATAATAAAGGACTCATATGGAAACCTGGTATATAATTCAGAGGTTGATGCCGGTTCTTATCTTGAAATAATAGAGTATAATAAGTTTTATAGCGGCACACATTCTGTAACAGTCGGTTCAAAAATGCCGTCAGGAGACATAGTCTTTAGTTTGCCGACAGATTTTGTGATTGGAGAGGCATATAGCACCCCCATAATTCCGGATTGGAATATTGATTTTGAAGAGCCGGTTAAGCTTGAAACAATCATTGGTGATAATGAGTTCATGTCTGACAGAGCTTCTGAAATAATTGCAGAGGCAGAAAAATATATTGGAATTCCATATGTATACGGCGGAACAACACCTGATGGTTTTGATTGTTCCGGATTTGTAAAATATGTGTTTAACAAATTTGGTATCACTCTTAAAAGAGTATCCCGTGACCAATATGCATACAACGGAACATCTGTTGCAAAAAATGATCTACAACCGGGAGATTTGGTGTTCTTTGGTACGGGTGGATATGTGAGCCACGTAGGCATTTATGCCGGTGGGGGACAAATGATACACTCGCCAAGTACAGGTAAGAGCATTTGCTACACATCAATAAATACAAATTATTATTTGACACATTACATTGGCGCAAAACGCGTTTTATAGGGTTTAGTGATGAACAATCGCAAATTTTGCGATTGTTCATTTTATTTTTGAAAAAAAGTCTTGACAAACTCTATATCCCGTGGTATAATAGCTTGTGTTCACGGCCCGTTGGTCAAGCGGTTAAGACTCCGCCCTCTCACGGCGGCGACAAGGGTTCGATTCCCTTACGGGTCACCACAAATTTAATAATTTGAGTAAGTGGAAGTCTTTCGGTAGACTTTCACTATCATTTGGAGAAGTACTCAAGAGGCCGAAGAGGCGCCCCTGCTAAGGGTGTAGGTCGGGAAACCGGCGCGAGGGTTCAAATCCCTCCTTCTCCGCCACAAAAAAGCAAGCACATGTGTGCTTGTTTTTTTGTCGGTGGATAGGATTTGAAGACTCGCGCCGGGTACCGGCGAGTGGGGGACGTTTGCGAGTGCTGCCTGTGGCAGATGAAACGAGCAAAAAGGAGTGGCAGTAACACAATGAATTCAAGCATATATGCGCAGAATGAATTGATGTTACAACAGGCTCGAAGAGAAATCCCTCCTTCTCCGCCACAAAAAAGCAAGCACAGTAGTGCTTGTTTTTTTGTGCTGCGAGAATCGGATTTGAACACGAGCGCCGGAGGCAATGCCTGTTTCTGCACCTTTTTAAAGAAAATAAGTACCAAATTATTTTGCTGTCTGTAAAAAAAGAACTTTAGTTCCTGTCCGTAATATGAGTGTTAATCACATGATATAAATTCTTTAATCTGTTTTAGTTGACTTTGGAAATGTAATATAATATAATTAATTTGATTTAATTATGAAAGGTTTGTCTGGAAGATGAAAGCATATTATTTAGACGAAGCTGATAGATTGTCAAAAAAAGTTTCCGGGTATAAAAATTGTTTTAAATTTGCAACAGTTGCAGATTCTCATATTGATAATTCAATTTCGGATACTTTTTCAAATATTCGCGCTGTTGACAAAAATGTTGATTTTAATTGTCTTGTGCATTTGGGTGATTTTTTGAACGGAAATCTTCCAAAACATTATACAAAAGCTGTTCTTAAAGATCAAATGAATGGTTTTCGCAGTTCTGTAGACGGGAAATGTTTTTATCCTGTACAAGGCAACCATGACGGATTTTGTGATTTGACCCGGTCAGGCGGCACTGCATCAAATATAGCATTGGATGAGGACTGGCATGAAGCTACAAAGTTTGTGGATTTATATGAAAATGTTTCAAGACCGGGGAATAAGCCATATTTCTTTGTAGATTATCCTGAACATAAGGTAAGGATGATAGTACTATGTAGCTTTTTCTATGAGGGAGCAAGTTATAAAAAGAAGTTTGGAATAGATGAAGAACAGATTAAATGGATGAGGGATTTTGCTCTTGATGTGGGCAAAGGCTGGACAGTAATGATTTTTTCTCATGATGTACCATTAAAAGATCTTGATGCAGAGGTTTGTGACGAAAATTCAAAAATAAATGGTATTCTTGCAATGGATATTGTTAAAGAGGCTTGTAAAACCCGGGGATTTGATTTTGCAGGGTGGTTTGTAGGACATACTCATGGAGATTATACAGGCAAGGTATACGGGCTTAACTTTATATTGGTAGCATCAGAAACTGCGTATGTTCCGCAGCTTTGGGGTATGCCGGAGGGCGGATATTATCCTGACAGAGAACTTAATACCGTGAGCGAGGATTTGTGGGACTGCGTTATCCTCGACAAACAAAACAGAAAAATCAGAATTTTCAGGTTTGGAGCCGGTTGTGACAGGGAAATTGATTATTAAAGGAGAGAGCAAAGTTGGATTGTTTTAAGAATGAAATAACCGATACAATAAACAAAATTCAAAGCATTCGCAGCAAGGATGATTTGTGCTTTGCTGTACTTAGTAATAGTCATTTGTCTGAACAGGGTATAACAACCTGTGAAAATATTGGTGCAGTTGATAAAGAAATAGGTTTTGATTTTACAGTGCATCTTGGTAATATTATAAACGGCAACAATCCGCAAAAAATATCCTTGCAGCTTTTAAAAAGTGAAGTGCAGATGTACAAAGAATGTATAAAAAACAAAAAAATGTTTATCTCACAAGGGGATAAGGACGGCTGGAGAGATGAACGGTTTTTAGGGCAGCTTGCCGAGCATATTATTACAGATGAGTTTTGGCATGAGGGAACTTCATTTATAGATGAATACGAAAATGTATCAAGACAAGGTAATAATCCTTATTATTATGTTGATATTCCCGACAAAAATGTAAGACTTGTATTTTTGTGCTCATACCACTATCAAATAGACTCCGAAATTGGATATTTCAAAAAGTATACAGAAATAAGTGCAGAACAAGCCGCATGGCTTAAAAATAAAGCTCTTGCAGGTTGTGAGGACAAGACAGTTTTTCTTTTTTCTCACAAAATTCCAAGTTCAAGATTTGAAAAAGGAAAGGATATATTTGTCTATAAAGGCAATTGTACAGAGCCACTTTTTGCTATTATACAGCAAGCACAAAAAAGAGGAGTTAACGTTAGCTGTTGGTTTGGCGGGGGATACGGTTATGACAGCGAAGTTAATGTTGCAGGAATTAATTTGTCTGTTATCAACTCTCAGCTTCCAAAGTGCGTAACAGATGCCAAGTGCGATAATGTGCGTTTAGCAGAAGACAGAAATTTAAATACCGTGAACCAGGATTGCTGGGACGCAGTTATATTAAAACAAAAGGAGAGAAAAATATACATATACCGATTTGGATGCGGTGAGGACAGGGTCATTGAATACTAAAAAAGCCTGACCATATAAGTAATAAAAAATCTCTTTTCCGAATAGTAATTGTATAAAAAGCTATTTTGGGGGAGAGATTTTTTTTGCGGAATACAAGGCTTATTGGCTTTACAAAATATACGGTTATTGCTTTAGTTTTATTTACGTCTGCAATTATATGCGGCAGCATAGGTGCAGGCATGATTGCAGGTGAGGAAATGAACGTTCTTACAAATTATATGCAAGGATTTTTTGACAGTGTTCCAACGGTCGGCCTCGGACTTGCACTCAGTTCCTTAAAAAAATATTGCCTTGTTTGGCTTGGTGTATTTATCTCCGGATTTATTATGCCGGGGTTTCTTTTAAGTGCCTATACTTTAATTGAAAGAGGTTATGTGATAGGTTACACCATAGGAGGATTTTTAAAAGTTTACGGTGTAAAGGGTATTTTGGCTTGCTGCTCACTACTTCCTGAACTTCTTTTTTATATACCTGTTTTTGTGTTATTTTCGTCAATTTCACTAAAAATGAGTTTTTCCAAAAAAGAGGATAAAAAGATTTTTTTAAGAAAATATATACTTATTTCCTTAATTTTCCTATCTGTATTTTGTGTTGTTTCATTTTTTCAAACCTTTATGACCACAACATTTATGACTCTTATATCAAGCAAAATGTAACAAAACTGTAACCTGTCAGTAATCGCGCTATAATTTGTGTGTTACAAAAATGCCGAAAACACTTCACAAAAAAAATTATTATGTTATAATTAGAATAGTGCTCTTATGCACTATGTTAAAACACATGAAGGAGAAACACGTATGAGTTATTGTATTGAAGAATACATATCATATATGCAGGACGAAAAACATAAGTCAAAAAATACAGTTGAATCATACAAACGGGACCTTACACAATACATAACATATTTAACAAATATTAATATAAACGGTGCAGAGGCTGCAACAAAATCAGACGTACTAACTTATCTTTTGGAACTAAAAAAAAGCGGAAGAGCGCCGTCAAGTATTTCAAGAATGTTGACATCTCTTCGTTCATATTATGCATATCTTAAAAATAATAATTACTCGGAGGCAGACCCTACAGAGAGCCTTGAAGCACCTCATGTAGAAAAGAAGCTTCCAAAAATATTAACATTTGAACAAGTTGGAAGACTTTTATCAGCTCCTGATGCAAAAGAGCCCAAGGGCATGAGAGACAGAGCTATGCTTGAACTTTTATACGCCACAGGTATAAGAGTTTCCGAGCTTATAGGACTAAAGCTTGATGATGTAGTTCTTTCCCTTAAGTTTATAAGATGTAAAGGCACTGATAAGGAAAGAATTATACCAATAGGGGACAGAGCTGTTCAGGCAGTAACCGACTACATAAAAAAAGCAAGAAAAGAGCTTCTTAAAGGTAAACAGTCAGCAGAGCTTTTTGTAAACTGTTCCGGAGGCAGCATTTCAAGACAGGGTTTTTGGAAAATAATCAAGCATTACGGTGAAAAGGCAGAAATTGATGTTGAAATTACTCCACATATGCTAAGACATTCTTTTGCTGCTCATCTACTTGAAAACGGAGCAGATATGCGCTCTGTTCAAACAATGATGGGACATGCAGATATTTCATCAACACAAGTTTATTCCGCCCTTATGGATTCCCACCTCAGAGAGGTGTACGAAAAAGCACATCCAAGAGCATAGATATAAGAGTTTGTGAAAATCACAGGCTCTTTTTTATTGACCTTACAGGAAAAATGTGTTATAATGATTTCATCAAAAATGTAACCGTTTGTATGAATTGTTGACAGAAATCGTTGTCATCCAAATCATTCAGTCTTTTTATAAAGGAGTATTACAAATGAACAAAACAAATCAAAATCTTTCTATACGTTGGTTCTATATGGTAATAGGTATCATTTCTATGCTGTTTGCCGGTGTTTTGTATGCATGGTCAATCTTGAAATCACCCTTAGCCGCTGAATTTGGCTGGGGACCATCTGAACTTGCTCTTAACTTTACGCTTGCAATGACATTCTTTTGTGTAGGCGGTTTGTTGGGTGCTCAGCTATCTAAACGCGTAGGACACAGAGTTGCAATTATAACAGCGGGCATTCTTTCTGCTGCAGGCTTTGTCCTTACTGCCCTTTTGCATGATGTGCCTGTGGGACTACTGTATATTACTTACGGCGTGCTGGCAGGTTTGGGTATTGGTATTGCCTACAATGTGGTTATAGCAACTGTCAGCGCCTGGTTCCCTGACAAAAAAGGCCTATGCTCCGGCTGTTTGATGATGGGTTTCGGCGCTTCTGCCCTAATACTGGGTAATGTGGCTGATGCTATGTTTAAAAGTGTAATCGGTTGGCGTACTACCTATGTAATTTTAGGAATTGCCATTTTTGTAGTTTTAACCCTGTCAGGACTTTTACTCAAGGCTCCCGGTTCTGACACAGTTCTTCCTCAGCCTAAGGCCGGAGGGAACACAGATGAGGATTTTAAACAACAGGACTTTAGCTCCGTACAGATGCTTTGCCGACCGTCATTTTGGCTTGCATTTATTTGTATCTCATTCCTGGCTGCTGTTGGCAGCTCGGTTATCAGCTTTGCAAAGGATTTGGCACTGTCTGTAAACGCACCTGAAGCATTGGCTGTGTCTTTAGTAGGTGTACTATCGGTGTGTAACGGTCTTGGTCGTATTCTCACCGGTGCAGTCTTTGATATTTTTGGCCGCCGTAAAACTATGCTCTGTGCCAATGTCCTTACCATTTGTGCCGCTGCTGTTACGCTGCTTGCTATATCTATTGACTCATTATTTTTGTGCGTTGTGGGATTGTGTCTGACGGGAATGTCTTACGGCTCCTGTCCTACAATTACTGCCGCATTTACCGGTTCTTTCTTTGGAATGAAGCACTTTTCAAATAACATGGCTCTTATGACTTTCACTGTCATGGTCGGATCTTTCATTGCCACAGCATCAAACAAGGTCCTTGAAGCTACCGGCGGATATACTGCGACGTTTATGATGTTGCTGGGCTTAACATTTGTTGCACTTGTGCTGAATATCTTTATCCGCAGACCTTGACTTAAAGGAGACAAAAACATTAGATATGAAACTGATTTCAAATAAATCCTACTACATAAACCTTTTAAAAATTGCAATTCCAATCGCAATGCAAAATTTAATAACCCTTTCCACAAGTATGATGGACACCCTGATGCTTGGAAAGGCGGACAACACGGGAGTTTTCCTTTCTGCCTCGTCCCTTGCAAATCAGCCCTTTTTTATATTAACCCTTATATGCTTTGGTCTTTCAGGTGCGGCAGGGGTTTTGTCCAGTCAGTACTATGGCAAGCGGGATTTTGATGCTATAAGAAAAATATTCTCACTTGTTCTCAGGATTGGTACATTGTTTGGTATTATTATGGGTGGCGTTGTACTTGCATTTCCCGAAGGTGTTATGGGCATATACACTCAAAATCCGGAACTTATAGCAGCAGGTGCAAAGTATCTTAGGATAATTGCCTTTGCCTATTTTATATTTGCACCGGGAAACACAATACTTTGTGCGCTTAGAAGTATAGAATGTGTAAAAATATCTGTAATTGTAAATATTGTTTCATTTGCACTTAATGTATTTCTAAACTGGGTACTTATTTTTGGAAATCTCGGTGCGCCGGCACTTGGAATAGAGGGTGCGGCAATTGCAACTTTAATTGCCCGTATAAGTGAATTTTTAATAACCTTTGCATATCTGTTTGTATTTGAAAAAAGGCTTAAATTCAGAATCAGGCATATTTTTGTAAAGTGTGGGTATCTGGCACTTGATATGCTCCGCCACGGAACACCTGTGTTTGTAATAGAACTTGCATGGTCTCTTGGAATGTCTGTTCAGGCAGGAATTCTTGGACATATAACCTATTCCGCAGGGGACCCTGTTGCAGCAAACTCAATTACAAGTATTGTTCAGCAGCTTTCCACAACATTTTTGTTTGGTATTGCAAATGCATCAGGTGTGGTTGTTGGAAAATCCATTGGTGAAGAAAACTTTAGCTTTGTAAAGAAGCAGGCATTTACAATGAACATTATAGCCGTAATTATTGGAATAACTGCAGGTGCCCTGATACTACTTATCAAAAATCCTATGCTGAAGTTTTACGATTTTCCGGCAGAAACTATCGCACTTGCCGGTCAGCTTATAGATGTTATGGCGTTTATTACAATATTCGTTTCTTTTGCGGCAATTAATATAATGGGGGTTCTCCGTGGCAGCGGCGATACAAACTTTTGTCTTATAACAGAGTTTGTATGCATATGGTTTATAGCGCTTCCTATGGCATTTGTTGCAGCAAAGCTTAGGTGCCCTGTACCTGTGGTGCTTCTTCTAATGAAAAGCGATGAAATTTTAAAGGTGATTATATGTATGTTCAGGTACAGAAACGATAAGTGGATTCATTCGCTTACAAGGTAAAACCCATTAAAAAACACTATATAATTTTGCGCGTATTATTCAATTTTCATAAATGTAACAAAAAATTAAAAAAACTCTTGACAAAATGAAGTAAAATAAGTATAATTGTAGAGGTGTCTGATTATCGAAGGAACTTTGGTATAGTCAGAATGATTGTATTGTTAAAAATAGGAGGTGCAGGACGTGAAGAGAACATTTCAACCAAAAAAGCGTCAAAGAGCTAAAGAACACGGCTTCAGAAAGAGAATGAGTACTTCTTCCGGAAGAAAGATTTTGGCAAGCAGAAGACAAAAAGGAAGAAAGAAGCTTTCTGCATAATAGAGTCTGCTTAGCGTAGATGTTTAGGCAAGGAGTCACGGACTTTTTGCCTTTTTGTGTATTTAGATTTATGAAAAGAGAAAACAGATTAAAACTAAATCGTGATTTCAGAAGGCTTTATTCAAAAGGAAAAACCGTAGCCTGTGGATGTGTAGCGGTATATGCTGCAAAAACAAAACGCCCCCTTGTAAGAGTTGGACTTACAGTAGGCAAGGGAGTAGGCAACGCAGTTAAAAGAAACAGAGCAAAACGGCTGCTCCGGGCTGCATTTGATAATGTATCCGTCAAAATTTCAGGCGGGTACGATATTATAATTGTTGCACGCAACAGAATTGACGGTAAGACAAGCATACAGGTAACACGTGACCTTGGAAAAGCATTTGAGCTTTTAAATATGTATGGGGATAAAGCTGTCAAATGAAAAATTTATTACTTAAACTAATTGTATTTTACAGACGCCATATTTCGCCCCATAAGGGCGGAGCTTGCTGCAGGTTTATTCCAACATGCTCGGAATATGCCTATACCGCCGTGGAGCGGTTCGGAATAATAAAGGGCACAGCGCTTGCGCTGTGGAGAATACTTCGATGCAATCCCTTGTGCAAGGGTGGATTTGACCCTGTTCCGCCAAAGCAGCCAAAAAAATCAGAGAGGAAATAATCTATGTTTCATTATTTAATAACAAGACCTCTGGGATTTATAATTGAGACAATTTATAACTTTGTGCAAAACTACGGTCTTGCAATAATTTTGTTTACTGTTGTAGTAAAGCTTATACTTTTGCCGCTCAATATCAAATCTCAAAAGGCAATGAGAAAACAACAGAAAATTCAACCAATCATCACAAAGCTGCAGGAAAAGTACAAAAACGACCAGGAAAAGCTTCAGCGCGAGATGATGAAGGTTTATAAAGAAAACAATGTAAGCATGATGGGTGGATGTCTGCCAATGCTTATCCAAATGCCAATACTTATAGGCCTGTATCAGGTTATCCAAAGACCAATTAGCTTTCTTGCAGGTGTAACGGAGTGGTCAGCGGACAAGCTTGAAATCGTATCTGCTTTAAGAGATAAAATTTCTGCAAGCTATCCTGAACTTGTCGGAAACCTGGGAAGCCTGGATGTTGAAAACCTTGTAAAAACAGGTCAGATTCAAATTTCAAAGTGGTGTACAGTACTAGGAGAACAGCTTGACTGGTCATTTAATTTTAATTTTCTTGGACTTGACATTTCAAATGCGCCATCAGCCGCACTTTCTAAACTGATGGTGGGAGATTTCAGCAATATGAGCATAATATTGCTTATATTAATTCCTGCTTTTGCTGTCCTTACAACATGGCTCAGCACAAAAATCACACAAATGCAAAGCGGAAAACCTGCTGCAGCTAATGAGCAGTCATCTCAAATGATGAGCAGCATGAATATAATGATGCCTGTAATGACAGGATTTTTCACATTTACCCTTCCGTCAGGAATGGGACTTTACTGGATAATCAGTAATGTAGTTCAAATGGTGCAGCAGCTTGCACTTAACTATTATTTTGAAAAGAAAGGTGACGATTTTGATGTCAAAGTTCCAGAGTCAAATAAGAAAAAGCGGAAAAACCGTTGAAGAAGCACTTGCTCTCGCTCTTGAAGAGCTTGGCGTAAGTGAAGATCAAGTAACATATACAGTTATAGAAGAAGCGTCAAAAGGATTTTTGGGTATCGGCTCAAAGGAAGCAACTGTTGAGGTAAAGGTTAAAGCCACAACAAAAGAGGGCGCTGCAGAAGAATTCCTTTCAGGACTTTTTGGTGCAATGGGTATGGAAGTTGAAATCACATCCCAAAAAACAGAGGACGGAATATTCTTAGAGCTTGCCGGTGACGATATGGGTATAGTAATCGGTAAAAGAGGAGATACTCTTGACAGTATTCAGTACCTTACATCCCTTGTTGTAAATAAGGACAAGTCACATGACGAGTATACAAGAGTTTCAATTGATACAGAGGGCTACCGTCAAAAGAGAGAGGATTCTTTGAAGGCTCTTTCTGAAAGACTTGCAAATAAGGTGGCAAAATCAGGAAAGAAATACACTCTTGAGCCAATGAATCCGTATGAAAGACGCATAATTCATGCAAACCTGCAGGATAATGAAGATGTAACAACATTCTCTATAGGTGACGAGCCATATCGTAAGGTTGTAATTGCGCCAAAGAACGAAAGAAAAAGAACTTACAAAAAGCCTGCTCCCAAAAAGGAAAAGAGCTACTTCATAGACGAGGATCTTCCAACTACATATCCGGGTGGAGGTCAGCCTGAGCCAAAGGCAAAGCTGGGCAGTTTTGAAGAGTATCTTGCGGAGCACGAAAACGATTAAATAATATTAGAAAATCCGCATTTTGCGGATTTTCTTTGAATTGTGGAATAATATGAAAAAGAACGATAAACTAATTTTAGACATAACTGATATAACAAACGAGGGTATGGGCGTAGGTCATGCGGACGGTATGGCTGTGTTTGTACCTTTTACTGCTGTGGGTGACCAAATAGAGGCTCTTATTGTAAAGGTTAAATCATCTTATGCCTATGGCAAATGCATAAATATCATAAAAAGCTCTGAAAATCGAACAGAGCCCTCTTGTCCTGCATTTAAAAGATGTGGTGGCTGTCAGCTTATGCATATGACATACAGCTCACAGCTTGAGGCAAAGAAAAAGTTTATTTATGATGCCCTTACACGCCTTGGTGGTCAGGACAAAAGCCTTGAAATTGACATGATTGGGGCTCCGGATATAACAGGCTACAGAAATAAAATGGTATATCCCATAGGCGAGGATAAGGATGGGAAAACAGTTTGCGGCTTTTATGCACAAAGGAGTCACAGCATAGTACCACTGGATGCCTGTGCACTTGGTATGGGTGATGACTCTGTAATAATTGGCGTGGTGCTTGAGTTTATGAAAGAGTATAAGGTAAAGCCATATAACGAAGAAAAACACAAGGGCAGCATAAGACGTATTTTTATAAGACGTGGAAGGTATTCCGGCGAAACTATGGTTGTAATTTCAGCAAACTCCAAAAATCTTCCAAAGGAAGATGAGCTTGTCAGATGTCTTAAAGAAGCAGATAACACAATAACATCTGTAATTCTCAATATAAACGAAAAGCGTACAAACCTTGTACTTGGAGATAGCAACAGAGTTTTGTTTGGAAAGCCTTTTATAACAGACACTCTATGCGACAACACTTACGAAATTTCGCCTCACAGCTTTTTCCAGGTAAACCCTGTTCAAACAGAAAACTTATATAAAAAAGCAATAGAGTATGCAAAAATTTCTGATACCGATACGGTGTTTGACATATACTGCGGAATAGGTACAATTTCACTTGCGGCTGCAAAAAATGCAAAAAAGGTAATTGGAGTGGAAATTGTAGAGGAAGCAATTAAAAACGCAAAGCAAAATGCAATTGCAAATGGTGTTTCAAATACAGAGTTTTATGCCGGTAGCGCAGAGGAAATAGTTCCAAAGCTTGTAAAGAGTGGCGAAAAACCGGATATAGTTATCCTTGATCCGCCGCGAAAGGGGAGCGATAATATAACTCTCTCTACAATCATATCTGCGAAGCCAAAGCGTATTGTATATGTTTCATGTAATCCGGCAACACTTGCAAGAGATATAAAAATCCTAAACGAGGGCGGATACACGCTTGAAAAGGTTACGGGTGTAGATATGTTTGCGAACTCTGTTCATGTGGAGTGCATAACGTTGCTACAAAAACACAATACGTAGAAATCCTTGATTTTAAGCACTTTGTGAAGCATACGGTGTTTAATTTGGAAGGCGATAAATTTCGAAATAAAGAAGTAAAAAAATATATCGTTGTTAAAGTTGGAATCAACCTCGTGTGTGGGAACACAAAAAATGACAAATAAATATTAATAGTAAAATTCTAAGAGATTCTCTAAATTCAGGGAGTCTCTTTTATTATTTACAGAAAGGATTGTTCGCTATGAAGTGCTTAATGAAGTACGATTGGGTAAAGCTACCCCGAACTACCCCACCGATGGGCAAGGGCTTAATGGGTTCTTGGACGAAGCTTGCATCCCGTGCAGCATTTCGTAAAGGACAAGCCGAGTATTGTGGTTATACTAACCATGTAAATGCTGGAGAGTGGTCAGGCGGTATTGTTGGCATAAAGAGTATTCTTGGTATAAAGAAACGCTCAGATGTCCTTAAAACGCTTGACAGGCTAATGGAACTTGGTTATATCAGTTATACACTTGACGAAAAGACAAAAAAGCTTACATATAAGATTTGCGATTGGGTGGTAAAATGCTCAGGTGCAGAATGTATGGATGGAAATGTATATACCACTCAAGGGTATGGCTTCCTATGCCTCCCTCGTAATATAACAGAAAGACTTGCAAAAGAAAATTATATATTTGAAGAATCAGACGCATGGTTGGATTTATGGTGCCACACGGTATTTGAAGATCCAAACAATGCGTTTTCTTTTTTGGCACCGACAGTTCAGTATGAGAAATACGGTGCCATACTGACTTTGGAAACCTTGGGACAACGCTGGGGTTGGGAAAAAACAAAGGTATGGAGATTTTTGAAAAAACATGGGGATGTCTTCGCTCTATATCGCCTTCCCGGCTCTTACGGTTGCCTCATTTATAATAAACTTTATCCATCAAATAAAGAGGTTTCAATGCCCACAGACGCAGAAATCGTGAGTATTTTAGACAGAATACGCATTTTAGGAGCGAATACACACAAAAATTCTAATGACCACGAGCATATCAATAAACTTGTTTCTTGGTATAGCAGAAAACTTACTCAGGAATCAACAGAAAAAGCTCAGGAAAATCGTGTTGCACTTTCAGCCCCTATAATACGCGCGTATATTTCTCACTGTGAGAATTGTAAGAATTGTGAATATGACTGCCAGAGTATATATAAGAGTTACACTGCAGTTATTGAAGCGAATAACATCCGAGGTCCTTGTTTTCCCTCGGACATTATGAATTGCTGAAAAGGAGAATCGAATTATGAGTAAAAATAAAAACAATATATCCCTGTATGAACAACAGGAAGAACGCATTAGAGTCCAATCCGATGCATTTATCACCCTTTTGACCGAAAGAGGCATTTTAGGAGATCACAGAATTGATGATGAACGAATCCGTAATGCTCGGCAGACAAAACAGAAAAACACTTATCACAACACACTTATGCTCCTGAAGAATTACAGGACTATTGCGTGGATGCTTGAATGCTTCCCTGATAATGTTGCTGAAGAGTTAGACCGTCCGTTTGAAAATCTGGATGAGCTTATAGACCACATTGACGTTGAGATGTCTATGGGTAACAGAAAGCTTGAAAGCCGTATTGAAGGTGTGAGAAAATCCCGACTTTTGCTTGACAGAGTTAACGAGGCTCTTACAGTTCTCAAGAAAAAGCCTGAAAATGGTGAGATTTTATATAATCTCATATACCAGACCTTTATAAC
>JAZRHH010000019.1:0-27913 GCA_045644665.1 Clostridia bacterium
CTTTTCAACTAACTCTGACATTTGTTTCGTTATTCCGAATACTGTCATAAAAAACTCAAATTTTCCGACAAGTTTCGCACTGTTTATTTTTCAATGTACAACTGCTGTTCTCGAAGACAGCTTATTTAGTTTACCACAAGATTCGACTATTGTCAAGTACTTTTTTTAATTTTTTCAAAAAAGTTTCTTGCGGCTACACCCTGCTCTCAGCCGAGTGCCTATTTATATTACCACAACAATGCATGTATGTCAACAGAAATTTAAACATTTTTTAACCTTTGAAACAATTGTACAATCAAACTTTAAATTTTGACATTTTTTACTGTGCAATTAGTTCAAGTCTTTATCTTACAATTGATTTTAAAGTGTCATTATGATAGAATTACATTATAATATAGAAGAAATGAGTCAATTTAAATGAACATTTACATGAAGCAGGCAATCCTGCAGGCTAACAAAGCTGCCTCTATAGGCGAAACGCCTGTAGGTGCTGTTATTGTTCACAATGGAAAGATAATTGCAAGAGGCTACAACAAGCGGGAGACGAAAAAATCAGTTATAGAGCATGCAGAAATTAATGCAATAAAAAAAGCTTCAAAAGCTCTTGGAGGTTGGCGTCTTCCGGAGTGCGACATGTATGTCACACTAGAGCCTTGCCCTATGTGTGCCGGAGCAATTATTCAGGCAAGAATTAAAAATTTATACTTTGGTGCATACGACTATAAAAATGGTTGTTGCGGTTCAAAGATGGATTTATTTAAACCTGGGCTTTTTTACCATAACGTAAACGTAACAGGTGGCATTATGGAAAAAGAATGCTCTTCCCTGCTAACTGATTTTTTTAAAAATTTGAGAAAAGAAAAACGTATTATAAAGGAAGGTAAATTAAAATGAGATTTTCAGACAAGCAAAAAAAGATACTTTGTGCAGCTATTGCAATTGCTATTATTATCCCCATTGCAGTTAGCGCAATTGCAATAATTGCAAGTGTTTAAAAAACTTCAAAAAACTATTGCAAATTAATGCAAAATGATGTATACTGATAGTTGAACATATACGTAAGAAAGGATTGACATTATGTCCAGAAAACTATTTACATCAGAATCAGTTACAGAAGGTCATCCCGATAAAATTTGTGACCAGATTTCTGATGCTATCCTAGATGAGATTTTGAAAAAGGACCCTATGGCAAGAGTTGCCTGCGAAACTACCTGTACTACCGGTATGATTTCAATTATGGGAGAAATTACTACAAATTGCTATGTAGATTTCCCAAAGGTTGCACGCAGTGTTGTTCTTGATATTGGTTATGACCGTGCAAAATACGGATTTGACGGACACACTTGTGGTGTTATAACATCTATTGACGAGCAGTCACCTGATATTGCACAAGGTGTAAATTCAGGTATAGAAAACAGAGAAAACGGCGGCACAAGCGTTGACAATTCAACAGGTGCAGGAGACCAGGGAATGATGTTTGGATATGCTTGTGACGAAACTCCCGAGCTTATGCCACTGCCTATTTCTTTGGCTCACAAGCTTTCAAAAAGACTTACAGATGTAAGAAAAGAAGGAATACTTGATTATCTCCGCCCTGACGGAAAGTCACAGGTTACAGTTGAGTATGAAAATGATGCTCCAAAAAGAATAGACACTATTGTTATATCTTCTCAACATTCAGACACAATAGATTTGGAAACACTAAGAAAAGATATTAAGCAGCACGTTATACTCCCTATTGTACCTGCTGAATTAATTGATGATGATACAAAGATATATATAAATCCAACAGGACGCTTTGTTGTTGGTGGTCCTCAAGGAGATTCCGGTCTTACAGGAAGAAAGATTATAGTTGACACTTACGGCGGATATGCCCGTCACGGCGGTGGAGCTTTCTCCGGCAAAGACCCAACAAAAGTTGACAGAAGCGCTGCATATGCGGCACGTTGGGTTGCAAAAAATGTTGTTGCGGCAGATCTTGCAAAGAAATGTGAAATTCAGCTTGCATACGCTATAGGCGTTGCGACACCTGTATCTATAATGGTTGACACTTTTGGAACAGGTACAGTTTCTGATGAACTTATAGAAAAGGCTATTGAAAACACATTCGACCTTCGTCCTTATGCTATTATAAAAGAGCTTGATTTGAGGAAGCCTATTTATAAAAAGCTTGCAGCTTATGGTCATGTAGGACGTACTGACCTGGGTGTCAGATGGGAAGATTGTGACAAGGTTGATCAGCTTAAGAGCTATATAAGCAACAAATAAGGTTTATAATAATTGATAAGGGGTGCTTATAACACCCCTTATTTTAAAATTAAAGGAGATTTTAAATGGGCAAAAAGGTACTGATTGGAATGTCCGGAGGCGTAGACAGCAGCGTGGCTGCATATCTTTTAAAAAAAGACGGATATGACGTAACAGGTGCTACAATGATATTGACAGATGACCCGTCATCACAGCAAAATGCAGAAGATGCAAAGGCTATTTGCCAGCAGCTGGAAATACCCTTTATTACATTTGAGATAAAGGAAAAGTTTAAAAAGCACGTTATAGACTACTTTTGTAATGAATATATGTGCGGCAGAACACCTAACCCCTGCATCGAGTGTAACAAACATATAAAATTCGGCGAATTTTTAAACAAAGCAAAAGAGCTTGGATTTGATTATATTGCTACAGGTCACTATGCTAAAATTGTTAAAAACGAAATAACAGACAAATATGAAATGCATATATCTGCTGCTCAAGCAAAGGACCAGAGTTATTTCCTATATAATCACAATCAGGAAACTCTATCAAAAACACTTATGCCCCTTGGAAATTATAACAAGGATATGGTACGTGATATGGCAGAGAAAATAAACCTGCAAACAGCAAACAGACCTGATAGTCAGGAAATATGCTTTGTTCCTGATGACAATTATGTGAAATTTATTATCGACACTACTGATTATATATCGAGAGAAGGTAACTTTCTTGACACGGACGGAAATGTAATTGGAACTCACAAGGGGATTATTAATTATACCATAGGACAAAGAAAAGGTCTTGGTGCTTTTGGAAAGCCTATGTTTGTTATGAAAATTGACGCAAAAAACAATGAAATTATATTAGGAGATAATTCCTTAAGTTTTTCTACAAGCCTCACAGCAGATAATCTTAACTTTCTAAGCGGTGAAACAGCCGATTGCACTTTCAAATGTTTGGCAAAGCACAGATATCAGGCAAGGCCAATGCCATGCCTTGTTGAAATTAAGGACGGTATTGCTCATGTAACATATGATGAACCTGTGCGGGCAATTACCCCCGGTCAGGCAATTGTATTTTATGACGGCGATATATTACTTGGCGGCGGAACAGTAATGTAAAAAAGAACGGTGAAAAATCACCGTTCTTTTTAAATTAGGTCAAACATAGATACTTGGTCCGTTTCAGGCATACCGTCAAGACAGCGGTTTAGCTCTAAGATTTCCATAGCCGTTTTTGTAATACCGGTCCTGATACGAAGCTCTTCCCTTGTTTTAAATGCACCTTTTTCTCTCTCCTCCATTATGCTCCTTGCTGCGTTCTCACCCATTCCGGGAAGTGCATTAAGAGGCGGCAAGATCCCTTCAGGAGTTTGAATAAAATCTGTTGCATGGGACTTATATAGGTCTACCTTTACAAAATTAATACCTCTTGCATACATCTCTATACAAATTTCAAGAATAGGAATAACATTTTCTTCCTTTGGAGAAATAGTATTATTTTTCTTTTTCTCCAGCAGGTCCTCCATTGCCTGTCTTGCGACTGTTAGACCGTTTGCCATAATTGATGCATCAAAATCATCTGCTCTTACAGAGAAATACGCTATATAAAAGGCTTCCGGATGATGCACCTTACAGTAAGCAATTCTAAATGCCATGGTAACATAAGCAACAGCGTGTGCTTTTGGGAACATGTACTTAATTCTGCGGCAGGACTCAAGATACCATTCAGGTACGCCTGCAGCTTTCATGGCTTCCTCGTCCTCAGGTTTTAGACCTTTTCCCTTTCGAACACTTTCCATTATCTTAAAGGAATGTCCGGGGTCTACTCCCTGATTAATGAGATATAGCATAATATCATCACGACAACATATTGCATGGCTAAGGGTTGTTGTGCCTGACTGGATAAGTTCCTGAGCATTATTGAGCCATACGTCTGTTCCGTGAGAAAGCCCCGAAATTCTTACAAGCTCCGAAAAAGTAGTTGGCTTTGTATCAACAAGCATTTGACGAACAAACTTTGTGCCAAATTCCGGTACACCATACGTACCCACAGTTGAGCCTATATCTGATGTTATATTAAGGGCATCCGTACCTGTAAAAAGGCTTAGGGTTTTTGGGTCATCAAGCCTGATTTTTTGAGGGTCAATGCCTGTTAAATCTGTGAGCATTCTAATTACTGTAGGGTCATCGTGACCTAGCTCGTCAAGCTTCAGAAGATTCTGGTCTATTGAGTGATAGTCAAAATGAGTTGTTATTATGTCGGAGTTTACATCATCCGCAGGATGCTGAACAGGACAAAACTCATGAATATCATTTTTAAATGGTACAACTATTATTCCGCCCGGGTGTTGACCTGATGTTCTTTTAACTCCTACGCATCCGGCGGCTAGTCTTTTCATTTCTGCGTTCCTGATTGGAATTTCTTTTTCTTCGGAATACTTTCTTACATATCCATAGGCTGTTTTTTCGGCAACTGTACCGATTGTACCTGCCCTGAACACATGTCCTTCGCCAAAAAAAGTTTCTGTATACTTATGAATGGTAGGCTGATATTCACCGGAAAAGTTAAGGTCTATATCCGGCTCTTTATCTCCCTTAAAACCGAGAAATGTTTCAAACGGAATATTATGTCCGTCCTTTGCATACTCTGTTCCACATTTTGGGCATACTTTGTCAGGCAAATCGCAGCCTGATATATCCTGTCCCATAATAAACTCTGAATTTTTACAATTGGGGCAAATATAGTGAGGCGGCAAGGAATTTACCTCTGTTATATCCGCAAGGAATGCAACAAATGACGAACCAACAGAGCCTCTGGATCCAACAAGATATCCGTCTCTAAGGGACTTTCTTACAAGCTCCTGTGCTATCTTGTACATAACAGAAAATCCGTATGTGGTTATGGAATAAAGCTCTTTATCAAGTCTTTCCTGCACTATTTGCGGAAGCGGGTCGCCATAAATTGATTTAGCTTTTGAATATGAGTCGTTTACAATATCATCTTCTGCTCCATCAATTTCCGGCGGACATTTTTCCTTAGGAATAGGTCTTACGTCCTCAACTAAATCTGCGATAAGATTTGTATTTTTAACAACAACCTCATAGGCTTTATCTGTTCCAAGATACGAAAACTCTTCAAGCATTTCCTCTGTTGTTCTAAAATACAAAGGTGCCTGATTGTCCGCGTCCTTAAAGCCTTTGTAATGCATAAGAATTTTTCTGTAGTTTGCGCCCTCCGAGTCAATAAAATGAACATCACAGGTTGCAACAACAGGTTTATTTAACTTTTCACCCAGTTTTACAATGCGTCTGTTTAAATCTCTCAAATCATCATCAGTATTAATATGAGGATGCTCGTCAGATACCTTCATATATGCATTGTTGCCTATGGGCTGTATCTCAAGATAATCATAGAACTTTGCAATTTCTGCAAGTTCTTCATCACTTGCACCGTCTACAAGTGCAGAAAACAGTTCTCCCGCCTCACAGGCTGAGCCGATTATAAGCCCCTCTCTTTTTTCTTCCAAAAGGCTTCTTGGAATTCTTGGAGTTCTGAAAAAGTACTTAAGATGTGACGCTGATACCATTTCATAAATATTCCTGATACCTTGCTTGTTTTTAGCAAGTAAAATTATATGATGTGCTCTATTTTTTTTTGCTGCGTCTCTTATATCAAAACGTTCATTTAATTCAGAATACTCTATAACGCCAAGCTCTGCAAGTTCACCCATCATAGCAAGAAAAACATCTGCCGTAGCAGCTGCATCATCCACTGCTCTGTGGTGATTTTTGAGTACCACTCCATAATGCCTTGATAAAGTATCAAGCTTATGATTTGGAAGCTCCGGATGCAAACATCTTGCAAGTATAAGTGTATCCATATAAGGAAATGAAAAATCAAAACCTTGTCTTTCACAGGCAAGTTTTATAAAGCCTGTATCAAATTTTGCATTTTGAGCAACCAAAACTGTGCCTTTGCAAAATTCAAGAAATTTTGGAAGCACTTCCTCTATTGTAGGAGCGCCCGCTACTGTTTCATCAGAAATTCCCGTAAGCTCCACTATACGTTCCGGAATTGGCTTCCCGGGATTTACAAAGGTAGAAAAGTGGTCTACAATCTCGCCACCGGAAATTTTGACAGCACCAATTTCTGTTATTTCTTCTTTGTTTTTATCAAGCCCTGTAGTTTCTATATCAAACACTACAAAATCGCTTTTTGCAGTAACATTTTCACAGCCTACCTGTATTTTTGAGCTATCGTCTACAAGATAACCCTCAACGCCGTATATTACCTTAATTTTCTCGTTGTTGGAAGACGCTTTCATCCCGTCCGGATATGACTGAACAACACCATGGTCTGTTATTGCCACTGCCTTGTGTCCCCAATCTATTGCACGCTTTATAAGCTCTCCTGCGGAGGATACTGCGTCCATGGCAGACATTTGTGTATGCATATGTAATTCAACACGCTTCTCGGGACTATTATCAAAACGCACAGGCCTAAAATCATCTGCAAGTGCAACAGCGTTTGCAGAAACAACTGTTTCCTTTGCATAATCATTATACTGGGCTTTACCACGGACTACTACAAAAGAACCTTTCTTAAGTCCTGAAGATAATTTTTTATATTCTTCGTCTGTGTCTGTTTTGTCCACAAAAAGCTGAACAGAAACAGAGTCTTCATAATCCGTTATATCAAAGCTCAAAAGATGAAATTCTTTTTCTGTTTTACGGCTTTTTATATCTCTTGCTTCAAGACCAAAAACGTGGCCTCTTACTATAACAAAGCCTGAATTTTCGTTTAGGGAGCGTATTGGTACAAGCTCTCCCCTGAATCCTCTGCCGTACAGAGTTTCCGTTACATAAACATGAGTCCCCTCTCCGGAAACAACGGTTTTTGTTTTTACAGGCTTGGCTGTTTCCTCTTTTTTTATAACAGGAACGGACTTTGCCTGTATACTTTCCTCTTTTGTTTCATCTTCTACAAATGTTATTTTTATAGTTTCAAGATGATATATTCTTTTTAATTCACTTTCTATCAAGGCGGAAATTTCCGGTGAATGTTTTTCAGAAAATGTAAGCCAAACTTTGCGTCTATGCTTTGAAACGCTCATTTTTTCTATTTGTATATCTTTAATTCTTGTGTCTGTTACAAGGTCAAATATGACACTCAGTTTTGGTTTCAACTAAATTTCCTCCTTTTTTAGTAAATTTTTATTCTTCAAAAAGTGCCTTTGCAAAATCAGGAGCGTCAAAAACCTGCAGGTCGTCTACCTGTTCACCCACACCCACAAACTTTACAGGAATTTCCTTTTCCTTTGAAATAGCAACTACTATTCCGCCTTTGGCTGTACCGTCAAGTTTGGTTAGTATAATTCCGCTTATTTTTGCCACCTCACCAAAGAGCTGCGCCTGACTTACTGCGTTTTGACCTGTTGTTGCATCAAGAACAAGCAAAATTTCCTTATCGCAGCCGGGAAGTTCCCTGTCAACTACCCTGCCAATTTTTTCAAGCTCTGCCATAAGGTTTTTCTTATTATGAAGTCTTCCGGCAGTATCACATATTAAAATATCTGCCCCTCTTGCTTTTGCGGCGTTGCAGGCGTCAAAAATTACTGCTGCAGGGTCACTGTTTTCCTGATGCTTAATTATTTCACACCCTGCTCTGTTTGCCCATATATCAAGCTGGTCTATTGCCGCCGCTCTGAATGTATCAGCTGCAGCAAGCATTACTTTCTTGCCCTGATTTTTATAAAAGGTTGCAAGCTTTCCTATGCTTGTTGTTTTTCCAACCCCGTTGACACCAATAACAAGAATTACAGAGGGCTTAGTATCAAGCTTCATAGATGTATCTGTGCTGCATAAAATTTCAGATATTACATTTTTAAGTTCTTCCTTAACCTCTTCTGCATCTTCTATTCTTTTTGATTTTACTCTGTCACGAAGTTCTTCTATTATAAAAACGGAGGTTTCAACACCCAAATCTGCCATTATAAGAGCTTCTTCAAGGTTTTCGAACAGTTCCTCATCAACCTTTACAAAGGCCTTAAAAACATTATTAACCTGCTGTGAAATAGCTGCCCTTGTTTTGCCAAGTCCGCTTTTTAATTTATCAAAAAATCCCATTTAATTCTCCTTTTATTCAGCCATACTGTCATCTACGTCGTCCATATGGAGTGAAAGAAGCTTTGAAACACCCTTTTCCTGCATTGTAACACCGTACAGGATGTTTGCAGCCTCCATTGTTCCTCTTCTGTGAGTTATTACTATAAACTGAGATTGCTCAAGATAATTTTTAAGATATGTAGCAAACCTTGCAACATTTACATCATCAAGGGCCGCATCAATCTCGTCCAGTATACAAAACGGCGTTGGCTTTACCCGAAGAATAGCAAACAAAAGTGCAATTGCAATAAATGATTTTTCGCCGCCTGAATATAGATTTAGGTTTTGAAGTCCCTTACCGGGCAGTTGTACTTCTATCTCAATTCCGCTCTCTAATACGTTTTCAGGGTCACGCAGGTACAGTCTTCCCTTACCACCGCCAAAGAGCTCTTTAAATACATATCCAAAGCTTTCATTTATTTCCGAGAACCTTTCTGTAAAGTGCTCTTTCATAAGCTCTTCCATTGACTCAATAATCTTTTCAAGATTTTTCTTTGATTCGTCAAGGTCTGTTTTTTGCTTTGACAAAAATTCATATCTTTCAGAAACGTTTTTATACTCTTCAATGGAATCAATATTAACACTTCCGAGAGCCTTTATCTTGCCCTTTAGCTCACCCAGACGTTTTGTATCCTCTTTTTCGTTCTCCGGCTGTACAAATCTTTCTTCTGCATCGGAAACAGTAAGCTCGTATTCGTCCCAAAGTCTGTTTACAAGACTTTCTCTTTCCATAGAAAGTTTTACCTGCTTTGCATTAATTCTTGAAAGCTCCTGCTGGAGATTTATGAGCCTGTCTGTAAGCTCCTTGTTTGAGCTTTGAATTTCCTTAAGACGAGCAACAACGTTTTCCTTTTCGATGGCAAGCTCTTCTATGCGCTTTTTAACATCTTCACTTTCCGCTTCAAGTTTCTTTGCATTTTCAAGCTTTTCAAGTGCAGAAGCTTTAAGTTTTTCGTTTGTATCATGTATATTTTTGATATCCTGATTTTTCTTATCAGCACTGTCAAGCTCATTTTGAGCCTCAACTATTAATTGCTCTGACAATTTTACTAGGTCGTCTATGTCACGTCTTATGTTTGTAAGCTCAAGTGTAATTTCAACATTTCCACTTGCAGCATCATCTCGAAGCTTTTGAAGCTCCAGCTTTTTCTCTTCAAGCTCTCCTGTTTTTTCTGTCTCACTTTTTTCAGATGCTTCAAAGCTGCGAATTTTAGAAAGGCACACAGCAACCTCTTCACCTGTATCTGCAATTTTTTTGTCAAGGTCACTAAGCTCTGTTTCAAAGCTGTCGTCTGCTCCTGTTCTGTCTGTTATAGATGCACCAAGGCGTTTTAATGCCTCGTCTGTTTTTATAATATCGTTTTCATACTCACGCTGCATCTGGAGATAGGATTCCATTCTCTCTTCCATAGCACAGACATTTGTCTTTTCTGTTTCAATTTCCTCCCCGCGTAGCTTTATTGAACGTTCAAGCTCTGTAATTTTCAGGTGCAGGGATTTGATTTCGGCAGCACGGGACAAAAATCCGCCTGTTTTTCCCGTACTTCCGCCTGACATTGAGCCGCCGGCGTTTATTATATCTCCAAGGAGTGTAACAATGCGGAACTTATAAGAAAACTTCTTTGCCATGGAAATTGCGCTGTCCATATGGTCAACAACAACTACTCTTCCAAGCAAGGATTTCATTATCCCGTCATATCTTGTATTATATTTAATAAGGTCAGAGCCTATACCAACAAATCCGGGATGCTGGCTGACTTCCTTTATATTATCAATAGCTTTTCCTTTAACTGCGGAAATTGGCAAAAATGTGGCACGACCGGAGTTTGTACGGCGCAAAAACTCAATTGCAGCCTTTGCATCTTCCTCTGTTTCAACTATAATATTCTGGGATGAGCCGCCAAGAGCTGTTTCTATTGCAACAGCGTATTTTTTATCTGCTTCTATAAGACCTGCAACAGTTCCAAAGAGAGAATAATTTTTTAGCTCATCTGCACGAAGTACTGCTTTTACGCTTTTTGCATAGCCCTCATACTCGTTTTCCATATCCTCCAAAATTCTTTTTTTGGAAGATGCTGCCCTGAATTCTATCTGGGCTGTGTTTTGCTCTTGCTCAAGCAGACTAAGCTTTTCTTTTGCATATGTAAGTGAAGAGCTTTGCTTAGAAATCAAGGCCAGAAGCTTTTCCTTCTTTTCTGAAGTCGAAGCCTTTTGTGCGTTTAACTCTTCCACTTCCAGACGGCTGTCTTCCATGTTTTTTCTAAGGGATTCACGCTCTGCATAAATTGCTTCACGTCTTGCAAGGTAGCTTGAACGCAGCGTTTCTATACCCTCTACCTTTGCCTTAAAGGAGGATATTTCGCTTTGGAAATTAGCAGCGTTTGTTCGGGAAAGTAAAATTTCATTTTCTGTTTTGGAAATTTCCTCAAGTATTCCCTTTTCACCCTGCTGCGCTTTAGAGAGTCTTTCCGTTGCGGCAACAAGCTCCTGTTTTTTGCTCTCAATTTCCTCTTTAGCATTTTTTGATTTTTCTGTAAGCTGTATGCTCTTTTCCTTATGCTCCCCAATTTCTTTTTCAAGTCTTGAAAGCATTTCTATGTTATTTTTTATTGTGTTTTCAGAAAGTGAGGCTTCATTCCGGCACTCCATAACCTGTGCTCTGTTATTAACAAGCCATTCATTTCTTTGGTTGTTTTCTTCATCAAGACGGCTGCTTTCTTCATAGCACCCGGATATCTTTTCCTCTGTTTCGCTTTCCTTTTCACGAATTTCCTCAATTTCGCTGTTTACAAGGTCTGCATTTTTGTCTACTTCCTTTGTTGCTTCTTCATTTCTTTTATAAAAAAGCATTGAAAGGTTTACATCAAGAAGTTTAAACTCATCATAAAGGAGCAAGTATTTTCTTGCTTTTTCTGATTGGTTTTTTAGCGGAACAAGCTGACTTTCGAGCTCAGCTGTAATATCGCCTATTCTTACAAGGTTATCTTCCACCTGTGCAAGTTTTCTAAAAGACTCTTCTTTTTTATATTTGTATTTTGAAACACCTGCTGCTTCTTCAAAAAGGTTTCGTCTATCCTCTGCCTTTGTGGAAAGAATTTGTGCTACGTTACCCTGACCTATCATTGAGTAGCCGTCACGTCCAAGTCCTGTATCCATAAAAAGCTCATGAATATCCTTAAGTCTGCAATTGACACGGTTTATCTGGTAAGCAGTTTCACCGGAGCGGAATACTCGTCTGGTAACGATTACCTCGTTATAGTCTACGTTAAATATCCTGTCTGTATTATCAAGAACAAGACTTACCTCTGCATAGTTTAGGGGTTTTCTTTTTTCTGTTCCGGCAAAAATAACATCTTGCATATTTGAGCCACGAAGCTGTTTTGCGCTCATTTCGCCCATTACCCATCTAATTGCATCGGAAATGTTACTCTTTCCGCTGCCATTTGGTCCGACTACAGCGGTTACACCATTTGTAAAATCAAGTACTGTTTTATCGGCAAAGGATTTAAATCCCTGCACTTCCAACCTTTTTAAAAACAATGAATTTTCACCTCAAAATCTTTAGCTTTCCTTTGTCTATTTCACTATCAGGTATTACTACCAATTTAATCTTATATTTATTATATATCGCCTCTGCGTTGCGCCTTTTATGGCCTATGACCTGTGATACTTCTACATTATTGCATCCTATAACTGCTACAGGCTCTTTAAAATTTTCAAGGAGCTTGTATAGTTTCTTTAGAAAAATATTACTCTTTGCAAGTTCACCAATTGCTTCATGAAAAGGGCCTGCAACTACCTCACCATCACGGGAAATTTCCTCTGTTGTCTGAAGTCCCATGCGTATTATTCTAATTGCTGAGCTGTCAAAAATTTCTTTAAGCTCCCCAAGAAGCTCTGCTGCACCCTCAACGGTCATTGGAGTATATTTTCCATTAAGATACATCTTTTCCAAGACAGTACCCTTTATTACCAGAGTTGGATAAATGCGAACTGTGTCCGGCTTTAACTTAACAAACTCACGTGCAGTTTGCAGGGACTTTTCAAAAGTATCTCCCGGAAGGCCTGTCATCATTTGAAGTCCAAGCTCAAAAGGATATTTTCTGATAAGTTCTACAGCTTTTTTTACACACTTTGTATCATGTCCTCTGCCGCTTAAATTGAGAACTTCACTGTCCATTGACTGAACACCAAGCTCAATTGCAGTAACGCCATAATTTTTAAGCTCTGCAAGTATTTCCTCGGTTATATAGTCAGGTCTTGTAGAAAGACGTATACCTGAAACAACACCTTTTTTAACATACTCTGATGCTACTTCTAAAAAACCAATTCTCTCAGGCTTTGGTATGCCTGTAAAGCTGCCGCCGAAAAATGCAATTTCCACATATCCCTCAGGCTTTATGTCCTTTAAAAATTTATCAATTATTTTTCTTGCCTTATGGGGAGTCATTATATCCTGTGTACCGGTAATTGTTTTTTGGCTGCAAAATACACAGTCGTGCGGGCAACCCATATGAGGAACAAAAACAGGAATGTTATAGTGCTTCATTTTCTATCCTCGCAACTGCAGCCTTAGCAGCGTTTTGTTCTGCTTCCTTTTTGCTGCCGCCGTCCCCTTTGCCAAGCTCTTTTCCGTTAAAAGAAACAGATACTACAAACTCTTTCATATGGTCTGCTCCGTTTTCCGACAGGACGGTATATTCTATTTTTCCATAGCTACGGCTTTGCAAAATTTCCTGCAGGTGAGTCTTATAATCGCCCAGGCAACTATCACTTCTTACAGAAGAAATTTCATCAGCCATAATATTTAAAACCCAAGTCTTTGCACTTTCCATTCCGCTGTCAAGATATATAGCCGCAATTAGTGCTTCAAATGCGTCCGAGATAACTGACGGTCTTTTTCTACCGCCTGTCCTCTCCTCACCTTTTCCAAGACGGATAAGGCTGCCAAGGTCTATTTTACGGGCAATTTTTTCAAGGGACTGTTCACACACAAGGCTTGCACGCATCTTGGAAAGTCCACCCTCGTCTGTACTGTCAAACATTTTAAAAAGCTTTTCACTTACAATTACACTAAGAATTGAATCACCAAAAAATTCAAGTCTTTCATTATCTCTGCAATTATTTTCGTTTGCATAGGAGCTATGTGTAAGGGCACGTTCCAAAAGCTTTGGATTTTTAAAAACATAACCTATTTTTTCGTAAATTTCTTTCATACCTAATCCTTTCAGGATTTTGAATATGCTCTGAAATCCGGAGCATATTCAAAATCCAAAAAACAATTTGAGCGCCTGTAGGAAAGTCGCATGACTTTCCTACAGATGCAATTTTATATATTCTGCAAGTTCACCAACCGTTAAAATTTCAAACATATCCTCAGGCATCTCAATTTGAAACTCCACTTCTATACTAAGGAAAAGCTCTGCCATATCTAACGAATCTGCTCCCAAGTCGTCCTCAAAAACTGTATCAAAAGAAATAGCTTCCTCGCTTACCTTTAAACTTTCCGAAATTATTTTGAATATGTTTTTTATCAAGGAAAATACCTGCCTTAATTTTTCTTTTTTGAAATCTGGTTTTTAAGGAATTCGTCTATGTAATCTATATACTCTTCGTATTCCGAGCGTCTGTCAGAGCCTTGCTCATAGATAAAATCATAATACACATGCATAAGGTCACCGTTTATTGTTCCAAGACGGTGATTTATTCTGCCGCTTCTTGTAAAGGTAACGCTATACCAGTTCTCACCCGCTCTGTTAAAGTCCGGATCTACGCCAAGTCCCCCTACATAGCTTCGCATAAGGGTAGATGCTGTATCGGTTTTACCTGCTTTTTGATAGCTTATAAGCATTTCACCGTCACCTGTTTCATCTACAAGGCTGAGTCTTGTATTTTTGTTTGCAAGGCTTCCTGTAACAAATCCTATGGGATAAGCACATTTGAAGCCATACGCTCTATCAATGTAGACCTCATACTCTGAATTTTCCGGCGTTGCAGTTGCTTCTGGTGTTTCTTCCGTAACATCTTCTTCAGTTTCTTCTGTTTGGACTAATTCTTCTGTAGCCTCCGGAACATCTGTTTCAGTTGTAGCGACAAGCGCCTCCGAGCGATTTTGCATCATATATTTATATGAATACACTCCGGCTCCAATTGCACCACCAATTGCAATTAAGATTATCCAAACAAGAGCAATACGCATTTTTCTTTTTCTTCTGCGTTTTTCAATCTCGTATTTCATTTTTCTTTTTCTGTAGCTATCATAATTTTCTATAGCCGGTGTTTTCTGACTTTTAGTACTGCTTATCTGCTTTGCTCCGCATCGGTCACAGTAATGTGCTCTGTCAGGTAGCTTTTTTCCGCATTTTTTACAAACCATTATTCTTCACCGTCCCCTTCCGGCGGAATTATACCGCGTCTTAACATTGAGCCTACAACTACAGGCTTTTCTGCTTTCATAGTAACAGTCATTGCTGCATGTGGCGCAACTGTTATTACCTCGCCTTTTTCGTTTTTCATCTCTCCTACTTTTTGTGTAAAGTATGGCCTGCCCGGAGAAATTATTTCTATTTCCTCTCCCTCAAAAAATCTGTTTCTTTGAGATATGGTCATAATTTTACTGTCTTCATCGTAGTCCGTCACAATACCAATAAGGTCATAGTGGCGAATATAAGAATTGGAAGCATAAACCTGTGCCTTACCCTCTGGTCGTCCAAAATAAAAGCCTGTAATATACGGACGATGGCTTACCTTCATAAGCTCTGTAAGCTCTTCTCCGTCAAATTTATAGTTGTCAGGGTCATTAAAATACTTGTCTATTTCACGTCTGTATGCACCTACAACAGTTGCAACATAGTACTCTGTTTTTACTCTGCCCTCTAACTTAAGACTGCATATTCCGCTGTTTACAAGCTCTGGTATATGCTCTATCATACAAAGGTCCTTTGAGTTAAATATGAAGCTGCCACGCTCATTTTCGTAAATATCAAAATACTCACCGGGTCTTGTTTGTTCTACCAAAGAGTAATTCCATCTGCAAGGGTGTGCACAGGCGCCTTTGTTGGAGTCGCGTCCTGTCATGTAGTTTGATAAGAGGCATCTGCCGGAATATGAAATACACATTGCACCATGAACAAAGGCTTCAAGCTCAAGGTCCGGATTTTCTTCTCTTATTTTCTTAATTTCAGGAAAGCTCATCTCACGAGCAAGAACAACACGGGTAGCACCAAGCTCGTGCCAGAATTTCGCAGACCGGTAGTTTACATTGTTTGCCTGTGTACTTATATGGATTGGTATATGAGGACATTTTGTTTTAACAAGACTGAACATTCCGGGGTCCGACACCAAAATTCCGTCAAAACCCATTGGAGATATTTCATCAAGATACTCCTCAAACTCTATTATATCGTCATTATGAGGAAGAATATTAGCTGTAAGGTACACCTTTTTCCCACGCTCATGTGCATAAGAAAGTCCTTCCTTTAATTCATCGATAGTAAAATTTTCCGCTGCCACTCTAAGAGAAAAAGCCTCACCGCCTACATACACAGCGTCAGCGCCGTAGTCAATTGCAGTTTTAAGCTTTGAAAGGCTCCCTCCGGGAGCTAAAAGTTCAGGTTTTTTCATGTTTATTAATCCTTTTTAGTATTTTTTTATTGAAATTGTTACTCCGTCGCGGATTGTGAGTATGGAACTTTCCATATCATCACGCTCTGTAAGCTCAGAAAGAAGCTTTCTAAGACGTTTTACAATTGTAATTTTCCTTTTTATAATGTGGCTGTCATCTGCCGTCATTCCCTTGTAGAGAATATTATCACACATTAAAATTCCGCCGGTTTTTAAAAGACGCATACTGTCGTCAAGCATGTTTATATAGTGCGCCTTTGGACCGTCTAAAAATATAAGGTCGTATTCCTCGTCTGTATCAAGATAAGGAATATAATCTCTTGCATCTGCATAGATTACGTTAATTCTATCGGAAAGTCCTGCTTTTTTTACATTTTCACGGGCTACCCGGGCAATTTTTTCATCAAATTCTATGGTGGTAATTTCAGCATCGGGTGATGCATTTGCCATTACTATGGCAGAATATCCAATAGCACATCCAACCTCTAGTATTTTTTTGGGCCTATTTATCATACAAAGGGTTTCTATAAATTTTGAAGTTTCCGGCTGAACAATGGGAACATCATTTTCCTTTGCGTATTCTTCAAGCTCCTTAAAAATACCGGTACGTTTTTTTAAAGTATCCCTTATATAGTCTGTGATATAAGGCTGCACAATAGCATCCTTGTCATATTCTACCAAAGCATTAACCTCCGTTTTTTGCATTTAAATGCTCGTCATAGGTATCTGAAAATATGTGTTTCCCATCAGATCCGAGGACAAAATAAAGTGCTGTAGTATCCTCCGGATAAAGTGCTGCTTTTATACATTCTTCTCCCGGTGATGCAATTGGACCTATAGGAAGACCGCTATTCATATACGTATTATATGGTGAATCAATTTTTGTATCAGCAGTTGAAAGAACTGTTTTTCTTTCTTTGAGGATATACTGTACTGTTGCACATGATTGAAGACGCATATTCTGCTCCAGCCTGTTATAAAATACGCCTGCAACCTTGGCTCTGTCCTCGCCAGAGTTAGACTCACGCTCTATAATAGACGCAAGAGTAACTATCTGGTCAACGGTCATACCAAGCTCATTTGCACGGTCATAGTATTCATCTAAAAATGCTTCATCAAATGCCTTAAGCATTGTATTTACAATTTCCTCTGCAGTATAGTCAAGAGGAAAGGCATATGTTGCAGGAAATAAATATCCCTCAAGACGCATTTCCCGCTCCGGCAGGTCTTTTAGAAATTTGTAGTCATAATCAAGTTTAAGGGCTTCGTAAAATTCTTCTTTGGGAACAAGAACGCTAAGCTTTTCGGCTATCTCACCAATTTCATAGCCCTCGGGAATTACAACCTTTACAGTTTCGGGCTGTGCGTTTATAAGCTCATTTAAAATTTCTGTGTAGCTCATTCCTGCCTGAACTTCTATTTGCCCTGTGCGTATTTTAGTGTCATATCCTTTTATTCTTGACATCAGCCTGAATACAAGCGGGAAACGAATAATTTCATTCTCTTTCATATATTCTGCCACGCCGCTGACTGTCATACCATCGGTAATGTTAACCGTGCCGCTGTTTTTTACGCTTATCACGTCTGAAAACGCAAATATTCCTGTAATTAAAGCAATTGAAATTACAGATGCTATAATAACAAGAGTTAAATGTTTTTTGGGATATGATTTTTCTTCTACATAGATACCCATTTGTAAATCACCTCTTCCGGACAAAAGCGTCCAAAGAATTTATTTAAGTACAAGTAATTTTCTGTTTTTTATAATATAGTCTGCTCCTGAAAGTATTGTAAGAGCGGTTGAAATCCAAACAGCTATATTTACCAAAATATATGTTACATTGTAAGGAATAAAAGAAAAAATCATAAGTACAAATGCAAGTATTATTGCAACCATTTGTGAAACTGTTTTTGCTTTTCCCCACATACTTGCAGCTATTATTTCTCCAGTACCTGCAGCTGCAAGTCTTATGCCAGACACAGCAAATTCACGAAGAAGTATTATAATAACAACCCATGGAGAAATTAAATCTATATCCATAAACACTAAAAATGCTGCAGTAGTTAGCATTTTGTCTGCAAGGGGGTCCATAAACTTTCCAAAGGTAGTTATCTGTCCGCTTGCTCTTGCAATTTTACCATCATAATAGTCTGTAAGGGAAGCTGCAGCAAAAATTAAAAGTGCAGCAATATTCCACAGCGTACCTCCGGCAAGTGCAAATGCCATAAAGAATGGTACAAGTAAAATTCTGATTATTGTAAGTTTATTTGGTGTATTCATATATATCACATTCCTCTCAAACAGTTTTCCCCGTAAGGTCATATTCATCACAGTCAAGAACTTCTACCATTACAAATTCTCCCGGCAGAACCTCATCCTGTGCTGCAAAATATACAAGTCCGTCTACATCTATACTGTCTGCTTTGCTTCTGCCATAGTACAGATAGCTTTCTGTGTCGTATCCCTCACAAAGCACCTCTACTGTCTTCCCTAGCTTTTCCTTGTTTTTTTCAAGGCTGATTTTGCTTTGTATTTCCATAAGGGTATTGTATCTTAATTCTTTTGTATCCTCGTCTATTTGACAGTCAAAGTCTGCCGCAGGAGTTCCTTCCTCCGCAGAATATTTAAACACTCCTACACGGTCAAGCTTGGCTTCCTTGATAAAATCTGCCAAGGCATTAAACTGCTCATCAGTTTCGCCCGGGAATCCGACAATTATTGATGTACGGATTGTAACATCCGGAACGCTCTTTCGTATATCGTTTATACGCTTTTTTATTTCTGCTCCGTTTGTACGGCGCGCCATACGCCTGAGAATTGTATCATCTATATGCTGAATTGGCATATCAATGTACGGGCACAGTTTTTCCTCTGTTTTAAAGGTGTCTATAAGCTCATCGGTTATTGCCTCTGTATAGAAGTAATGCACTCTAACCCACTTTAGCTTATCTATAGCACAAAGCTTTTTAAGAAGCTCTGCAAGAGCATATTTCCCGTACAAATCAATTCCATACCTCGTTGTATCCTGGGCAATAACAATAAGCTCTTTTACTCCGCTATCCGCAAGGCTCTTTGCTTCCTCAACAATATCTTCCACGGCGCGACTTCTATACTTTCCGCGTATTTTGGGAATAGCACAGTAGGTACAGTTATTATCGCATCCCTCAGAAATTTTGATATATGCAGATGCGCCGCCTGTTGTAACAAGTCTTGGAAGACCTTCAGGAATTTCGCAGTTCATGTGACCAAAAAGCAGGGGTCTCTCGCCCTTTTCTGCCTTGTCTATAATATCTGCAATGTTATGGTAGTCGCCTACTCCCACAACTGCATTTATTTCCGGAAACTCTTTTAGTACCTCTTCGTTGTACCTCTCTGCAAGACAGCCTGTAACAATAAGGAGCTTACATCTTCCTGATTTATACTCTGCCATTTCAAGAATTGTGTCTATAGACTCCTGCTTTGCTGCCTCAATAAAGCCGCAGGTATTAACTATTATTACATCTGCCTCTGCCGGGTCATTTACAAGAGCATGTCCTCTCTCTGCAAGAATACCAAGCATTATTTCGGAATCCGTTCTGTTCTTGGCACAGCCAAGAGAAATCATTCCAACATTAAAACTCATTTGTCTTTAACCTTTCTATTGCACGTTTAATATCCGTTAAACCATATCCACGATACATAAAATATCTAATTGCACGTTCTATATCCTTTTTTTCAAAGGAGCCCTTTAGCTTCTTACTTACAAGCTCCATAAGCACTTCGCTGTTATCTTCAATCTCATAAAGTGCAGCTTCAGCAAGTTCCGGATTTATACCACGTTTTAAAAGCTCCGCCTTTATCCTGTGTTTCCCATACTTCTTTAAATTGCTTAAATCCCGCGCAAGAGCCATAGCATAATTTTCGTCATTTAAAAATCCGTACTCTTTACAAAACTCAATTGCAAAATCTATATCCTCACTCTCGCCGCCAAAGCGATAAAGCTTTTCCCTGAGCTCATGTTCCGAGTGGTTTCTGAACTCAAGTACTCTAAGGGCTTTTTCTTTTACATCTTCTTTTGTTGGTTTATTATTGTTCATAATCAAAATATCTAAACATTTGACCGAAGTCTACACCTGCTACTACTTTGTTTTTATATTTTTCTCTCAGGTTCTTATAGCCTGACATAAGAGCATTAGGACACACTCCATACTCAATCGACAAGTACGCTTCCATAAACGCAGACAGGTGGTCGCAACAGCGTATTATCTGTCCGTCAATGGGAGAAAATTCGTCGCTGTTATAATTTTCAGAAATTTCATCAGATGTAAGAATTTCTATTTTTTCGTCCTTTATTACTTTTGAAGAAAATTCGTCCTGTATAAAATATCGTATCTGCTCATGCCAGTCTCTTGGAAGTAGAGGATAAATTGTACCCTCTACCTGTTCCTCTTCTATGCTTCTTATAATATCGTCAAGCCCCTCAACTCCGGATTTGACCGGTGACACTATATCACGGGTAAGAGCCTCCGGCATATCATGAAACAGACCGCCAAAAAAGTTGTTTTCACATCTTTTTGCACACGCCTTTGCTTCCAAGGAAGCGAGATATGATAACGTTGCAACTACAAGCATATGTCCCATTACAAAGGTGTTTGGAACTCTTGAAGCCTTTGACCAACGCTGCTGATAGCGTAGCTTACCCAAAAGCTTTAAAAATTCCTTAAGGTAAGGACTTCCCATAAAATATTTGTATCCGTCAAAGGTATCACAGCCGGCAAGTCCGCTTATCATATCTTTTTTTACAGTTTCAATTCCGTAAGTTTCCTTGTTTAAGGGATATATTACCTGAAATTCAAAGTATGAAGCCTGATAGTGTGCTGCACGAAGTATCTCTTTCTCAAGTGCAGCGTATGTATCATCCCTGTAATACCTTTTCATTCTTTCAAAAAATCCGCCCTCTACAGGTGACAGAATATTTTCAAGCTGGGTAAACACCCATTCATTTAGCTGAGAACCTTTTTCCTTTACAAGCTTATGATAAATGGGAGGCTTAATATCTGTTACGATTATTCTGTGGAAAAATTCAAATATTCCGCCCTCTATAAGCTTTTGATAGTCTACCCCGTCACCCTCACATTTTGCAAGGACATAAGCATAGAACATTTTATGTGCCTGCTTATCAAGCTCAGTAAAACCTACCCAAGGTCTTATATGGTCGTTCCAGCGCTGAATTGAAGCTGCTTCATATATAGTTGATATAAGAGCTTTTGTAATCATAACCCTATCTCCTTATTATTCTTCTCCCGGAAGAACAAGTCTGTCACGGTGTATACATATAAATTCATGCATAAAGTCAGCCTGAAAATTCTCCATTGCAGCTATAACAGTTTCCGGCTTCAGGTTATAGCTGTTTGAGCAGGAAAGTCGCATTTTGTATGTTACAATACCATCTTCCCTGTTTATTTCCTCAAGGCTGTGAATATGAGATCTTATATCGGACGGCTTTTCGCCGCTTTTTGATTTCTTTATTACTACAAGTGAATTTTCCTTTAGGAAATTTTGCACATCAGGATATACGCTTCCCTTTTTTAGCTCTACTAAAACCTTGTAGTCTGCAAATTGAATTTTTGTAAGGTCAATTTCTTTTGCCTTTAGCCTATAAACGCTTTTAATTTCAAAGCCCGGTGGGAGTGCGCTGTTTATCCGGGACTTTATTTCTTCTACAGAAAATTCATCCTCAAATCCAACCTTCATATACTCCCCATCTGATGTTACACCAACAGAAAGAGGCATTGCAACTGTCATTACTGGATGAGGATTAAAACCCTCGGAAAACAAAAAGTTTACACCGCTTCTTCTTACTGCTCTATGAAACATTCTTATAAAATCCAGGTGTGAAATATATTTTACCCGTTCATCTCTTGTGTATTTAAGAATATATTTACTCATAACAAACCCCCGTTTTAAAAGATGCTATGCCGCAGCCGGCACACTTTTCACGACAGTTTGCCGTTGTTTCCTCTCGTCTTGCCTTTTCGCTTTCATTTTGGAGGAATTTCTTTGTAACTCCCACATCTATGTGGTCCCAAGGAAGTACCTCGTCATATGACCTTTCTCTTGATGCATAAAAGTCCGGATCTACCCCGCACTCATCAAAGGCTTGCATCCAAAGGTCAAACTTAAAGTGTTCTCCCCAGCCGTCAAACTTACAGCCAAGCTCTACCGCCCTTTTTATAACAGGAGCAAGACGTCTGTCTCCCCTTGCAAAAACACCTTCAAGGAAGCTTGTCTTATCATCATGCCAGTTATATCTAATTCTTTTTGACTTTATCGCACCCTTTAAAATATCCTGCTTTTCTATCATTTCAGCTCTTGTTATTTGTCTGTCCCACTGGAAAGCTGTAAATGGCTTTGGAACAAAGTTTGAGGTGCTGACTGTTATATTAATATTCTTTGCCCGCTCTTCCTTTGGTGTTTCAAAGTACACGGACAAAACTTCCTCTGCAAGTGCCGCAATTCCTCTTACGTCCTCGTCTGTTTCTGTAGGAAGACCAAGCATAAAGTACAGTTTTACATTGGTGTATCCACCGCCAAATAACATTCTGACAGATGCTTTGATATCTTCCTCTGTAATATTTTTATTTATAACATCACGAAGTCTTTGAGTACCTGCTTCCGGAGCAAAGGTAATACCTGATTTTCTTACTTTTTGAACTCTCTCCATAAGCTCCATAGAAAAGTTATCTATTCTAAGCGACGGAAGTGAAAGATTTATTTTCTTCTTCTCTGTAATGTCAAGCAAATCATTAGTAAGCCTTGGAAGTTCTGTGTAGTCACTTGTAGAAAGAGACGAAAGTGAAATTTCATCATAACCGCTGGATGATAAAAGCTTTTCTGCAATAGACAAAAGCCTGTCTGCGCTTCTCTCTCTTACAGGTCTGTACACATATCCTGCCTGGCAAAATCTGCAACCTCTTATACAGCCTCTGAAAACCTCAAGTACTGCTCTGTCATGAACAATCTCACCAAAGGGTACAATAATGGTTTCAGGTGTAGCGCAGTTTGAAAAATCTTTTATTATACGCTTTGTTATTTTAGGAGGCGCATCAGGAGTGTTTGGTTTAATTTCCTTTACAGTTCCGTCAGTGTTATACTCTATATCATAAAACGATGGCACATACACTCCGGGGATTTTTGCTACTCTATGCAAAAATTCCGAGCGCTCTTTTTTTGCTTCTTTCCATGATATATATTCGTCCATTATCTCGTGCATAACTTCTTCCCCTTCGCCAAGGATAAAGAAGTCAATAAAGTCTGCAATAGGCTCTGCGTTATATGCACAGGGTCCCCCTGCACACACAAATGGATGCTCCTCGCCTCTCTCCTTTGAAAGAAGCGGAACATCTGCAAGGTCAAGCATATTTACAATATTTGAATAGGAAAGCTCGTATTGCAAGGTAAAGCCAAGGAAATCAAAATTTGTTACCTCGTCACCTGTTTCAAGAGCAAAAAGCTTCATGTTTCGCTCTCTCATATGCCCTTCCATATCTGTCCATGGCGCAAAAACCCTCTCACAATATGTATCCTCACGGGAGTTTAAAGTGTGGTAGAGGATTTTAATTCCAAGGTGGGACATGGCAATTTCGTACAGATCAGGGAAGCAAAATCCAAACCTGATTTTTACATTGTTTTTATCTTTTATGCAGGCATTAAGCTCCCCGCCTGTGTAACGAGTAGGCTTTTGTACCTGCATAAGTATTTTGTCACGCTCTGTATAATGCATATATTACCTCTTAGTCGATAATTTCTATTTTTTCTTTGTTTTCCTTTTTCTTCTCAGAGAAGCCTGAGATAGTCTTATTTATTTTATCAATCATATCAGGCATAAGGTCTACTATTTTGTCAAGAGCCGTTACGCCGCCATTTGAAACAGGAAGATATCTTACGTTTCCGTTTGTAACAACCAAAAAACCTGACGGCTTTACTGTTGCACCGCCGCCGCAGCCGCCGCCAAACATTTTTTCAGAAACGGCAGAGCCTGCCTTTGGTGCAAAGTCGCTGCCGCCTGCTCCAAAACCAAATGATACCTGTGAAATTGGAATTATAACTGTACCGCCACCACAATCAACAGCGTCACCTACAACGGTATCAACATCTACCATTAACTTTATGTTGTTCATTGCTGAATCCATTAACCCTTGTATTGCATGATTCATTTTTATCTTTCCTTTCTAGTCTTTTATTTTTCTATATAGCCCTAAAGCTTTTATTCCTATACTGATAATATGCATAATGCGAACTCTGACTATGCACAAATATTGTATATCAAATTTTTCCCTTTCAAAATCAGGTGTTATTTTCACATCCCATTTTTTTACGGTTGTATTATGGTGTATTGCCGACAGAGCCGTATATACAACGCCGTTTAATGCACCTGTAAGTACACCTGTGTGGGCTGCATCTCCTGTTCCAAAGTCAATAGCAAGAGAAAGATTTTCAAAAATTATACATTTGTCCGATATATACTCTGCAAAGATTTTTATATCCTCAGAAAAGGTTATAATCTTTTTTACATAGGACATTGTATTTTTTTTTGTTTTCGGCGGCTTTTGGGACTTTTTTTGTTTTTTTGAAGGCTTTCGCCACTTTAAAAATAAAACCTGAATATAAAAATCGTCCTTTTTTAAAACTGCTTTTACGGGAACAAAAAGTAAAAGCAGGAAAAGCACCAAAATTATAAGTGCAACATACAAATCCTGTCACCGCCCTTTTTAATTTATTCTGTGGCTTCAGTTTCTATTTTGCTTTCTTCATCTGTTATAATTTCATCAATTGTTATCTGGTCAACATTTCCCGCAATTTGCTCTATGTTAACATCAGGCAACTCTGACAAATTATTTAGTCCGAAGCATCTTAGAAAATCTACTGTGGTTCCGTAAAGTATTGGTCTGCCGGGGGCGTTTAGTCTTCCGCGTTCCTCAACCAGTCCACGCTCTACAAGTCTGTTTACAGCGCCGTCTGCGTTAATGCCTCGTATGTATTCTATTCCGCTTTTGGTAATAGGCTGCTTATATGCAATAATTGCAAGAGTTTCCATTGCAGCATTTGAAAGAGCTTGTCTTCTTTGCTCTCCAAGTATTACCTGAATATAAGAATAATATTCCGGCCTTGAACATATCTGGTATCCGTCATTAATATCAATTATTGTAAATCCGCGGTGGTCTGTATTATACTCATCCTTAAGGTCTTGTACGGCCTTTTCGATTTCATTTATCTCTACATCAAGGGCAAGGGCAAGCTGTGCTGATTTTACACTTTCGCCTGCAGCAAAAAGTATACCCTCTACTGCGTATTTTAAGTTATCCATTAAATCCTCCGTTTCAGGCTTTAACAATCATTAATTCCTTGGTATTTTCATCAGTTTGCGCATAAATTTTTGAAAGCTTTATCATTTCAAGAACAGCTAAAAATGTAGCTATCATTTCCGGCTTTGAAATGTTTTCAGAAAAAAGTGATACAAAAGTAATTTTCTTTTTGCCATGGAGTCTGTTGCAAATTTTTTCTACCATGTCATCCACGGATACCTTTTCTCTACCCACAATCCCTGAAAAAGCTGCTTTATCAGGCACTGCACGTCTTTCCCGCCTTGACATAATCATATCAAAGGCTTCCATAAGCTCGTCCAGTTCATGATGCCTGGAATATGCCGGCATTGGAAAGTCAATCTTTTCCGACTCTCTGAAAATCATATGCTTTGTTGCAAACTCTGTTTTACGAAGTTCAACTGATGCTTCTTTATATTTTTTGTAAAGAAGAAGCCTTGTGGCAAGGTCTTCCCTTGGGTCCTCCTCCTCGTCCGTTTCCGGTTTTGGAAGAAGCATTTTTGATTTTATATAAAGTAGCTGCGATGCCATTACAAGAAATTCACCTGTATAGTCAAGGTCTGTATTTTCCTCGCTGTTTATAATTTCTATATACTGGTCAGTTATTTCAAGTATCGGAATATCATATATACTAACCTTATTTTTTTGAATAAGTGTCAGCAAAAGGTCCAGGGGGCCTTCAAAGCTGTCAAGTCTGTAAGATACTGTTCCCATTACATTTCCTTTCAGGTTCTTTTAAAAAAAGAGTCCGAGTATATTCATTACTGAGTTATATATTACCGAATAGAAAAGTCCCACTCCCCGACCAATAACCGATGAAAACACGCCGGAAATGCTAAGGAGCATAAGAATGTATATTATATACTGTTCGTACTGTAATACCTTGTAGTAAAAATTCCTCGGAAGGAGCGTTCCAAAAATTTTAAATCCATCAAGGGGCGGAAAAGGAATAAGATTAAATACCATAAAGCAGAGGTTTAGCTGCACAAATACAGATGTAAACCTTAAAATCCATCCAACAACTCCCATGCCCACACCAAAATTTGAAAGCACAATGGCAAGCAAAAATCCAAGTAACATTCCCACAAATGCAAGTATAAAGTTTGAAACAGGACCTGCCGCCGCAGTTATTGCCATTCCCTTGGTTCTGTCTTTATAGTACATGGGATTTATCTGAACAGGCTTTGCCCAGCCAAAGCCTGTAAAAATCATAAGCAAAGTTCCAACCAAGTCAAGGTGTGCTAAAGGATTAAGGGTAAGTCTTCCTTGCATTTTTGCTGTAGGGTCACCAAGCTTATATGAAACATATCCATGTGCCAGTTCGTGAACAGAAAGGGCAATCAAGGTTGCCGGTACATTCATTAAAATGGTTGTAATATTACCAATCATCTCTATATCCTCTTAAAATTAATTATTTTCAATTGTTACAGTTCCGCTTGCACTGTCCCATCCAACAGTAAATCCTATAATATCTGCAAGGTCACGGATTTTGAAATAGTTATTTCCGTCAATGTTATATGCATCAAGAGTTTGACTTTGTCCGTTTACAATTAGTGTTACTTTGTTAAAAGACACTTTGTCAATTGAGGAAAGGTCTGTTCCGGAAAGTTCACCTCCAACAGGAGAATACTTTTTCCCGGTTGTAATTAAAATGGCTTCTTTTTCTCCATCCCAACCCACACTGAAACGATTTACGCCTGTTGCCAACACAAAAGCAACGTCACGGATTTTATAATAATTGTTTTCATTTACCAAAACACCTGACATATCAACCAAATTTCCATTTACAGAAACATTGGCTGTAGCCTTTTTTACATTTATATGTGTTGGTGAGTCGTACTCGCTCATAAACTGTTCAAGTTTTTCTCTGTCCGGAAATTCACCGTCATAAAAATCATCACTAAATACATCCTTATACGGAAGTGCTGAATAATTTGCATAATCATTTTTCTTAACTTCCTTACATGTAAGCTTATTATTTTCAAGCTTCATTTCAAAGTAAAGTATTTCCGCAGTGTATCTTGCTGTTTCCTTGCCTACAAAAATACTTGTACCATAGGCATCATATACCGTTATATCTTCAAGACACGCGCCTGTTACATTATATGGTACATCTATTGTTACAATGGAGCCATCTTTGAGGGTAATGCCTGTCTTTATTCCGCCGTTCATACCTTTTTTTATAAGAAACGCTTCAGGCACACCATTTTTATCTATATCAACAAGAGCAACATCAGTATATGTAGGATTTGCTGTCATAAGCTTCATAAGCCTTGTAACATATAAATCTTTCCATGTATCAGAAGCGTAAATGCATGTTGGAAACATGGAAAATATCATAAGTGCAGCAATTAGTTTTTTCATAGCAAAGTCCCTTTCTATGCCGTTTTTTTTACAAAAATCGCATTTTATCAAAAACGTAATTTAATTAAAACTATACTAATTTATATTATACCCTAAAATATTGAATTTGTCAAATTTAATGTTCGAAAAAATAATACAAAAAAAGG
>JAZRHH010000020.1:0-32534 GCA_045644665.1 Clostridia bacterium
CGACATGGCTACGATCCGACTTCCTTTGAAGCTGCAGGCGGTTTATGACTTCGGTCAAAAGGATGCGGAGAAAATTTCCCCAAAACTTTCAGAGTATCTTTCGGGGGAAAAGGTATGAATATAATAGCAAGAATTCGTACCGGGTTTCCTGAAAAATTTTCTGTGCCACGCCAAAGCGGACTTGTGGAAACAGAGGGTGTGATAGTTTTTGAACCTGAATACAGAAATGAGGATGCCTTGCGAGGTATTGAGCAGTACAGTCACTTGTGGCTTATTTGGGATTTTTCGGAAAATCACAGAGAAAGCTGGTCTCCCACTGTCCGGCCTCCAAAGCTTGGAGGCAACAAAAGAATAGGCGTTTTTGCCACACGCTCTCCATTTCGTCCAAACCCAATCGGTCTTTCTTCTGTAAGGCTCCTTGGTGTTAAAAAGACAGAGGACGGAACGGTTTTAGTAGTGACCGGAGCAGATTTGGTGGACAACACTCCTATATACGATATTAAACCATATCTTCCTTATACTGATTGTCATACTGATGCCAAAGGTGGATTTGGCGAGGAAAAACTACAAGTTCTAGAAGTTATCTATGACGAGGAAATAAAGAAAAGCATTTCTGAGGATAAGCTTTTGCAAATATGTAAAATTTTAAGTCTGGACCCTCGTCCCGGCTACCACGAGGAAGAGGGCAGGGTATATAATATGACATATGAGGGACGAAGTATCAGCTTCACCTTTGAAAATAAAAAAATCAAAATATGCAGGATTGTTTAAAAATTCTCCTTTATGAGCATAATAAAATTGATATGCTATAAGGGAGGATTTTTTTTGAGAAAGATTTTTTATTTTACAGGATTTTTTTGTGTTTGTGTTATTCTTATAGTAGCATGGACAATAAATGTTTCAAATAGTCTTGAAACGGGAATAGTAAGGCTACACATACTTGCAAACAGCGACAGTGATTTTGACCAGAGTGTAAAGGTTATGGTGCGTGACGCTGTTACTCAAAAAGCGGCGCAGCTTGGAAGAACGCCTGATGAGCAAGAGCTTTTGGAAATTGCAAATGGTGTTCTTAAAAAAGAGGGTGCAGACTACAGCGCAAAGGTAGATTTCGGGAAATATAATATAACAAGAAGAAGCTATGAGGGATTTATACTTCCCGAGGGAAAGTATACAGCAGCAAAAGTCAGTCTTGGACAAGGAAAAGGAAAAAACTGGTGGTGCGTCCTTTCGCCTCCTTTATGTTTTTCCAAATCTGCTCTTGGAGAGACGGACAGCCTTTCAAAAAACCTGAACTATGAAGCAAATTCCGCTGTTTCAACAGACGGGATAACAGTTAAATTAAAATCTCTTGAGCTTGCTTCAAAAATAAAGGAAAAATACTTCAGTCAGCAAAAATAACAAAAGGCAGCACCCTTGTGTGTGCAAGTTTACAGTATTAATTAAATATTGACGATATCTCTTGAAAAATATGAAAGTTTTAAGTATAATATAATACAAAAATGAGAGGCTGCAAGAGGTACAAGCCTTACAGCCTCAAGCATTTTAGTGCATAAAATCCATTGCTGTGTCAATCATTCCGCCTATGCTTTTGAAAAGCCCTTCGGTTTTGCGTTGAAGCTTGTGGCGCTGTTTGTCACTGAGAGGATCTACGAACAATGTGGCTGCAGCACCAACTGCAAGGCCTATTGCCATTCCTTTGGCAAAATTCATATATTTATTACCGTTCATGGAAAACACCCTTTCTCTTGGATTTTGCGTTGAATAATTTTTGTTATTCACAAAGTTATTATTGCACTGAAAGACACTTTTTTAATCATACAATTTATAGAAAAGGAGTTTTGGGACATGGCAGTTACAAAGCCTTTTAAAGGATACAGATACAACAAGGAAAAAATAGAAAACCCGGCAGATGTTATGGCACCGCCGTATGATTCGATTTCCGAAGAAGAAATGGACAGCTATTACGACAAGCATCCCTTTAATGCTGTGCGCCTTGTTTCGCAAAAAAGTCTTGATACTGATACGGTTTTTGAAAATTGTTATACAAGGTCAAGGGATTTTCTGGGACAAATCATAGATGAGCAGATACTCGTAAGAGAACAAGAGCCTGCTTATTATATATACGAAGAAACAGTTACCCATAACGGTGAAAACTATTATAACAGAGGTATTGTGGCCCTTTTGGAGCTTACAGACTATGAGGACGGAATTGTAGTTCCTTGTGAAGAGCCCAGCACAGATTCTAAGAATGACAGATTTAGAATGATTAGTACAAGCATGTCAAATAACAGTCTTATAAGCTGTATGTTTACAGAGCGTAGCAAAAGAATTTCTGCTTTTATTTCAGAGCTTATAGAAGAAGATGCAGACATGGACTTTGTTGCAAGTAATGGTATAAGACATAGACTTTGGACTGTAAGAGAAAAAGAGTACATCGAGCTTATAATGGAGGAACTTGCAGATAAAAAGCTGTATATTGTAGACGGACATAACAGATACGAGGCATGTCTTGATTATAAAAACCAAAAGATGCAAGAAGACGGATACACAGGAGAGGAAAGCTATAACTATGTTATGACTCTTATATCCGACTCCTATGATGACGGAAGAATACATCTTCCTGTTCACAGGCTTGTAAAATCAATGAGAGAATTTTCCGAGGGGTATTTTATTACAGGTATGCAGGAGCATTTTCATGTAGAAAAGATAATAGTTGATAAAACTGATGACGACCTTGGGGAGATCATGAGAAAGCAAATTGCAACCCAGCGTAAAGAAGCAAAATTTGCCATGTATGCGGGAGGGGACTATTTTTATAGATTTACATTCAAGGACGAAAAGTATCTGGACGATACTATGCCGGACGCTTCCAAGGCTTACCGTCAGCTTGACCTTACCATTTTAAATAAGCTTGTTTTAAATAACGAATTCAGGATAGATACTGCCCAGGAAACGGAGTATGTAGGCTACACAAGAAGCATATCCGAGGGAATGAAGCTTGTTGAAAGCGGAGATTATGATTGTCTTTTTGTAATAAACCCTGTTCGTCCGCCGCAGTTTGAGGCTATGACAAAGACGGGAGAGAAGCTTCCAAAAAGAGCAGTTTCCATATTCCCAAAACCTGCAACAGGTATAGTAATACATAAGTTTGAATAAAATTATAATAAAAAATCCACAATTTTGTGGATTTTTTTGCTTTATTATAACTTTATTTTAGAAAAACACTTGAATTTATCAGAATTTATGATATAATTAAGGAGTATGTCAAAATATTTATAACGGAAGGAGGTTACATTAATGGTTACTACATTTACTGTACTTCATATTATTGTTTGTGTATTATTGGTACTGATTGTTCTCGTTCAGGAGGGTAAGGACCCTGGCATGAAAGGTATTTCAGGCTCAGCACCTGATGCAGGTGAATCATTCTTTAGCCAGAACGGCGGAAGCACAAAAAAATCAATGATGTCAAAATTAACTATCGCACTTTCAGTTTTGTTCCTTATTACTACTATTGCAATGGTAGTATTAGCAAGCAGATAAGATAGTTTAAACATCCACGAAAGGAAGTTAACCACAATGAAAAAGAAAAGTATCATGACTCTTTCTCTTGTTGTTATACTTGCTGTAATCCTTAACTATGTTGCATTTTTTGGATACAACATTTCAGGATTTACTTATGGCGGTATGTTCGATGAGGAAGACGGAATAAGAAAAGGTATTGACCTTGCCGGCGGTTCTGTTATTACATTCCAGGCAAATGCAGAAAATCCAACTCCGGAAGAAATGGCATCTGTTGAAGCAGTATTCAGCAGAAGACTTGCAGACCTTGGCTACACAGAGGCAAGACTCTCTATGTCAGAGGGCGGAAAAATAACAGCGGAAATTCCTGCTGTGTTTGACACAGACGCAGCGGCTGAAGTTCTTGGAAAGACTGCAAAGCTTACATTCTGTAATGCAGACGGCGTGGCTGTTCTTGATGGTACAGCTGTTAAGAGTGCTACAAACCAGTACGGTCAAACAAGTGACATGGCAATGACAAACGAGCACTATATTGAGCTTGAGTTTACTGCAGAGGGCAGAAAGGCTTTTGCAGAAGCTACTAAGGCTGCAGCAAGTGCAGAAGAAGGAAAAAGATATATAGAAATCAGAATGGACGAGACTGTAATATCTGCTCCGTCTGTTTCTCCGGAATATGCTTCAACAGGTATTGATTCCGATAAGTGTATTATTTCCGGAAGTTTTACAGCAGAGACTGCAAGTACACTTGCAAACCAGATTAAATCAGGTAACCTGCCTTTTGACCTTTCAGTTATTACAAAAGAAACTGTTGGTGCAGAGCTTGGTGCAACTGCTCTCCCAAAGAGCTTACTTGCTGCAGGTATAGGCATACTTTTGATTTTGCTATTTATGATTGTTATATATCGCCTGCCGGGACTTATTGCTGACATTTCACTTCTTATATATGTAGGTCTTATAGCACTTGTGCTTGGTGTGTTTAAGGTAAACCTCAGCCTTTCAGGTATTGCAGGTATTGTTCTTTCAATTGGTATGGCGGTAGACGCTAACGTAATTATATTTGAAAGAATGAAAGAAGAGCTTAAACTCGGAAAAACAATCAGAGCTTCTGTTGAAGCTGGCTTTAACAAGGCTTTCTCAGCAATTCTTGACTCTAACATAACAACAATTATTACTTGTGTTGTTCTTTATGTTTCAGGAATTGGCACAGTTACAGGTTTTGCTGTAACACTTGGACTTGGTGTTATAGTTAGTATGTTTACTGCTATTGTTGTCACAAAGTTCTTGCTTAAACAGCTTGTTGGTATCGGTGTTTCAAAGCGTTCACTGTTTTACCGTGAAAACAAAAAGGAGACAGGAGGCGTTGAAGCATGAAGAAGATAGATTTTGTTTCTAACAGATGGAAATTTGTGTTATTGCCTGTTGTAATTGTAATTATAGGTGCTATATTCATGGCAATTAACGGCGGATTTAACTATGATGTTGAATTCCTTGGCGGTACTCGTATGCAAATGGAGCTTGGCACAGCTTATGATAATGATGAAGTTGCTTCATATATTGCAGATCAAACAGGAATTAAAGTAACAATTCAAAAGACTGCTGTTGAGTCTCAGGCAATTATTAAAACTCCGCCAATTGACGATGCACAGAAAAATAGCATTGTTGATGCACTCAAAACAAAGTTTTCTGTAGATGACAGTGCTGTAATGTCAGTTTCAACTGCGTCTGCAAGCTTTGGTCAGGAAGTACAGAGAAAAACACTTTACTATGCACTTATCGCAATTCTTTGTATTCTTCTTTATATCGCATTCAGATTTGAGTGGATTTCTGCTATAATGGCAATTATCACACTTGCAATTAACGTTGCTGTTATGTACAGCGTATACGCTATAACTAACATACCAATGAACACAACTTTTGTTGCTGCAATGCTTACAGTTATCGGTTATTCAATCAATAACACAATCGTTGTGTTTGACCGTGTTCGTGAGAACATGAAAAAGTTTGGCGGCAAAAAGGGTAGCTCAATTTTTGCTGTTGTAAACACAAGTATTTCAGAGAGTATGGGCAGAACAATCAACTCTACTATCACAACACTTATTACAATAGTTCTCCTTTATATAATCGGAGTAAATGCAATTAAGGAATTTGCACTTCCTTTGATAATTGGTATTGTAATTGGTGCTTATACATCAATATTTGTTGCAGCTCCTTTCTGGGCAGCATGGAAGCAGTCAAAGAAAGATGCAAAGGCACAGAATGCAAAGAAATAATAAATATTACAAGCATATCACCTTTTTGGGTGATATGCTTGCTTTTTTATTAGATTTGTGTTATTATAAATTCTGGAAAAACTAACGGAGGGGGAATAATATGCTTTCAAACTTTCATACTCATACGAACTTTTGTGACGGAAAAAATTCTCCTGAAGAGGTTGTTATATGTGCGATAGAAAAGGGATTTGACTGTATAGGCTTTTCGGGCCATGGCTACACGCCCTTTGACCTTACATATTGTATGAAGGATATTGACGGATATATTAAAGAGATAAATCGTCTTAAAGAAAAGTATAAAAACAAAATACAGATTTATCTTGGCATTGAGGAGGATTCCTGTTATTTTTGCGACAGAGATGCCTTTGATTATATAATAGGTTCATCGCATTATATTTATGTGAACGGAGAATATTATCCTGCAGACGAAAGCTTTGATAATTTGAAGAAGTGTATAAAGGCATTTGATGGTGATATTCTAAAACTTGCAGATTCATACTATAGCAGTTTTGTATCCTATATCCATAAAAGAAAGCCTGATATTGTGGGGCATTTTGACCTTATAACAAAATTTGACGAAATTGATGAGCAATTTTTTCTGAATAATAAAGATTATCTTGAGCTATCAGAAAAGCATATGGAAGAGGCTCTTAAAAGTGATGTCATATTTGAACTTAATACGGGAGCCATTGTCAGAGGTCTTAGAAAAACACCTTACCCTTATGAGAATTTACTTAATATTATAAACAAAAAGGGTGGGAAAATCATACTTTCCTCGGACTCTCATGAAATAAAAACTCTTGATTTTTATTTTAAGGAAGCAAGGAAATACCTATACGATATAGGATTTCGGCACGTGTATGTTTTACATGATAATATATTTAAAAAGGAGATTTTACTATGAACAGACAGGAACTATTAAAGCGAATCGGCTCTGTTGAACAGGTGGGAGGTATAAGAGAATTTACCTTTAACAGCGGAAAGGAAAGAGGCGTCCGTGCAATTGAAATTAACACAGGCAAAATAAGATTTACAGTTTTGCCTGACAGATGTATGGACGTTGCACAGGCGTATTATAAGGAGCACGCTGTGGCATGGTTTTCTAAGACAGGAATAACTGCACCGGCTTTTTATGAAAAGGACGGACTTAATTGGCTGAGAGGATTTTACGGCGGTCTCATAACCACCTGCGGTCTTAAAAATATTGGCGGTCCTTATGGCGACCATGGTCTTCACGGAAGAATAGCAAACACACCTGCTTCTAAGGTATCTGTATTTGCAGATTGGGTAGGTGACGAGTACATAATGAAGGTTTCCGGTGAAATGCGTGAGAGCGTTGTTTTCGGAGATAATCTTGTTCTTAAGAGAACAATTACAGCAAAGCTTTTTGCAGAGGAATTTACTGTAGAGGATACTGTGGTAAACGAGGGATTTGAAGAGCAGAATATTGCACTTTGCTATCACTGTAATTTTGGTTACCCTTTAGTCAGAGAGGGCGCAAAAATGATTAATGTTCCGGCAGAGGTTGCAGACATTCACGAGCCTATACATGGCAAGAAAGAAGAGTGTATTGATGTAGAGCATACAGGCGATGTTGCAACTGCAGGAATAGAAAACGGAGAAATTGGCGCATACATAACATATGAAAGAAATACACTCCCTCATTTCCTTGTTTGGAAAATGCTGGGAGAAAGTGAGTATGTTGTAGGTCTTGAGCCAAGAACATCTTCAAGAGGCGGAGAAAATATCGCAAAGAACAATGAATATGTGAAAGTAGAGCCATTTGCTGAATATAGTACAAAGATGAAATTTTCTTTTAAAACTCTATAACAAAAAAAGTCGCAATCCTGCGACTTTTTTGTTTAGAAACTATCGTATAAAACTACTTCATCAAGGGGTCTGAATGTGGAATGCATGGGAATTGGTGCGGCGTCCTCGTGGGGATAGCCCATTACAAGAAGTGCCACCGGCTCAATATTTTCAGGGATATTAAAGGTTTCCCGCATAGCCTTTGGGTCAAAATGCATTACCCAGCAAGTACCTACGCCTATGTTTGCAGCCTCAAGCATCATATGAGTTGTAACAATAGCTGCGTCTACGGGAGCTGACAGTGCTCCGTCATAGGGCCTTTTCCAGGTTTCGTCTTTGTTGTAGCAAATAAGCATTGCACATGGAGCATCAAAGTGGCACTTGGTGCAATTTTTTAATTTTTCTATTGAGTCGTCTGTATTTAGTACAAGTATCCTTTGAGGCTGATAATTGCAACCTGTAGGCGCAAGGTGGCCTGCGTTTATAATTTTTGATATTACGTCTTCTTCAAGATGTTTTTCCTCAAATTTTCTTACAGAGTATCTTTCAGAAATAAGTTTTTCAAATTCCATAGAATATTCCTCCTTTTACCCTGATATTTTATCATAAACAGTTCCTGTTGTCTATAGTTTTATATCATATTTCCGGGGTCTAATATTCTGTCTATTTCTTCTTTGGGTATAATTTTTTCTGTAATAAGCAAATCCCGTATGTTTTTATTTTCCTTGAGCGCTTTTTTTGCAAGAGATGCGGCACTGGCATATCCTATGTACGGGCAAAGTGCTGTAACAGTCCCTATACTTCTGTCAAGATTTGTCTTGCATTGGTTTGTATTTACAGCAATGTCTTTTATACAATCTTTTATAAATACTTTTATTCCGTTACATAAGGTGTCAAGGGATTCAAAAAGGCATCTGAAAATAATGGGCTCAAATGCATTAAGCTCAAGCTGACCTGCCTCCGCTGCATAAGTAATTGTTGTATCGTTACCTATTACATTAAACGAAATCTGATTCATGACTTCGGGAATTACAGGGTTAACCTTGCCGGGCATAATTGATGAGCCGTTTTGCTTTGGCGCAAGATAAATTTCCGAAAACCCAGTTCTCGGACCTGAGGACATAAGCCTTAAATCATTTGAAATCTTGGAAAGTGTGGCTGCACAGGATTTAATAATTCCTGATACATATACAAAAGAGTCAAGATTTTGGGTGGCATCTACTAAATCCTCTGCCTGGGTAAGATTGATACCTGTAACCTTTGCAAGATTTGGAACAATGTGTTTAATATATTTGTCATCTGCATTAATTCCTGTGCCAACTGCAGTTCCTCCCATATTAAGCTTGGACATTTCGCCAATTGCGAGTTTGAATCGTGTTTTGTCACGCAATATTGCAGATGCGTATGCGTTAAATACCTGACCAAAGCTTATGGGTACGGCGTCCTGCATTTCTGTTCTGCCCATTTTTATTACGTTTTCAAACTCTGTCGATTTTTCTATAAGTGTTTTATAAAGAAGGTTAAGCTGCCGGTATGTTTTAATAAGTAGCCTTATTGTAGCAATTTTTCCTGCACTTGGATAAACATCATTTGTTGACTGGCCGCAGTTTACATGGTCGTTGGGATGTACCAGAGTGTAGTCTCCTTTTTCTCCGCCAAGTATTTCTATAGCTCTGTTTGCGATAACTTCGTTTGCGTTCATATTTAGTGATGTTCCGGCGCCGCCCTGAATAGAGTCAACAATAAAGTTATCAATAAATTTACCTTCTAAAATTTCACGGCACGCCTGTATTATGGCATCAGAAACCTGATGGCTGATGACTCCTGCTTCTTGGTTCGTTATTGCTGCTGCCATTTTGATTTCAACAATACTTTTTATTATTTCCGGATGAACTTTTGTTCCGGTTATTTTAAAGTTCTCATATGCACGTAGTGACTGAATTCCGTAATAGGCGTCAACGGGAACTTCTTTTTTTCCAAGTGAATCAAATTCTTCTCTGAAACTATTCATGTATCTTACCTCGTTTTTTTAAAATCAGTATTGATTATACTAGAAAACTATGATATAATCAAATACATATTATAACATAATATTCATAACTCTAGAGTTATAAGGAGAAGAAGATGTTTACAAATAAGCATTATATACTTGCAATATGGAGAGAGGGTAGTTTTTCAAAAGCGGCGGAAAGACTTTACATCTCACAGCCGTCTCTTAGTGCATCTGTAAAGAGGATTGAGGAAAAAATTTCTGTACCTATATTTAATCGTTCAACCACGCCTGTTTCATTGACGGAGGCGGGGGAGGAATATGTTCGCTATGCACTTAAAATTGAGGAAAACGAAAAAGATTTTGAAAGATACATTGCAGATTATACGAATCTGCTTACAGGTTCTGTCAGAATTGGGGGAAGTAGCTTCTTCTCATCTTTTATGCTGCCATTTATGATTTCTGAGTTTAATAAGAAGTATCCCAACGTAAACTTTGAAATTTTTGAAGATAACACTAAAAATCTGGTGGAAAAGCTTGCTCTTGGAAATCTTGATTTTATAATAGATAATATCGTAGTTAATGATGATTCTGTAAGCTCGGTAGTGTGCTCTTCGGAAATGCTGCTTTTAGCTGTACCGGGACATTACGAAATAAATGATAAGCTTAAAAAATTCCGTCTTACTGCCAAAGACATTAAGCAGGAAAAACATTTATCTCACAAGTCAGATGTAAGCCTCAGGGAATTTTCTGATTATCCCTTTATATTACTTAATCCTGATAATGATACGGGCAGGAGGGCGAATCAGCTTTTTGAAAAGCATAGTATTACACCTAAAATACTATTTCATCTTGATCAGCAGGTTACAGCGTATAATGTATCTGTTACGGGAATGGGAATTTCTTTTGTAAGTGATACTCTTGTAAAATATATGGAAGCGGAAACGGGACTGTTTTATTACAGGCTTTCGGATAATGAAATATCAAGAAATATTTATTTTTGCAGGAAAAATAATCGCTATATGTCATATGCCTGTCAAAAATTTATCGAGTTTAATACCTATGATAGTAGAGGAGTATAATTTATTATGAAAAAATGTAAAATTACCATTATGAAAATGGCTCGGTATGATGATTTGATAGAAAAGTTTGAAAATCCAATTGAGCATGCCTGTGACTTAAAAGAGGGGCAGGTTTTTATGGTTGAGAACTGTCAAAAGCCGGAGGGGATTTGTGACAGTGCATGGGAGACAATGCTTCCTTTTGTGGAGGAGTTATCACGAGGCGGCGGAAATTTTTATGACGGATGGATGAAAAATGAAAGATCTGCTATGATTTCCTGTAATGACGGGTTCAGACCTGTGAGTTTTTATATAGAAGTAATTGAATAGATAAAAGTGTCATATATATCTAATATTATATGATTATATTGTGGGGGATATATATGAGAAAATCGTTATCTGTATGGCAAGGTTTGGGATTTATCTTTACAGGCGTTTTGGGAGTGGTTTTGCATTTTTTATATGAATGGACGGGAGAAAATTCTTTTGTTGCCGGCTTTTCCGCGGTTAATGAGTCAACCTGGGAGCATATGAAAATTTTGTTTTTCCCAATGTTCATTTTTGCCCTTATTGAAAACTTGTTTATTGGCAAAGAATATAAAAGCTTTTGGTGTGTAAAGCTTGTAGGAATAATATTTGGCGTCTTATCAATTCCCGTTATATTCTATACTTTGCGGGGAGTATTTGGCACAACGCCGGATTTTATTAATATAGCAATATTTTATGTTGCGGCATTTGTAAGCTATTTTGCAGAAACCAGGCTTTTAAAAAATGGGAGCTTTGACTGTGAGTATTCAGGAATTGCACTTTTGCTACTGTGGTGTGTTGTTCTTTTGTTTATTATATTTACTTTTGAGCCGCCAGGTATTCCTCTTTTCCATATATAAAAAAGAGGCTGTTGTTTAACTTAGCAGCCTCTTTTAGAATTTCAGTAATTTTTACACTCAATTTGAAAATAGCTTTGTGGGTGGTTACATACAGGGCAGATATTTGGAGCCTTTGTTCCTGTAACGATGTGTCCACAGTTTCTGCACTCCCACATTTGTACGCTGCCCTTTTCAAATACCTGACGGGTTTCCACGTTGTTTAAAAGGGCACGATAGCGTTCTTCGTGGCGTTTTTCTATTTCTGCAACCTGTCTGAAACGCTCGGCAAGAGCATGAAAACCTTCTTTTTCAGCTGTCTGGGCAAAGCCCTGATACATATCTGTCCATTCATAGTTTTCGCCCTCTGCGGCGGCGGTAAGGTTTTCATCAGTTGCATTTATACCATTTAGCTCTTTAAACCACATTTTTGCATGTGCCTTTTCATTCTCGGCAGTTTCAAGAAAAAGTGCGGCTATTTGCTCGTAGCCCTCATTTCGTGCTTTTTCTGCAAAATAAGTGTATTTATTTCTTGCTTCTGACTCACCTGAAAATGCAGCCATAAGATTTTTTTCAGTTTGTGTGCCTGAGTACATATTTTTTGTTCTGCTATGCTCAGCACCAGGAGATAGGTTGTTTCCTGTAGCGCCGCATTTAGGGCATGTAGGCTCTACACCCTCTGCTACATCAAATGCGTCATTACATTTTGTACAAGTGTAAGTTTTCATAAAAATCAGTCCCTTTTTCTTTTTTTATAGTGTTTGTAAAAATGCTATGAAAAATGTATATTTGGTTAATTTTACGCATTTAATACAAGGTACATTAAAAAATAAAAAAAAACATTAGCAATGTTACACAACAGTAAAAAAAAACTAAAAAAAGTGTTGACAAAATAAAAATGCTATGCTATAATTGATATCGTTGTCGGTAACGACAGATTAATTGAACAGAAAATGGGAGTTTAGCTCAGCTGGGAGAGCGTCTGCCTTACAAGCAGGATGTCACAGGTTCGAGCCCTGTAACTCCCACCATATGGCCCGGTAGTTCAGTTGGTTAGAACGCTAGCCTGTCACGCTAGAGGTCGTGGGTTCGAGCCCCATCCGGGTCGCCAATATTTTCTGTTCATATGCCTCTGTAGCTCAGTCGGTAGAGCAAGGGACTGAAAATCCCTGTGTCAGTGGTTCGATTCCACTCGGAGGCACCAAGCTCTTTTATAAAAAGAGCTTATGCGGGAGTGGCTCAGTGGTAGAGCGTCACCTTGCCAAGGTGAACGTCGCGAGTTCGAATCTCGTCTTCCGCTCCAAAAATACAAAAGACGCGTAATAGGCGTCTTTTGTTATAAATGGTGCCATAGCCAAGTGGTAAGGCCAAGGTCTGCAACACCTTTATTCCCCAGTTCAAATCTGGGTGGCACCTCCAAAAAAAGCACTTCTTCGGAAGTGCTTTTTTCAACGAAATAAATCCTTTCAGGATTTGTGAAATGCACTTCGTGCGTGAAATATGCCTTGCGGCATATGAAAGGGCATATTTTTTAAAACCCTTATTTACAAACTTTATAAAACATGTTATAATTTGAATATAACTAAGGGGGAGCGGAACTATGAAAAATTTAATTCTTATTGGCGACTCAATCCGTATTGGATATGACAAGTCCGTGAAGGAGAGTTTAGAGGGAAAGGCAAATGTTATTTTTCCTGAGGTGAATTGCCGATTTGCATCATTTGTACTCAGATATTTCCACGAGTACCTGGGCGATATAAAAGGCGAGGATATAGATGTAGTTCATTGGAATGCAGGTCTTTGGGATTGTCTCAGACTTTTTGAGGAAGATCCTCATACACCTATAGATGTGTATGCATATTATATCGAAAGATTATGTATTAGAATAAAAAAGATTTGTCCTAATGCCAAAGTGATATTTGCAACTTGTACAAGTGTGCTTTCTGAAAAAATGGATAAGGACTTCAAGCGTTACAACGAGGAAATTGAAAAGTATAATGAGACTGCAGTAAATGTCGTAAAAAAATACGGCTTTGAGGTTAATGATTTGTATAAGGTATCTGCAGCTCTTCCGGAAGAGGCTCATTCTGACCCTGTTCACTACTATACATCAATGGGCACTGAAGCTTTTACAAAACAGGTTTTGTCCTTTGTAGCACCTGCCCTGGGAATAGATGAAGAAATAGAGTACCGTGAGGTAATACATACAGCTAAGCCTGTTGGAATATAAGAGGGGATTAAATTATGTTTACAAGAAAGAAATTTGAAAACCATTACGAGGGGGTAATGGAGCCCTTTAAAATTATAGGAAATACCTATTTTACAGGTACATTCCCTGCTTCATCACATCTGATAGACACGGGCGAGGGCCTGATTTTGATTGATACGGGATATAGTGACACTTTGTTCTTGCTTATAAATTCTATATATAAGCTTGGTTTCACTCCCTATGATGTAAAATACATTATACATACTCACTGGCATGGTGACCACACAGAAGCAACTGCGGCCTTTGTACATTTAACAGGTGCAAAGACATTTATAGGCAAAAAGGATGTAGACAAGGTAAGAAAATATTTTGAACCTGATGTAATCCTGGAAGACGGAGATGTTGTAAGCCTTGGTAATGTAAACATAGAAATAATGGACACTCCCGGACATACAGAGGGAACAATATCTTTGTTTTATGAATCAGAGGAAAATGGTCAAAAATACTCTGTTGGAATGTTTGGCGGTGCAGGAGCAAATACTCTTGCCAAAGGTAAGTTCGATTATGACAATTGCAGAAGCGACTATCTTGAGTCTCTTAACAAATTAAGAAAAAGAAAGGTAGACGTATTTATTGGAAACCACGTGTGGAACAATGACACAGAGGTAAGAGGAAAAATTCTCATGGAAACCGGTGAGAACAAGTTTATTGACGGTGATATTTGGTACGATTTCTTAGATTTCTGTGAAAAGAAATTGGAAAGGGCAATAGCAAAAGATTGATGTACTAAAAAAAAGACTGTTTAAAACAGTCTTTTTTTAGTTTAAATATTAGAGAGTGCCTGCTCTATATCTTCTATTATATCCTCTGCGTTTTCTATTCCAACGCTGAAGCGTACAAGGTCAGGACTTACGCCGCCTGCAAGAAGCTGCTCATCTGTCATTTGTCTGTGAGTCGTGCTTGCAGGGTGGAGTGCACAGGTTCTTGCATCTGCAACGTGGGTTACAATTGCCGCAAGCTTTAAGTTATCAAGGAACTTTGTACAAGCTTCTCTGCCGCCCTTAACACCAAAGGAAATTACTCCGCTGGCACCAAGAGGGAGGTACTTGTCTACAAGGTTCTTGTACTTGCTGCTTTCAAGTCCCGGATAGTTTATCCAGGTAATCATTGGGTGATTTTCCAGGTGCTTTGCAACCTTTTTTGCATTTTCGCTGTGGCGTGGCATTCTAAGGTGCAAGGTTTCAAGTCCTAAGTTAAGTAAGAATGCATTCTGAGGTGACGGTGTTGAGCCAAGGTCGCGCATGAGCTGTGCTCTTGCCTTTGTAATAAATGCCACTTCTCCAAAATCCTTTGCATATGTAACTCCGTGGTATGATTCGTCCGGATTGTTAAATTCAGGGAACTTGTCGTTTCCAAGCCACTGGAATTTTCCGCTGTCTACTATTACGCCGCCAAGAGATACTGCGTGTCCGTCCATATACTTGGATGTGGAATGAATTACAATATCTGCTCCAAATTCTATTGGACGGCAAAGAACGGGAGTTGCAAATGTATTATCAACAATAAGCGGTATATTATTTGAGTGTGCAAGTGTTGCAAACTTTTCTATGTCAAGAACATTAAGTGCCGGATTTGCAATTGTTTCGCCAAGGACTGCTTTTGTTTCAGGTCTTATAGCCTTTTGAAGCTCCTCAAGGCTGCTGTCCGGGTCTACAAAAGTAACATCTATACCAAATTTTTCAAGTGTTACTCCAAGGAGGTTAAATGTTCCGCCGTAAACTGCTGCGGAGCAAACAACGTGGTCCCCTGCCTTTGCAATTGTCATAATAGAAATAAGGGTTGCTGCCTGGCCTGATGAGGTCATCATAGCACCTGTGCCGCCCTCAAGCTTTGCAATTTTTTCTTCTACGCAAGCAACAGTTGGGTTTGCAAGACGGGTGTAGAAAAAGCCTTCTGCTTCAAGGTCAAAAAGCTTACCCATATAGTCTGCAGAGTCATATTTGAATGTTGTACTTTGATATATAGGCAGAACTCTTGGTTCGCCATTTTTTGGCTTATAGCCTTCTTGTATACATTTTGTTTCTATTTTCATTTATATCAGTCCTTTCCATTTAAACCATTATACAATAAAAAAAGGGAAAATACAATAGAAATATTAAAATTTTGGGTTGAAAAAGGATAAAATTTATTATATAATTAACCTATCTGTTGAAAGGGAGAGAATTGACAATGAAATGCGAAAAGCTATTTGAAACAATAGAAGTCTTAAATGAGGAGTACATACAGTTTTTGATTGATATATGCAATATAGAAAGTCCTACTGAATATAAAGAGGGTGTTGACAAGGTAGGACAGTATATTTCAAAGAGGGCAGAGGAAAAAGGCTGGATTGTGGAAAGTCAGAAGCAAGAGGTTTCGGGTGACTGCATATGCATTACAATGAACCCTGATGCACCGGGTGCACCTGTGTGCTTTTCGGGACATATGGATACTGTTCATCCTGTGGGCTCTTTTGGCGAAGTGCTGATAAAGCGTGATGACAGAAAAATTTACGGTCCCGGTGTTCTTGATTGTAAAGGCGGAATTGCAGCAAGCTTTATGGCAATGGATGCTCTTGAAAAGTGCGGCTTTAAGGAAAGACCTATAAAGCTTATTTTGCAAAGTGATGAGGAAAACGGTAGCCGTAACAGTAACAAGACCACTGTTGAGTATATGTATGAAAAGGCAAAAGGATGTATAGCCTTTTTGAATACGGAGATGTTCAGAAAGGGTGGACTTATAGTTGCAAGAAAGGGAATAGCTAAATATAAAATTGAGGTTACGGGAAAGGCTGCACATGCAAGTGCTTGTTATAAAGGTGCAAGTGCAATTTGTGAGGCGGCAGAAAAAATTATCCGTCTTGAAAAGTACAAGGATAAAGATGCAATTACATGCAACTGCGGACTTATAAACGGCGGCACGGCAGAAAATACAGTTCCCGACAGCTGTACATTCACAGTAGATTGCCGTTTTAACAGTGAGGAACAAAGAAAACAGATAGATAAGATTGTAAATGATATTGTAAATACTTCTTATGTAGAAGGTACAAGCAGTAAGATTATAGGCGGAGGTTTCAGGTGTTCTATGGACAAAACGGAAGCAAATCTTGAGCTTTTTGACAAAATAACAAAAATATACAGCGAAAACAAGCTCCCCAAAATGAAAGCGATTCTTGCTCTCGGAGGTGCGGATTCTGCGGATATGACACAAAAGGGTATTACCTGCCTTGACGGATTAGGAACAGAGGGCGGAGGACTTCATGCTCCCGATGAGTTTATATATACAAAATCTCTGGTACAGTCTGCAAAAAGGCTTGCGGCAGTTGCATATTGCATAGAGTAACAGAAAAGTTTTAATAAAAGGAGAACAAAATGAATATAACTATATTGGGCTCTACAGGCTCTATCGGTACACAAACTCTTGATATTGTCCGTGATAATCCGGATATGAAAATTGTGGCTCTTACAGCTCACAGGAATGTGGAGCTTATGGAAAAGCAGGTTCGTGAATTTAAGCCGAGCCTTGTTTGTATGACAGATGAAAGAGCAGCTGCGGACTTGAAAATAAAAATTTCTGACCTTGGAACAAAAGTTGTTTCAGGTCATGAGGGGCTTTGCTATGCGGCGGCTTTTGGTGACAGCGAAATTGTTGTTACGGCTGTTGTTGGAATTGCGGGACTTTTGCCTACAATTGACGCCATAAATGCCGGGAAAAACATATCCCTTGCAAACAAGGAAACTATGGTTACTGCCGGTCATATAATTACGAAACTTGCAAAGGAAAAGGGCATTAAAATTTATCCGGTAGACAGCGAGCACTCTGCTATATTCCAATCCCTTGAAAGCACACCCCACAGAGCTGAAAAAATAATTCTTACAGCCTCAGGCGGACCATTTTTTGGGAAGAAAAGACAGGAACTCCAAAATATTACACCTGCACAGGCTTTAAAGCATCCAAACTGGGACATGGGTGCAAAGGTTACGATTGACTCTGCAACACTTGTTAACAAAGGTCTTGAGGTTATGGAGGCAAGATGGCTTTTTGATATGGACTATGACCATATTGATGTTCTTGTTCACAGACAAAGCGTAGTACATTCCATGGTGGAGTATGCAGACGGCGGAGTAATAGCACAGCTTGGCGTGCCTGATATGCATCTTCCCATTCAATATGCACTTACTTACCCAAACAGAAGATATATAAAAGGAGAAAGGCTAGATTTTACAAAGTATAACACCCTTACCTTTGCAAAGCCTGATACAGATACCTTTAAGGCTCTTGCTCTTGCATACAGTGCAGGAAGACAGGGAGGTATACTTCCTACAGTATTTAACAGTGCAGATGAAGCGGCGGTAGAGCTGTTTTTGAAAGAAAAAATCAGCTTCCTTGGCATTTCGGACGTGATAGAAAATGCCATGGCAGCAGCACCAAAGATAGAAAATCCTACAATTGAGGATATCCTGCAGGCAGACAGCTTTGCAAGAGAGTTTGTAAAAGAGAGGTAAATTTAATGGTAACCTTTATAGTAACGGTTGTAATGTTTCTTGTGATGATTTCCCTTCACGAGTTTGGGCATTTTATATTTGGTAAGCTTTTAGGATTTACTGTTCTTGAGTATGCCATTGGGTTTGGACCGGCAATTTTTAAAAAACAAGGGAAGAGTACCTTGTACAGTGTAAGGCTTATACCCTTTGGGGGATTTTGTAAGTTTGCAGGTGAGGACGGGGAGGACAAGGCGGAAAAGGGTAATTTTAATGAACAATCCCCTCTAAAACGCTTTATCGTTCTGGTTGCAGGAGCTGTATTTAACATACTCCTTGGGTTTATACTCTTTTGTTTTATAACCGGTGCCGGAAAAAATATTTATACAAATGTAATTTCCGAAACAGTTCCGGGAACGTATATGTCAGAGCAGGACATAATGCCCGGCGACAGACTTATAAGGGTTAACGGAAAGAAAGTTAGTATGTATCAGGATATTCAGCTTTATATGTCAGAGATTGAACCTGATAAAAATATACAAATTACTATTGAAAGAGATGGTGAAAAGAAAAATATTTCTTTTATGCCTTCTCTCCAGCATGTGACCGTTACTTATAATGAGGATAATATAATTTATTCGGAAATATTAAATGGCAAGGAAGAAAAAACAGTAATCCCGTACAGTGAGGAAGTTCCAAAAAATGATGAGTTTGTTGGGAAAACCGAGGAAAGTACAAGATACCTTATAGGCTTCCGTCCGCAAATAGAGGAGGTTAATGCACTTAATATAATCCCCCAGTCTTTTAGAATGACAAAATATGTTGTTAAGCTTCTTTACAAAACAATTTGGGACCTTGTAACAGGCAGAGGCTCAATGGATATGGTATCCGGTCCTGTTGGTGTTGTTAAGGAGGTTAATAACGCAGTAAATGCGGGAAGCCAGAGCCTTCTTTATGTAATAAATCTTGTGGCACTTCTTACAATAAACCTTGGAGTTTTCAATCTTCTTCCGTTCCCTGCTCTTGACGGAGGACGGATACTGTTTGTTATAATAGAATGGATAAGAAGAAAGCCTGTTTCGCCGGAAAAAGAGGGAATGGTACACACTATAGGATTTTTGATTTTGATAGGTTTGATGATATTTATATCCTATCGTGATATATTAAATCTAATAGTAAAATAGCATAATATACAATATTACATCAGTAATTTTGTTGAAAAATTATTGTAAAATTTTGTGTCGAAGCCGTAAAATATCTTGACAATGGCAAAGGGTATATGCTATAATGTTTAATAGGTAGAACTATGACCTTAAAACTTTAAAAGGAGAGCCGTATATTATGAAGTTTTTATATAAAGGGATACTTGTGGCTTCGCTGGCAGTTTGTATAACATCAGCAACTGTGCTTGCTAATGAAGCAGAGAATGTGCCACCTGTACAAGAAAATATAAGTTTTAACTATCAAACAAATGTATTTGACATAGATGCAGGATCAACTCAAGCAGAACAAGAGCTTACAGTTATGCTTGTTAAGGGTGATTTTTCTGAACAAGATGTGAGTTTATCTGAAATTGCTGTTGAGGATGTATACTATGTAGGTCAGAAAAACGGAACTGACTATGATGTATTTAATGAGCTTGGAGTTAAATACGATTCAGCTAAGTTTGAACCGGGTGTATATACTTTGATTACAAGCGGCGAGACTGTACAAGTAACAAAGACAAAGCTTGTTATTGGAAATGCACTTGGCAAAGATGGTTTGGGAGATTATTTACCTGCAGATTTGAAAACAGGAAATTATGAATTTGGTTCAATAAGTAGTACAGAAAGATATTATCCAGATGGTGTCGGTGAAAAATACATATATGTATGCTATGCTGATTTTCCGGCAATGACCAATCTTGATGAAGCCGGCTTTGTATTCCAAAACATATCAAAACAGGGAAAGATCATGCATTTATATAAGCCTTTGAAAGGGTTTAAACTGAATGATGCGTTGGCGGGTATAAATTCATCTAATACCCCTATACAAATAGGTGTCCAGGTTAATGATATCCCGGCGGAGGGCGACAACGCTGTTGATAATATTGTTGCTATACCTTATGTTAAGAATTGAGTCATCGGAGGGTAAGGAAAATGAGAAAATATATAAAACCTGAACTTGAAGTTAACAGCTTTAAGGTAGAAGCAGATGTTATGGTTGATCCGATAGCGGCTCCAACACCAACAGTGGGAGTAGTTGCAAATGTAATATCAACTGGTAATATGTATATTAGTGATGATGTTTCAAACAAAGCATGGACAAGCGTTGATGGTGAAGACTGGGCATGGTCTGAATAAAAAAACAAAATGCTGAACGAAAAAATCGTTCAGCATTTTTTTAATTGTTAATTCCATCTATCAATGATGCTGCATAATCAGAGTTTACCATTTCCCAACCAAAGCTGTAGGGCTTTACTCCCGAATATCTAAGCTCTTTCCATATTGTTTCATAGGTTTCGTATGGTACATTGGACGTATATATCATATTTTCCTCTGTATCCTGTATCATAAATTCCAGAGTTTCATTATCTTTTTTTCCAAAAATACAGGTCCTTGAATTTTGCTTTTCCGGATTTTGAGATAGTATAAGAAGCTTAATTACTTCTATTGCTTTGTCGTTTAATCCTGCATCAAATATAAGAATTTTTTCAAGAAGTGAATTATATTCACACACAAATCTAAGGTTATATTCTTCGTATTTTTCAAGCTCACCGGAGGATTTTGACGTTTCACATACGTTTTGGAAAAGTCGTTCTCTAAGGCTTTCATCGTTACATGGTGTAAAGGAAATCATGAGTTTTTGCTCTTCGTCATGGTATAACATAGGAGTAGGCACAAGCCCAAAGTGAGAGCATGATGAGCATTTGAAAATATTTATTTTACCGGCTAAAAGGTCAGCCTTCAAATCCTTGCTGTCCTTGACGGTTATTGAGTCCCAAACTGTCATTTCCTGCAGGGAATTACATGATGGGCATTTTATTTTTTGAGTAGTATTAAGGCTCATAATTAGTTTCCTTTCTTAAATTAAATTAACAAGATATATGACGGCACATGAGGCAAGTGAAACTGTAAGCAGACCTTTTCCAAGGTACGAAAGTACAAAGGCTGTTATTACGCCAAGCGCTGAAGAAAGTGTACTGCCTGTAGATGAAAATACATCGGGAAAGGTCATTGCACCAAGGACCGCAAAGGGTACAAAGTTCAAAAATGAACGAATGTACGGATTTTTTATTTTGCGTCTGAAAAATGTAAGTGGCAGAAGGCGTATAACATATGTAACTGATGCCATTATAAAAAGTGCAAGTATTAGTTTTCCGTCTTTCATTATTCAGCCTCCTCTTTTTCAGGATACAAAGCTGCACCTATGCCTGCTGCAACTAGGCAAGAGATAATTATTCTCCAGCCGCCAGAAACGGCGCTAAGCACAGGAGTAAGTGAAATAAATGAGCTTACAAGTATGGCAATTAAAATTACATAAAGTACGTTTCTTGATTTCTTTGCAGGGGGTACTATAATTGCAATAAACATTGCATATATTGCCATGCCAAGAGCGAGCCTTATTCCATCAGGAAGTATATCACCTGCAAAAGCTCCCAAAAATGTACCGGCACTCCAGCCTAAAAAGGGTAGAGTAATAAGACCGAAAAAGTATTTAAACCCTATTTTGCCCTTTTGTTGCATGGAAACGGCAAAAACCTCGTCAGTTATGCCAAAGGACATAATAAGTCTTTTTGCTGTTGAAATTTCCGGGTCAACTTTTTGTGAAAGGGACAGGGACATTAGAAGATAGCGGAGGTTTATAATAACACTGGCAAAGGCAAGTTCAAAAAGACCTCCGTTTTCTCTTATTATTTCTATTCCTGCAAACTGTCCGGCACTTGTAAGGTTTGTCATGGAAATTAAAAGTGTATAAAGCTTTGAAAGACCACCTGCCGTTGCCGCAAGTCCGAATGCAAAGGATACGGATATGTATCCAAGGCAAATGGGGAGACCGTCTTTTATGCCTTTTCTAAATTCATTCATATTTATTCACCTTGAGAAAAAGGATTGCCATATGCACAGTATCCATAAGGATTCTGTGCAGCGATATAAATTCCTTTGGAATTTTCGATATGTGCGTTGCACTCGATATGTCATAAATGACGCGATATGTCGCTGTGGCGACGAGAAAAGGAATTTATATCATATCGAAATTTTACACATAAAATTATATCGAATTTGTCATAAGACAAATATATCGTGTTGGCAAACGCCAACATATTGTTAAAATAAAAAACCTCACTTCTCAGCTTTAGATGGCTGTTTTGTGAGGTTTTAATTTTAAATCATGTGTTCTATGGAACACTCAGCCTATTACAATCCTTTTTTGTTTTATAGTGATGCGATTGTTTCAAGTACTTTGTTAAGCATTTCCTTGTATTTTTCGCCCTTTTCTCTTTCCTGGTCAACTACGCTCTGAGGTGCTTTGTCAACAAAGCCTTTGTTTGAAAGCTTGCCCTCAACACGCTTGATTTCGCCCTCAAGACGTTTCTTTTCTTCGTTTAGTCTTGCAAGTTCTTTTTCACGGTCAACAAGCTGGTCCATAGGTAAGAAAATTTCTGCTGACGGTACAACAATGTGCACTGCACTTGGGTCAATACCGTCTTTATTATCTTTAACTTCAACCTCTGAAGCAGATGCAAGTTTTTCAAAGAATGATGCACCCTTTGTAAACACCTCTGCCTTATCTGTAACAATAATTACCTTTGCTTTCTTTGACGGTGGTACATTCATTTCAAGTCTGCGATTTCTTATTGCAGAAATTGCATCCATAACAAGCTGCATTTTTGCTTCGTCTTCGTCAAAGTCAAGAGCTTTGTCGTATACAGGCCAGTCGCTTATCATTATGCTTTCGCCCTCGTGTGGAAGGTGGAGCCATATTTCCTCTGTTATAAATGGCATAAACGGATGGAGAAGCTTCATTGTGTTTGAAAGCACGTATGTGAGAACATACTGAGCTGTCTTTCCGCTTTCGCTTTCCTTATCAAAGAGTCTTGTTTTTACAAGCTCGATATACCAGTCACAGAAATCATCCCAAATAAAGCTGTAAAGATTTGAAAGTGCAACGCCAAGCTCGAAGTTGTCAAGGTTGTCTGTTACGGATTTTACAAGTTTATTGTACTTTGAAAGTATCCATTTATCAGAAATTTCAAGGCTGTCTGCATCCGGTAATTTATTTTCTGTAATGGTAAGATTCATAAGAGCAAATCTTGATGCATTCCAGATTTTATTTGCAAAGTTACGGCTTGCTTCTACTCTTTCCATGTAGAAACGCATATCGTTACCCGGTGCGTTTCCTGTTGCAAGAGTAAATCTTAGAGCGTCTGCGCCGTATTTGTCAATGATTTCAAGTGGGTCAATTCCGTTGCCGAGGGATTTACTCATTTTTCTGCCCTGGCTGTCACGTACAAGACCGTGAATGAACACGTGCTCAAAAGGAGATTTTCCTGTATGCTCAAGTCCTGAGAAAATCATTCTTGATACCCAGAAGAAAATTATATCGTAGCCTGTTACAAGCACGCTTGTTGGATAGAAGTAGTCAAGGTCTTCTGTCTTTTCAGGCCAGCCAAGAGTTGAAAATGGCCAGAGTGCTGATGAAAACCATGTATCCAAAACGTCTTCGTCCTGATGTACCTTGCCGCCACACTTTGGACAAACTGTTATGTCTTCCTTTGAAACAGTTGTTTCGCCGCAGGCATCACAGTAAAAGGCAGGTATTCTGTGTCCCCACCAAAGCTGACGGGAAATACACCAGTCAAGTACATTTTCCATCCAGTTCATATATGTCTTTGTAAATCTTTCAGGAATAAATGTGGTTGCCTCGCTCTTAACCGCTTCAATTGCAGGTTCTGCAACTGGCTTCATTTTAACAAACCACTGCTTTGAAATAATTGGCTCAACTGTTGTTCCGCAGCGGTAACATACACCAACGTTATGACTGTGTGGCTCAACCTTTACAAGAAGTCCTAACTCCTCAAGGTCTTTAACCATTTCCTTGCGGGCAGTGTATCTGTCCATACCCTCGTACTTGCCGCCGTAGCTGTTTACTGTTGCGTCATCATTTAATACCTTTATTTGTTCAAGGTTGTGACGAAGTCCTACTTCAAAGTCGTTAGGGTCGTGAGCAGGTGTAATTTTAACGCAGCCTGTTCCGAATTCCTTGTCAACATACTCATCTGCTATTACAGGAATTTCACGTCCTACAAGTGGAAGAATAAGTTTCTTTCCTACAATATCCTTATATCTTTCGTCCTCAGGGTTTACAGCAACGGCAGTATCACCAAGAAGTGTTTCAGGTCTTGTTGTTGCAATTACAACAAACTCATCACTATCCTTTATAGGATACTTGATGTGCCAGAAAAATCCGTCCTGTTCCTCGTGCTCAACCTCTGCATCTGAAAGGGCAGTTATACAGTGTGGACACCAGTTTATAATTCTTGAGCCCTGATAAATAAGACCTTTGTTATAAAGGTTAACAAACACTTCACGAACGGCCTTTGAACAGCCTTCGTCCATTGTAAAGCGTTCTCTTTCCCAGTCACATGAGGAGCCGATTTTCTTAAGCTGATTGATAATGCGGCTTCCAAACTTTTCTTTCCAGTCCCATACACGCTCTAAAAACTTTTCTCTTCCAAGGTCGTATCTTGTAAGTCCTTCATTTTCGCGAAGGTTTTCTTCAACCTTTATCTGAGTTGCAATTCCTGCATGGTCTGTTCCCGGAACCCAAAGAGCCTCAAAGCCCTGCATTCTTTTATATCTTATAAGAATATCCTGCAAGGTTTCGTCAAGGGCATGTCCCATGTGGAGCTGTCCTGTTACGTTTGGTGGCGGAATAACAATGGTAAAAGGTTTTTTATCCTTATTTGGTGTTGCGTGGAAATATCCCTTTTCCATCCATGTATTATAAAGCTTGTCTTCAAACTCCGCCGGGTTATATGTTTTTGATATGTTTTCCAAAACACACATTCCTTTCAAAATCATAGTTATATACCCTATATTATGACATGTTTTGAACTTTTTGTCAAGAAGTTTGCCTTAAAAGTTGAATTTTTTTCCGAGCTTATTATGGTATAATTCATAATGTAATCGATTACAGAACAAATTTTTAGAAAAAAGGAAGGATTTTTTAATGACAGACACAGAACAACTACTTAATTTACAAACCACAAAAACAAGCGGTACTGCACCACTTTTTCAGGATATACTCAACCGTCATATCCTAAAGAAAGCAGAAACCAAGCTTGTACACGACCAGTTCGGACAGAAGGTACAAATCCCAAAGGGTAAGTCAAAGACTATTTGCTGGGACAGACTTTCACCTCTCCCAAAGGCAACAAAGCCTCTTACAGAGGGTATTACACCAAAGGGCAGCTCAATTAATATTACACGAATTACAGCTCAGCCTGTACAGTATGGTAACTATGTAAGCTACACAGACAGCTTTGATTTCTTTAAGCATGATCCGTCACCGGAGGCCCTTAAGATGAATGACCTCCTTGGCAGAAACGCAGCAGAAACTCTTGACGATATTACAAAGGACGTTCTTGCTTCAGGTACAAACGTGCTTTATGCAGGCGGAGTATCAAGCCGTGCAGAGCTTACAGAGGGTCTTACTGTTACGGATATAAGAAAGGCTGTAAACCAGCTTAAGAGAAACAAGGCAGTTCCTTTTGATGACGGATACTATGTTGCAATTGTTCATCCGGACGTGACATTTGATATTCAGTCAGACGAAAACTGGAAAAAGCCTCATGAGTATGCAGATACAAAGAACATTTATAAGGGCGAAATTGGCGAGCTTTACGGCGTAAGATTTGTTGAAACTCCTGATGCAAAGGTATTTAGAGGTACAGAACTTGCAGAGGGAAGAAATCAGCTTACAGTTCAAAAAATTGATGCTGAAAACAAGAGAATTTATGTTATGGAAGAGCTTTCATCCAGTGAAGCTGCAGCACTTGCAGCCAGAAGCATTATTGTAAACGGCTTTATATACGTTGTTTCAAGTGCTACTGCCGGTGGGAACGGAGAGGCGTATATTACATTGGCAGAAGCTCCTGACAGTTCTATTGATATTGACATGGAGATATTTCCTGCAGACGGCGGCGGAGTATCAAACAGCCCTGTTTATGGCAATTTGTTTATTGCTAAGGACGCGTACGGCGTAACAAGTCCAAAGAAGAATATACAAAACATAACAAAGGCTCTTGGCTCTGCAGGAAGCTCTGACCCTCTTAACCAAAGAGGTACAATGTCATGGAAGGCATACCACTTGGCAAAAATTTTGGAGCCTCTTTATCTCATTCGATATGAGTCACTTTCAAGTCTGACAAAGAGAGGTTAATTTTAAGCTATGGGCAAGGGGAAATCAAACACTCAAAATGTAATATGGAAGCCACAAAAACGCCAGAAGGTATTTCAAAGCCGTGAGGAATATGAAGTACTTTACGGAGGTGCAGCAGGTGGCGGAAAGTCGGACGCTCTTGTGGCAGAGGCGCTTCGGCAAGTACATATACCTCATTATAAGGCTATTATATTCAGAAAAACAATGCCGCAGTTAAGAGAGCTGATTGGGAAGTCCAGGCGGATATACTCTGCTGCGTATCCTGATGCTGTTTACAATCAAACAGAGCATGTGTGGAGATTTCCCTCAGGTGCCCTTATATACTTCGGGTCAATGCCTAATAAGGACAGTCACCTGAATTATCAAGGATTGTCCTTTGCCTTTATAGGCTTTGACGAGCTTACTCATTTTACAAGGGAGGAATACGAATATCTTATATCAAGAAACCGTGCAGACGGTGAGGGGGTGAGGGTGTACATAAGAGCTACTGCCAATCCTGGCGGAACAGGACACGGCTGGGTAAAGGAAAGGTTTATAACTCCCGCACCTCCAAATACTCCCATTGTTTTTAAAACAGAGGTAAGAATGCCTGACGGTGAAATCAAAACCATGGAGAGAAAAAGAATATTCATTCCCTCATCTGTATTTGACAATGAAAAGCTACTTAAAAACGACCCTAACTATCTTGCAAACCTTGCGTCATTACCCGAGGCTCAAAAAAAAGCACTTTTGTATGGTGACTGGGACGTTTTTGAGGGGCAGGTCTTTACAGAGTGGAAAAACCATCCGGAAAATGAGGACAGACGTAACACCCATGTTATCAAGCCCTTTAATATACCGGGGCATTGGAGACGGTACAGGAGCTTTGACTATGGCTATACAAAGCCCTTTGCTGTTCAGTGGTGGGCAGTTGACGAGGACGGGATATGCTATTTGTACCGTCAGCTTTACGGCTGTACCAATGTCCCAAACACAGGGCTAAGACTTGAACCATCTGCAATTGCAAAAATGGTAAAGGAAATTGAGGACGCAGAAGAAAAGGGAAATATAATCATAGGCATTGCTGACCCGGCTATATGGGACGAAAGTCGCGGCAGAGCCGGAACAATAATAAACATGTTTGAGGAGCAGGGTGTGTACTTTGAGAAGGGGGACCATAAACGGCTTCCGGGAAAAATGCAGGTACACAAAAGACTTGCTTTTGACAAAAACGGGTATCCTATGCTTTATGTGTTTGATACCTGTCGTGAATTTTTGCGCACCTTTCCAAACCTTGTTTATGACAAAAACCGTCCCGAAGATATTGATACAAATTGCGAAGACCACGACTATGACGCAATGAGATATTTTCTTATGAGAAATCCTTTGCCCTCAACACCTCTTAAGGTGCAGGAAAAGGAAGGAAATTATATAATACTTAAAAATTAAAAAGGAGAGATATATTATGGCAACAACAAAAAAGACAGAGGAAGTAAAGGAAAGGCTTGAGTTAACCGTAGAGGAAAGAAGAAAGCTAAATAATAAAAAGTACATGGAATATATGAACGAAAAGGTTTCTGTTTGTATTCCCCTTAGAAGTGAAAAAATAGGCACTACTACCACAGCCTCTTGTGACGGCAAGGTTTATGAAATAAAGCTTGGGGAAACAGTAAAGGTTCCAAGAAAGGTTGCAGAAGTAATAAACAGGAGCATTAAAGGAAACATAGAAGTCCAGAAGAAAATGGACAACGCCTCAAAGGGTGCAAAGGAATTAGGAGAATATTAATTTGCACAAAAGGAGGGATAGTTAATGAAATATGATAATACCATAGCTGCAAAAAACGGTAAGGTGTCATATAAAGGCTTTCTTGGTATCAACAGAAGGCTCCGGCCGGGTGCAGGTGAGCTTTATGATATGGAAAACATGAGCCACAAAGAGTATCCATGCATATGTTCTGAAAAAGGATATAAAAAGCAGGAGATATCACTTCCTGAAAATGCTGTCATTAATAAGCTGATATTGCCAAGACGTCTTTCAGGAGATGTTTACGGTTTTTCCGGAATAGCCACATATAAAAAGGACAATTCCAGTGTTTGCGGAGTATTTGTCAATAATGAGCAAAAATGTACCTTAAGCAGTTTTACTGACGCGGTGGACTACAACGGCTCAATATTTGCTCTGCCTGATTTATATGGATATGTGTATGCTGTTAATTCAGATAACACAAGTGATACTATTTTACAAGCTTCCAGCTACTCCTGGGAAATGTACTGTACAAATGAATATAATTCAAACAGTGCCAGTGATTATACTACTCAGTTAAATCTGTATAAGGTGCCAAATTCCTGGTATAACAGTGTGTTTTGTAAGCAGTTTGCAGTAGGTGATAATATCAGGCTTTATGGTCTTAAAGATAATATGCAGCCTTGTAATACAATTTATCCTGAAACGAGCGTTGATTATTCCAATATTTCAAGTCCTGTATCAATTGTGATAAAATCCCATACCTTTACCGGCAGCAATTCTTCCGGAATAATAACTATTACAGTTGAACTTAAAAACGTAAAAGGTGACATTATACCGTGGCCCTATTCCACAGATAATCCAACCTACGCACAGAACGGTGCCATAAGAAAATATCTTCCTAAGGTTACATATGGCTGTGTTGCTCATAATCGGGTTTGGTGCTGCTCACAAAACGGTGAGGAAGTATATGCATCAGCCCTTGGCAAACCTCTGGAATATTATGAATTTAACGGCGTTTCAACAGATAGCTGGAGCGTTACTGTCGGCAGCCCGGGGAAATTTACAGGAATTGTCCCATGGCAGACAAGGGTTGTTGTTTTTAAGGAGGATTATGTACACGTTATCTTCGGAAGTACACCAAAGGATTTTAGTATGGAAAGAACCTATGGAGTAGGTTGCATTGACAGACAAAGTATAGCAAATGCAGGTGGTATGCTTATATGGCTTTCGTATGATGGATTTTATGCTTACGCAGGCAGCAAACCGGAGAGAATATCCGACAAGCTAAACACAAAGTATGTAAGTGCTGTGTCGTTCTCTGACGGTATAAGCTATTATGTACGATGCGAAAAGGAAAACGGAGAAAAGGAATTTCTGGTGTTTGATACGGAAAAAGGAATATGGAGCAAATTTTCTGACATGGATATTGTTACAGGAGATTTTTATAAAGGCAGGATGTATTTTTGTACACAGGACAGTATGTATACTATGAAAGAGGGTGAGTATGGAGATTTTTATTTAGAAAGTCCCGAGCTCACATTAGAAACCTTTAACGATAAGTCGCTTATATATGCCACTATCAGATGCAAAATAAAAGATGGATTTATTAATTTTTATACATCTGTTAATGGCGGACAGTGGGTTTCTCATAAGGGAATATCAAAAACGGGAAAGCACAGGCTTCCCATAAGGTATTCCTCCGGAGATATACTTCGTTTCAGAATAGAAGGAAGTGGAGAAGTGACAATTACGGAACTGGAGCTTGAAGTTCTGGTAGAAGAAAGGAGCTGAGAATTATGTCTTATGAAATAAATGCAGATAAATATGCTTTTGCACAGACACCTTTGCCGGAAAAAGTAAATGAAAATTATAATGCTGTACTAATAAGAAAGGCGATGCAGGAGGAGGCAACCAAAAGGGAGACTTTAAAAAGTACCTTAGAGCAAAATATTGCAAATGAGGTCTATGCAAGAACAGACGGGGACGCAGACCTTAAAGCACAAATAGATAGCGAAACTATCAAACGTGAAAAAAGTGTATCGGAGCTTGATACAAGGCTTGGTAAAGAGGCAGAGAACAGAGCCTCAGCAGATGCATCTTTTTTACAGGCATTAGATGATCTGGAAGCAGATTTATCAGAAGAAAGGACACTGCGTCAGACAGCGGTTTCTTTGTTGGAGAAGGCGGCTGAAAATTTAAATAAAGTAAAGGAAGACAAGGTAACGGTAATTACTATTGGTAGTGAGGATATAGGCGAGGATGGCTCATTTAGCTGGAACGGCCCTGACAATCATAACACGGAAACACGCATAACCGCTCCTGCACTTGATACGTTGTATGTCCAGTGGTGGAATGGTGAGTATCCGGAGGATTACATTGCATCACTATCTTTCAACTGTGGTGAAGTGCCTACTTGTGTTAGTTATCCCATGGGCGGAATAATAAATTGGATTGGTACAGATTGTGTTGTTTTTGACGGCATCAGTGTATTTCAGCCTTCAGCCAATACTCATTATGAAATAGTGATGTATTATAACGGCACACAGTGTATTGGTATGGTTAATGGGTTTGTGCCTTCCGGTCAGGAGGCGGACTATCATTGATATATTTAAAAAGAAAAAAATTAGCCTTTATGTCTGCAATAAATACAGTTAAAGGGTTTTTGCGCAGAGTATCAGGGGTGCCGGATTTGGTTCTGAATGATTGTGTAGATGATGCAAGTCTTGTAAATTATACTATTGACGGAAATTCTGTTCAGAATGGAATACCAGCACATAATGCCCCGGTTGATTTTGAAAGTGTTGGTGAATATGATGAAAGCACAGGTAAGTACAAAATTCCCGTCATATGCAGCAACGGAGAGGGCCGCTCGGATACAACAAGTATATACCTTGATGAGCCTTTAAGAAAGGTAGGAGATTACGCGGATTTTATTGATTTTGAAAGTAAAAAAGTAGTCAGACAAGTCTTTTGTGAAAAATTAAATTCCACTAATTTGAGAGAAATGGAATCAGGTAGTACAATAAGATTTCACAAACCTGTTTCAAAAAATATACCGGTTTCCTATCGTGGCGGATATAGTAATTATTTCACTATTCCCTCTAATAAGTACTCAAACGAGTTGAGTAATAACCAGGCAATGCTATCCCCTTCCGCCAAAAATATTTATATAAGGTGTGACGGGTTTACTTTAGATGATTATAAAAAATTTCTGGATAATAATAATGTTTTAATTTATTATGTGATGGCTGAAGCAGAAGAAAAACCGGTAATATTACCAAAACTACCAACAATTAAAGGTACAACGATATATTCGGTTGACACAAAGCTGCAACCGTTAAACATGGAAGTGACATATTACAGTACGAGCAAGGAGTGATTATATGGAGCTATATAAATTTATAAATGAAACAAATATAAAAAAATACAAAGGCGGATTTGTTGTTGTGGATAGCAGAATATACACAAATCCAAAAGAGGAAATGATAAAAAAAGCAGGGTATAAACCCCTTAGTGACAGGACTGTTCCTGAGTTTGATATTCAAAGTCAGTACATAGTCCGTACATACAGGGAGGAAGTTGAGTGCATAGTGCCTGTATACGAAATAAAGACTTTTGAGGGGATTGGCAATGAGTAATGTAACAGCAGCTTGTCGTGATATTTCTGCTCTTACAAAAAACGCACAGAGGGCTTGTAACCTGTTTTTGGCAGAATGTAAAAGACAAGGCCTTAATGTCCTTATTACAGAAACCTACAGAAGTCAGGAAAGACAGGATTATCTCTATGCACAAGGAAGGACAAGACCGGGGAATAAAGTAACCTGGACAAAAAATTCCCGTCACACATCTGGACGTGCCTGGGATATATGTAAAAATGTCAAAGGAGCGGAATACTCGGATGATAATTTTTTTAAAAAGTGCGGAGAAGTTGCAAAAGGTTTAGATATTGTCTGGGGTGGAAATTGGAAAACTCCGGATACGCCACATTTTGAAATTAATGAAAATTGGACATTTAAAGGAGATGAATTTGATTTGGAGGAATTAACAGTCTTTAGAACGGAATATAATTCCTATGTAGAGCATACAAGCAATATCATAAACACAATGGGAGCAGAAATTCAGAGCCTTAAAAATATTATA
>JAZRHH010000021.1:0-9528 GCA_045644665.1 Clostridia bacterium
GCTTATAAGCTGAAACTTGAGGCACTGAAACATCAAGGTGTTAAAAATGAATTCACTTCCCGACATGATGTCGGGAAGTTAGAAAGTGCCGATATAGTACGTAAATCTTTCGGCGAAAGCGGAAGACAAGTGCAACGGTACATACGTCTTACGCAGCTTATATATCAGCTTCTTGATAAGGTGGATGAGGACATAATAAAATTCATTGCAGGTGTTGAAATATCCTATCTTGATACAAAGCACCAGATACTGTTAAATGATGTTATAGAGTATAATTGCTGTGAAGTAAATGCAAAGCAGGGCACTCAAATCAAAAAGCACTATCTTGAGGGTGTCTTGTCAAAGGATAAGATGAACGAAATCCTGAAAGAAGAAAAAATCTTGGAGAAACCGGAAAAGATATCAATTAATTATACAAAACTAAAAAAATATTTTCCTAAAGAATATACACAAAAACAATGTGAAGATGCTTTATGGGATATACTTGATAAATGGTTAATAAACAAATTTTAATTAGCTGAATAAAATATCAGATTAAGCAAGTATGTTAAAAGGTGAATTTTATGTATTAGGATTTATTATAAAAACAGGGAACGACACATCGTGTTTGTCATTACCTGTTATACTTAAAAATCTTTTTAATGATTTTTATCAATTAGGCATAAATTTGGTTTTTGTTATTTGTTAGTTTTGTTGATTTTAAATTTTTCTATTTACAGATGATGAAAAATATGATATACTCGCTTTGATACAGAGATTTGGAGACGTATCAAAATAAACTTTTATGGTTTATTTTGGTGCGTCTTTTTTGTTTATTCAAAAGGAGGAAAACAAAAAAATGTATGATGTAGCAGTTATTGGTGCAGGAGTGGTCGGAGCAATGGTTGCAAGAACACTTTCCCAGTATAACCTTAAAATTTGTATTCTTGAAAAGGAAAACGATGTTGCCATGGGTGCAACAAAGGCAAATTCCGCAATTGTTCATGCTGGTTTTGATGCAAAGTGTGGAAGCCTTAAAGCAAAGCTTAATGTAAAAGGCTCGAAAATGATGCAAAACGTAGCAAAAGAGCTTGGCGTAAAATATAAAAATAACGGTTCTCTGGTTATTGGTTTTAACGATGAGGACAGACGTACAATTGAAGAGCTTTTAGAGCGTGGAACTGAAAACGGAGTAAAAGATTTGAGAGTTTTGGAAAAAGAAGAGCTTAAAGCTTTAGAGCCAAATATTTCAGATAATGTAAGCTGTGCCTTGTACGCTCCGACAGGTGCAATCATATGCCCTTATGAACTGACAGTTGCGGCAATTGGTAACGCTATGGATAATGGTGCAGATTTAAAGTGCAATTTTGAAGTTTGTGCAATAAAAAGCTTCCACGATGGATACGAGATCCTTTCAAAGGAAACATCTGTAAAAACAAAATGTATTGTAAATGCGGCAGGCTTGTATTCTGATAAAATTGCAGGTATGATAGGGGATAATTCCTTTGAAATTACACCAAGACGCGGCGAGTACATACTTCTTGATAAAGAGTGTGGCGATATTGTTTCTCATACGATTTTCAGAACGCCTACAAAAGCCGGCAAGGGTATACTTGTATCACCAACGGTTGACGGAAACCTTTTGACAGGCCCTACATCTGTTGATATAACGGATAAAGAGGATAAGAAAACAACCCAAGAGGGATTTGAAAGTATAATAAAAGAAGCGAATGAAAACGTAGACGGTATTCCTTACGGAAAAACAATCACATCATTTTGCGGACTTCGCGCGGCAGGTAGCACAGGTGATTTTATTATAAATTCTCCAAGGGACAGATTTATAAATGCTGCCGGAATTGAGTCACCGGGGCTTTCCGCTTCTCCTGCGATTGCGGAAATGATTTGCGAAATGCTTGAGGAGCAAGGCTTAATTCTTGAAAAAAAAGAAGACTACAATCCAATAAGAAAGCCTATGCACGCATTCAGAGAAGCGAGCATTGAGGAAAAGAACAAAATTATAAAAGGAAACAAAGCATTTGGAAGAATTATATGCAGGTGTGAAACTGTTACAGAGGGCGAAATCTTAGAAGCTATCCGTACAAATCCAAAGCCATCTGACCTTGACGGTGTAAAACGCCGTACAAGAGCACAAATGGGAAGATGTCAGGGAGGTTTTTGCTCTCCGTATATAATAAAACTTTTGGCAAGGGAACTGGATGTATCTCCCGAACACATAACAAAATGCGGCGGTGCATCGAAGCTTATTACAGGAAAGACAAAGGAGGGTATGTAAATATGACAGACTTGGTAATCATTGGCGGAGGCCCTGCGGGAATGAGTGCAGCAGCTGCTGCATACGACAGCGGTATCCGTGATATTTTAATACTTGAGCGTGACAGTACCCTTGGAGGAATTTTGCAGCAGTGCATACATAACGGTTTTGGACTACATAAGTTCGGGGAAGAACTTACCGGTCCTGAATATGCCTACAGATATGAAAAGCAAATTATAGAAAAGGGAATTGCATGTAAGCTGAATACAATGGTTCTTGATATTACAGAGGATAAGGTAATCACTGCAACCAACACTGAAGACGGAGTGTTTCAAATTCAGGCAAAGGCAATAATACTTGCAATGGGCTGCAGAGAACGTTCAAAGGGAGCGCTTAATATTCCCGGAACACGCCCGGCAGGTATCTACAGCGCAGGTACAGCTCAAAAGCTTGTAAATTTAGAGGGATATATGCCCGGTAAAAATGTTGTAATTCTCGGCTCCGGTGATATAGGACTTATAATGGCAAGAAGAATGACCCTTGAAGGCGCAAGCGTAAAGGCTGTTTGTGAGCTTATGCCATACTCCGGTGGTCTTGCAAGAAATATAGAGCAGTGTCTTAATGATTTTTCTATCCCTCTTAAGTTAAGCCATACAATCGTAGAGGTTCATGGTAAGGAGCGTGTAGAGGGAGTTACAATCGCAAAGGTTGATGAAAGAAGAAAGCCGATTGAAGAAACAAAGGAATATATACCTTGCGACACTATCCTTTTGTCTGTAGGACTTATACCTGAAAATGAGCTTTCAAAGGCGGCAAATATTAAGCTTGACAGAGTTACAAACGGTGCAATTGTTGACCAGGACAGACAAACAACAGTAAAAGGTATATTTGCCTGCGGAAATGTGCTACATGTACATGACCTGGTAGACTATGTTTCGGAAGAAGCAGAAATCGCAGGAATTAGTGCGGCAAACTATATTAAGGATATTAAGGAAGAAGAAATCCTTGTAAATATAAAAACAGACGGGAAGATAAGATACACTGTGCCACAGGTTATTTCCAAGAAAAAGTCTGCAACTGTATATTTCAGAGTTTCCGATGTTTTCAAGAATGTAAAGGTAAATGTATATAGTGGTGATAAATTACTTCTTTCAAAGAAGAAAGTAAAGGTGGCACCGGGAGAAATGGAAAGCATAAAGATAGATGGAACTATGCTTGAGGGTACCGGCGAACTGTATTTTAAACTTGAGGAGGTGTCACAATGACAAGAGAACTTACATGTATTGTGTGTCCGCTTGGGTGCAGCCTCGCAGTAGAAATGTCTGATGGTAAGGTACAAAGCGTAAGTGGAAATACATGCCCGAGAGGAAAGGTATACGCAGAAAAAGAATGTACAAATCCCGTAAGAACAATTACCTCTACCGTAAGATGTGAAGACGGCAGCGTGCTGCCTGTAAAGACAGAAACGCCTATACCTAAGGACAAAATATTTGATGCTATGAAAATTATAAATAATGCATCTGCCCACTTGCCAATTTCCATTGGGGATGTTATAATAGAAGATGTATATGGAAGCAGGGTTATTGCAACAAAAAATGCAAGATAAAGAGGTAAATTTATGGGTATGATTATAGCTGCAATCAGAAACGCAGAGGAACTTAAATCCGCACTTGAATCAAGAGTAGAAATTGTTTTTATGCTCTCCACAAATATTGAAGAATTAAAAGGGCAGGTGGAGCTAGTGCATAAAAGAGGCAAAAAGCTCTTTGTTCATATAGACCTTGCAAGCGGTATAGGAAAAGATGAATATGGAATAAAATATGCAAAAAGTCTTGGCATTGACGGGATTATCAGTACCCGTGTAAATATGATAAAGCTTGCAAAGAAACATGGAATTTATACTGTGCAACGATTTTTTATAGTCGACTCACATTCGGTAAAAACGACTATAGAAGCTGTGAATGAATCAAAACCTGACATGATAGAGATAATGCCTGGCACACTATCAAAAATAATTAAAAAGCTTAAAACAGAGCTTGATATGCCAATTGTTGCCGGCGGACTTATTGAAACAAAAGATGAAATCAGAGAGGCAATAGCTTCAGGTGCAGAAGCTGTTTCTACAGGTAAAAAGGAGCTTTGGGAGATAATATGAATACACTGAATAAGAAAAAATTATTCTTGCTTGATATGGACGGAACAATATATCTTGATAATGATTTGTTTGACGGAACCCTTGATTTTTTAAAGTATGTAAAAGATATTGGCGGTAGGTATATTTTCCTTACAAATAACTCTTCAAAGAGTGTAGATAAGTACATAGAAAAGCTTAAAAGTATGGGTATAGACTCAAATGCCGATGATTTTCTGACATCTACTGATGCTACCGTACTTTTTCTTAAAAAGAAAACTTATAAGAAAATATATGCCTTTGGTACAGAATCCTTTAAGGAGCAGCTTAAAGCTTCGGGACTTCCTGTAACAGATGTTCTGGAGGACGGCATAGACTGTCTTTGTATGGGCTTTGATACGGAGCTTACTTTTAAAAAACTTGAGGATGCCTGTATATTGCTTGGCAGGGGAGTGGACTATATTGCAACAAATCCTGATTGGGTTTGCCCTACATGGTATGGATATGTGCCTGATTGCGGTTCTGTCAGCGAAATGCTTTATAATGCTACAAAAAAACGCCCTCTCTTTATTGGTAAGCCTGAGCCTACTATGGCACTTCTTGCTATGGAAAAAACAGGATTTTCCAAAGATGAAACAGCTCTTATGGGAGACAGACTCTACACAGATATTGCCTGCGGAGTAAATGCAGGAATAAGCACAATTTTTGTGCTTAGCGGTGAGGGTACAATGGAGGATGTTCAAAAATCTGATGTAAAGCCGGAATTTATATACTCTAATATAAGAGAACTGGTTGAGATTTTAACACAAGAATAATAGTATGCATATTAATTTGTCATGCTATGTTTTCAATCATAATTGAAATATTATACAACGACATCTTATTTAAAACAAAAAAGGTATGTTTCAAGAAGCGATTTTTCGCTAAATTGAAATATACCTTTTTTTGTATTGTTTATCTATAACATTTATTAAGTATATTAAACAAAGTGTCTTTACAGCGACTTGCGGTTACTACCGAATTTTTAACAAAGGTTTTTAGTGGGTGTTAAACATTCTCTTTTTGCGATTTGTTTGAATGAAGAATTTTTGAAGGAGTATGTCCTGTTTGTTTTTTAAATAACGTACTAAAATAGTAAATATCATCAAATCCACTTAAAAATGCAGCTTCACTTATGGTTACTTCTCCTGAATTTAAAAGGTCATAAGCTGTGTTTATTCTGAGATTAGTTATATACTGTTTTGGAGATTGGTTATAAGCTGCAGTAAAAAGTTTTCTGAAGTATGAGGGACTCAATTCCATTCTTTTAGCTAGTTCTTCAATGTTTATTTTTTCTCTGAAATTTGCCTGAATATATGTACGTGCAGCTTCAAGTTTTTCTGCATGATGGATGCTGCTTTGAGGCATGGATGCACGAATCAATTCATAAAGTATGTCCGAAAGAATGGTTTTACATTTAACAGAATAAAGAAGATTTTTACCTTCCCAAACATATGCTATATCATGGAATTTACTACGGACACCTGCACCGGAATTTTCGAACAGAATATAATCTTTTTCAAAAAAACACTTTCCGAAATTATTGCATTCTAAATTAAAATTAATTGTTATAAATTTCCATGGATTTAATTTGTCAGCGTAGAGGTTATTTAAAATCTTGTACGTCGAACTTCCACTCTTCTCTTTTTCTGAATGGTGTTTTAAATTTCTTTGTCAAAATTCCCTTTTCCTCCAGATGAATATAGCATCGGTAAATATAAATGCAACTCTTTGAAGCGGTCCAAATTCTGGTGTCAGGAGCATTTTACTCCAGCCAATTTCGCCAAGTCCGCAGGCAACTGCCACAATTCTGAACTGGAACTGTAAATCCGGAGCAACGCCTCCGTCCCTTGTAGGCCTTGTAATTTGTACGCTTCTGTGATGAGCAGTATTTGTTTTTGCATATTCGTTTGCTTCAATCTGTTCTTCCAGTGAAAGAGTGTTTCCGGGGGAACCATCCATATCCGATACACGCCCCTTGCACCTGTATTACGATATACAAATGCCTCGTAGCCCTCGTCTTCAATTACCCTTCCTACCTGATAAAGCACAGCCGGAGCAAAAATCTCGTTTATGCCACCATATGCCATTGAGGGATACTGGAAAAACTGTGTTCCCTCTTCAATACCTCTTTGAACTCCTCTTGGAATACAGTGAAAAAAATTATTGATTACATTAATTTAAATTACGCAAAAGAAATAAAAAACAATGACCTGGCAGAAATTGCAGGATATCACGAGTACCATCTCAACAGGCTTTTTATTAAGTATACCGGTATGGGCATGCACAGGTATATTTTAAACCTTAGAATAAATGAGGGTAAGAGACTGTTACTAAATACTGATTTGTCCATATCCGAAATTGCTTCACAAACCGGTTTCTGCAGCAATACTCACTTCTCCACCTATTTTAAAAAAGAAACAAAGGTTTCGCCATTTGAATACAGAAATAATTTTAAAAATAAAATTTAAAATTCGTAAAAACCCGTACAGACTTGTTATAAGAGTGTACGGGTTTTTATTATTAATCGGATAAATTGCTTTTATATTTCTTGGGAGATATTCCAAACCTTTTTTTAAATACTCGAAGAAAGTAGTTATAATCAGAAAAACCAATTTTTTCTGAGACTTCTGCAATTGAGTAATTTGTTGTTTTCAAAAGTTTTTTTGAGTATTGTAATCGCTTTTCCTTTATAAGCTGAGCAATTCCATTTTCGTTATGATTTCCCATGATGGTGTAAAGAGAAGTCCTGCTTATATTAAATTCATCACATAGCCGTTTTATAGATATAGCTTCATCAATATGCATATCTATAAAGTTTTCTATTTTATGTACAAGCTCTTGTTTTGAGGGTCTTGCCATTTCTTTGATTTGTATATAGCTTGTGCAAGCATCCAGAATTTTAGCTGCAGCGTAGATTTGCTTTGTCTTTTTATACTTTATTTTCTTTATGCCTTCCAATGCATTATCAAAACAGTCGTAATTTGAATAATTGGAGGTAAATTGTTCTATAAACAAGTCTCTGTCCTTGTTGTCGGTTATTTGACCAAACATAATATAGCCGATTATAGTATTATTATCTAAGAGTGGAGCTGTTGCCTCAATTAAGCCTGCATGACAGCGTGTTATGATAAGTGATTTTGTTTTTTTGCAGTTTTCAAAGGATAATTCATCACTTTTATTGCAAAGGCAAAGAAATTTTTCGTTTTGACGCATTGCATGGCAAAAAGGTGATGGGTTTTCCGGATATGCTAAAACTTCTATATATTTTTCATCAAATATTACGATTCTCATACCTGTTAATACATAAAAATTTTCCATGAGTTCATACAGTTCTGAGTTATTTAATTTTAAGGGCATTTTATCCCAACTTTCTGTACGTTTTTACATTTTTTTGAATGAATGTAACTATTATTATATCACTATTCTTGATAAAATCAAGATAAAAAATAAAAAAAGGGTGGTTTAATATGAAATTTGCTTTGTATTTTGGAAACCGTGGGTTTATGCCTGCCGAACTTATTGAAGGCGCACGCGAGGATATGATTAAGGCTGTAACTGATGCGGGATATGATTATCTTATCATGGATAAGGACGCTACTCGTTACGGAGCTGTTGAAACAAGAGATGAGGGCAGATTTTACGCTAAATGGCTTAAATCTCACGAAGGCGAATATGACGGTGTAATTCTTTGTATGCCAATATTTGTTGATGAAAACGGTGCAATCGCAGCACTTCAGGATGCAGGAGTTCCTATTTTGATGCAGGCTTATCCTGACGAAATTGGCAAAATGGATTTCCAACACAGAAGAGATGCTTATTGCGGAAAGTTTTCTGTTACAGATGTATTTGAACAGTATAGAGTTCCTTATACAGTTATGACTCCCCATGTGGTTCATCCCCTTACAAAGGAATTTGAAAAGAATTTACATGATTTTGCAGCGGTTTGTCGTGTTGTTAACGGAATGAAGCGTTTTACAATCGGCTGTATCGGAGCAAGAACAACAGCATTTAAGACAGTTCGTTTTGATGAGCTTACAATGCAAAGACACGGTATAAACGTAGAATCCTTTGACTTGTCAGAATTGTTTGAATTTGTTCGCGCAAAGGCTGACGATGATGAAAAGGTACTTGCTAAAAAAGCTGCACTTGAAAATTATACTGACTTTACAAATGTTCCTGAAGACAAGAAGATTATGCTTTCAAAAATCAGCGTAGTAATAGATGAATACATAGAAGAGTATCATCTTGATGCAATTGCACTTCGTTGCTGGAACGAAATGGAAACATACCTCAGAGTTTGTCCTTGCGTTCTTATTTCAGAGCTTAACGACAGAGGCATAGTAGCTTCTTGTGAAATTGATATGTGCAGTGCTATAACCATGAGAGCGCTTTCTCTTGCTACACAGGGACCTGCTGCTTGTCTTGACTGGAACAATAACTATGGAGATGATCCTGATAAGGTTATTCTTTTCCACTGCGGTTCAACTGCACAGAAGTTGATGGCAGGAAAAGGAGAAGTTACCTCACACAAAATGTTTGATAAAGGCGATCCCGGCAGTGGTTGGGGTACAAATGAGGGAAGAATTGCAGCATTCCCTATGACTTTCTCAAACTGTAAGACAGAAGACGGTAAAATTACTATTTACTTTAGTGAAGGCGAATTCACAGGCGAAGATATCGAAAAAGAATTCTTTGGCTGTGGCGGTGTTGCCAAGATTGATAATCTTCAGAAGAAGCTTATTAAGCTTGCAAGAGGCGGATTCAAGCATCATACAACAGTTGCAAACGGTCATGTGAAGGATATTCTTGAAGAAGCATTCAAATACTATCTTGGTTATGATGTAGTAAGCATAGAGGAGTAAGAAAATGTTAATAGGCGGACTTGATGTAGGAACTACCGGTTGTAAATTAACAATTTACAATAATAACGGCGAGTTTATACATAATGAATATATTGAATATGAAGTAAAAAGACAGAACGGTGAGCATGAAATTGATGCTGTTGTAATCTTTGAGGCGGTATGTGCAGTAATTGAAAAAAGCTGCAGGAAACAGCCTGAACTTTCAGCAATTGGTATTACAACCTTTGGGGAAACCTTTGTCG
>JAZRHH010000022.1:0-23075 GCA_045644665.1 Clostridia bacterium
CACGAACGCCTTCCTGTATAGCAGACATAAGGCTGCCTGTTATAGCACGGTTTGGGCCTACCTCAATAAATACATGTGGTATACCTGTATCGTCACATAACGGGCTACGGTTACACTCTGCAACCTCTGCATTTTCTAAGATTGTTTCAAGATTCCATTTTGCACGAGTTAATTCCTCAGATGCAATAGCACGGCGATAAGCCTCTTTTTTATCCTCGCTGAAGGTAGTGCCTGCTCTAACAAGAGTATCCGCCACCTTTGCAACTACTTCATTGTAATCAAAAGACATACGAATTTCCCTCCTTAAAACATACTCTGACCGTGAGCGGCCGCAATAATGCAAGGGAATTCTTCCACTTGCAATTCATAAAATGCTTCCATACCAAGCTCCGGATGTGCAACACAGCGCTTAGCTTTAACCTTACTGTTAAGGAGCGCTGTAACGGGAGCTATTACCGCGTAAACGGCGTTGTATTCGTTAAACATTTCTACAGTTTCTTTTTTAAGTGCACCTTTACCTAAATGCATTCTGATACCTGCTTTTGTAAGCTGTGGCATAGTACCCTCAATCTCAAGCTTGTTACTTGAAGTAGGACCTACACCTGCAGGGCTTACTGCTGTGTGGAAAATTACACTGCCCTGCAGGTTAATGTCGTGTTCTTCCAATGTGCCTTCGTCAATCATTTCAACTATCTTTGGAAGCACAGCGTCACGACCTGCATATATTATGCCGGAGACATTTACAATGTCTCCGACTTTAAGCTCACTTAGCACTTCATCAGTAAAAGGTGCTGTTATTGTTCTGATTTCCATAATTGTATCCCTTTCCTTTATAGATTTTGGGGATTAGTGATTTAAAGAACCCTTTGGTGAGTATGTAGCTTCTGGATAGTAAGCATCAATTACACGCTTAACAAGAAGTACCTGCTTAGCACGCTTCTTAGCATCTGCTTCTGTAGAATCCCAGCTGTGTGTTTGTGCAACTGAACCACCTGTCTTTAAGTAGATAGGAGATGCAACACGAATCATTTCAGGAACTTCGTAGTGACGGATAAATCCACCTGATGAAGCAGGGTTTTCTGTATGACAGTCGATAGGAATATCGATAGCTGAACGAACAGCTGCAAGGTGCTGGAGCTGATAGTCTCTTACGATATTGAATGAGTCAGCACCGATGTCCTGAAGAAGCTTTGCAGAACATGGGTTACCATGACCTGAGTGAGCTGACATCTTAAACTTGCAATCTTCTGGAAGAAGACCTGCTTCACGAGCCTTGCCGAGTGCCCACAAGCATCCCTCATCGTATACGAGGAAAGTACGTACGCCCAAACGAGCAGCACGACGTACATCTTCCATAGCTCTTACTACCTGATCCTGACCGCGTAGACGGTAACCCATACGTACGCCTTCAGGGCTCTTAACAGATGCACTTGTATCTGTTGTAGCACGTGGACCTACAGCTAGTACTAATTCTACCTGATATTCTTTAGCTAAATCTACCATACCTGTGATGTCTTCATCAGAAAGAGTCCAGATACCCTTTGTCTGTGTTACACGGTGAATGTAGAAGCCGAGTCTGTCAACTTCTTCGAGCAATGCTTTCATTACCTTTGGTCCCTGGATACCAGGTACCTCAAAACGGTATTGGCAACCGTCATCAAAACGCTTCTCTGAGTCAGGAAGCTGATAAAGGTCTCCACCCGGTTGGCCAATTGACTCCAAAAATGCTCTTGTTTCTTCCATTGTGTTCATAATAAATTCCTCCTGTTTTATAAAAAATTTTAATTTTAAACTTGTTTAGTCTCGCTTAATCTGGCGAATGACATCAATTACTGTTCCATCACGATATTCTACGATACAGGTAATTTTGTCTGTTGTTTCAATAGGCTTTGGTACGCCTGTAAGCGAATAAGCTGTTTCAAGCAGCTCTTCAATAGATACTGTTTTAATTCCAGCCTTTTGGAGATCTTCTTTTAACATCTCGTAACTTTTGTGCTTTGGATTAAGTGCTATGCCCGCTTCGGTAACAACAACTGCTACAGAAGAACCCGGAGTACAGCAGGTAAATACCTTATTTACTACTGACGGAATTCTGCCACGGACAATAGGAAGTGTTACGATAGAAATATCTGCTCCGTCTGCAACATCGGGACCTCCGCCGATGCCTGACATCATCTCACCGTTTGAACCGGTTAAGATATTGATATTAAAATCTACGTCAATTTCAAGTGCACCTAAAACACCGAAATTAAGCTTATCAAGAGAGCAACTCTTGTTAAACATATTAGCATACATAGAATTGTCTATTTCTATGATACTTGGCTCTTCAACAATAGCTCTTGCTGCTACTGCATCAAATGACTGTGAGCAAAGCAGTGTACGAACAAGACCCTTCTTGTGCATTTCAACAATATTCGCTGTCATTCCACCAAGAGCATAACTTGCCTGGATACCTGCTTTTTCTGTGTGTTCAGCAAGGAAATCTGTACAAGCGATACTTATTGCACCTGCTCCTGTCTGGAAAGAATATCCGTCTTTGAAGAGTCTGCTTGCTGCCATAACATCAGCCGCGCGCTGTGCGATAAGAAGGTCGCGAGGATTTTTTGTCTTACGGGCAGCACCTGCTCCAATTTTTGCAGAGTCACCAATCTGGTCAACCTTTACAACATAATCCACATACATCTGTGAAATAGAGATTGGAACGCAAGGGTATGGAACCAAATTGTCTGTAATTACTACTACGTTTTCAGCACAGGTTGCATCAATAAATGAATAACCAAGTGAGCCACAGGCATTTGGTCCAACCTGTCCTGTACAGTTTCCAAAGTCATCTGCTGCAGATGCACCGATGAAAGCTACGTCAATGGACAAATCTCCGGTTTCAACAGCGTGAGGACGAGCGCCATGAGGACGAAGTATAACCGGCTCTGCAAGTTCCAGACCGTCAACTACTGCATCGCCAAGCTCACCACGAATACCACTTGCCTGAATACGATTGATAGTACCGTCTTTTACAAAATCCACGATTGACGGATTTTTAATATTTACAACTGCACTTGGTGCAAATCGAAGACCCTTGATACCAAGCTCTTTAATAGCTGAAAGCACCTGTCCGATTATATAGTCGCCTTCTCTGAAACTGTGGTGGAAAGAAATAGTCATTCCGTCACTAAGGCCTGTTGCCTTTATTGCCGCCTTTAAATCCGGCATAAGCTTTGTTTCTGCCGCGCCACGTTTACTTGGCTTTCTGCGAGAGCATACCGGCTTATCTGCCTCGATCAACTCTCTTGGTCCGGCATAAGGCTTTACTATGTAATTGCCGATTTTTTCCGGCAATTCACGTCCTACTGCATTAATCATAGTAACTCCTCCCCTATACTTATTCCGGCAGCTTCTGCCTGTGCCAATGTTGTTCTTGCACGCAGCTCCATAGGTTTATCTATCATACTGCCGTCCAATGTGACAGCACCTTTCTTTTGCTGCTTTCCTTCTTCTACTGCCTGAAGAACTCGAAGTGCATATTTAATTTCTTTTGCACTTGGTGTAAAGAAAGAATTAACTACATCAATCTGCCTTGGATGAACACAGGTTTTACCATCAAAACCGAGGTTTCGGGTAAGTGCTGTGTCTTCCTTAAGACCTTCCACGTCATTTATATCTGAGAAAACTGCGTCAATAGCCTCAACGCCTGCATGTCGACAAGCTGTAAGCAAAGCATTTCTAGCATAAAATATCTCAACACCTGCTTTTGTACGCTGTGATTTCATGCTGGCAGTAAAGTCTTCTGCTCCCAGCGCAAGTGCTACTACACGTGGGTCTGCTGTTGCAATCTCATAAGCGTTGATTAAACCAAGATATGATTCAATATTGCACCAAACCTCAATTTTACCAACTTCCATGCCTGCAGCTTCTTCTATTTCAGTAATACGCTGACAAATACGGATAACCTCTTCTTTGTATTCCACCTTAGGAATACGGATAGCATCCGGATTTGCACGAACTGCTGCTTCCAGATCTTCGTCTATGTACTCGGAATAAATACCATTTACACGGATAATAACGTACTTGTTAGCCGGTCTGTGATAGCGAACCGTATTGTATACAAGAAGTCGGGCAGCGTCCTTTTCGGATAAAGGAACAGAGTCCTCTAGGTCGTAAACCAGGCAATCTTCGTTATAGAATGCAGCCTGTATCATATTAATAGGACTTGCACCACTGACATAAAGAGATGTTCTCTTAAGTTTAGCAGTTTGCATCACTTATCCACCCCTTTCCAGTCAAATTGGGTTCCTGTAGCATTGCAGCATGCAGCTTGCATTCTGGAACGAATAATCCACTCAAGTGCTCCTCTGTCTACAGCTTCCACCATTGCATCTTTAATGCCAAAGTCCTCCAAAACCTCAGTTATGGTAGCAATAATTGCATCGCCAAACTGTGCTTTAACAACACTTTGTAGCTGGATGTCCAAGCCACCACCGGGATTGGGCGAAATGCTGATTTGGATATCGCTGGATTCCAGCGTTCCGACCATTGCGGCCTGCTTAATTTCCATTAACAACACAACCTTCTGTTAAATTTTAGTTTGTCTTTGGAGTCTTACCTACATAATTATAGTAATCCTTTTTTGATTATGACTTAAACCCCTATTATATATTGTAACAGTAAAATGAAATTTGTAAATGGAATTTTTATAACTACATGGAATTTTCATAACAGCGTTTTGTCAAAAAATAAATCAAATCTTTTGTTATAAAATACTATTTACTTAAAATTCGCTGTTACTCTTATATTCCGTCTATAAGCATTTCGTAGGTAACACCGTATTTTTCAGCTATATCTCTTGCATAAGACATTCCGGACGGCGGTGCAACCTCTACTTTAAAGGAGCGCCTTCCTCCCTCACTTTGCACGATAAGAGACGAAGCCTGTGATTTGGTATTTTCAAGATTAAGTTCCCCAACAGACTCACCAAGCTTATGCATATGGGTATTGTATATAGTTCTGACTGACTTTTTTAAAAGAGCTCTTACTGAATCCTTTGCTATGTAATAACCCTCTTCAAAAGATGTTGTAGAAAAAGATTCATTTAAAAGATACAAGCTATCCTTTGTGCAGGAGTTGTAATCTTCTTTAAAACGTATACACTCCTCGCCCAGTCTGCCCAAATCAAGCGTTTTGTCTTCATCTGCCGGAAAATGGGTGTAAATGCAGTCAACAGGCTTATAACGGAAGGAATTTGCAGGAACAAAGATGCCGCCCTGAGCAAGTGCATACATAATACCAATACCCTGTGTCACTGTAGTCTTTCCACCTCGGTTTGCACCAGTCAAAATATAAACTGTATGTTCCCTGTCAAAATTCAAATCATTTGTAACAATATCTTCCTTTTCCACGCCCGAAATCGCAAGTTTAAGGTTGTAAAATCCCTTTGCCTCCATCTGTACGTTATCATTGTCGGTGACACTCGCTTCACAGAAAGTGTAATCTTTAGCAAGGCTTTTTTCAATAAACTCAGCAAACCTTATGTAATATACAAACTCAGGAATTACATGAGAAATATTTACAACAGCAACATCTGCATATTTATTAAGTGTATCACGAAGCTTTTTAAGCAGCATATCAAGCATTTTACCTGCAACATTTGAAAGGTAAATTGTGGAATTTGTCATTCCATCACCATCTGCAATATTTGCTATAGTTTCACTTGATACACCGCCTCCGCCTAAGGCTGTCATTCCTGCAAGTGCCACTTTAGATCTGGCATTTATGAATTTGGTAAGCACCCCTTCGCCATCGAAGCTCGTTTGGGCAGGATGAAAATGCATATCTCCGTCCCAGCCAGTTCCCTCTTGTATTTTTTGTTTTGCGCCTATCGCGTCCGCAAAATTACTTACTATTCCGGATTTTTTAAAGTACTTATTATTAATCGAAATAAGGCCTAATCCGGTGGCTTCAAACCTCTCATTTACATTTATACCAACAGTAACACTCTTTACCTCAGAAGATTGGATTTTGAGCGATGCGATATCTGCTTTCATTTCACCGAAATTGGCATCGTGATAAAGCTTTTCAATATATTTTCCAAATCCCCTCAGTCCCTCCGACTCCACTGCATTTTCTGCAAAACATTCCTGCATTGCCTCTACACAGCTTATATAATCATTGAGCTCATCCATTCTGCGAAGCAGATGCCAAATGCCCATTTTTTCATCGGAGTTTAAATGATGCACACCAAAATTGCGTATAAATTCAAACTTGTCAAAAAGTTCTACCATACGTTTTCTAAGGTCGGGGAATTTTAAAATATCACAAAAAATCTTCTGTCTGTACTTTGCAACCCTTGGGTCTTTTGTCATATTGGAAATTACATCCATTATCATATTATATTCCTTAGGGCTATCGGTAAGTTTTTTGCATAACACATCAAGGGACAAATCATGACAGGTAGTTTCTGAAAGCTTTTTATATTCCACTCCCTCAAAATCCGGATAAAGAATACTATATTTTCTTTTGATTTTCATTTTTACACCTTCCAAACAGGGTCATTACTTTAAATTTCTTCATACAAATACTCAGGAATATCCCTCGGCTCAAGACACAAATGCTCGTCAACCTTACTATATATAGCCAAAAGAACTTTCATACATTTTTTTGCATCACAAATTTTAACTTCTGCATTTCCGAGCTTTCCGGATGTTTGAACGCCTTTTGAAATAAACATTTTTTCAAAATTTCCAAAATTCTGGTAGCCTGTTGCACCATGGTGCTGAAATTGGTGAGTGATTTGTTTGCCCTCATAGTCTGTTACCGTAACATTCCATATTGTAGGGTCAAATCTATCATTAAGTCCTGCAGCCTCATCAACTGCGTGTATAAATGTATTTCTGTCGTGGTTCACTCCTATGAGCAAAATCTTTGCACCAATCTCTGCAAGACGATACCAAGAGCCGCCAACAGGAGCAGGCGTTTGTGCATTCTCTTCTCCATTAACAAACTCTTTGGCATTTTTACCTGTTGCCCACACAGAATGACTTGGATGAAGCGAACGGATACCGTCGCTGCGAAAAGCCGCAACCGTAGGAACAGCACCAATACATGGAATTGTGGTTTTAACATCATAAATTGGATTTTCCGGAGTTACAACCGCCCAAGTATGTGTTGGAATTATAAATAATCCCTCGGATAAATATTCTTTGAATGTGTCGATAAGTCCGTCAACACCACCCTCAACTTCTCCAATGGATTTAAAGGAAGTGTGAATCAAAACTGTATCATCCGGCTTTATTCCCATATCTTTAAGTTGTTCTTTTAGATATTTTTTTGTAAACATAATATATTCTCCTTAATTTCACACCTATTATAAGATGAAAATACTTCAATCAAATCGAAACCCAACGTGTTGCTATAGCAACATTAAAATCACCAAACGATTTAGATGCTGACCGTTTTTGCCCATATGTCTTCGCCACAGTAAAATTCGATATAATTTAAGTCCATTCTAGCACAAATCAAAAATTTTGGCAATAAGTTTATGCATTTTACATAAAAATTTTCCTTATTATTAAATTCTTTGATTTATTATGCTATCACTTTAATGTTTTACTTGACTAAAGTGATAAAGCGTGGTATAATTTTCTTATAAAATCAGGAAAGGTAAAAGGGTTATGAATAATATTAAATTTACCACATCAGAAAATTTAATCTCGGATTTAGGAAAGGTTTACGAAACTCTGGGATATAAAAAATATAAAATGAGCAAGTTCGAAGAATATGACTTCTATCTTGAAAACAAGAGCTTTCTTCAAAGCAAGAACATTATAACATTCACCGATATAAATGGTAAGCTCCTTGCACTAAAGCCGGACGTTACCCTGTCTATTGTTAAAAATTCCGGAAGCGATACTCAAAAGCTGTACTACACAGAAAATGTTTACCGTGCAAAGATGGGTCAGTACAAAGAAATTATGCAGGTTGGACTTGAGGTAATAGGCAGTGTTGATACATACACACAGGGCGAGGTTATAAGCCTTGCGTCAAAGAGTTTGGAAAGCATTTCCGACAAATTTGCCCTTGACATATCTCATATGGGATTTATTTTGGGTATGCTTGATGAACTTAGCCTATCCGAAAGCGAATATAACACAATACTCGACCTTATTCGTATGAAAGACGGACACGAAATTAAAAAGCTCTGCGAAAAAGCAGGAGCTCCTGAAAAGCTTACAGAGGACGTTATAAAAATGTCCACACTCTATGGAAGTTTCGAGGATATACTCCCTGTTTGCAAAAAGATTTCTGCAAATGAAAAAACAAGCGCCGCAATTGCCGAGCTTGAAGCACTTTACGAAATACTAAAGGCGTTGGAAGTTGACAAGAACATAAACCTTGATTTTTCAATTGTTAATGATATGAGCTACTACAGCGGTGTAATATTCCAGGGATTTATTAACGGAATATCAGGAAGTGTACTTTCAGGCGGACGTTACGACAACCTACTTTCAAAAATGGGTAAAACCGTTTCTGCCATTGGTTTTGCAATTTACACAGATATGCTTGAATACTTTGGCAGAGAAACAGAGGAAAATGATGTTGATGTAATGCTTTTATACGAAAATGCTGCAGATACAATTAAAATTGCAAAAAAAGTGCAGGAGCTTACAAAAGGCGGATTTACTGTTTTTGCATCGGATAAAATTCCTGAAAAGCTAAGATATAAGCTACTTGTAAATCTTGATGGAAAGGAGAATAATTAATCATGAAAGAAATGATTAATATAGCTCTTCCAAAAGGAAGACTCGGAGAAAAGGTATATAATATATTTGAATCACTCGGTTACGGCTGCCCTTCTATAAAGGAAAGCTCAAGAAAGCTTATTTTTGAGGATTTGGAAAATGGAGTAAGATACTTTTGGGTAAAGCCGTCAGATGTTGCAATTTACGTTGAAAAAGGCGCTGCAGATGTTGGCGTTGTTGGAAAGGATATTTTGCTTGAATATTCTCCCGACATATATGAGCTTCTTGACCTTGGAATTGGAAAATGCAAGGTGTGCGTTGCAGGAAGAAAAGGCAAAAAGCTCCGGGAGGACAGAACAATACGCGTTGCAACAAAGTTTGCAAACATTGCTCTTAACCACTACCAGAAAAAAGGCAGAGATATTGAAATAATAAAGCTTAACGGCTCTATAGAGCTTGCGCCACTTCTTAAAATGTCCGATGTTATTGTGGATATTGTTGAAACAGGATCAACCTTAAAGGAAAACGACCTTGAGGTTTTTGAAGATATTGTTGACATCAGTGCAAGATTTATTGCAAACAAAACAAGCTTCCGCTTTAAAACAAAGGAAATTAACGAAATGAAATCAAGACTCATTGGCGCAATTTGAAAGGTGTGAAAATTAATGATTAAAATATACGAGGGACTTGACCGTCCAATAGACGAAATTCTGGAACGGACAGAAAGCACCATTATGGACAATGTTTGCGATATAGTCCGTGATATTATATACAACATAAGAAAATCAGGAGATGCAGCACTTCTTGACTATACAGAAAAGTTTGACGGTTCAAGACCGGATTCTCTTGAAGTTTCAAAGGCAGAAATTGACGCTGCATACGAAAGAGTTGATAAAAATCTTATAAGCATCATAGAAGAAGCTGCTGAAAATATAAAAGCCTTTCACAAAAAACAAATACGTGAAGGCTTTGTAATGAAAGAAAAAGATGATGTTGTACTTGGTCAAAAGATAACAGCTCTTGAAAAGGTTGGTATTTATGTTCCGGGCGGAACAGCACGCTACCCCTCCTCTGTACTAATGAATGCAATACCTGCAAAGCTTGCAGGTGTGCCTGAGGTTGTAATGGTAACACCTCCTGACAGGGACGGCAGTATCCCTGATGCAATTTTGGCAGCTGCAAAAATTGCAGGGGTGGACAGAATATTCAAAATTGGCGGTGCACAGGCTATTGCTGCTCTTGCCTACGGAACTGAAACCGTTCCCGCAGTATACAAAATTGTTGGCCCCGGAAACGTGTTTGTTGCAGAGGCAAAAAGACAGGTTTTTGGAAAAGTAAGTATAGACATGATTGCAGGTCCAAGTGAGATACTTGTTATTGCAGATAAGACATGTGATGCGGCAAACGTGGCAGCAGACCTTTTGTCACAGGCAGAGCATGACAAGCTTGCAAGTGCTGTGCTGGTTACAGACAGCAAGGAATTAGCAGAGAACGTATCTAAAGAGCTTGAAAGACAAATTCCACTCTTAGAGAGAAGTGAAATTGCAAGGGTTTCAATTGACACAAACGGAAAGATTTTTATAACAGACTCACTTGAAAAGTCAATTGACGTTGCAAACGAAATTGCACCGGAGCACCTGGAGCTTTGCGTTGATAATCCTTTTGATTATCTTGACAAGATAAAAAATGCAGGCTCAATTTTCCTTGGAAAATACACTCCTGAGGCTTTGGGAGACTACTTTGCAGGGCCAAACCACACCCTGCCAACAAGCGGAACAGCTAAGTTTTCAAGCCCTCTATCTGTAGACGATTTTATTAAAAAATCTTCATTTATCTGCTACACAAAAGAGGCGCTTTCAAAGGAATATGAAAAGGTAGCTGTATTTGCGGAAACAGAGGGACTTACAGCTCATGCAAAGTCCGCACGAATCAGATTTGGAAAGGAATAAAACTCTATGAGCAGATTTTTAAGTGACAGACTTTTATCTCTTGAGGAATATGTTCCGGGAGAACAGCCACAAGACAAAAAGTACATAAAGCTAAATACAAACGAGTCCCCTTTTCCTCCCTCTCCTAAAGCGTGCGAGCTTTTAACGAGAGAGGCGGCAGAAAGCTTAAGACTTTACAGCGACCCATCCTGTAAAAAGCTTACAGAGGCAATTTGCAAGGTGTATGATATAGGCGAGGAAAATGTAATTTTTTCAAACGGCTCGGACGAGGTACTTTCATTTGCGTTTACTGCTTTTTGTGATAAAACCACGCCTGCTATATTCCCTGACATTTCCTACGGATTTTATGAGGTCTTTGCAAACCTGAACTGTATAGACTACAAAAAAATACCACTTTGTGACGACTTTTCAATAAACCCCGAGGATTACAAAAACGCCGGTGGAACAATCTTTATTGCAAACCCGAATGCACCTACAGGTCTTATTTTAAGCGAGAAGCAAATACGCTACATATTAGAAACAAATAAAAATAATGTTGTTGTAATTGATGAAGCATATATTGACTTTGGCGGAAAAAGCGTGTACAATTTAACGAGGGAGTATGATAACCTGCTTGTTGTACAGACCTATTCAAAATCAAGGTCTCTCGCCGGTGCAAGACTGGGATTTGGTATCGGATGCAAGGAACTGATTGCAGATCTTCAAAAAATTCGAAATTCCAACAACCCATACAACGTAAACAGGCTTACACAGGAGCTTGGCGGGGCATCTATGCTTGATACTGAATATTTCAAAAATTGCACAGGCGAAATTATTAAAAACAGAGAATATCTTATTGATGAACTTATAAAAAGGGACTTTACAGTTCTTCCCTCTCTTGCAAACTTTGTTTTTGCAAAGCACAAAGAAATCGGCGGCGAGGAAATGTATTTAAAGCTTAAGGAAAATGGCGTTTTAGTGCGTCACTTCAGCAAAGAGAGAATATCAGAATACAACAGAATTACAATCGGAGACAAAGACCAGGTTACTGCTTTAATTGAATGTATTGATAAAATAATAAGCGAGGTAAATTAAAATGAGAAAGGTAAGTATTGAAAGAAATACAAACGAAACCAAAATCAGCTTATGCCTAAATCTTGACGGAAGCGGAAAATCAAACATACAAACAGGCTGCGGCTTTTTAGATCATATGCTTACACTATTTTCAAAGCACGGACGCTTTGACCTTGACATAAAATGCGATGGAGATACAGAGGTAGACTTCCACCACACAGCCGAGGATATTGGTATTGTGCTCGGTCAGGCACTTTTAAATGCCCTTGGAGATATGAAAGGCATTACAAGGTACGGATATATGATACTTCCAATGGATGAGGCGCTTATCCTTACAGCTATTGACATTTCAGGCAGAGGGCTTCTGCGCTTCGACCTTGACATTAAGACAGAAAAAATAGGCGAATTTGATACTGAGCTTATAAAAGAATTTTTCCTTGCATTTGTGAGAGAAGCAAAAATTACACTACATATAAAAATGTTGGATGGAGCAAACTCACACCACATTGCAGAGGGTGCGTTCAAGTCATTTGCAAGAGCACTTTCTGCGGCTGTGAAAATTGATGAAGAATACAAAAACGAAATCCCATCAACTAAGGGTATGCTAATTTAAAGGATGAAATAAAATGATAGCAATAATAGACTATGGAGTAGGAAATATATTTTCCTTAAAATCCTCTTTTGGAAAAATCGGTGCAGATGCTGTGCTAACCTCCGACATAGAGGTTATAAAATCTGCGGACAAAATAGTTCTCCCAGGCGTAGGTGCTTTTGGAGATGCAGCAGAAAAGCTAAAAAAATCAGGACTATTTGATGTAATAAAAGAGGAATGTAAAGGCGGTAAACCACTACTTGGAATTTGCCTTGGTATGCAGCTTTTGTTTGAAAAGGGATATGAATACGGAGAGCACGAAGGTCTTGGTCTAATAAAAGGAAATGTCCGATTTATTGGCGACTACATAACACCGGGACTTAAAATTCCGCACATTGGCTGGAACAGCCTTTCCTTCCCAAAGGAAAATAAGATTTTTAAGTATCTGAATGAGGGCGACTTTGTTTACTTCGTTCACTCATACCACGGGACAGAGTGTACATCTTCCGTTATAGCAACTACAGAGTATGGCGGAACACTAACTGCCGCCGTTGCAGACGGGAACGTATACGGAATGCAATTCCACCCGGAAAAAAGCGGCGATACAGGCCTTAAAATTCTTAAGGCATTTTGTGAAATTTAAGGAGACACTATAATGAATATATTTCCCGCAATTGATTTAAAGGATAAAAACGTTGTAAGACTTTTAAAAGGCGATTATAACAAGCTTACTGTTTACGGAAGCGACCCACTTGCTACAGCTAAGGAATTTAAATCCCAAGGAGCAGAGTATTTACACGTTGTAGATTTAGACGGTGCAAAAACCGGCGTTGGAACAAACAGAGAAATTATCTTAAGCCTTGCTAAAAACAGCGGCTTAAAGGTACAAACCGGCGGCGGAATCCGAACAGGCGAAACTGTTGAAGAGTACATAAAGGGCGGAACTTTCAGAGTAATACTTGGCACTGCCTCTGTAAAAGACCCAGGATTTTTAAAGGAAATGGTAAAAGAGTTCGGAAGTGCTATAGCTGTTGGTGTTGACATTGCAGAGGGTTATGTTGCAATCAACGGCTGGACAGAAAAATCCGACCTTGAAGCATTCAGCTTTTGCGATAATCTTTGCAACATAGGAGTTAAAACCATAATTTGCACAGACATTTCAAAGGACGGAGCAATGAAAGGCACAAACCGCGAGCTTTACAAAGAGCTATCCGATAAATTCCCAATAGACATAATTGCATCAGGTGGTGTTTCTGCCCTTGATGATATAGAGGCTCTTACAAAGCTTAACCTTTATGGTGCGATTATTGGCAGAGCACTGTACAATGGCGCAATTAACCTCAAAGATGCAATTGAGATTTCAAAGGAGACAAAATAAATGATTACAAAAAGAATTATTCCCTGCCTTGACGTAAAGGACGGCAGAGTGGTAAAGGGAACAAACTTTCTTGGTCTTGCGGATGTTTCCTCCCCCGTTTCACTTGCTGAATTTTACAGCGAAAACAGCGCAGACGAGCTTGTATTTTATGATATAACCGCTTCTTCTGACGGAAGAGCTTTATTTACAGATATTTTGTGTGAGGTTGCATCAAAGATTTTTATACCCCTTACTGTAGGCGGTGGAATTAATACTGTAGAGGACTTTGATAGAGTGCTTAAATGCGGCGCGGATAAGGTTAGCGTAAATTCAGGAGCAATAAGAAATCCGGGCCTCATAAACGAGGCGGCAAAAAGATACGGCGACCAGTGCGTTGTATTATCAGTTGATATAAAGCGTGTTGACGGCAAATTTACTGTGTTTGCCAAGGGCGGCAGAGAAAACACAGGTCTTGACGCGATTGAATGGATTAAAAAAGGCTGCGCAGACGGCGCAGGAGAAATTGTTGTAAACAGTATCGACACAGACGGAGTAAAAAAAGGCTTTGACCTTCCTATGCTTGAGGCTGTTTGCAACGCCGTGTCTGTTCCTGTAATCGCCTCTGGCGGTGCAGGTTGCAGCGAAGATTTTACAACACTTTTTAAATCAGTTCCGGGAGTTGATGCAGGACTTGCTGCTTCGATTTTCCACTTTGGCGAGGTTAAAATACCCGACCTTAAGAAAAAACTTAAAAATGACGGAATAAATGTACGAATATGAAAGGAACAGAAAAATGATTGAAATTTCAAAGCTAAAGTTTGACGAAAAAGGACTTATCCCTGCAATTGTAACAGATGCGGAAACTAAAGAGGTACTTACTCTTGCTTACATGAATAAGGAAAGTCTTGAAATATCCATAAAAGAAAAACACACCTGCTTCTACTCCCGTTCAAGACAGTGCCTATGGCGCAAGGGCGAGACATCAGGTAACGTACAAAGAATTGTGGACATTACAGCAGACTGCGACATGGATGCACTTACTGTAAGTGTTATTAAAGAAGGTCCTGCCTGTCACACAGGAGAGGAAAGCTGTTTCTTTAACAGCGTATTTGAAAACGAAGACGAGAATGTATTTTCTTTGGACGGATTATATGACCTTATTGCCGGAAGAAAGACCGACAAAAAGGAAGGCTCATATACTACATACCTGTTTGAAAAGGGTATTGACAAAATCCTTAAAAAGATTGGCGAGGAAAGCACAGAGGTTATTATTGCATCAAAGGCTGATGACAAGAAAGAAACTATATACGAAGTTGCAGACCTTGCATATCATATAATGGTAATGATGGTTGAGATGGGCATAAGCCTTGATGACATAAAGAAAGAGCTTGCCTCACGACATGTAATTGACAAAAAGGTTAAACAAGAGAAAATGACAAAATAATTATAAATGACGGGAAGTTATAAAGTGAAAAAATTTTTAAGACGACTTGTTTTAACAATTGTGGTTTTGTTTCTTGGAGTATATATTATAAATTCGGAAACAAGCTTTTTCAAAACATTAAAAGAGAATAATCCATCTGTTTTGGAGGATTATCCTATTGTAGCAACGCTTGATGAATTTTTCTCGAACCTACCTACAATCTCACAAATCAAAGAGAATATTACAAGAGAAGAAATGCCCCTTGAGCCGGAGGACTTTGCAGAGAATGCATACATAAAAAACAGTCCTCTCCTTACCTTTTACGAAAACGAAAGTATTGGTATTACTTTAGAAGACGGCTCGTTCAAGATTTTTGGCATTACAACAGAGCTTGCACATCCAAATCTTTTACTTGAAATAACAAAAGCTGACGGAGCAGTTATAGAAGAAATCTCCTTTGGAACGGATACAGAGTTCAAATTCAGTAAAACAATAAAAATCCCTGAAACAACGGAAAATCGTCTTTCCCTTAATCTTTTTACCGGCGAGAAAAAATATGGCGACTATATTGGCTGGTTAAACGACTACATACATGTAGTAAAAGGTGAAAACGGCTGGGAACTTGAAAAATCCCCTGTTATAGAAAAGAATAAAAATATATATGAAACACCACGTTCTACCTCAAAAGCCCTCAGGTCTACAGACTATATACAATCAAAAAACAGCGGCATAAAGTCTGTTGCCACTCAGCTTACAGAGGCGCTTGAAACAGACTACGAAAAAATAAAAGCCCTCCATGACTGGGTTTGTTCTTACCTTCATTACGACAATGACAGTCTTCAAAAGAAAAACATCGCTCCCTATTCTGCTACAGAAGTATTAAAAACACGTAAGGGCGTTTGCATCGGCTATGCAAATCTTTTTGCAGCCCTTTGCAGAAGTATTGACATTCCCTGCTATGTAGTTACGGGGTATACTCTTGGAATTTCTTCCGGAAGCACCGAGTGGACCAATTCCATAATCAAGGGCAAGGAAGAAAATCATGCATGGAATGAGGCGTATGTGGACGGAAGATGGGTTATAATTGATACAACATGGGATAGCTTTAACAGTATTGAAAACGGAGAAATGAAAAAAGGTAAAAGCATTTCACATTTGTACTTTGACGCAAATATTGATTTCTTTAGTCTTAATCATAAGATAGTTTCTTACTCATAAAAAAATTGGTGGTTAAATACCACCAATTTTTTTTAGGAAACTTAGAAGTTCTCCTTTTTCATTTTCCGTTTCTCCATTTATAACTGCTTCTACAAGCAGCTTTTTTATTTTGCCTATTTCCTTCCCTTCGGCTATTCCAAGCTCCATTAACTCCTTGCCGCTAAGTGCAAGCGTGTTTTCGCTAACCTTAGAAGTGGCAGATTTTATTTTTTCAAACTCTTCCCAGGTTTCTGAAAGATATTCTGTTCTATAATGATATTCCGGTGCAAGAGCAAGAGTGTCTGCTATTTTTAAAGGAAATATCCTCTCTGCCGCCTCCGGCGATATATTATTCCATAGCTTTCTAAGTGATTTGGAAGTGTTTACCACATCTCTGTCATGAATTTTAATAAGCTCTGTAACAAGGCTTTTTAACTTGTTTGAGACTTTAAGAGATTTTAGTATATCCTCTGCAAGCTCTGCGCTTTTTGCAGCATGTCCGTAAAAGTGCCCCTGACCGTCATCACCCATAAAAAAGCAATCAGGCTTTCCTATATCATGAAAAAATGCCACAAGCCGCAGCGGCAGGTCTACAGTGCAATTTTCTACAGCATGGACGCTGTGGGTGTACACATCAAAAGCATGGTGTATATTTTTTTGGTCAAAGTTTATCATTGATTTGATTTCAGGAATGACGAAGCTTAATATATCTTTATATTCGAGTAAAATTTTGCCGGCGTTTTTGCCGCATATAAGCTTTGAAAACTCCGTAAATATGCGTTCCCTGGAAACAAACCTGAGAGTATGTGCAAGGCTCCGTGCCGCATTGGAAGTTTCTCTGTCAATATCAAATCCCAGAACCGACGCAAACCTGATACAGCGCATTATACGAAGTGCATCTTCGCCAAATCTTTTGGAAGGATTTCCGACAGCTCTGATTACTTTATTTTTTATATCTTCTATTCCACCAAAAAGGTCAACAACTTTTCCGCCTCGCGATACTGCTATTGCATTTATAGTAAAATCTCTGCGGCTTAAGTCTTCCTCTATGGACCTTGTGAAGCTGACATTTTGCGGATGTCTGTTATCCTCATATTCCCCGTCAACACGCATAGTTGTTATCTCAACGGTGTTGCCCTCTGATATAACAGCTATTGTTCCATGTGCTTCGCCGATATTTATTGTTTTTTTATCTTCAAAGCATTTTTTTATTTGGGCAGGCAATGCGTTTGTTGTGATGTCATAATCCTCCGGCACACGCCCAAGGATTGTATCACGGACACATCCGCCTACAATGTATGCCTCATAGCCTTTTTCTTCAAGTCTTAAAAGCATTTTGTTAACATATTCAGGAATGTGCAAAGCATTAGCACCCCTTTCTAAATAAATATCCAGCTGTCAAACCATTCAAGAGCCCTGTGAACATATTCTTCATTTATGGGAGCCCCTGAAAGTATGGGATAAAAGAAAACAAACAAAGCTATAACAACTATTGCATACGCCGCAAAGACTTTCTTTTCCGTCCTTGGATTTTTATAATAAATCTTCTCAAAGCAGTGCCCTATCATAAGACATACAAATGGTACACAAGGAAAATAGTGATAGATATATGTTGTCCTCTCAACAGGTACCCATGGAAGAAGACATGCAAGGTATCCTATAACTAAATACACGGCTTTTCTGTCGCCCTTTGCAAATGCAAGATACACATTATATAAAAGAGCAGGTATTCCAAGCCACCAGACAGCCGGATTTCCAAAGGCACTTATTCCCTCTTTAATTGTCTGTGTAACCTCCCCTGAATAATACCAGATAGGTCTATACATAATAGGCCATTTAAACCATTCTGATGAAAATGGGTGTTCGGAATCTAAAACTGTTCTTGAGTGGTATATGAAAATATCCCTTTGGTTATCTATAATTGTCTTTATTCCCTCTGTATTTTCTGTTGACAAATAGGGTATATATGAAAGACCATATATGATAACGGGTACAACTACGAATACGCCCACACAAAGCAAACATATTTTTATAAATTTAGCTTTAAAGGGAAGCTCATTAAGATAATAATATTCATCGTACATCTGATACATTTTCATAAAGAATATCAATGCTATTCCGCAGCAGGCATATATAGCTGTCCACTTACTTGCTGTGCCAAGTCCAAAGCAAATACCCGTAAGTACAAGAGGCAGAGCTGTTTTTGAAAGAGGCTTATCGTATATGCTTGACTGGTAAAACTTGTACATAAAAAGGTACATGAGCATTATAAAAAAGGTCACATACACGTCAATTGTAGCAATTCTTGTCTGCACAAAGTGCATAAAATCAAAGGTAAATATAAGGCTTGTAAAAAAGGCAAGATGTGTTTTTCTGAAAAGCTTTTTTGCAAATATATACATTACAGGCACCATTAGTATTCCAAACAGGTTGCCTATAAATCTCCAGCCAAATGTATTCATTCCAAAAAGTTTTATACCAAGGGAAATAAACACCTTACCAAGAGGCGGATGAGTCCATTCGTATACGTCAAACCCATGCAAAAACTCATAGCCTGTACGTGCATGATAAATCTCGTCAAAATAGGTACTGTTTTTATATGTTTTACGCTGCGGAACAAGATTCTGTTCGTCAAACAGGTTATTATCGGAGCTGACAGGTATTACACCCTCCGCCGAAAATACAGCCGCCTCCATGAGCATAAGGCGTTCATAATCAGAATAAAATGAGATGCTTGTTATTTCCTTATCAAAATCTATATAGTTCCAGGCAAAAACGCTTAAATCTGTAAGCACCTTAGTTTCATTTCCGCCATTTTCGAGGGTGTATGAAAGGGTTAAGGTACGGGTTTCGTTAATATCGTTACATGACGGATAAACAGCTATTTTTTGAACGTATTGGGTATCCGGAAAATCTACAGTTACAGTTTCTTTTGCTACGTCTATATAAGTTTCGGGAGCAGACAGGGAGCCAAGATTAATAAATGAAAGCACACCGTATCCGATAGTTAAAATACATATTAAAACAATATCCTTTTTTGAAAGGGACGGAAGTGTACGGCTTTTGAACCTACGCAGCAAAGATACGCTTTCTTCAAACTCATCTGTTTTATCTTTTTGCTTCAAAGCAATATATATCAAAACTCCAAAAATTAAAAGGTTTATAATTGAAAATACAATTATAAATGGACTTCTCGCATAGTAGTTTATATCCTTTTCATATACAAACAAAACCCACGCCGTATTTACAAGCTGTGAAAAGGACGTAAGTATAAACATTAATAGACTTTGCTTTTGTGGCTTTTTCAAGAAAGCAAAAAGGAAAAATACAACTGCCGGAAATGCATATCTCTCATGCATTTTAACAGACAGCATATACACCCCAAAAGCAAGTATTCCTGCCATAAAGAACCAGTTTCTTTGCCCACGTATATACAATGCTATTAAAAAGATAACCAAGGCAAATATAAAGCCATATCCAACAATGGATAAAAGCGTATTAAGGTCATGCCAGTTAAGACCAAAAGCCCCATATAAATTAAATGCATTTATAGTGGCATAAGGATAAGAAGAAAGGGTTGACAAATACTGACTTACAGTTTCCTCAACGCCAAATGGCAGGGAAAGTAAAACAATTGTACTTATTGCCAGAATGCCAGTTAAAAAAAGATGCATTATAAACCTTGTTGGTTTAAAGTTTTTAATTACATTTTCCCATATTGCAAACAAAAGTACAGGTGTGTAAATTAAAGACTGCGGCTTTATAAAAATTGCAAGAGCAAAAAGAAAATATGCTGTCTTGACCCTTTTGTTATATACAAGCAATATACAAAGTACGAGGAATAATGTATATACACTGTCTACCTGTCCCCACAATGCGCTGTTTAAAATAAGCACAGGCGAAAATGCAAGAAATCCTCCAAGTACAAGAGCTGATTTTTCAGAAAAATGTTTTTTTGAAAGAATATAGGCGGCTATGCCAAGAGCTACATTGCAGCAAATTGCAGGGAGCTTTAAGATAAGGCTGCTGTTTCCAATAAAGCTCCTTAAAAAGCCAAGAACATACAAAACATACATATATCCGGGTGGATAATCTGTAAAAGCATCCGACCTGTAAAAGTTATAAAAGCCACCTGTATATACCATATCCGACCAGGCAGAAAAACATTTCATGTCCGTACTGTGCCCATAATAGAGCATGCCAAGTACAGCCTGCAACAAAAATGAGCCACCAAATACGAGCAATACTCCTCCGATGTGAGTCTTTTGAATATTTGGTGTGGACTTAATTGCAAACTGTGCAAAGTAAAAGTATATTAAAGTACATAGTAATGACACTACCGGTACTAAAACCATTTATTTGTGCCCCTTTCGGTTATTTTTCTTTATTAAAAATAAACATTGCTACCGGTACTATTATTGCAACTATTATTGCCAACCATGTAGAAAAATTCATTATTTTTACTCCCTTTAAAAAATTTGGATTTATGTATTATATTATATATAAATTATGGTACATTGTCAACCTGTCATAAAAAAACCGGCACCCTTAAAAACGATGCCGGTAAATGAATTATTTAATACTCTTCTTTGCTTTTCTCATAGCGATAATACGATTCATCTCATTATACACTATCATAAAGCCTTCATCAACGCCCATGCCGGGTTTAGCAAGAATTTGGACAGGCTGGGTTGCCATAGCGCAGTGAACACACACCTGAGCACTACGGTCAGTTTCGTTACATGTACCGCCCTGATATGCACCGATACCCTTTTCCTTACAATAAAGCACAGCCTCAATAGTATTGTTTACGCCACCAAGGTCAGGTGTTTTTATCTGCACCATGTGACCTGCCTTATTATCTGCAAAAAGCTTGATATCTTCAAGTGTATTACACCATTCGTCTGCAACAAGTTCCACGTCGCAGCCTCTTTCATCCAATTCCTTTGTTAGAGCTGCAAGTGCTATGATTTGTGTTTCACGGTCACAGTCACAATCCATTGGACCCTCTATACGAAGTTTAAATGGCTTTGCAATTTTACCAAGCTCTTCTATGTAATCCGCCATTTCCTTGTAATTGTTATTACCAAAAGCAGCGCCGATTGTACCATAAACATCTATGTGCATAACAGGAGCATAGCTGTCATCTGCGCGGAATTTCAAAATACGGTCACGGAGCCATTCTACATACTCTTTTAATTTCTCTCCGTTTCTGCCAAGCTTTGTGTCAACATTGTTAATAAGAGCGTGAGGAAGAACCTGAGCTCCCTTTATAATCATTTTATCTGAGTTGTCATAACGATCATCGCCTGACTGTGTAAAAATAGGAACAAGTGTTTCAGAAACTGTGCATCCGTATTCGTCTGCAACAACCTCGCACATCATTCTGCCGGTAGCCTTAGCTACAGCATCTAAAATTGCCTGTGATACACCGTAGCGGATTGCTGTATGCAGGCGTTTTCCGTCTACTTCTATAGCTTCCATCATTGCACAAAGGCCTCTGAAATCGTCTGCCTCTTTGCCTACAAGCTGTGGCTTTATAAATTTGTCTATAACAGGAATAAAATCTTCTGCAAGGAAAAGTGGATCACGTCCGCCTGCTCCTGAATACTGAACAGCGGCACAGTCGCCAAATGCAACCTGTCCGTCTTCAAGTACAATCATAACAGAGATAGACTCTCCTGCCTGACGAACCTTTGTAAATCCCTCTGTAACAGTTTCGCCTATATAAAACACGCCGTCATGACCTGCACCTTGCTTAATGGCACGCTGGTCATCAAAATAAAATCCTGTACGTCCCGGTGAACAAATAATATCTACAATTATCATAATACTCTACTCCCCCAAATTAATACTTTGGACGACCAACCAAGCGTCCCTTTCCTATTGCATATACATCATCAATAACCATCTGGAATGAAGCCTTACGGTTTTCTGCCTGTGCACGTTTTTCTATCTTTTCCTTATGGAAATCTATAAGCTCCTGACTGAAAGGAAGGTTTCCAATTTCAAGAATACGGACTGCACCGTCATTATCACGACAAGGAAGCATCTTTCCTGCATTTACACGACATGGTGCAAAAGGAACATCAAGAACGCCTGCCTCTACTCCGTAGCATACACCGGCAGCTATATCGCCCTTTCCAAGTTCAAAGCACTTGTCAACAATTGCTCTTGTTTCAAGACGGATTATTTCTTTTTCCTGTTCAAGACTATCAGAATTAAATGTCTGATCAGCAAGCATATTTACAACCTGCTTTGTACATCTAAGACCCTCTGCATTTGCTTCCATGGTAGGAATACCAACCGCCTCGTGAGGAGTCTTGACTATAACCTTTGTTGCCTTTGAAAGTGCTGCAATAAGGCTTCCTGATGATATAACACCAAATGCCTTTGCCTCATCAGCAGGGAAACCACCCATCCACTGATGAAGAACAGTTGTAACCTCAACGTCATTGTATCCGTACTTTTTGAGATATTCGTCTGTTAGCTCCTGCAGGGTACGAATAGCCGCAATATCCTGAACAAGATTTCCGCACTGTCCGTAGCCAACTGTTATATTTTTTACACCCTGTTCTGCAGCAAGAAGTGCTTCAATAATTGCAGCCGCATGAGAAATACATGGCGGAACCAAAGTACCGGTCAGTGGTCCGTATGGTTCACGATTTATGGAAACACCCATTTCTTCATAGATACCGGTAAGACGGTCAACATACTGCCAGTCACGAATGGTACGCTCCATAGGAATGTTTTTACAATATGGAAGGTTATA
>JAZRHH010000023.1:0-79830 GCA_045644665.1 Clostridia bacterium
CATAGTGCTGGTTACTGTCTTCTGGGCTTTTTCAATGCGCTTGACCTCGTCCCAGGTTTTAAGAACTTCCTCACTGTTTTCGCAGTGGATATCTCCGAAAACATGGGGATGACGGAAAACAAGCTTCTGACAGGCGGTATCGGCCACATCGTTGAGGTCAAAGTTTCCCTTTTCCTCCTCCATGCATGTGTGGAAAATAACCTGCATGAGCAGATCACCCAGTTCTTCGCGGAGATTTTCTCCGTCCCCTGAGTCGATAGCATGGGCCAGTTCATAGGCTTCTTCGATGACATTGCGTCGAATACTCTCATGGGTCTGCTCGGCATCCCATGGACAGCCGCCGGGAGCGCGGAGAACATGGATTATTTTCCGAAAATCCTCTATATCGTATTTATCTTTAATCTGAAAATCTGTCATTTCCTATTCTTTCCGTTTCTCTTAATTTTATGTCCATAACTATCTCCTTCTAGCAATTAAAAAAGTAGGAAAAAATCCTACCCCCTTAATTTTTATTAGTCTTCTAATTTCCTTAGTTCTCTTAGTGTAGCTTCATCTAATCCTTCATCTCTTAATCCACATCCACCACATTTTTTAGGTTCATGTAAAACTTTTACTTCGTCTTTATGACATATCTTTATAGTCTTATCATTGAATTCTATTCTTAATTGCTCTAATAAAGGATTTACTTCTATTACTTTACCTTTTAAGTCATCTACTTTTACCAATGACCCTACAACTGGCATAGCATCTATAGCTTCTGCATAAACATCATGCTCATACTTTAAGCAACAGAAAAGTCTTCCACATATTCCTGATATTTTTGTTGGATTAAGTGATAAACTTTGGTCTTTAGCCACTCTCATTGAAACAGGTTGGAAATCTCCAAGCCATGATGAACAACAAAGTTTTCTTCCACATGGTCCTAATCCACCTATAGATTTTGCTTCATCTCTAACACCTATTTGTCTTAACTCTATTCTTGTTTTAAATATAGCTGCTAAATCTTTTACTAATTCTCTAAAGTCTATTCTTCCTTCTGCTGTAAAGTAGAAGAGAAGCTTAGTTCCGTCAAAGGTATATTCTGCGTCCACAAGCTTCATTTCAAGGCCGTGGTTCCCAATTTTCTCTTCACATATTATAAATGCTTGCTTTTCCTTATCTCTGTTATTGGAGTGTTGCATTTCATCTTCAGCAGTTGCAATTCTGATTATAGGCTTGAGGGGCTTATCAAACTCATCGTCCTCAATTTCCTTAACAAGTGCTACAGTCGCATATTCTATACCCCTTGCAGTTTCGACTATTACACAGTTATTCTGGTTTACATCAAGATTTTCCGGGTCAAAATAATATATTTTGCCCACAGGCTTAAATCTTACACCAACAACTTTTTTCATTTAAAACCTTTTTCTCCCTTCAAGAGTATTCATCGTACTCCCGCATCAATATTACGAGTAATTGCAGCGTTAAGATTTCCGTCAATTGCATTGTAAGTATCAAGCTTCCTTACAAATGTTACTATATAATTTGTATCAGTAACAGGCTGTTTTGCAATTTTAAGTTTATTATCTTGCATTATAACTGCGTATCTCTCGTCTCCACCAAGCAGATCCCAAACAAATCTGTCTTCCATAAGAACAAGGTCAGTACCTATAAGCTTGTTATCCTCAGTGTCAAGAAGAAAACCGTTTCTGTCACGCATCTCAGCATCAATATATGTTATGTTTTCCTTGCTCACTCTTGCTTTTATAACAAGATCAATCTGATGTTCCTTGCAGAACCACTTGTCAACAAACTTAATAGCGTAGCTTAGCTCATTTAATCTTTCTACCACATCACCGTAGGCAGTTGGTAAATTCTTAAAAGCTTCATACGCCTGTGAAAGCTCACCATTTTCTGCAAGCTGAATAGCTCTGTTGTATTCTACGTTATCCTGAAGATCTCCCGAATCTTTATATCCTCCGCCTGTGGCATTAAGTCTTTCAAGGATTTTCAAAGCATCATTAAAGTTATCTTCAGATATATATTTCAAAACTTCCTGATAGCTTATTTCATTGGTATACTCTTCGAGAAGCCTTTCTGAATCCTTATATTCACCAATATTGGAAATAACTTCAACAGCTTTATCGTATTCACCCTTTTCGGCATAAGCAGTGGCTTCTTCATACTTTACTGTAAGCTCTCTGTGCTGGTTTAAATATATAAAAAGACTGATAACAAAAATTACACATGTAGAGACAATTAAAACCTTATTTATTCTTTTATCCATACGTTGTTGCTCTCCTATTCCTCTTTAACAAGTCTTATAATGTAGTTTACATAATCATTTGCCTGTTCAGCAAATTCCGCCATATCATAAGTGACACGTTTGCCAATAAAAATGACTCCTGTACTTTCCTCACACATGGACTTTACAAAATCTGCAAGTATTTTGGAAGTAGCAGATTTTCCGTACAAGAACTTAACATTTTTTACAACTACAAAACAATAATCCGAAAGTCGTTTGATTTTTTGAATATCAAAAGCCTCGTTCATAATAAAGTCACTGTATTCAAAAATTTTACTATCCTTGCGCCCTTCAAAAATAAGCTGGACAAACATCTCATCTGCTATATCATCCGGGTCTTCAATAATTATAACAGGACGTGCGCCGTTAGCAACTGTAAGTTCTAAAAGCTCGTAGGCTCTGTCCTTTGTAAGTGTCAATTCAAAAGCCATAAAAACACATCCTCCGCTCTATTCTAACACACACACAGGCTTTTGTCAATCTTTATTTTTATCTGATTTGACCCTCACCGTAAATTATATATTTACGCGAAGTAAGAGCATCAAGGCCCATAGGTCCGCGGGCGTGCATTTTTTGAGTGCTGATGCCAATTTCTGCACCAAATCCAAACTCAAAACCGTCTGTAAATCTTGTTGATGCATTTACGTATACCGCCGCCGCGTCTACACGGTTTAAAAACTTTTGAGAAGCGGAATAATCATTTGTAACAATCGCCTCTGAATGTTTTGTATTGTACTTGTTTATGTGGGCAATTGCTTCGTCTGTATCCTCCACAATCTTAAGAGATATTATGTAGTCGTTATACTCTCTGTAAAAGTCTTCCTCGGCAGCCTTAGGAAGCTCCGGAAAGAGCTTTGCGGCCTTTTCACAAACACGCACCTCTACGTTGTTTTCGAGGAGCGCTTTTACAAGCATTTCCTTCTCTTCAAAGTCTTTATGTATAAGCACCGTTTCACAGGCATTGCACACAGATGGTCTTGATACCTTGGCATTAATTAAAATATCCTTTGCCATGCCCGGCTCCGCTGTTTTTTCTATATAAACATGACAATTGCCTGCCGCAGTTTCTATAACGGGAACGCTCGCATTTTCTACAACACTTTTTATAAGTCCTGCGCCGCCTCTTGGAATTAAAACATCTACATATTCGTTAAGACGCATAAGAGCCGCCGCTGTTTCTCTTGATGTATCGCTTACTATATTAAGACTTCCTTCAGGCACGCCCACAGAATATGCCGCATCCTGCATTATTTTCATAATAGCAAGATTTGAATTTATTGCCTCCTTGCCACCTCTTAGTATTACGCTGTTAGAGGTCTTAAGGCAAAGAGCTGCCGCATCTGCCGTAACGTTTGGACGAGCTTCGTATATAATTGCAATTACACCAAGAGGAACTCTTTTTTCGCCAATTACAAGACCGTTTGGACGTTTCCACATTTTGTCTACCTTGCCTATAGGGTCATCAAGGTCTGCAATCATACGAACTCCATGTGCCATTGAAGAAATTCTTTCTTTTGTGAGTGTAAGCCTGTCAAGCATCGGAGTACTCATGCCATTTTGTTTTGCACTTTCAAGGTCCTTTTGGTTTGCAAATATTATTTCCTCTGCTCTTTCCTCAAGTGCATCTGCAATACTGCGAAGTGCTTTATCCTTACAATCACACCCAACAAGCTTATATGACGCTTCTTTTGCTCTTTTTCCTAAAATTTCAAGTTCACTCATTTTATTACCCCTTATTTTGCCACAAATACTGTTCCTACTTTTTTTCCTTCCAGTATGTCATAAAGTCCATCTATATTTTCACCGTTTGTGATTACCATATTTATACCTGCACCTGTTGCAATTTCGGCCGCATCAAGTTTTGTTATCATGCCACCGGTGCCTCTGTTTGAGCCAACTCCGCCCGCAAGAGACCTTACCGATTCAACATCTGTTACGCAGTCAATAAGCTTTGCGTCAGAGCTTACATGAGGGTCCTTATCATAAAATCCGTCAATATCCGAAAATAGAACAAGCAAGTCTGCCTCTACAAACTCTGCAACTATAGCAGACAGAGTATCGTTATCACCAAATTCTATTTCCTCTACAGAGATAGTATCGTTCTCGTTTACAATTGGAATTATACCCATTTCCAAAAGAGTATTAAAGGTGTTTCGTGTGTTTTGTCTGCGTTTTGTACCGGACACGTCTTCCCTTGTAAGAAGAATTTGAGCAACTGTATTGTTGTACTCGGAAAAAAGCTTATCATACAAAAACATAAGCTCGCACTGACCAACTGCTGCAACTGCCTGTTTATATCTCGTCTGTGTAGGCTTTTCGGAAAGTCCAAGTTTTCCTACTGCCACACCTATAGCACCTGAGGATACAAGAATTACTTCCTTGCCTCGATTATGTAAATCAGAAAGTATCATAGCCAGTCTGTCCATGCGGCTGAGATTAAGTTTTCCTGTTTCATAGGTAAGAGTTGACGTACCTACTTTGACAACTATCCTTTGTGCATCTTTTAGTTTTTCGTATACATTGTGCATAATTATACAATCCTTCCCTTGTTTCCGCCTTGGTAGAACGACTTGATATTTTCTGCAATTTCATCAAGAAGTCTTACTCTTGACTCATATGCTCCCCATGCCATGTGTGGTGTTAAAATTACATTGTCATAATCCTTTAGCTTTTGAAAAGGATGATTTTCCCCAAAAGGCTCGGCAGAATATACATCAATACCTATACCTGAAAGTGTTCCCTCAACAACCGCCTGTGTAAGCGCCTCTTCATCTGTTACTGCGCCTCTTGCAACATTTATAAGTATTGGTTTTTTGGTGCACAAATCAAGTTCACTCTTGCCAATCATCCCCCTTGTTTCAGGAGTTAAGGGAGTGTGAATTGATATTATATCTGACTCTTTCAAAAGCTCTGCAAGGGTACACGCATTAACATCCGCGCTTTGCCTTGTATATATTACCCGGCAGCCAAGAGCTTCGGCAACTCTTGCCACCTGTCTGCCGATATTACCCATACCAATTATTCCCCAGGTTTTACCTGCAAGTTCATTATACACCGGAGTTAGCATATTTGCAACGCCGCTTTTGGTATATTCTCCGCTTTTTGAATACTTACCATACTCTGTAAGATGACATGCAAGAGAAAGAGCAAGAGAAACGGTCACCTGTGCAACGCTGTTTGTAGAGTATCCGCTCACATTACAAACCGCTATTCCGTTTTCTTTGCAATAAACTGTGTCAATATTATCAAAACCTGTTGCTGTAACACATATAAGCTTTAGATTACTTGCAAATTTAAGGTTTCCTTCGTTTAGCTTTATCTTGTTTGTAACCACAACATCCGAGTCCTTAATTCTGTCTGCAACCTGTCCCTGGTCTGTTGTGTGATATACAACAGTTTCGCCAAGGTTTTCAAACATGTCAAATTTCATATCAGCTCCAAGAGTGGCTGAGTCAAGAATTGTAATTTTCATAAAAGCTATCTCCTCTTAAATTAGCAAAAAGGGATAGGGTACTTTCTACTTTGTATCCTATCCCATAAAATTTAATTAAATGGACAACATTTTGGCAACTTCTATAAGTTCTTTAGGGAACTCTTTCTTAAGCGAAAGTCCTTCTTGAATATCTATATCTGTAATTTTGCCATTCTTTTCGCAAACTATCCTGTTGCTCTTTCCTTCAAGCAAAAGTTTAACTGCGTGAACACCCATGGAACTTGCAGTTACACGGTCACGAACTGTAGGGCTTCCGCCTCTTTGAACGTGTCCAAGAATAGTTGCTCTTGACTCCATTCCTGTTTTCTCTTCAATTTCCTTTGCAAGCTCAATTACGCCGCCGATGCCCTCTGCCACAACAACAATACTGTGTCTTTTACCTCTTGCTTTACCGGCAAGAATTGGTCTTATAACGTCCTTGTCAAAATCCCATTCTCTTTCCGGAATAAGTACAACATCCGCGCCGCAGGCAATTGCAGCATTTGCTGCTATGTAGCCGGCATTTCTTCCCATTACTTCTATTACAGAACATCTGTCATGACTTGCAGAGGTATCTCTGATTTTGTCAACTGCCTCTATAACTGTGTTAAGACATGTATCATAACCAAGTGTATATTCGGAGCAATCTATATCATTGTCAATTGTAGCAGGAATTGCAACTGTAGGAAGACCTGCTTCACAAAGGTCCTTTGCACCGCGGAATGATCCGTCTCCGCCGATAACTACAAGACCATCAAGACCGAATACCTTTGCAACATCGTAAGCTTTTTTTACACCTGCAGGCTCTTTGAACTCTAAACAACGTGCTGTGAAAAGTGATGTTCCACCTCTTTGGAGTACATCTGATACGCTTCTTGCGTCCATTTCCACCATATCACCGTTCATAAGACCGTTATAACCTCTTTTAATTCCCATTACCCTGAGATTATGAAATGTACCCGCACGAACAACAGCACGCATCGCCGCATTCATGCCCGGCGCGTCTCCTCCGCTGGTGAGAACCCCGATTGTTTTGATTTTTTGTTCCATTTGCTTACAACCCCTTTAACAAAATTAATCTTTTGAGTAGTTCATAATTATAAGCTCCTGAGCCTTCTCGACCTCTGTCTGAGGTACAAGAATATCAAAAAAAGCAATTTCATCGTCATCCGAAGTCTTCTTCCTTGTCATTACAAGAATATCTTCTGTCTCAAGCATTTTTCGCACTTCCAGAGCAGCCGCTCTGCTCTTGACAAAATATATTACTATCCACATTACGATTACACAGCCTTTCCGTCCCCCGTCAAAACTCATGCGATACTAAAACCTTACTATACTCAATATAGTATTTTACCATCTAATTTTATAACATTTTATATAAAAAATCAATATATATTTATGAACAAATTTAAAAGTTATATCGACTATTTTTTTATTACATTTTGTCCTCCAAAAAGCAAATTAAGGGCATTTGAACATTCTTCCGACATATCAAGAGAATATTCTGCCGGAGTGGAAATGTATTTTTTTGTATCCTCAAAATACAAAATAACAGGTATATTCCCCTTGTGCTTTGATGATATTTCAGAAAGAGCCTTTATCTTTTCTCCTGCATCAGAGCGGGTCCTTATATACACCTTCGAGCATACAGGCATTTCCAAATCATCAAGGTAAGTAACCTCTTCCACAGTGATGCGAGGTTTTTCGTCTGTCCTGACAGAAGCTGTGCCCTTAATCATAACAGCCTCACCCTGCTCCAGTTTGTTATAAAACGACTTATAAATCTTAGGGAAAACAATAGCCTCTATCGAGCCTGCCGAATCCTCAATTTCAAGAAATGCCATTTGAGAGCCGTTTTTTGTTGTTTTAACCTTTTTGGAGCTGATAATAGCACAAATTACCACGCTGTCACCATCACGGATGCCACCCTGGATTTGACTGTAATTTCCCTCTTCGTCCTTTTCTGCTGATGAAAGTATTTTGCTTATATTTTCTTTTGTAAGTCTTTTGACCTTTTCTTCATACTCGTCCATAGGATGTCCCGTAAAATAAATCCCCGTCATGTCCTTTTCCATTTCAAGAAGCTCACGGCGGTCAAATTCCGACACATCAGGATATGCAATTTCAAAATCACTCTCCGATGCATCTCCCATATCAAAGAGGGTTATTTGCCCGTCAATATTATTCTTCTTTACCTGTGAAATACCGTCAAGTGCGCTGTCAAACACTGCCAGAAGCTGCGCACGTTTAACACCCATAGAATCAAAGGCACCGCACATAATTAAAGATTCAAGCGCTTTTTTATTTAAAAGCTCTCCTGCCATTCTTTCAAGAAAATCGGTAAAGCTCTTAAATTTTCCACGTCTTGTACGCTCGTCTACGATTTTTTCAATCACTGCTCTGCCTACATTTTTTACAGCAGAAAGTCCAAACCTTATGCCGCTGTCACTTACACTAAAGGTATCATAGCTTTCGTTTATATCCGGCGGTAATCTGTCAATATTCATTTCCCTGCAGTTTGCTATATAACCGTTGATTTTACTTTGGTCATCTACAGAAGAAATAAGAGCCGCCATAAATTCCTTTGGGTAAAAAGTTTTAAGATACGCCGTCCTGTATGCCACCACAGCGTATGCAGCGGCATGGGATTTGTTAAAAGCATAGTTTGCAAAGTCACTCATTTCATCAAATATTGATGAAGCGGTTTCCTCGTCTATGCCACGTCTTATACATCCCTCAATTACAACATTTCCATTTTCATCATCAAGTCCGTAAATAAAATTTTTGCGCTCCACTTCCATTTGCGCTGCTTTTTTCTTACTTATTGTGCGGCGCATGGAATCTGCCTTGCCAAGAGAGTATCCCGCAAGGTCTCTTACAATTTGAAGAACCTGTTCCTGATATACCACGTACCCGTAGGTAACATTCAAAATATTTTCAAGAAGAGGGTGCTTGTACTTTATATCCTCAGGATGCTTTTTGTTGTGAATATAGCCATGTCTCTGATTCATCGGTCCGGGGCGGAAAATTGAAATTCCGGCTATTATGTCTTCAAGGCAATCAGGCTTAAGTTCCTGCATAAACGCCTTCATACCGTCACTTTCAAGCTGAAAAACTCCGTCTGTATTACCGGAGGCAATAAGCTCATAAACCTCCCGGCAGTTATAGTCCACCTTTGTCATGTCAAGCTTTACGCCTTGTGTTTTTTCTATAAGGCTGACAGCATTCTCTATCACTGTAAGATTTCTAAGCCCCAAAAAGTCCATTTTGAGAAGTCCAAGCTCCTCAACCGTATCCTTTGTAAACTGGGTTGTTACAGCGTCCTTGCCGCTGTATACAGGCATATAGTTTGTAATAGGCTCTCCCGTTATAACCACACCTGCTGCATGGGTTGAGGCGTGTCTGGGAAGTCCCTCAAGAGCTTTTGAAACTGTTATAAGCTCTCGTATTTCGCTGTTTGTATCATACAAATTTTTAAGCTCGGGACTTTTTGCAAGTGCGTCCTCCAGAGTAATATTAAGCTCGTTTGGTATAAGCTTTGCAACAGTGTCCCCTATTGAATATGACATAGCAAGCGCACGGGCAACATCTCGGACAACAAGCTTTGCCTTCATTGTACCAAAGGTTATAATCTGGCACACCTGCTCCACGCCGTATTTTTCAACTACATAATTTATTACCTTTTGTCTTCCCTCGGGAGCAAAGTCAATATCAATATCCGGCATACTCACTCTCTCAGGATTTAAAAATCTTTCAAAAATCAATCCATACTTTATGGGGTCAACATCTGTTATTCTAAGGCAGTATGAAACAAGGCTGCCTGCGGCACTTCCTCTACCGGGTCCTACAGCCACATTATTTGCCCTTGCAAAACGAATAAAATCCCACACTATAAGGAAATAATCTACAAAACCCATATGTTTTATGGTATTTAGTTCAAATTCAAGTCTTTCCTTATGTTTTGGAGCATCATCTGAATATCTTTCATTTAGTCCTTCAACACATAGCTTACTAAGATAATCAAAGGAATCCATGCCACCCGGTACGTCAAATTCAGGCAGATGTCTTGACTCAAAATCAAAATCCACATTGCACCTTTTTGCAATCCGGACTGTATTTTCCAAAGCATCCGGAACAAAGGAAAAGAGGTTACCCATTTCTTCCGGTGATTTTATATAAAATTCATCTGTTTCAAATCTTAGTCTGTCTGCATCACGCACAGTCTTATCTGTTTGAATACAAAGGAGTATATCCTCGTATCTTGCGTCATCACGTGTAAGATAATGAACATCGTTTGTTGCAACAAGTCCTATTTCTGCTTCCCTTGCAAGTCTTATAAGCTGTGGCAAAATTCTTTTCTGGTCTGCAATACCATGGTCCTGAATTTCTATAAAATAATTATCCTTGCCAAAAAGGTTTTTGTACTTTTTTGCCACGTCCAGTGCACCTGTGTAATCCCCTGAAAGAAGCTTCCTTGGGATTTCACCTGCAAGACATGCAGAAAGGGCAATAAGTCCCTCACTATGCTCCTGCAGAAGTTCAAAATCTATTCTTGGCTTATAGTAAAAGCCCTCTGTAAAGCCTTTTGAAACAAGGTATATAAGATTTTTGTATCCCCTTTCATTCTCTGCAAGAAGTACAAGGTGACAGGCTCTTCCCTCTGCACCTGATGTTTTTGTAAACCGTGATTCCGGTGCTACATAAACTTCGCATCCGATTATAGGATTTATACCATTTTTTTTAGCTTCCTTATAAAAATCAACTACACCGAACATAACACCATGGTCGGTTATAGCAACAGAGCTCATTCCAAGCTCTTTAACTCTTGATATTATTTTTGGAATAGAAGCCGAGCCGTCTAGCAAGCTATATTCTGTATGAGTATGAAGATGAACAAACTCTGTCATGATTTCCCTCCTTTATTAAAGCTGTTTTGAAAATTCTATTATTTTATTCATTCTATGATTTACTCCGGACTTTCCAAGAGTAGGCGTAAGCATTTCACCTAGTGCCTGAAGGCTATGGTCAGGAAATTCAAGTCTTAGCCTTGCAAGAGACTCTAAATTTGCACCAAGGGCAGAAAGACCACAGCTGCTTTCTATCTTTTTTATTGCATTTATTTGTTTTGCAGCTGCAATAGCTGTTTTTTCTGCATTGGCAGTTTCACAGTTTACCTGCCTGTTTACATTATTTCGTATATCCTTTTCTATCTGGGCAGAGTAAAGAGCAAGTGCGCCCATTCCTGCACCCATAACCCCAAGAATATCCGCAATAGCTTCCCAGCCTTTTATATAAACTATGTTGTGACCTTTTCTGTAGGTAGATTTTACAGGGTGGCCCATAGACTCAAGTAACCTTTTAAGACGCCCTGAACTTTTTTTATACTTTGTATCAAATTCCAGGTGATATGATTTTTCGGGGTCAAGGACGCATCCTCCACCCAGAAAAGCACCTCGTATATAAGCACTTTTGCAGCAGTCGAATTTAAGGATTTCTTCGTCAAATTCCTTTTCGGTTTGCTCGTCATCCAAAAAAAGACATGCCCTTAAATTATCAAGCACAGCCTTGTCGGTGATTAGTATTTTTTTTGTTTTCGTTCCCGACTGCTCCGCCTCAATTCCTATACATTCCTTAAGGTCATAAACTATCCTGTCTGCAAGAGTTTGCTGCTCCGTCATAAGACGCAGAAGATTTTCGGAAAACTCTCCCGAAAATCCTACTATTCCTGCTATTTCTGCTCTTATACAATAAGGACACTCACCGGAAAGCGTGCAAAGCTTTTCTTTTATATCCCATGAAAAAGACATTTTTATTATTCCTTTCCTATATCCCGATAAACAGGATTTGCCTCATATCCAAGTTCTCTTACTTTATCAGTAAGCTTATTTGCCATTGTTATACTTCTGTGCTTGCCGCCGGTACAACCAATTGCAACAGTAAGAGAAGTCTTTCCCTCCTCCACATAAAGAGGAAGCAAAAACTCAATCATTTCTTCAAGCTTTTTAAGAAATATGACACTTTCTTTAAATTGCATAACATATTCCTGCACCTCTGTATCATTTCCTGTTTTTGATTTTAACTCTTCTATATAAAAAGGGTTGGGAAGAAAACGCACATCAAATACAAGGTCTGCATCAACAGGGGCACCGTACTTAAATCCAAACGCCATTACATTAACGTTCATTGTTTTTACAAGCTTTCCGCTTGCATAAATGCTTTTTAGTCTTTCATGAAGGTCTTTCAACTTCATGTCAGAGGTGTCTATTACAACATCTGCAAAATCATAAAGCTCCTTCAGGATATTTCTTTCTTCTTCTATACTTTCAAGAAGACCACCCTTAAGATCTAAAGGATGAGTTCTGCGCGTTTCTTTATATCTGCTTACAAGAGCTTCGCTAGTTGCATCAAGGAAAAGCACATCACAAAGATGACCGCTGCTTCTTATGGCAGTTATTTGACTGAGAAGCTCTTTTATCATAGAGCCTACTCTTGCGTCAATTACAAGCACAACATTTGCGTCATCTCCGCCTATGGATTTATATAACTCCATAAGCCTTGGCATAAGCACCGGAGGAAGATTATCTATACAAAACCTTCCAAGGTCTTCAAAAAATCTTAGAGCCTGTGTTTTGCCCGCTCCTGACATACCGGTAACTATAGTTAAATGCATATTATTCCTCTCCTAAAAATCTTACCTCGTGTTCCATTAAAACTCCAAATTTATCCATTACACATTTTTTTACATGGTCTGAAAGAGCTTTTATGTCACTATATGTAGCCCCGCCTTTGTTTATCACAAAACCCGCGTGCTTTTCGCTTATTGCTGCACCGCCAATGGTGTAGCCCTTAAGTCCTGAATCTTCAACAAGCTTGCCTGCAAAATACCCCTCCGGACGTTTAAAAAAGCTGCCCGAACTCGGATATTCAAGAGGCTGTTTATCACTGCGTCTTCCGGCATAATCTGCCATTTCTTCTCTTATAAGCCCCTCTTCTTTTTTAACTCCCGAAAGTTCTGCAGACAGGATTATTGCATCCGGATGAGAAATAAAATAAGATTTCCTGTATCCAAAACCCAATTTGTCCGCTGTTTCTGTACGGACCTCCCCATTTTCAAGGAACGTAACAGTTTTTATAAGATTTTTTATTTCTCCACCGTATGCTCCGGCGTTCATTACAACTGCGCCGCCAAGGTTGCCGGGTATGCCTGCAAGAAATTCAAAGCCCCCTATACCGGAAGCCGCTGCCTTTTCTGCAACTGCGCTTAACTTTGCACCGGCACCTGAATGTACAGTAAGCTCGTCTGACAGGTTAATTTCGTTCATTTTGCGGCCTATACAAATTACAAGTCCCCTGTATCCTTTGTCCGTGCCAATAGTATTTGACCCGTTTCCAAGAACAAACAAAGGTATGTTTTTTGCACTGCAAAGCTCTACGACTTTTGGTATATCTTCTGTGCACACGTTTAAAAATCCGTCACAGGGGCCTCCAACCGCCATGGTGGTATGTTTTTTTAAAGGCTCATCAAACTTTATATCGGAAAATTCTTCTTTAAGTAGCTGTTTTAAAGCTTCATTAAACAATATTAGCATCCTCCACCATCATATTTTTTTCCATTTCACGCATCAGCCTGTTATTAAGCTCAACGGCTGCATTATATCCCATTTTCTTTTGTCTGTTATTCATTGCAGCAACCTCAACAATTACCGCCAGGTTTCGTCCAAGCTTAACTGGTATGGTAATAGACGGAATGTTTATACCCATTATATTAGTATACTCGTCAACCATTCCAAGTCTGTCATACTGTTTACCCTCTACCCATGGTTCAAGGTGGATTATCATATCAATACTCTCTGTGTTTTTAACAGCACCCATACCAAAAATTTCTTTTATGTCTACTATACCTATGCCTCTTAGCTCTACAAAGTGGCGTATAACATCGGGAGATGTGCCAACCAAGGTCTTTTCTGATACTCTTTTTATTTCAACAGCATCATCTGCCACAAGTCTGTGACCGCGCTTTAAAAGCTCTATAGCAGTTTCACTTTTTCCAACTCCGCTTTCGCCCATAATGAGAATACCCTCACCGTACACTTCTACAAGCACACCGTGTCTTGTACGTCTTGGGGCAATTTCTACATTAAGATAGCTAATAAGAGCGCTCATAAAGGAAGATGTTTCCATCTCTGTACGAAGAACTGTACGGTCATATTTTTCTGCCGCAGCAAGAAGCTCCGGAAGTGCACGAATATCACGAGTTATAATAATTGCAGGAAATTCATGACTGAAAAATCTGTCAAGCATCTCTGCCCTTTGCTCACTTTTAAACTGCTCCAGATAAGTACATTCAACCTTGCCTAATACTTGTATACGACTTGAATCAAAATAGTCAAAAAACCCAACCATCTGAAGTCCCGGTCTGTTAAGGTCGGAGCTTGATATATATACTTTGTCAATAGTGCCGGATTCATATACCATTTCCAGCTTAAACTGCTCTATAATTTTATTAAGTGAAATTTTAAATTCGCTGTTTGCCATAATTATAACCACTCCTTTTCGTGCATACGAAAATTACATACACAGTTATTATACTATATATTTTTTGTTTTTGAAATAGGAAAACGCAATTTTTTTCAAAAAATTATATAGAAATTTTTTTGGTTTTTTTAAATTATATGTGCAATTCAATGTATTTTTCAAAAAAATTCTAAATATACAAAGTTTTTTTGGCAAAATACTTGCTTTTTTTAAAATTTTATGTTAAAATTACTTTTGTTATTTATGAATTGAAGTTTCTGGAGGTGTTATAAATGGCAAAATGCGATATCTGCGGCAAGGGTGTTTCTTTCGGAATTAAGATGAGTCACTCACACAGAAGATCAAACCGCACATGGAAGCCTAACGTTAGAAAGGTAAGAGCAGTAGTAAACGGTTCAGTTAAGTCTGTTTATGTGTGCACACGTTGCCTTCGTTCAGGTAAGGTTGTACGCGCTGTCTGACAGTAAACTGTATGAAATTTACAGCTTGGCTAAAATAAGTCAAGCTGTTTTTTCGTGTGGGTGTATTTTTTCAATATGATTAAATTTTTGTGTTATTTTTACTTAGAACTTTACATTAATTAAATTTGTGGTATAATTGTATCATAGGATTTGAATGTCAAAAGAGGTGTATTTTGATGGAAAAGCTTATAATTAAAGGCGGTAACAAGCTTGTCGGAACTGTTGACATAAGCGGAGCAAAAAATGCCGCCGTTGCCATAATACCGGCCTGTATTCTTTCGGACGGAAAGTGCTGCCTTGAAAATGTGCCTGATATTCAGGATACGAAACTTTTTATAAAGATATTGCAGCTTATGGGAGCTGATGTAACATATAAAGATAAACACACTGTAGAAATTGACTGCAGAGGAATTGACGGTTTTTCTCCCTCAAAAGAGCTTACCCGAAAAATGCGTGGTTCAAGCTATCTTATGGGAGCACTTCTTGGACGTTTCGGAGAGTTTATTATGGATATGCCCGGGGGCTGCGATTTTGGAACACGTCCCATTGATCAGCATATAAAATGCTTTGAGGCGCTGGGGGCAGAAATAAATGTAACCGGCAGCGTAATAACCGGTAAAGCAGACAGCGGTCACCTTACAGGTGCAAACATATATTTTGATATAGTTTCTGTTGGTGCAACAATTAATGCAATACTCGCAGGAGTGAAATCTAAGGGTACAACCATAATTGAAAATGCAGCAAAAGAACCTCATATTGTTGACCTTGCAAACTTTTTAAATGCAATGGGTGCAAGCATCAGAGGTGCCGGAACAGACACTATCAGAATTAAAGGCGTAACTTCCCTAAAGGGCGTAACCTATACTATTATTCCTGACCAGATAGAAGCAGGAACATTTATGATTGCAGCTGCTGCAACAAGAGGTGATGTAACTATTACCAATGTTATTCCAAGGCATCTGGAGCCAATTAGCGCAAAGCTTATAGAAGCGGGCGCAAAGGTAGAGGAATATGACGACAGCGTAAGGGTTTTTGTTACAGAGGGTACAAAATTCAAGAAAGTTAATTTTATTGCTATGCCATATCCCGGATATCCTACAGATATGCAGCCACAGCTTGTTACTTTCCTTTCATCCGTGAAAGGTACAAGCACAGCCCGCGAAGGTGTATGGGACAACCGTTTCAGATACGTAGCAGAGCTAAAACGAATGGGCGCACAAATCCGCGTTGAGGGTAAGCTTGCAATTATTGACGGAGTTGATAAATTGTACGGAACATCTGTTTGTGCAAATGACCTTAGAGCCGGAGCAGCAATGATAATTGCAGGACTTATGGCAGAGGGTTCAACAGAAATATCCGACATATATCACATAGACAGAGGATATGAAAATTTTGAAGAAAAATTTGTAAAGCTTGGCGCTGATATAAAGCGTGTTACTGTTGTATCAAATTTTGAATAATAAAAGGAGGGGTTTCTAATGGTTCGTTTTTTGTCACTAGTAAGCGGTTCATCAGGAAACTCCTCTCTTATTACTGACGGAAATACAACGCTTCTTATAGACTGTGGAATTTCCGGCAAAAAATTAAAGGAAAGACTTGAAGAAGCAAACATACTTCCCGAGGACATAGACGCTATACTTATAACACACGAGCACAGCGACCACACAAAAGGCATAGGCGTTGTATCAAGGCGATATAATCTGCCAATTTTTGCAACTAAAAAAACAATTGCGGCTTTAGACCTTGGCAAAATAGATTTGTCACTTATTAATATAATAAATGCAAATGAAAGTTTCAAAATAGGTACTATTGAAGTTCATTCCTTTAATATCCCTCATGACGCAGCAGACCCTGTAGGCTACAGCTTTGTTGCAGAGGGTGAAAAGTACACTCTTGCAACAGACATAGGATTTATGCCGGACAGCCTGTTTTGTGAGCTTTGCGGAAGCAGACAGATAATACTAGAATCTAACCACGATGTTGAGATGCTTAAAATTGGCGACTATCCTTTTTACCTAAAGGAGCGAATTTTATCAAAAAGCGGTCATCTTTCAAACGAAATTACAGCCAAGACCGCAGTTATGCTTGCAAAGGCAGGAACTGAAAATATAATGCTTGCACATTTGAGTAACGAAAACAACACTCCTGAAATTGCGGAAATTACCACATACAATGCACTTTGCAAAAACGGATTTTCAAATGTGGAGCTAAAGGTTGCGTCACGTCACTCGGTAACCCAATTTGCTGTATAGGGGAGTATTATATGAATATTGATATAATTGCAGTAGGTAAAATAAAAGAGAAGTTTTTTAAAGACGCATTAGAGGAATACTCGAAGCGTCTTTCTCAGTTTGTGAAGCTTACAATAACTGAAATCCCTGACGAAAAAATCCCTGACGGTGCAGGAGAAAAGATAATAGAAAAAATCAAAAACACCGAGGGGGATAAAATTCTTTCAAAGATTAAGACCGGGTATGTGGTTTCTATGTGCATTGAGGGGAAGGGAGTTTCAAGTGAAGAAATAGCAGATTTTCTGGAAAAGACTGCAAACTCTGCAAGTCGAATAACCTTTATAATCGGCGGCTCTCTGGGACTATCAGACAAGGTAAAGGCAAGGTCTGATATGCACATGAGCTTTGGAAAAATCACTCTCCCCCACCAGCTTATGCGTGTGGTACTTACGGAGCAGATATACAGAGGATATAAAATAATAAATAATCAAAGCTATCACAAATAACCAAAGGAGTTTTTTATATGGCAAAAACCAAAACTCAATACATATGCTCAGAGTGCGGATACCAAAGTCCTAAATGGATGGGAAAATGCCCATCCTGTAACAGCTGGAGCACCCTTACGGAAACAATTATAGCAGAAAGCACTACCTCACATAAAATACAAAGCACAAGAAAACAAACAGGTGCTATGCCAAAATCTATTAATCAGGTAGAAGTAGATACCCATACAAGATACGAAACAGGCATAAGCGAGCTGGACAGGGTACTTGGCGGCGGAATTGTTAAAGGCTCACTTATACTTGTAGGCGGAGACCCGGGCATTGGAAAATCCACACTTCTTCTTCAAATATGCGAAAGCACGTCAAAGGACAGGAAAATTTTATATGTGTCAGGAGAAGAATCCGAGGGACAAATAAAAATGCGTGCCAAAAGGCTCGGAGTTGCGGGAGATAATTTATATCTTGTATCGGAAACCGATATAGAAATAATATCCGACTACATATTAAATGTAAACCCCGACATTGTTATCATAGACTCAATACAAACTATGCACCGGGAGGATATTGCATCTGCGCCGGGCAGTGTGCCACAGGTAAGAGAAACCACTAACCTACTTATGCAACTAGCCAAGCAAAACGGTATTTCTATGTTTATTGTAGGTCACGTTACAAAAGACGGCGCCCTTGCAGGTCCAAGAGTTCTTGAACATATGGTGGACTGCGTACTTTATTTTGAGGGCGACAGGCAACTTGCATTCAGGATACTGCGCTGCGTTAAAAACAGATTTGGATCTACAAATGAGATAGGCGTTTTTGAAATGAAAGAAAAAGGACTTATGGAAGTTAAAAACCCCTCCGCAATGCTTCTTGAAGGAAGACAAGAGGATTCCTCCGGAAGCGCAGTTGTTTGTACCATGGAGGGAAGCCGCGGAGTCCTTGCAGAAATACAGGCACTTGTTACAGAGACCGGGTTTGGCAATCCAAGGCGTATGTCTTCCGGCGTTGACATAAACCGTGTACTTCTTATGACAGCCGTTCTTGAAAAAAGAGCCAGGATAAGACTATCAAACCACGATATTTATATAAATGTTGCAGGGGGCCTGCGACTTGACGAAACAGCAGTTGATTTGGGACTTTGTGTTGCAATTGCAACAAGTCTCCGGGATATTGCGCTTCCGCCGGATATAATATTTATGGGCGAAGTTGGTCTTGGAGGGGAAATAAGAACCATATCACAGCTCGAAAAAAGACTTGTGGAAGCTGCAAAGCTTGGGTTTAAAAAAGCAATTGTACCAAAATCCTCAACGAGAGGTATAAAGGCACCTGAAAGCATAGAGGTGATTGGTGCAGCAACAATATCAGAAGCACTTAGTATAGTAAAGAAGCAGACTGTTTAACAGTCTGCTTCTTTATGAGTTAATAAGCTCCCTGATACCCGTTAAAATAATTGATGCATTTTCTTCAAAAAGCTCCTCTGCAAGTTTTGCGGGCAAAGGGTTTTTGCCCATTCCCATTTCTACAGTAAAGCCGGGCTTTGAAAATTCTTTTATGAACCAGTCCTTACATCCGCCGTAAGCAGCTGTTCCCGTGGGAGTGCAGGCTTTATAGCCACCGGCTTCCGCCATTTTCTTTGCAATTTCCTCTGCTCTTTTTTGGACTTTTCCGTCAAAATCGTAATATATTTCTCTCCCCTGGGAATGAAAGCATATAAGCATATCTGCATTTATCTCCCTAAGAAAATTGCATATAGACACCGTTTCAGGCTCACTTTCAGGAAATTTCCCGCCATAAAGTGTGGGAGACGGATTTTCAACAGTATTTGACCACAGGGCATCATAATTATGGTTAAGGTCCACTCCCCTGCTGTTTGCCTGCCATACCTTGCGAAAACTATGTATCCCAACGTTACTTATAAGACGGCGATGTGCCTCATTTGTTATATCAAGTCCGTTTACTGCTATATCCACTCCGTCAGGATTTACCATAGGTATTATGTAAAGAGTAAGTCCGGTAAATATTTCCCGGACATTATTTCCGCAAAGGCTTGTATCCTCCATAAGACAGCTGTTAAATTTTTTTGCAAACATCATTAAAAACGCAGACGTAATATACTCAAGACCATGATGAGCCCCCGTAATAACAAGCTTTTTCTTGCCCCTTCCGGTTTTAAGACAGTATATTTCCCTATCCATAACAGATCGGCCTACAGAAAAGATTTCTGTTGCTACAGGATTTATATTTTCAAGCTCATTTTTAAGCATTTCATAATCATACATATATGGCATCCCCCTTTATTTTAACATATGAGCTACGCCATTAAATTATTCATTACAAAGTATATTATCCCGCAAATAACCGAGGCAAGAGTGCCAAAAAGTATTACAGGTCCTGCGATAGTAAAAATCTTCGCTCCCACACCAAGAACATACCCCTCCGCCTTTGCTTCAAGAGCCGGAGCTGTAACGGCGTTTGAAAATCCCGTAATTGGAACAACAGTACCTGCACCTGCATATTTTGCAAGTTTTGGATAAATGTCAAGACCTGTAAGAAGTGCACCTAAAAACACAAGCGTTGCTGATGTAGCAGCGGTTACGGTTTTTTCAGGTAGGTCAAAGCTCTCATAAAAATTAAAAATAAGCTGACCAATAGTGCAAATTGCACCGCCAAACAAAAAAGCAAAAACACAGTCCTTTAATAAGGGTGAATTTTTTGTCTTCTTTTTTACATACTCACCGTATTCTTTTTCACTCATATTCATGGTTTGCTTTCCCCCAAAAAAATATTATAGCTTTATTATTTCTTATTTTGTATTATCTATTCAGCAAATATGAACATACTATAAATTTTCATAAAACGCTTGAAATTTTATGCAATTAGATATATACTAAATAGTGTATAAAGGAGCAAGTTATGTTTGGTTATGTAAATGTTTTAAAAGACGAGCTAAAGGTAAAGGATTATATGCTTTTCAGGTCATATTACTGCGGTCTTTGCCATGCACTTGGTAAAAACTGTTCCCATAGCTCAAGACTTGGTCTTAGCTACGATATGACCTTTCTTGCAATACTACTGAGTGCGCTTTCAAAGGATGAAGTACAATTAAAGGAAAGTATGTGCGCAGCTCACCCATTTACAAAGCGAAAGATAGTTATAAAAGACAGTGCAACGAACTATGCTGCCAACGCCTCATCAATACTTTATTACAACAAAATGAAGGATGACTGGAAAGACGACAGAAGCATAAAAGCACTCCTTGGTATGCTTATTTACGCTCATGCATATAAAAAAGCATCACGCCGTTATCCTGAGCTTTCAAAGGGCATAAAGGAAAAGCTTAAAGAACTTAGCGCCTACGAAAAACAAGGTACAAGCGAAATTGACCTGGTGGCAGACTGCTTTGCAAGGATTACAGAGGACTTATTTTCTCCCGACTTTATCGGAGAAGAAAACAGACGTCCTGCCGCATGGCTTGGCTACAACATTGGAAGATGGATATATGTAATTGACGCCTTTTCCGATATAGAAAAGGATTTAAAGAAAAAAAGCTATAACCCATTTCTTGCAGGAGCTAAGTTTGATGATTTGGAAAAATACAAAAAAGACCTTGCCCTGCGCCTTGACGGGTCACTTACCTTTACGCTTGAAAATGCTACGTCAGGGTATAATCTTTTAAAGCTTTATAAAAACGAAGAAATAATTAAGAACATTTTGTTTTTAAGTCTTAAATCAAAACAAGATAGTATACTGGGTATTGTACCCATCAAAACAAATTAAGGATGTGTAAAAATTTTGAATCCATACGAAGTACTTGGAGTGCCTGAGGGCGCCGATGAAGAAACAATAAAAAAAGCATATAAAGAGCTTGTAAAAAAATATCATCCCGATAAGTATGTAAACAATCCACTTGCAGACCTTGCAAGTGAAAAGCTAAAAGAAGTAAACAAGGCATACGATATGCTTACAAAAAAAGGCTCAAATACAAACTACGGAAGCAGCCACAGCGGCGGCTACGGCGGAGGCTACAGCGGAAACTACGGAGGCGGAGCAAACTTCCAGACCGTGCGTATGCTCATAAGCATGAGAAATTTTGTAGGTGCCCAAAATATGCTCTCCTCACTTCCCCAAAATGCAGAGTGGAATTATCTGATGGGTGTTTGCAAAATCAACATGGGAATGTACGATGCCGGAATAAGCTATTTAAATACTGCGGTGCAAATGGACCCTAACAACCTTGAATACAGGTCAACCCTTAATAACATTCAAAACAGAAACACCACCTACAGACAGTATGGCAACATGTCAACCTGTGGCGGAGACCCGTGCACATGCTGCAGTAACCTTATGTGCGCAGATTGCTGCTGTGAATGTCTTGGCGGAGACTTAATTTCTTGTATGTAAAGAGGTGACATAAATGCTCAAAACAAAGGAGCTTACTCTTGGGGCAATGGGCTGTGCTCTTTCTGCAGTTCTTCTTCTTTTATGTACTTTCGTACCTACGGGAAAACTTGCAATAGGATTTATAGCATCCCTTGTGCCCTGTGTGCTTTTTATAGAGTGCAAATCTGCAAAAACAGCTCTCCTGTCAGGTATTGCAGCCGGTATTATAGCATTTACCCTTTTCCCAAAGCACGGACTTGCGGGAATTATAATTGTTATGTACGGCCTTTGCTTTTCGTACTACGGCGCACTTAAAGCTGTTATTGAAAAAAGAAAAAAGCTTTATATTGAGTGGATAATAAAAGAAGTATACTTTATTGCTATTTCCTTGTTATTAAAGGCACTGTGCTCTGCTATGGGACTTGAGTTCTTTAATATACCCCTTGCAGTAGCAGGATTTACATTTTATGACATACTTCTTTCTTATGTTATCAGCTATTATATAAGGGTGATTTCACCAAGAATACAAAAATCACGATGAAAGGGAAAAATTATGCCGGAAAAACATATAACTTCAATTGGCGGCCAGGCGGTAATGGAGGGCGTTATGATGCGTGGACCTCACAAAACAGCCGTAGCCGTAAGAAAGCCTGACAGGGAGATAACTGTCAAGGTAGACGAAAACGGAACCAAGAAGAAAAATAAAATTTTAAAGCTTCCTATCATACGAGGCTGTATAAACTTCTTTGAGAGTATGGTAATTGGAATAAAAGCACTTATGTACTCAGCAGAGTTTGTGGACCTTGAAGAAGAGGAAAGCGAAAGCAAATTTGAAAAATGGCTTGAAGAAAAACTGGGAGATAAAATAAAGGATGTTGTAATTTATTTTTCTCTTATTGTGTCGTTATTTTTAAGCGTAGGACTTTTTATACTTCTTCCTACTGTGGTAACAAGAGGGATTGAAGCAATTTTTGATGGAGTTGCTTTTACCGGAACAAAAACCTTTACCAGCCTCTGCGAGGGAATTGTAAGAATGGTAATATTTATCTCATATCTTGCCCTTGTTTCACAGATGAAGGATATAAAAAGAGTATTTGAATACCACGGCGCAGAGCACAAGTCAATTGCTTGCTACGAGGCAGAAGAAGAGCTTACAGTTGAAAATGTAAAAAAATATTCAAGACTTCACCCAAGGTGCGGAACAAGCTTTTTACTTTTTGTTATGATTGTGAGTATCATTTTGTTCTCACTTCTTCCAAGAACATCTATTATACCAAGACTTCTTATGAGAATTGCCCTTTTACCTGTTGTTGCGGGGATATCATACGAAATAATAAAGCTTGCAGGCAAAAGCAAGAGCAAATGCGTTTGTGTTCTTACAAAGCCGGGACTATGGCTTCAAAAGCTCACAACAAGGGAGCCTGACGAGTCACAGATAGAAGTTGCAATTAAATCTCTTACGAGTGTTATGCCGGAGGATAAAGAAGAAGATAAATGGTAATTAAGGATTTAAAAAAGGAGATAGCTTCGCTTATTGGTGAACGTGACGCACAGTTACTTATTACCGGAGCTCTTGATATGTCTGTTACAGACTACATATTGGCAGACAAATCAGAAGTTTCGGCAAAAAAGGCCCTTGAAATACAAGAGTGTGCAAAGCGGATTGTATCAGGCGAGCCTCTCCAATATGTAGTTGGCATGACAGAGTTTATGTCCTTAAAATTCCATGTGGCAGACGGCTGTTTAATCCCTAGACCGGATACAGAAACTCTTGTGGAAAAGGCTATAGAAGTTATTGGAAATAAAAATTTATCTGTACTTGACATAGGCACAGGTTCAGGTTGTGTAGGAATAAGCATAGCACACTACTGTAAAAACGCCCTTGTTTCCTCTGCGGATATAAGTGAAAAAGCACTGGAAATTGCAAAGAACAATGCAAAGCTCAATAATACGGCTGTTAACTTTATAAAATGCGACATTTTAAAGGAAGTCCCCGAATGCTCCTATGATGTAATTGTTTCAAATCCGCCCTATATACCATCAGCTGTTATAGAGGGTCTTGACAATAATGTAAAGGACCATGAGCCAAGACTTGCCCTTGACGGTGGCAGCGACGGGCTTGATTTTTACAGAAGAATAACCGAGATTGCACCGTCTCTTTTAAATACGAGAGGTATGCTTTTATACGAGGTAGGACACGACCAGGCGCAAGATGTTAAAGAACTTATGAAAAAAGATTTTACAGATATCCAAGTTGCAAGGGATTTATGCGGGATAGACCGAGTAGTATATGGAACAAAAAAGCAATAAAGCAAAACGCTTTATTGCTTTTGTTGTTTATAAAAGTATGCAATTGCTGATGCCGCCTCAAACATATTCCCAAGCAGCCCTGCTACTATGCTGCTTTCAAGTATTTCAGAGTCTGAATTTGCCATAGCAAGTGCCAGTGCCGCAGTTTTTTCTTTATCGCTTTTCTTTAGCACCTCAATTATATTATCAAAGCCTTGTATACTCCTGAATTTGTCCATAACACTGTTTATAAACTCGTCTACCGTGTACGCTCTTAGCTTTTCTAATTCAAAAATTTCCCCTGCCGCTTCCATGCCATCTAAAATTTTGTTTCCCAGTGTCAGCTTTGATTTATTATAATCTGCTATATCAAAATAAAATTTACTGCCTGTAAGCTTGCCAAAGGTCTTCATAGCTTCAAGATACCCCAGGGACTTTGCCTCTGAAATAGCTTCCTGATTAAAGTCAAAGGTACCTACACTACCCACTCCCGACTTCACAGAAATTATGTTACAGCCGGCACCTGAAATCTTTTTATAAATACCTACGCCTCCGACCTCTACGCAAATTATGTCACGATAGCCTGCAGATATTAACATATCAAGGGGTCTGTTGTTGGTAACTCCACCGTCAATATACACTGTATCTGCAATTTTGCGTGGCTTAAATATTGGAAAACAAGCACTTGCAAGTATATAATCAACAAGCCTGCCCTTTGGAATATCCTTTAAAAAATATGTTTCCCCCCGGCTGCTTGTTACATTAAAAACTGTAAGTCCAAAATCAATTGCCGAACTTCTTATTTTTTCTTCATCAACAGCGGACCTTAGTAGTGTATCAAAAGGAGCCATGTCAAGTCCCTTTTTGTTTTTAAGCTCTTTAATAAAGGCCTGAATATTTCGTATATCAAAAACATTTTCTGTTTCTACAGCTTCCTTTGGAAGAGACATAACATCTCCTGCGCTTATTTCCTGCCACACCTTTGATGCAAGTTCAAAATCGCCTTGAGCAAAAAGTGCTCCGTTTACTGCACCTATAGATGTACCCACAATACAACCTACAGGAAGTTCCAAATCGCAAATTGCCTTATATGCGCCAATATGGTATGCACCCTTAGTACCTCCACCCTCCAAAACAAGACCAAACACTATAACATACCTCCAATCTAAAAAAATAGCTGCTGTGAAACATTACCACAGCAGCTTTTCTTTTGTTATATCAAAAACAATTAGTTCTTTGGCTTAAAGAATGATGGAACGTTTATGCTTTCCATACCAGGCTTGAGCTTTCTTGCAAAAACATCGCCGTCTGCACCAAGTCCTGCGCCTGCAGGTGAGAAAGCTGAAAAGTCACGTCTTGCTCCTCTGTCATCAGCAGCCTTTGCAGCAGCACTGAGACCTGTAACAATAAGAGTAACCTTTATTTCGTCCTTCATTTCCTCGTCAACAGCAGTACCAAGGATTATATTTGCATCCTGTGCAACCTGCTCCTGAACAATCTTGGAAACCTCACCCATATCAACAAGTGAGAATTCTGTTCCGCCTGTAACATTAAGAAGTACATTTGATGCACCTGCAATGTTTGTATCAAGAAGCGGACTTTCGATAGCGTTTCTTACAGCGTCCTGAGCTGCATTTTCGCCCTTGCCTATACCAATACCCATATGAGCAACGCCGGAGTCCTTCATGATAGTGCGAACATCAGCAAAGTCACAGTTCATGATACCAAGCTGTGTAATAACTTCAATTATACCTTGTACACCCTGACGAAGAACTTCGTCTGCAAGTTTGAAGGAATCTTCTATTGTAGCCTTTTTATCTGCAATTTTGAAAAGTCTGTCATTAGGAATTGTAACAATTGCGTCAACCTTGTCCGCAAGTTGCTTAAGACCTTCCTCTGCATTTTTCATTCTTTGAGGTCCTTCAAAGAAGAATGGCTTTGTAACAACTGCAACAGTAAGAATTCCAAGGCTCTTTGAAACCTCTGCAATAATTGGTGCTGCACCTGTTCCTGTACCACCGCCCATGCCGGCTGTGATAAATACCATTTCTGTATTATTTAAAAGATTTTTAATTTCTTCCTTTGTTTCTTCTGCTGCTTGTCTTCCGATTTCCGGCTTTGCACCTGCGCCAAGTCCGCCTGTTAGCTTACCGCCGATTTGAAGAACTGTTGGTGCTTTTACGTTTCCAAGCTGATGTGCGTCTGTGTTAACACAAATAAATTCTGCTTTGTTAACGCCTGCTTCAATCATTCTGTCAACAGCGTTGTTACCGCCACCGCCTACACCAATGACCTTAATTCTTGCACCTTCTATGAATTTATTATCTTCTACCATATCTATAGGCATAACAAAATCCTCCTTCGTATTACTATACGTTCACTATTATATTTTATTTTACTATTTTTTTGAAGCATATTCAATAGTTTTTCAAAAGTTCTTACAAAATTACCAAATATTTTTTAACAAACTTATAGGTAATTAATTGTGCATTTTTACCATTATGGTGTATGCATTGCCTTTCCTGCTGTTGACAGGTCTATTGTTCCGTGAGCATTGGAGCTAAGTCCCGGGTTATTAACTGCCGCTTTGAAAAGCCTTAGCTTTTGCTCAAGCTCAAGACCCGAACCGCATATAACCTTTAGTTTTCCTTCGTAGTCAAAATTTATTTCGTTATATTCAAGTATCTGTATAGCTGTAATTTTATCAGCAATTTCAATGCCACACGCAATGTCATAGAATTTCCTATACTCACCCATTGCAGCCTCGTCCGACTTTAAATCATCAAGGCTCTCATGATAAGACGTAAGCTTTGCTACCCCTGTCGGTTCTTCCGGAGTTGTTTCCAAAACATCAAGCTCACCGTCCAGAATATAGAAGCCATCTCCCGACTGTACATATGCGCATGGGATTTTTTCTGTTATAACTATTGAAACCCCTGCCGGGAAATATTTTTTGTTAACTTCTACGTCCTGTATATAAGCAATTCCCGAAAGACGGCGGCTTATATACTCGTCATTTACCTTAAACAAATTTTCTCCCTTAACATCAGGAAGCTGAGAAAGCAAGGTTTCTGTAGTAACACGGCTATTCCCCTCAATATTTAAATTCCGAATGTTAAATAAAGGTGTCAAAAAAAGTATTGCACTAATAGCTGCAATTACTACCACAAACAGCATTGCACTCTTAAATATTATCCGGCGACGGCGGCGCTGCTTCGCACGCCGCGCATATCGCTCTCGTAACTGTCGCTGTGCACTGCCGGTGAGTTTGCGACTCCTAACAGGCCGACCGTTCATAAATATCATTCCTTTCGCCAAAGGATTACTCCTCCGCTTTTATTCCTCTGAAATTCTTTTAATATAAGCACCGCAGGAGGTAAGATTTTTCTCGAAATTCTCATAGCCCCTGTCGATGTATTCTACATTTGTAACAATTGTTGTACCTTCTGCCCCAAGTGCAGCTGTAACAAGTGATGCTCCGCCTCTTAGCTCGCAAGCACACACCCGCGCTCCATGAAGACGCTTTGTACCAACCACAACTGCAGTTTTGCCGTCTACCCTTATATCTGCGCCCATTCTCACAAGTTCTTCTGCGTTTCGGAACCTGTTTTCAAATATAGTTTCCACTATTACACTTGTGCCTGATGCAAGACACGCAAGGGCAAGAAAGGGAGATTGTATATCCGTAGGAAATCCCGGATATGGCATAGTTCTTACAGTTCCAAATGACTTTAGCCGCTTGGAAACCGTCACAAAAATTGAATTTTTTTCCTGTTTTATCTTTGCTCCCATACTGCTAAGTACAGACAGCATAGACGTCATATCACAGGTAGCAACATTTTTAAGAAGCACCCTTCCACCTGCCGCGCCGCAACAAGCAAGATATGTACCCGCAGCAATTCGGTCCGGCATAATGGTATAATCAATACCATAAAGGCGTTTGCCGCCCTCAATTACAATTGTATCTGTACCGGCACCTTTTACACTTGCTCCCATGCGGCAAAGGAAATTTTGCAAATCAACAATTTCGGGTTCCCGCGCTGCATTTGTAATCGTTGTAGTTCCATTTGCAGCAACTGCAGCAAGCATTATATTTTCTGTTGCACCTACGCTTGGAAAATCAAGATGTATTTTTGCTCCATGAAGCTTATTTGCCTTACATATTATATAACCATTTTCCTCTGTTATATCAATACCCAGCATTTTAAGACCTTTAAGGTGCAAATCTACAGGACGCATGCCTATCTCACAGCCACCCGGCATACTTACTACTGCCTCGCCGCATCTTGCTATAATTGCTCCAAGAAAAAATATTGAAGAACGCATTTGACGCATCAGGCTTTCCTTTATGACAAATTCGTCCATAGGACCAGAGTCTACCACAATGGTGTTTCCAAGAGGAAGCACCTTGCAGCCAAGGGCCTCAAGAATATCTATAGTTTTTTCTACATCACGAAGCACCGGGCAGTTATGTATAACATTTCTACCGCCGTTTATAATTGTGGCGGCAAGAATTGGGAGTACTGCGTTTTTTGCTCCCTGAACCATGATTTCTCCGTCTAAGGGATACGCCCCTTGTATGCAATAGCCACTCACAAACATCACTCTCCTATCAATACTGTATCATATGAAAAATGATGTTTTTGTGTTACTACACACATTTTATTATAACATATACATCGTATAATTTAAAGACATGTGCCTAAAAAATCACAGAAAATTAACAATTTTGTATTATTCCATATATTTACGGGGCGAAATTCCAATAACCTGTTTAAATCTCCTTGAGAAATACGAATAGTCTGTAAAGCCGCACTTATCGGCAATTTCTAAAAGTGAAAGAGAGTTTTTGTATATATCAATCAGATAGCAGGCGTGTTGTATTCTGACGTTGGTTAAAAATTCCGTTGGTGTTTTCCCTGTAAAGCTTTTAAAACTTGACCTTATATAATCCTCTGCATATCCGCTTTTATTAAGAAGCTCACAAAGATTTAAATTACTGTCATGAAAATTATTTGTTATTTCACCTACAATATTTCTTACACAAACACTAAGTTCATCATCAATTTTTAGACTTTGTACAAGAAAATACCCAAGTGTGTTACAAAGAGATGCTATATATTCAGGATTAGAATTTTTGTTATTCCAAATCATTTTTGCAAGAGTGGTTCCCTCTTTTTCGGAATTATCCAAAACTACAGCAAACTCTACAGGGTTAAAAAACTGATTAAAATCCCCATATACAGTAATCCTCTCAAATTCATCATCGCCCTCTACGCTGTGCATCACTCCTGCAGGTGTAATTGTAATTCTACCGGGAGAAACCTTAACATCTTTTGCTTCTGTATGAAAAATACCGGTTCCATTAATACAAACACTTATTTCAAATCTTTTATGATTGTGAAAGATATTTTTATCTTTTACATAATAAACAGTAAAACCCATTATACCACCACCCCTTTTAATATATCATAAATATATCTTTTGTGCAAGTACTTTTATGAATAATCATAACACCTTTTATTTTAAAGTGCTATAATTACATAGAAAACTAACATAAGGAGACCTACTATGAAAAAAAGTAACGTTGATATGTTATCCGGCTCTATTACAAAAGGCTTACTTTCCATGACAATACCAATTATAATAATGAATGTAATGCAAAAATTGTTCAACATAATAGACATGACAGCCCTGAGATACTTTTCAGATGACATGTCTGTGGGTGCTGTGGGAACATGCGGCTCTTTGACAACGCTGTGCACAAGTCTTGTTATAGGAATTTCTGCCGGCGCAAATATTATCGTTGCCAAAAGAATAGGCGCAGGCGACAAAGACCGTACTGACAGAGCGGTTGTGACATCTATTCTTTTTGCCGTTACCGGCGGACTTCTGTTAATGGTTATTGGTGTTACATTTGCCGATACTTTTTTAAAGCTTACAAATTGCCCTGATACCCTGCTTCAGCGAGCTACTCTATATTTCAGAATTCATTTTTGGGGAGTTCCCATACAGCTTTTATATAATTTCTGCGCTTCCATATTAAGAGCAACAGGAAACACCAAAAAGCCAATGTATTATTTAATTACAGGCGGAATAATAAAGGTTATATTTACTATTTTCTTCCTTATTGTGTTTGATTTGGATGTGGCAGGCGTTGCACTTGCAACAATTATTTCTAACCTGGTTACAAGCACGCTTGCTTTTCGAAGTCTACTTAAATCCGGCATTCTTAATATAAACTTCAAAAATATAAGATTTGACATAGAAGAGCTTAAACAAATATTATTTATCGGAGTCCCTACAGGTCTTCAAAGCGCTATGTACTCCATGGCAAATGTTATAATTATATCTGTCGTAAACAGCTTTGGAGAAAATGCAACAACAGGAATTTCTATCGCAAACCAATTTGACGGAATATTATATCAAATCGTTCACGCTCCGGCGCTGGCTACTATGCCATATGTAGCGCAAAACATCGGTGCCGGAAATATCAATAGAGTTAAGCAAAGCATTGTGCGATCAGTGCTGATTACAACAGCTTTTGGCGTAACCTTTGGTTCTCTGTCTGCATTTTTCTCAGGGAACCTGGCCTCAATCATATCCTCAACACCCGAGGTTATTGACTATGCAAGACAAAAAATGATTATTATTTCAAGTACATACTTCCTGACAGGAATTAATGAGGCAATGGGAGGCGTTTTAAAGGGTATGGGAAAACCAATAATCCCCACAATTGCCACAATGATGTTCATGTGCCTGTTCAGGTTTGTATGGGTATATATTATATACCCCTTGCTTCCGCAAAACCTTACTTTCCTGTACCTTGTATGGCCAACAGGTTGGATACTTTCAATTATAACATTGCTTATTGCTTTCTTCCCTGCAATATCCAAACTGCAGAAACAACTTTTAAAAAAGAACATATAACAAGAACCCCCGCAAATTTAATTTGCGGGGGTTCTGTTTTGTCAACGGTAAAATCTATCTTTTATCCATGGGAATTTATGAATAATCCTATTATTTTATATTTTAAGGTGCTATAATCATATGAAGAATAACAATTACATAAGGAGAACAACAATGAAAAAAAGCAATGTAGATATGCTATCGGGTTCAATATCAAAGGGGTTACTTGCCCTTGCAGTACCTATTATGATAATGAATGTAATGCAAAATCTGTTTAATGTTATAGATATGGCAGCTCTCAGACATTTTGCAGACGACATGGCTGTAGGAGCCGTTGGTACATGCGGATCACTTATAGTATTATGTACAAGTCTGCTGATAGGCTTAGCTGCAGGTGCAAACATCGTAGTTGCCAAAAGAATTGGCTCAGGAAACCAAAAAAGTGCAGACAGAGCGGTTATGACATCTCTTTTAATCGCTGTCTTCGGCGGACTTATCATGATGGTTATAGGAATAGTATTTGCGGAGGTATTTCTTAAATTGGTAAACTGTCCGGAAGCTCTACTTGAGCGGGCAGTCCTGTATTTTAGGATTTTCTTCATTGGCATTCCGATGCAATTGCTTTACAACTTTTGTGCTTCTCTCTTAAGAGCGACAGGGGACACAAAAAAGCCTATGTATTATTTGATTATCGGCGGAGTCGTAAAGGTTGTGTTTACCGTACTCTTTCTGATTATATTCAAGGCGGATGTTGCATGCGTTGCTTACGCAACTATAATTTCAAACATTGTATCAAGCGGTCTTGCATTCAGGGCACTGCTAAAAAGCGAAGTTGTTAATGTTAATTTTAAAGAAATTAAAATTGATTTTACAGAGTTTAAGCAAATATTATTTATCGGTATTCCATCAGGTCTTCAAAGTGCAATGTACTCCTCGGCAAATGTTATAATTATGTCAGTCGTAAATGCTTTTGGAGCTGATGCAACAACAGGAGTATCCATCGCAAACCAGTTTGACGGAATACTGTATCAGATAGTTTATGCTCCTTCCCTGGCTGTTATGCCATATGTTGCGCAAAATATAGGAGCCGGAAATTTAAAAAGAGTTAAACAAACCATTCTAAGAGGAACACTTATAACAATAGGATTCGGAGCTTCATTTGGTTTCCTTAGCGCATTTTTTGCCGAGCAGTTATCTTCTATCATGTCACCAACTCCCGCTGTAATTGCATATTCCATGCAAAAAATGATAATTGTTTCAAGTACATATTTCATATGCGGAATTAATGAGGTGATAGGCGGCGTACTAAAGGGAATGGGAAAACCTATTTTCCCTACGGTTACTACAATGATGTTCATGTGTGTGTTAAGGTTTGTCTGGGTATACCTTGTATATCCCCTACTTCCGCAAAATCTCACATTCCTGTACCTTGTATGGCCGGTAGGATGGATACTTTCTATTATAACCCTACTTATTGTATACTTCCCTGCAATGTCTAAACTCCAAAAAAGACTTTTAGAAAAACAAAGTGTATAAAGAAAGATTATAATACTGTTATCTAAAAAAGCGATAACTATATTATATAATAAAAAAAGAAAGGGAAAGATTTATGAAAATCAAAAAAATTTTATCAGTTCTTTTGGCTTGTCAGATGATACTGAGCGCAGTAAGTTTTACCGCCCTTGCAGAAGAAAGCACAGAGGTTGTTGAAAAACCGGGACTGGAGAAAGCTATAACCCGTCTGGAGACTCTTGGAATAGCAAAAGGAATAACAGAGGATGACTTTGGCGAGGAACTTAATGTATCCAGAGAACAAATGGCAGCATTTATTTACCGTTTTATGAATAAAGGTGCTTCTTTGGAGAATGCAGAAAACACAACAGCGTTTGCTGACCTTAAAGACCCCACATTTTTTGGTATGATTGCCTGGGCAAACAACGAAGGTATTATTAAAGGCGTGAGCGAGACGGCTTTTAATCCGGTTGGCGGAATTACTCTCCAGGATTGCTATACAATGGTTTTAAGAGCATTAGGATATGATGAAAGCGAAGGCATATCTTATCCTGAAGGCTACATAAGTCTTGCAAAGAAGTCTGGACTTAGCCAAAACGTTGAAGAAACAGATAATACAGCAGAACTTACAAGAGGCGATGTTGCAATCATCTTATATAATGCCTTATTTGCTCACATGAAAGACGGCGGAAATGCGTCAACAAAAATTTACGAAACACACCCGCTGGATGGCAAAAAAGTAGTATTTATAGGTAATTCATATACTTATCACGGATATGCTGTGTTCAGAAAGTCCAGATTGATTTTAGATATCGAAGAAAGACGCAATGATACAGGATATTTCTATCAGCTTGCAAAAACCAACGGTGCAGAACCTAATGTTACCAACTGGACCTATGGCGGACACTCCCTGAGTAACATTTTTGCAGAAAAATGTACTGCAGAAAGAGAATGTAAAGGGTTAGAACACTTAGCAAACTTTACGGACTATGACTACGATTATGTTTTCTTACAGGAAGCAAGTGCATTATCAAAATATGATCCGGAAGTTGCTATAAAACTTGCAGAAACATTCAGAGCTGTAAATCCTTATGTAAAAATCATTTTACTCGTACCGCCTGTTGGATATTTTAACAATACACACAGTGAAGAGTATGTTGCAAAAGTAAAAGAGGCGGGATTCACAGTTGTAGAATGGGGCAGACTTGTTGTAGATATTGCAAATGGCAATGTACAAGTCCCTGAAGCCAAGGAAACATACAACAAAAACAGCTTTATTGTAGCTCAATCCGAAACTGACGGACATCACCAAAATCTACTCGCAGGATATATTACAGCTTTGATGGCATATTGTGCTATAACAGGCGAAAGCGCAGTAGGTCAGGAATATTCTTTCTGTTCAGATACAAGCATAGATGACCGTTTTGATTTTGATACTTATGAGAAAACATACTATAAATATGATAACGCTACAACCAATTTCCCTGAAATATTTGCTTCTGAAAGTGATATGAACGGAATTCAGCAGCTCGCTGATGAATATCTTAAAAGATAAAATTAAATAAAAAAAACAAGCACACAAGTATGTGTGCTTGTTTTTATTATGTCTTATTCTTCTGTATCAAATTCGAGCTCTATTTCCTCTTCACAGTGTGGACATACTATTCCATCTTCTATGTCATCAAAGTTTATGAGCACGTCCTCGCCGCAGTTTGGACATTCGATTTCAAAAAACTCATCGTCATCCTCATCAGAATCAAAGTCTGAAATCATGTCAAAATCATCATCGTCAAAGTCATCAAGCTCGTCATAATCATCATAATCTTCATCCTCATCAGAATCAAGCTCATAATAATCTGTTTCAAGCATTTCAACATCATCTTCAAGAACCTCAACTCTTGTAGCTGTTTCATCTGCAAGACACGCAATATCATCTACAGCCTCTGCAAGCTCATCAATTACATCAATAAGCTTTAAAAGAAGCTTACCTTCATTGCTCTTTGTGTCAACCTTAAGACCCTCTGCATAGCCTTTAAGATATGAAATTTTCTTAAATACATCGTGCATGACAGTCCCTCCTTTTTGATTGCCAGAATTAGTTTTTATACTCTTTCCATGTACTCGCCTGTTCTTGTATCAACTCTGATAATATCTGAGCCGTCAACAAAAAGCGGTACCTGAATTATTGCACCTGTTTCAAGTGTTGCAGGCTTTGTAGCACCTGTTGCTGTGTCGCCCTTGAAGCCAGGTTCTGTTTCTGCTATAGCAAGTTCTACAAATGTAGGTGGTTCTATACCAAATACGCTACCCTTGTATGAAAGGATTTTACATACCATGTTTTCCTTAACAAACTTAAGTGCATCACCAATCTGGTCCTTGCCTATAGGAATCATATCAAATGTTTCCTGATCCATGAAGTAGTAAAGATCTCCGTCATTGTATGAGTACTCCATGTCCTTTCTTTCTATGTGTGCCTTTGGCATTTTTTCTGTAGGTCTGAATGTTTTTTCAACAACTCCGCCTGTGATTATGTTTTTAATCTTAGTTCTTACAAAAGCGGCACCTTTACCCGGCTTTACATGCTGGAATTCTACTACCTGATACACGTTTCCGTCAAGTTCAAAAGTAATACCATTTCTGAAATCGCCTGCTGTTATCATATTAATCCTCCTAAGTAATAACGGCACAGATATCTATGCCCATAATAATATACCTATATTTTAATACATTTATGCAGAAATTTCAAGTACTTTATTAACATTTTTTTCTTAATTGATTAAAATTTATAGTAATTAACCAAAATTTAAACAAAATTATTTGTATTCTTAGCGTCCATCTCTGTAAGCACCTTTTTAAATCTTCCGGTTTTCACTACCCAATCAACATCCCAGATGTCAGGATTTTTCTTATTTTCAAAAGCCGCCTTTGCCGCTATCATTTGAGTGAGCTTTACACTGTCACGGCCGTTTTTTGAAAAGCACGACATATACTTTATTATATCATCTTCCACCTCTATTTCGAGCTTTTCACAGGCTCCTCTTATTACCCTTTCAACGTCCGATGAGGTCAATGAATTAAAGTATATTTCTACACATCTGGAACGCAAAGCCTCAGGAATTTTTGAAGGGGGCTGTGTAGTTGCTCCAACAAGCCTGAAATCTGCCGGCATTCCATTTTCAAAAACATCCTTTACGTGCCTTGGAATACGTTTGTTTGACCTTGAATAATACGCACTTTCATACATAACCTTTCTGTCTTCAAGCACCTTTAAAAGCCTGTTCATTTGCATACTTGAAAGCTCTCCGATTTCGTCTACGAAAAGGACTCCTCCGTGAGCCTTTGAAACAGCTCCCTCTTTGATTTGGGGAACTCCAATGTTGCCATAAGCACCTGCTCCCTGATATATAGGGTCATGGACAGAGCCCATAAGAGGGTCCGCAATACATCTTTCGTCAAAGTGCATTGTAGTTGCATCTATTTCTATAAAAGGTGCATCTTTAGAAAAGGGCGTGTCCTCCGTCTTTTTTACATACTCAAGCACAACACGGGCAGCAGCGGTTTTTCCCACTCCTGCAGGACCATATATAAGAACATGTTGGGGGTTTTTACCTCCAAGTGCTATTTTTAGTGCCTTAAGCCCGTCTGCCTGACCTATTATCTGGGAGAGGGACGAAGGCCTTGTCTGCTCTGTAAGAGGCTTTGTAAGGCCATATCTTCTCATATGGTGTATGCGCTCCATTTCCTTTGTAGAATCCTTTGAAACAGAGTTTTCATCACTTCTTGCACTGGAAAGCTGATTAAAAAAATAAAGTCCTACAATTATTGTAACAGCCAGTTGACTAAATTTTAAAACTGTATCAAACACTTAAATCTACTCCTTTTATAACTATCTTTTCACAAGTAAGATTTAATATTAGGAGTAAATTATGGTACTCAAGAAAAAGAAGAGCATCACTGCTCTTCTTCTATGATTGTTTCTTCTTCTTTGCCCTTGAAAATTTCCATAAATTCTTTTCCTGTAATAGTTTCCTTTTCTATAAGAAATTCCGCTATCCTGTCAAGAGCATCTCTGTTATCATTTAAAATTTTCACAGCTGTTTTATGACATTCGTCCAAGGTTTTTCTTACCTCGTCATCAACACCTGTCATTGTTTCCTGCGAGCAGTTTACAACACGTCTGCCGTCAAGGTACTTGTTTTGTATGCTTTCAAGTCCCACCATTCCAAAACGGTCACTCATTCCGTAAATGGTTATCATATTACGTGCCATTTCTGTAGCTCGTTCTATATCATTTGAAGCGCCTGTTGTCTGGACATTAAACACAACCTCTTCTGCCGCACGGCCTGCAAGGAGAACTGTTATTTCATCAATCATTTCGTCCTTGTTCATAAGATACTTTTCTTCTTCCGGCATTTGCATGGTATAGCCAAGAGCACCCATTGTTCTTGGTACAATGGTGATTTTCTGAACAGGGTCTGTATTCTTTGAAACAGCTGTTGCAAGGGCGTGGCCTACCTCGTGGTATGCAACAATTTTCTTTTCCTGTGGTGATAAAATTCTGTCTTTCTTTTCTTTGCCGGCAATTATTACTTCAACCGCTTCCATCAAATCTTCCTGGGATACAAGATTTCTGCCGAGTCTTACAGCACGAAGTGCCGCCTCGTTTACCATATTTGCAAGATCTGCACCCACAGCACCGCTTGTTGCAAGAGCAATTTCTTTAAGGCTTACTTCATTTTCCATTTTTACGTTCTTGGCGTGAACCTCTAGAATTGCTTCTCTACCCTTTAAATCCGGCTTTTCAACAATTATTCTTCTGTCAAATCTGCCCGGTCTTAAAAGAGCTTTGTCAAGCACGTCAGGTCTGTTTGTTGCAGCAAGAATTACTACACCCTTTGATGAGTCAAAGCCGTCCATTTCTGCAAGAAGCTGATTTAGTGTTTGCTCACGTTCATCATTTGAGCCAAGCTGATTATCACGGCTTTTACCTATAGCATCAATTTCGTCTATAAAAATTATACATGGTGCGTGCTGTCCTGCCTGCTTGAACAGGTCACGAACTCTTGAAGCACCCACACCTACAAACATTTCAACAAATTCCGAACCGGAAAGAGAGAAAAATGGCACATTTGCCTCACCGGCTACCGCCTTTGCGAGCAAGGTTTTACCTGTTCCAGGAGGGCCGACTAAAAGTGCACCCTTTGGCTGTTTAGCGCCGATTGCCATATATTTTGAGGGGTTATGCAAAAAGTCTACTATTTCGTTAAGAGACTCTTTTGCCTCCTCCTGTCCTGCTACGTCCTTAAAGGTAACACCTGTTTTGTTTTGCATATACATTTTTGCCTTTGACTGACCGATGCCCATAACACCGCCGCCACCCATTCTTTTGGAAAGGGACCTTGACAGAAGAAAGAACATTCCATATATTACTACAAGTGGCAAAATCCATGCAACAATAAAATCCAAAATAGGATTTGAGTATTGTATAGGAGTGGAATATGCAACATTATTATCATCAAGAAGCTGATAAAGTCTCGAATCGGGTATATAGCCTGTATAATAAATTTCTTTTTGGACAGTACCTCTTCCCATGAGCTTCATAAGCTTATCGGTGGTTGTTTCCTCTTCTTTTTCATTTTTCACAATCTGAATTTTATCAGAGGTTAGTACTACTTCCTTTACTTCTCCGCTTTTTACAAGCTGCAAAAATTCGCTGTATAAAATCTCCTCCGTTTTAGGAGCCATTAAAGATGTTAGCATCATATTTAAAATGATAGTTGCAACAACCGAAATTATAAGAGAAACCACAAAAGGATTTTTCTTTGGCGGCTTATTGCTTTTTTTATTTTTCAAATCTTTATCGTTCATAGGAATCCTCCATGCCATTTTGTAACATTGACATTATACCACTTTATTATTTGCTTTTCAACCGTGTTTACAAAAAGTTTTCAAATTAAAATAAAACTGTTGCTAGGCAACAGTTTTATTTTAATTTAAATAGTCTGTTAATTCCGGCAATTGCCTGCTCACACGTCAGAAACTCCTTTGGCATAAAATTTCCGTCAGTACCGGACATTATTCCATTTGAGCCAACAGCTCTTACAGCGTGAGCTGCCCAAGCAGAAACCTTGGACATATCGCCAAAAGCTACATCTCCCTCAAACAGACTTATGCCTGCAGCAACAGCCGCATTTTTTAAAATAACCGCACTTTCTTCTCTTGTTAGTGCATCACCGGGCGCAAACTCTGTATCACTTTTGCCATTTATAATGCCAAGGGCACATAGCATATTTATACTGTTGTCCCTGCCGGCTGTATCCTTAAAATAGCTTGTAAGGTATGCCATATCATTTTGTATAAAATAATCGTCAAGGTTTTTGAAATTGCCGCACACGCTGATGAAGTTTGCAATTAATATGCAAAATTCCTCTCTTGAAATAGCTTTTCCGTATGACTCTGATATTTCATATGGCAAAAGAGAGTTTGACGCAGCATATAGTACATCCTCAACTGCCCATTGCATTTGGGGGTAAACAAGATAATCAGTTTCGGTATTTATTGTAAAATAGCTATGAGAATATGTATCAGCAGCCCTGAACATTCCATAAAATTCTGAAACAGTACTCATTTCCTCATCTGTCATATAACACAAATAATTATCGTCCCCATACTTACCTATCTGAACTCCGGAATTTACAAAATATGTCTTTTCCCCGTCATTTGTATTAAGTACAATTGCATATCCACAGAAAGGATTTTTAATAACCTTCCGTGTTACTGTAATACCTTTTGCTTCCTTATAAAAAGCTGCAATCTGACTATCGGAAAGATCCATAGCCTGTTCTGTTTCAATATTCATGACATATCCATTTAATACTTGAGACGCATTTTCAATGCCCATTGCCTCAAGAAGCGACATAGAATCCGCAGGCTGTATGTACGTTGCACTTACTGTGGTTGTTATACTGATTATGAGCATCAGCACAAAAATAAGCTTTTTCATTGCTTATACCTCAATTTTATGCATAAAAAGGCCACAAAACAGCCGTTGTTTTATCAGGCATTTCAATAAAGAACTCAAACTTTGAAGGATCCTGCTCGTCTAAATAGAAATCAATAACTTTAAATCCCGATATGTCGTTTGAATATATAATTTTGCCGTCTTTTACGCTACCTATATACTCTCCTTTGTCATACTCTGCCACTTCTCTGTAGTTGTATGGAAGGTTATCTGTATGAATGCGTATGAATGTTTTATCCTTTATGTTTGAAAGCTTAAGCATATATCTGCAGATATCGGAACTTTCAAGTGAGTATATGCCTGTACAAATCATATTATCAAGGAAACAAAGACCATCTACGTCTGATATGATATTTTCAATACCATCAATAAACAAATTATTGATAAAATAAATCATACCATTGTCTGTATTATTCGCCTTTATCTGAAATACATCCGCACCGTTATATCTGTAAAATCCTGCACAACGTCCGTCATCGCTGTTATAAAGAACGACTATTTCCACATACTTGTCTGTAGAAACTATATCTTCTACAGCAATGGCATATGGAACCATGTCCTTGTCAAGCACATCATTAAAGCACTGTCCGTTTATCCAAAGTGCCGGAACTTCCTTTGTTCCATCCTCAAGAGTTTTTTCAGGTATGAACGCAAGAGCGTCATTTTCTTCATCGCCATCAAGGTCAAAGAATTTTATATCATCAAGGTTGTTGTAGGACACAAATCCACCATCACCAAGAGTATGAAATCCCGCTTTCCACTGGCTGTTTGCTCTGTACTGCTTACCATTTGTAGAAATTAAGACTGAATTTCTTACACCATTCCATGTCACACCAAAATCCATAGCCTCGGATATAGCGCGAACCGGTATTGCAAGGCTATCATCTATAATTGATGCAGGGACATCAAGAGCAACCGGCTTACCGTTTTTAACAAGAAACGGTTCATCTACCTTTATTGTAACCTCGTAGTCACCCATTGAGAGTGTAGTTACTCTGGTTTCTCCGTCCCAATCCACTTTTGCACCTGCCTTTTCAAAAACAGCTCTGACAGGTACCATAACTCTGCCGTCAACAATAGTAGGAACAGCTGTTTCAAACTTTATTTCCTCATTATCCAAAAAGACCTTAACCTCAGTTTCTGCATACGCTGATGACATCATAACAGATGCAATACCAAGCACTATGGCAAATTTCTTAAAATTCATGTTTATAATTCCCCTTTTTTTTATTCTTCCTTACTCGGTACAGACGTTGCCGAGGAAGGTGATTTCGTTTTTACAGGTGCTTCTACCCTTTCAGGTTCAGATGTTTTTTCAGGAGCTTCAACAGTTACCGGCGGATCAGATTCATCATAAAAATCTGTTTCCTCGCTCTCTTCCGATTCCTCTGTACCCTCTGCGCGTTCTGTTTCATACGGAACTTCTAATCCTTCAGGGCTTTCTGTTTTCTCCGCACTGTTATAAGATTTATAAGAGTGCTTAAAACATGTCCTCTTAGGCTGTTTGCCCTTTTCATAGAATCCAATTATACTGCTACAACTGGATTTTGCAACATTTCCGGAGTTTTTGCAAACCTCCACGCTGACAACATCATCAGGTATCGGAAGTTCTTTTTCGGAAAGACCCGAATGGACCTCTTCCATAACCTTTTTCCATACTGTAGTACAAGGATTTGATCCACCAACAGATTTTGGTTTATCGTAGCCGTACCATACAGCACCTACATAGTACGGTGTATATCCTACAAACCATTTATCGTAGTTATCGTTTGTTGTACCGGTTTTTCCGTAGGTGGTAATTGATGAGAGCTTTGCCGAGCGGGCTGTTCCATATCCACCGTTTACCGGTTCAAGTAAAAAGTCTGACATTATATAAGCCGTAGACTCTTTTAAGGTCTGCACAGGAGAAATATTATTTTCAAGGACTACATTTCCCGATGAATCCACTACTTTTGTATAGGTATAAGGCTTAATATATCTGCCGTTGTTTACAAAAATCGAATATGCTGCCGCCATCTCTTTAACGGTTACACCTGTTGTAAGACCGCCAAGAGCAAGAGAACTGTAATTCTTATCTGCCGACTGGAGAGTAGACAGTTTAAAATTATTTTCAAGGTATGAAAATGATTTGTTTATACCAATCATATCAAGAACCTTAACAGCAGGAATATTTGAAGATCTTCCCACCGCCTCATGCACCAGCATGTTACCTTTAAAGCCTTTGTATGAATTTGAAGGCTCCCAGTCATCACTGCCTATTGTTATCTTCTCGTCTGTGATTACAGAGCTTTGATTTATTTTTCCAAGTTCAAGCGCCGGTGCATATACTGAAAGGGGTTTAATTGCAGAACCGGGCTGACGTTTTGCCTGGGTTGCTCTATTAAAACCACGAACATCTGTTTTTGCACCAAGCCCACCAACCATTCCCTTCACTGCCCCTGTATACGGGTCTATTATTACCATTGCAGATTCTGCAGAAGAATTTGGGAAATTAGCTGTGTCTTCAAACACATTTTCCATTATCTTCTGAATTTTGGGGTCAACCGTAGAGTATATTTTGAGTCCTCCGTTTGTAAGCTGTTGCTCTGCAAAATCCTTGGAATATCCTTTTTTTGCCTGCAAATCTGCTATTACATCACTTGTTACCTGATCAACAAAGTATGACGAAACTTTTCCGCTTCCGCTTCCTTTTTTTCCGACAAGTTTAAGTGAGCTTTTTACCGCCTTGTCATGCTCTTCCTCAGTTATCATACCAAGCTCAAGCATTTTACCAATTACACGGTTTCTTTTTTCAATGGCATTATCAGGGTTGGCGTACGGGTCAAAGCGTGTCGGATACTGAGTTATACCAACAATTGTTGCCGCCTCCTGAATATTCACCTCGTCAGCAGACTTTCCAAAATACATCTTTGCTGCCGCTTCTACTCCGTAGCAATTATTAGCAAAAAATGCAATGTTTAAATACATTGTAAGAATTTCATCTTTTTCAAGCTGCTTTTCTATTGCTATTGCACGCATCATTTCTTTTACTTTGCGTGTGGCACTTTTGTCTGTTTCATTTGTTATATTTTTTATAACCTGCTGAGTTATTGTACTTCCACCATATGAAGAGTCACCAATGCCTATCTTACTGAGAACAAATTTAACAGTTGCTCCCATCGTACGCTTTATATCAACACCATGATGCTTGTAAAAACGCTGGTCCTCTATTGCAACAGCCGCATTTTTTAGGTTGTCACTTATATCCTCACTTGCAACCCATTCTCTGTTTACAGAGGTCTTTATTTGTTCAAGCTGCACTTCGTTTCCTGCATCATCTGTATACATAATGTAGGATGCATGGTTAAGTGCAAGCTCATTTATGTTCATATCATGTATTTCTGTGGATACCGCTGTATACATACCAATTCCGATACCTGTTCCCACAACAATTAAAAGCATAGCACAAATTAATGCTCCTATGCCCAAACGATGCATGATTGTACGCCTTTTTTGTTTTTTTGCTTTTTTCTTCAGCCTTTTCTTTATTCTTTCGCTGCTGCCGACCCTGTTTACAGAACGACTTCTCCTCAATTCTGCATCCGAGGGCACATAAGATTCATATCTTCTTTCGTCGTCATTACGGTAATCCAACCTTACTTACCTCCTCATAATAAAAGGATACACAAGCCTAAATTTATTATATAGGATTACCTGTTTTTTTTCAAGTCTTTTTAGAAAAAAAATAATAAAATTTGCATAATTCCATTAATTATGGAAAAAAATAGAAGAGGCACATTAAATTATAAGATAAAATTAACATAAATTTAAAGGCGGTGAACTATTTATTAATGAACAGGAAATATATTATATGGGTGATTATGGCTATAGCGTTGATTACCGTTTTATCAATTATCACCGGCATAAATATGGGCAAAAGCCGTAGTACACCAAATCCTACTCCCACACAAACACAAATTCCCGAAGTCAAACAGACATCTCTAAGCACTACAGCACCTGATACAGAAAAAAGATACACTATCAGGCTTGACGGAAATACTTTAGTACTATATGAAGCCGAAGAGAAGATTAACGAAACAGAGATTACCCCCCACGTTCTTCCTATGGCAGACATAAAAGCTCTTCAGTCAGGACTTGACTATTCAACCCTGGAAAACGCACTTATGGACTGGGAAAGTCTGTGCAAATAGCAAAAAAAGGAGCAAATTGCCAAAAACAAAAGAAAATTGAAGCTTATCACTCCTAATTCACTTATTTTTAACTCTATAGCTTTATGCAGAATTTGCCTATTTTTTAAAAAAAGTTCATAATACTGTTAGCACTCAAAAGCCAAGAGTGCTAACAGGTGTATATAACAAGGAGGAGATATATAATGAAAATTAAACCATTAGCCGACAGAGTTGTTATCAAGATGTGCGAAGCAGAAGAAACAACAAAAAGCGGAATTATTCTTACAAACGCCGCAAAGGAAAAGCCTCAGATTGCTGAAGTTGTTGAGGTAGGCCCAGGCGGAATTGTAGACGGCAAAGAAATTGTAATGACAGTTAAAAAAGCTGACAAAGTACTTATTTCCGACTATGCAGGAACAAAGGTTAAATTAGACGGCGAAGAGTATGTTATTGTAAAGCAAAACGACATACTTGCAATTGTAGAATAATCAGGTAGGAGAGTGAAATATTATGGCAAAGCAAATTAAATACGGAGAAGAAGCAAGACACGCTCTTGAACGTGGTATAAATCATCTTGCAGATACAGTTAAAATCACACTTGGTCCAAAAGGAAGAAACGTTGTTCTTGACAAAAAGTTCGGCGCTCCCCTTATAACAAACGACGGTGTTACAATTGCAAAGGAAATTGAGCTTGAAGACCCATTTGAAAACATGGGTGCACAGCTTGTAAAGGAAGTTGCAACAAAAACAAATGACGTTGCAGGTGACGGTACAACAACAGCTACTTTACTTGCACAGGCTCTTATCCGCGAAGGACTTAAAAACGTTACAGCCGGCGCAAACCCTATGATTGTAAGACGTGGAATTCAAGGCGCTGTTGATGCAGCAGTTAAGGAAATTGTTGCAAACGCTAAAAAAGTAAACGGTAAGGCAGATATTGCAAGAGTTGCATCTGTTTCTGCTGCAAACGAAACAATAGGCGAGCTTATTGCTGACGCTATGGAAAAGGTTACTGCTGATGGTGTAATCACAGTTGAGGAATCAAAAACTGCCGAAACATACAGCGAGGTTGTAGAGGGTATGCAATTTGACAGAGGCTACATCTCTCCATACATGGTAACAGACACAAACAAAATGGAAGCTGTTATTGATGACGCCTATATACTTATCACAGACAAAAAGATTTCAAACATTCAGGAAATTCTTCCTGTACTTGAGCAGCTTGTTCAGTCAGGCAAAAAGCTTGTTATAATTGCAGAGGATGTAGAGGGCGAAGCTCTTGCAACACTTATTGTTAACAAGCTCAGAGGTACATTTGTGGCAGTTCCGGTAAAAGCTCCGGGATTTGGCGACAGAAGAAAGGAAATGCTCCGTGACATTGCTATTTTAACAGGCGGTCAGGTAATTTCTGACGAACTCGGTCTTGAGCTTAAGGACACAACAGTTGACCAGCTTGGACGTGCAAGACAAGTAAAAATCCAAAAGGAAAACACAATTATTGTTGACGGCGCAGGTAACCCTGACGCAATTGAAGCTAGAATTGGCGAGATAAAGGCAGCTATTTCTGTTACAACATCAGACTTTGACAGAGAAAAATTGCAGGAAAGACTTGCAAAGCTTTCAGGCGGTGTGGCTGTTATTAAGGTTGGTGCTGCAACAGAAACAGAAATGCAGGAAATGAAGCTCAGAATCGAAGACGCTCTTGCTGCAACAAAGGCTGCTGTTGAAGAAGGTATAATCGCAGGCGGAGGAACAACATACATTAATGCAATCCCTGCTGTTGAAAAGCTTTTAAAAGAAACAACAGGCGACGAAAAAACAGGTGTACAAATCGTACTCAAGGCTTTGGAAGAGCCTGTTAAGCAAATCGCTGCAAATGCAGGTCTTGAAGGCTCTGTTATAGTTGACAAGGTTAAGGACCAAAAAGCAGGCGTTGGCTACAATGCTCTTACAGACGAATATGTTGATATGATAAAAGCAGGTATTGTTGACCCTGTTAAGGTTACAAGAAGCGCACTTCAAAACGCAGCAAGTGTTGCAAGTATGGTGCTCACAACAGAAAGCCTTGTAACTGACCTTCCTGAACCTGAAAAGGCTGCTATGCCTGATCCATCTATGGGCGGAATGTACTAAGAAGGACTGTTGCCTTTATTAAAGGCATTTAAATAGTCATATTGAAAGTCGCAAATAATGCGACTTTCTTTTTTATGCAAAAAAAATGCACACTTTACTACTTTATTCGCGCATTTTTTTGTTATGTTTTAATCAAAATATAACAAGGTTATTGTAAAGTGTATTATTTTGTTGTATAATATAATGCGGCAAAATGAGGAGAAAAGGAGAAATCATAAATGAACGACAACAAATATTGGGAAGGTTTTGACAGAGGAACCTGGTCAAAAGAAATAAACGTAAGAAGCTTTATAAGACACAACTTTACACCATATGACGGTGACGAAAGCTTCCTTGAAGCACCAACACAAGACACTCTTGATTTGTGGGAACAGGTGCTTGAGCTAACAACAAAAGAAAGAGAAGCCGGCGGCGTTCTTGACATGGACACAGATGTTATTTCAACAATTACATCTCACGGACCCGGATATCTTAATAAGGATAAGGAAAAAATTGTAGGTTTCCAGACAGACAAGCCTTTTAAGCGTGCGCTTATGCCATACGGCGGTATAAGAATGGCTGAAAAAGCATGTTCAGATAACGGATATAAAATAGATCCGTCTATAAAAGAATTCTTTGATGTTCACAGAAAAACACACAATGCAGGTGTTTTTGACGCATACACACCAGAAATGAGAGCTTGTCGTTCAAGCCACATCATTACAGGTCTTCCTGATGCATACGGACGAGGAAGAATTATAGGCGACTACAGACGTGTTGCTCTTTACGGTGTTGACAGACTTATCGAAGATAAAAAAGAACAAAAAGAAACTACACGCTCTGCAATGTATTCTGATGTTATCAGAGACAGAGAGGAACTTTCAGAGCAAATAAGAGCTCTCGAAGCATTAAAAGAAATGGCTCTTAGCTACGGCTATGACATTTCAAAGCCTGCTTCAAACGTAAAAGAAGCTATTCAGTGGCTTTACTTCGGTTACCTCGCTGCCGTAAAAGAACAAAACGGTGCGGCAATGTCACTTGGCAGAACTTCTACATTCCTTGATATATATTCAGAAAGAGACATTAAAAACGGCACATTTACTGAAAAAGAAATTCAGGAAATGATTGACCACTTTATTATGAAGCTCCGTCTTGTAAAATTTGCACGTACTCCTGAATACAACGCACTTTTCTCAGGAGACCCACAGTGGGTAACAGAATCCATAGGCGGTATGGCAATTGACGGACGCCACATGGTAACAAAGATGTCTTACAGATATCTTCATACTCTTACAAATCTCGGTCCTGCACCGGAGCCAAACCTTACAGTTCTATGGTCAGAAAGACTTCCTGAAAACTTTAAGCGCTACTGTGCAAAGATTTCTATTGAAACATCATCTGTTCAATACGAAAACGATAACCTTATGAGATTTACACACGGCGATGACTATGCTATTGCCTGCTGCGTATCTTCAATGAAGGTTGGAAAAGAAATGCAATTCTTTGGCGCAAGAGCAAACCTTGCAAAGTGTCTTCTTTACGCTATCAACGGCGGTATGGACGAGGTTTCAGGTAAGCAAATTGCACCAAAGTACAGACCTATCACATCAGAGTACCTTGACTATGACGAGGTTATAGAAAAGTATGATGAAATGATGAAATGGCTTGCAGGTGTTTATGTTAACACACTAAATATCATCCACTACATGCATGACAAGTACTGCTATGAAAAAATACAAATGGCACTCCACGACAAGCATGTAACACGTTGGTTTGCAACAGGTATTGCAGGACTTTCTGTTGTGGCAGACTCACTTTCTGCTATTAAGTATGCAAAGGTTAAGGTACTCCGTAACGAAGACGGACTTGCTGTTGACTATGAAGTTGAGGGCGACTTCCCTAAATATGGTAATGACGATGACAGAGTTGACTCAATTGCTTATGATATAGTTCACAGATTTATGGAACACATCAGAAAAAATCATACCTACAGAAACAGCGTACCAACAACATGAATTCTTACAATTACATCAAATGTTGTATACGGAACAAACACAGGTGCAACACCTGACGGAAGAAAGAAGGGCGAGCCTTTTGCACCGGGCGCAAACCCAATGCACACAAGAGATACCCATGGTGCTGTAGCGTCACTTGCTACTGTATCAAAGCTCCCGTTCAAAGATGCACAAGACGGTATTTCAAACACATTCTCAATTATTCCGGGCGCTCTTGGTAAGGACGACAGAATTTTTGCAGGAGATATAGAAGTAGACCTTGACTGTTCAAACGGAGCATGCTCAAGCCCTACACTTTTTGAAGGACTTGACACAAAATAAAAAACTTTTTAAGGAGGACACTATTATGGCAGCAACACAAAATCAAATAGATAATCTCGTATCACTACTTGACGGATATGTAAAAAAAGGCGGACATCACCTTAACGTAAACGTATTCACAAAGGAAACACTACTTGATGCACAGGCTCATCCCGAAAGATATCCACAGCTTACAGTAAGAGTAAGCGGATACGCTGTTAATTTTATAAAGCTTACAAAAGAGCAGCAGGATGAAGTTATTTCAAGAACTTTCCACGATAAAATCTAATGACCGGACGTATTCACTCAAAAGAAAGCTTTGGCACTGTTGACGGCCCCGGCATAAGATATGTACTTTTTATGCAGGGCTGTCCAATGCGATGCAAATATTGCCATAACCCTGACACATGGGATATGACAGCAGGCGTAGATATGACCGCAAAAGAGGTAATTGACGAGTATCTTCGCAATTCCTCCTTTTACACAAAAGGAGGAATTACGGTTACAGGCGGCGAGCCTCTTTTGCAAGTAGAATTTCTGACAGAGCTATTTACTCTTGCAAAGGAATATAATATTCATACATGTATTGATACATCAGGAATTACCTTTAATAAAGAAAACAAACCTTACATGGAAAAGCTGGATAAGCTCTTGTCGCTAACTGACCTTGTTATGCTTGATATAAAGCATATAGACTGCGAAAAGCACAAAGACCTTACAGGCCACAGCAACGTAGCCGTTCTGGAGTTTGCGAAATATCTTGACAGTCTGAATATATCCATATGGGTAAGGCATATAATTATTCCGGGGATCACAGATAACAAAGAAAATCTTATAAAGCTTGGGGAATTTATAGGAGCCTTAAAAAATCTCCACGCCCTTGATGTACTTCCCTATCACACAATGGGTGTACACAAGTACAAGGAGCTTGGCATTGAATATCCCCTTGAAAATGTAGAGGCTCTTTCTGTAAAAGATGCTGAAAAAGCAAAGCTTTATATTATTGAGGGAATAAAAAAAGTACGAGGAAACTGATTTTTTATTTAAAATCAGTTGACAACAATGTTTAATTATGGTATAATACTTGCGTTGTTTGAAAATAAAACAGCGCAAAACCTTGCCGATGTGGCGGAATTGGCAGACGCCCGGGACTTAAAATCCCGTGGGAAGAAATTCCCGTACCGGTTCGACCCCGGTCATCGGCACCAAAAAAGAGATAATTTTACTAATAGTAAAATTATCTCTTTTTTATTGTTTCATCAGATTTATTTATTTAAAAAATCTATAAGCTGGTTCTTTATTTCTACCATTCCCTGCTTGTTAGGATGGTCGCTACGCTTTGATATATCCTGAAGCTTTAATAGCGGAACATCATAATGCTCGCAGATTGTTTCCACAGATTCTATAATCTCAGGTGAAAGTCCGTTGTTAAGCATAAACACAACATCTGAAGCAGGATAATTCTTCTTCATATAGTCAAATACATATGCAAGTGCAGGACGGAATGTAGTTAAGTCTGTATCGGTCCAGTCACTATACTTATATTCACCGATTTGTGCTCCTGCCCAAGCATCGTTTGTTGCGCCCTCAACAATTATAAGCTCTGCTTCTTTTAAGTTTTCAACACGCTTTACATAGCTGAATTCTGTTGAATCAGTTTCACCGGTTCCGTAGCCGTCATAGCAGATAGGTGAACCTGAGTAGGAGTTATTCATTACCAATTCAGCACCGTACTCCTGTGCAAACAATTTCATCCAGGTATCATTAACATCCTTAACATCGTTTGGTGTGTTTGCTGAAGTTGGGTACCATACTGCGTTTGTAGCGGGCTCAACGAACTCTTTATATGTAGAATATGAATCACCTAAAATTGTAAAGGTTTTATATTTCTTAACCTCTTTTACCTGGTCTGACTCCTGTTCCCCTTCAGTGTTAATAAGGATAGTGTCATCCTTGAAATCAACCTCAAATCCAACTGCTTCGCCTATATCTCTGAGCTTGAAATATGTATAGTCGTTGATATTATAGCCTTCAATATCAGCCTCTTGGTTATTAACCAATACCTTAAATCCGTTCTTTGTTGCCTGGTAAATCTCGTTTGCCAGAACAGGTGTTGCAACCGCCAAAGCAACAACGATAGCAAAAAGCTTGCTTTTGTTTGTTTTCATAAACTAAATCTCCTTTTTCTGTTTGATTTCTTTATAAATTTGTTTTCATCTTCATTTTAACATAACACTCATCTTTTTGCAATAGCTTAAAACGATTTAGGCAAACCATTTTATTTCTCCAAAAAAGCGCTTTTTCTAATATAATCTACAAGTTTCCTACATCTGACGGTGCAACACCGTACATTTTTTTAAAGACTTTACTAAAATACAACGGATCACTAAAACCAACGGACAGTGCCACTTCACTAAAAGTATTAAAATCTCCGCTGTCAATAATACTTCTTGCATGAGACAGCCTTCTGGAAGTAATATATTTTTGAGGGGTCATACCAAACTTTGAAGCAAATATTTGCCTGAAATATGTATCCGAAATTCCACACAAATGGTGAAGCTTATCAACATTAAAGGAGCAATCATATATGTGTTCCTTCAAATATGTAACAGCAGGTTCTATTATATCAAACTTCCGCTTTTCTGAATAGTTTGAATTATCAAGGATAGATATGTATGAAAGCAAGTTATAAAATACAGCCATACACTTATATCTTTCTGCCTGAGTACCCAAATTCCACAAATGTGAATAATGATTATTTATATAATCTATATCGCAGAAATTATCCAGAGAATAAAGCCTTGGCTTACTATCAATATACTCACTATCAAAATTAATTGACGTGTACACACTTGGTGCAGGAGATAATGTTGTGTACTCATAGGAAATACCTTTAGGAAGAAAAATCATCTCCCCTTTTTGCACAGAAATCTTACTATCATAGAAATCATACTCCACTTCACCTGTAGTTCTTATAATAAAAGTATTGTACTTTCTCTTTTCTATTTTGTTAAATTGCTTACTTACTCTATGAAGAGAAGAAATAATTTTTAAATTTTCTATATCATTAAACATCTCTTCACCTCTGCATCATCATATTATACATATTATAGCACTTTATCGCAAAAAAAGCAATACTTTTTTGATAAAATGCAGTTATAAAAATTCCATGTTGTTATATAAATTCCATTTACAAATTTCATATTATTGATATAATGTATATTAGAATAGAATTTAGAAACGGAGTGTGCTTTGATGAAAAAGCCGGAATTAAAGACATCAAAATTTGACTACAAATGGGTAATTGCAGGCGCATGCATGCTTATGATATTTGTAGCCATGGGCTTTTGCAGCTCGCCTAAGGGCTTGTTTATTGGAAAGATAACAGAGGTTTTAGGCATTAAGAGGAGCTTATTTTCAATAAATGACAGTTGCCGCTTTGTTGCAACTGCAATTATGAATTTGTTCTTCGGAAGCATGGTAATGCGATTTGGTACAAGAAAGCTGATTGCAATAGGATTTGTATTCTTATCATTATCCTGTTTGGTTTATTCTGTAGCAGAAAGCATTTATGTATTTTATCTCGGAGGAATACTCCTTGGCATTGGCTACTCATGGACAAGCACAACAATGGTTGGCTGTGTTATTAATAAATGGTGCAAAGAAAACAAAGGTACCATAATGGGTGTAGTACTTGCTGTAAATGGTATAGGCGGTGCCGTTGCTACACAGATTATTTCACCTATCATTTATCAGGAAGGAAATCCTTTTGGTTACCGCAGTGCATACCGTCTTATCGCACTGATAGTTTTAGTTGCAGGGATTTTGATTGTTTCTCTCCTTCGTGAGAGTCCCAAAGGCATATTAGATTCAAAGCCTGTCGTTTCCAAGAAAAAAAGTAAGGTTCAAAGCTGGACAGGAATAGAATACTCTGTTCTTACAAAAAAAGCTTATTTTTACGGAGCATTAGTTTGTGTATTCTTTACAGGTATGTGCCTGCAGGGCATCAGCGGAGTATCTGCAGCTCATATGAAGGATTCAGGACTCGATGCTGCTTACGTTGCAACGGTAGTGAGTTTTCATTCACTGTCTATTACAGTTTCCAAGCTTCTTATAGGAATTATGTATGATAAGTTTGGACTTAAGATAACAAGTAATGCATGCTCAATAACAGCAGCAATTGTTATGATTATGCTTGCTCTTGTAACAAATTCACCATCAGGAAAAATACTGGCAATGTCATATGGTATATTCTCAGCCCTGGCAATGCCTCTTGAAACCATAATGCTTCCAATATATGTAAGCGACCTTTTCGGACAAAAATCCTTTGATAAAGCTTTAGGTATATTCGTTGCTGTAAACGTAGCAGGCTACGCTGTAGGCACACCGGCTGTAAACTTTAGCTTCGACTTACTTGGAAGCTACAAACCTGCACTTTTTATATCATGCATCATAATGGTTTTGGTTACTATCGGAATGAGAATTATAATAAAAACTGCAAAACATGAACAAATAGCAGTTCTCGAAAAAGAATCTCAAGCGGTTGCAGAAATCGCATAAAATAAAAAAATTAAGAGGTGTAATTATGACAAAGAAAGAGTATTTAAGTCACGAGTACAGTTTGTTTATGGAGGGTTATGTAGGACATACTGTAGAATTTTATACAAACCCATCCATTGCAATGATGGACCCATTTAAGATTGCAGATAATCTTTATTATGTGGGCGACAAAAAGGTGTGTATACACCTTGTTGACACAGGCGACGGACTGATCCTTATAGATTCAGGTTACTTTGGTGCAGCACATCTTCTTGTGGACAATATCTGGAGAGCAGGATTTGACCCAAGGGATATTAAACTAATAATTCACACTCACGGCCATACAGACCACTATGGTGCATCAGACGAATTCCGCAGAATGTACGGCTGTAAGCTTGCCATAAGCCGCGTAGATGAAGAAGTTTTAAGACCTCTAAGAGAAGAAGGCAGAGCAATGCACGGCTTCTTCCCTCTTTCAAAAGTACCTGAATTTGATATGCTTATCGAAGACGGGGATGTTATTGAAATGGGCAACACAAAAATCCGCTGCGTTCTCACACCGGGACACACACCGGGCGTTATAACCCTTTTCTTTGACACTACATATGAAGGTAAAACATATCCGGTAGGCTTATATGGCGGTGCAGGAATAAACGCACTTACACTTAAGTATATTTATTCTGATAAAAATTACACAAGCTACATAGGCTGTGACCGTGATATGCTAAAATCCATTGAAAAGATCTGGGATGAGCCTGTAGTGATTCATTTAGGTAACCATCCGGGCAACAATAAGACTCTTGAAAAACGCGAGAAAATGATTAAAGAGGGCGGCAATCCGTTTGTTGACCCTGAAAGCTGGCATAATTTCCTTGGTGGCCTTAGAGATAAAACAAAGTGGATAATCGAGGAAAATGATAAGTTAGAAAGCAAACTGGATGATATTTGCGATAAATAATACAAAAAACGAGGTGTATAAAACACCTCGTTTTTTATTTATTTTTAACTCGTTTATTATTCAGACTCTTCCTCATCAGTTTCCCCTGCCTGCTCTTTTACATCTACTCTGATTTCATGAGTCATAAGTTCATCGGACTTTGTTACTGTGATTGTGATATTTTCATAATCAATAGTATATCCGTCCTCAGGTATATTTTCACTCTTTTCTATGAGCCAACCGTTAACTGTTGTTGCCTCTGATATTTCATCAGGTTCAAGCTCAAAGAACTCAAAAAAGTCTTCTGTAGATGTTGTGCAAAGCACCTTGTAGGAATTTTCACCTATTTTACTGATGTTATCAATTTCTTCATCGCTTTCGTCCCATATCTCGCCCACAAGCTCTTCGATAATATCCTCCATGGTAACTATTCCTGACGGGATGCCATATTCGCTTACAACCACAACTATGTGGTTATGCTCCGTTTGCATTTCCTTAAATAGCAAATCAAGGTGGATTGTCTCAGGAACATATGTAGGCTCAAACATTGCATCACTAAGCTTAAACCCGGGACGCTTGTGTTTAAGAAGGTAATCTCTTGAATGAAGAATACCTACTATTTCGTCCACAGTATCAGAGTAAACAGGAATTCTTGTATACCCCTCTGTTTCTATGGTGTTTAAAATTTCTTCTTCTGTTGCATCTTCGGCAATAAAGGAAATTTTCTTTCTGTGAGTCATAACGTCTGCAGCTGTTAATCTATCGAGCTTGAATACATTTTTGATATATTCTATCTCGTCATCATCAAGGCTGCCCTCGTCTGCACCTGCATCGAGCATTATAACAATATCCTCTTCTGAAACTGGATCCTCTTTTTCGTTTGGATTAATTCCGAAGAGCCTTAATACACCATTGGTTGAAACTGTCAAAAGCCAGATTATAGGCCTAAGTATCACTGCAATTGCTGAAATAAAGCCACACACATATTCTGCAAGCTTTTCCTTATATTTCATTGCAACACGTTTTGGAACAAGCTCTCCCAAAACAAGTGTAAAGAACGACAAAATAAGAGTGATGATAATAACTGACGCTGTATTTACAACGTTTATATACGAGCTTGGTATATTCAGCACATTAATCAATACTCCGGACAGGCGCTCGGCAAAGTTATCTGCCGCAAAAGCTGAACCCAGGAAACCTGCAAGGGTGATGCCTATTTGTATAGTAGATAAGAACTTTGTTGGCTCTTCTATCATACGAAGCATTTTAGCAGCCTTTTTATCGCCGTCTTCTGCTTTTGATTTTACCTTTTTCTCATTAAGTGATATAACTGCTATTTCTGTTGCAGCAAAAAAAGCATTAAGCAAAATCAAAATAAACTGTAATAATAATTGTTTAACTAACATATATCCTCCAAATTAAATATAAAATTTCTTTCTTTTAAAATCTTACATTTTCAGCAACGCATACCATAGTGGTATCTGCGTCTGTTTAATGAGTGCAAATACATGTCAGTTGTATACCTACTTCGAGGTAACGGGTCCACCAAAACCATCTCCTTCTCTTTTAATTTATATGTTAAACTGTGTAACAGCAAAACACGCTTTATAATATTTGTTGTCTGCCTTCAAGGGCTTTTATGAGGGTTATTTTATCTGCATATTCAAGTCCGCTTCCAACAGGAACGCCGTGGGCTATTCTTGTAACCTTTATACCCATAGGGGCAATAAGCCTTGAAATATAAACTGCCGTTGCTGTACCGTTAACGGTAGGGTTTGTTGCCATTATAACCTCTTTTACCGAAGCGTCTGAAAGGCGTGTTATCAGCTCACTTATTTTAATATCCTCCGGCGATATCCCGTCCGCAGGTGAAAGAGCTCCGTGGAGCACATGATACAGGCCGTTATACTCGTTTGTGCCCTCAATGGCTTTTACATCCTCAGGGCTTTCAACCACGCATATAACAGACCTGTCCCTTTTATCCGAGGCACATATTTTGCATGGCACCTCTGCTGTCAGGTTTTGACAAACAGGACAGAATATTATATTTTTCTTTGCTTTTCTTATAGTATCGGTCATAGACTCAACAGCTTCGTCAGACATTCGCTCCAGAATGTGAAAGGCAATCCTCTCAGCACTCTTTGGGCCAATGCCGGGAAGCTGTTCAAACTGCTCTATAAGTTTTTCAACAGACAAATCCTCTGCCAATTTTAAGTTCCTTCCTTTTTAAAACAATCCAGGAATGTTAAGACTGCCTGTAATTGCGCCCATTCCCTCTGTCATCATATCATCTGCTTTTTTAAGAGCCTCATTTGCCGCAACCATTACAAGATCCTGCAAAGTTTCTACATCATCAGGGTCTATTACTTCAGGGCTTATCTCTATTGACATAAGCTCTTTCTTTCCATTTGCAACAACCTTTACTGCGCCGCCGCCTGCAGATGCTTCAACTGTTTTTTCCTCAATTTCTGCCTGGATTTTTTCCATTTCTTCCTGCATTTTTTGAGCTTGCTTTACTACATTGCTTACATTTTTATTTTGATTCATGCCTGCACCGGCAAATCCTTTATATTTTCCCATGGTAACCTCCAAAAATTTAAATTATTCTTCATCTATCTCGCCGTTTTCAAGAAATTCTTCCCGTTCATCCTCGTCAAAGGAAGATTGTGAAAAATCATCTGCCTCCGGCTGATAGTTTAAAAATTCTCTATCATCTACTGCGTCTATAAAATCGCCCATCTTTTCAATTACATTTCCAAGAGGGTCAGCATTTTTTTCTTCATGTACCTCCGGCTGTGCGTCCGTTAATGACCAGAAATCAACCATATAATCCTCCAGCTCATCCTTAAATGCAACCTTTACATCAAGGTCAACTCCGCAGGCTTTCCTTACAAGCTGAACAATCAGATTTATTTTAGAAAGTGCAATATTATATGCTCCCTTTTCTTTTGTACGGTCATATAAAAGTATTATTCCCTCATCATCTATGGTTATTTCTGCTCCAACAAGAGCTGTTGCAAGAAACGGATTACGCTTTATTACGGCAGAAACCGTCTTGTCCCACTTTTTTGCCACCATAACAATGGGGTTTGAAGCCGTAAGCTTTTCTTTTGGAATAGGAGTGTACAGTCTTCCGGATGGCTTTTTCTTTTCCGGTTTTGCCTCCGGTTCCGGCTTTTCTGCTGTAGTGTCTACAGGAGCAACCGTTATTCCCTCTTTAAGCTTTTCTTCCATGTCACTTAGCCTTGCTGCAAGTGCCTCTTGTGACATATCAAGCTCCGGTCTGCACATTTTCATAAAAGCTGTTTCATATACAACTCTTGGTGACTTTATCCATTTAGCATCGCTTTTTGCTTTTGAGAGGCTCTCTACTATGTAAGAAAGCTTTTCATATGTTATACTCCGTGCATCACTTTTAAACCTTACAATTTCCTCATCACTGTAATCTAAAAGGTCTTCCGGACTTTCAGACACCTTACAAACAATAAGATTTCTGAAATGGGAAATAAGGGAGTCAACAAAAACATTAAGGTCCTGTCCCATATCTGAAACTCTGCCAAGAACTGAGAATATATCCCCCAGGCTTCTGTCACATATTGCATGTGCCATATCAAATTGTATATCAATGGGCACCATTCCGAGAGTGTCCGTTATATTATCATAGGTAATGTCATTTCCGGAGGCAGAAACAACTCTTTCCAGAACGCTTATTGCATCACGCATTGACCCGTCACCGAGCCTTGCAATTAGTGCATATGCCTCCTCTGTTATGTTAAATCCCTCGCCATAGGCTATTTCCTTTGTGCGAAGTATAATATCTGATGGTTTTATACGTCTGAAATCATATCTTTGACATCTTGACAAAATTGTTTGAGGCACCTGATGCGGCTCTGTTGTTGCAAGAATAAATATAACATGTTCAGGCGGCTCCTCAAGAGTTTTTAAAAGGGCATTAAAGGCGCTGGTACTTAGCATATGCACCTCATCTATTATATACACCCTGTACTTTGCAGAGGCGGTCACATACTTTGTATCGTCTCTAAGCTCACGAATACTGTCTACACCATTATTTGATGCAGCGTCTATTTCCACCACATCCATTATACTGCCGTCTAAAATACCCCTGCAAATTTCACATTCATTACAAGGGCTGCCATTTTTGCTATTTAAACAATTAACAGCACGCGCAAAAATTTTGGCAGCTGTGGTTTTTCCTGTACCCCGAGTCCCACAGAAAAGATATGCATGGCCCACTCTGCCATCGGTTATTTGGTTTTTTAAGGTTTCTGTTATGTGGCCTTGTCCTACAACATCCTCAAAAACCATAGGACGCCACTTCCTGTATATAGCCTTATATGCCATATCCTTTCTCCTAAATAAAAAACACCCGCAAAGGCACGTTTATCGTATCCAACTACCCATGAGTGTCGCTAAATTTAAAATAAGGCTCAGACCGAGTTGACTGTAACACATCAAAAAATCCGCTTATTGCTGCTTGGTTCCCCATCTGACAAGGTTCACGGCATTCAATCGCACAGGCTCGGTCATCATCGCCAAAATTTCACTACTATATATTATACTATATTACTCTATATTTTGCAAGTGTTTTTTTAAATTTTTATACAATATACAAAAGAATATAAAACATTTGCAAAATGCTGCCTGCAAGGGTCAGAACATGAAATACACTATGCATATATCTTTTCTTTTTAAATGCATAATAAAACACTGCTCCTACTGTGTAGCACACGCCACCTGTAGCAAGGAGTATCATGCCGCCTTTTGAGGCAAGGTATGCTGCTGCATCCCAGGCAAGAACTATTGTCCAGCCCATAACGAGATAGCAAACGGCAGAGAACTTTGAATATGCCTTAATATCTATAGAATTAAAAACAATACCAACAATTGCCGCCGCCCATACAATACCAAATATTGTCCAGCCAAGAGCCGCATTATATTCACGAAGTGTGCAAAGGACAATTGGAGTATAAGAGCCGGCTATAAGAAAAAATATTGCACAGTGGTCGATTATCTGAAATACCTTTTTTGCAAGATTTGGTCTTAGTCCATGATATATACTGGAGTTTGTATATAAAATTATAAGAGATGCACCGTATATTGCTCCTCCTACTACTCCATAAGTGTTTTTGTGAATTGCAGCAAAAACAACACACAAAACCAGAGCTACTATTCCAACAGCTACTCCTGCAATGTGTGATACCATATTAAAAATTTCTTCTCCCTTGGTGTAGCTCGGAAGCACTCTGTCTGCCAATTTCTGTCTTGCCATATACTATGACACCTCCTGTGGTTTTCTTTTACCATATTACATGGTATATTATACCACATTAAAGAAGCTAAATCAAGTGATTTTTAAAAACAAAAATAGTTTTTTGCATTCTTGTAGCAAATACCCTCTGTTATCTCTTTTAATGCGTCATAATCCTCCGGATATTCCCCATTTTCCACCCATTTACCCAGCATTGAACACAAAATTCTTCTGAAATATTCATGGCGTGTATAGGATACAAAGCTCCTGGAGTCAGTAAGCATGCCTATAAACTTTCCAAGCATCCCAAGGTTAGCAAGAGCTTTCATTTGACTTTCCATACCGTCACGGTTATCACTAAACCACCAACCTGAACCAAATTGAATTTTTGAAGAAACAGGTGCTTTTTGAAAGTTACCAATCATTGTTCCAATTACATAATTATCCTTTGGATTTAAAGTGTAAAGGATAGTTTTTGGAAGTAAATCCTCTTTTTCAAGGCTGTCAAGGATAAATGATAGCTTTTCTGCTACAGGAAAATCGTTTATGGAATCAAATCCTGCATCAGCACCAAGTTTTTCATACATTCTTGTATTATTATTCCTAAGAGCACCAATGTGAAGTTGCATTACCCAGCCACGCTTTGCATATTCTCTGCCAAGAAAAATAATTTTTTCTGCCACATCTCCTGTCATTTCATCTATAGAATGGTCGGACAGCCTGCATCCGTTTTCATGGAAATAATCCATTCTATTTGTTATTTCACTTTTTATATCTTCCTTTAAATCAGGACGGAATGTGGGCAAAACCTTTGTTTCAAAGTCTTTTAGAGCCTTGTGGTATTTAAGATCGTCATAAGGATTGTCTGTGGTGCAGATAACCTCCACATTTGACATTTTTATCAGGGCTTTTGCAGAAAAGTTGCCGCCCTTAATTCTTTCATTGCATATGTCCCATATCTTTTCTGCATTTTCCTCATTCAGAGGCATATCCACATCAAAATATCTCTTAAGTTCAAGCGCTGTCCAATGATAGAGAGGATTGCCAATCAGCATTGGCATGATTTTTGCAAAAGCTTTCCATTTTAAGAAGTCATCTGCCGAGCCTGTTATATACTCCTCATCAATTCCGGCGCTTCGCATCTGACGCCATTTATAGTGGTCACCGCTAAGGAATACATCATAGGGGTTTTTAAATTTATAGTCGTTTGCAATCATTTCAGGAGACAGGTGACAATGATAGTCAATAATGGGCAAATCCTTTGCAAATTCTCTATAGAGTGTATTTGCCACATCGTTTTTTAGCATAAAGCTGTCATTAATCATTCCCATTTTACACCCCGCTGTACGCTGAAAATCCACCGTCTACGGGAAGGACAATACCATTTATAAAACTTGAAGCCTCATATGAAACAAGAAATAAAAGAGCACCTACAAGCTCCTCGGGAGTACCAAAACGGTTCATTGGTGTCTGGCACAAAATCTTTTTAGAACGGTCTGTATATGTCCCGTCCTCGTTTGTGAGAAGTGCTTTATTTTGATGTGTAAGGAAAAATCCCGGTGCAATTGCATTTACCCTTATATTTGTTTTTGAAAAGTGTACAGCGAGCCACTGGGTAAAATTTGATACTGCCGCCTTTGCACCGCTGTACGCCGGAATTCTTGTAAGAGGTGTATAGGCGTTCATAGAAGAAATATTTATTATACATGCTTCATCTTTTAACATCAAATCCTTTGCAAAAACCTGAGTAGGAATGAGAGTCCCCAAAAAGTTAAGATTAAACACAAACTCCACTCCATCAGAGTCAAGGTCGAAAAAGGTTTTCACATCATCTTTTGCCAAATCCTCCGGGCAAAGATAGTCCTTTGTTGTAGTTGCCTTTGGGTTATTGCCTCCGGCACCGTTAATAAGCACATCACAAGTGCCAAGCTCTTTTAAAATTTCGGTATGAACCTTTTTAAGAGAGTCCATGTCAAGCACATCTGCACCGTATCCTATTGCAACTCCGCCTTTTTCTTTTATTTCTGCTGCCACTTTTTCTGCGCTTTCGCCATTTAAGTCAAGAATTGCAACCTTTGCTCCGCACTCTGCAACGGCTTTTGCCATTGTGCTGCATATTATACCTCCCCCACCTGTTATTACTACTACCTTGTTTTTAAGATTTGGATATATCATATTTTTCATTTTTATTCCTATTCCTTTCTATATTAAAATACGCAAAATTATAGGCTAAAAGAAAATTGTTCACAGTGCTGCTTTGCCGCGAGCGGTGCCGTACATAGAGTACTGCCCCGAGCAAAAAGTAGTGCTGTGGGCAATTTTATTCAGACTGTCTTTCGAGGGCTTCCCATATTCCACTTATATATACTGCTCCCAGGGCTCTGTCATAAAGACCATATCCGGGCTTTCCTGTTTCTCCCCATATCATTCTTCCGTGGTCAGGTCTTACATATCCGTCAAATCCCTCATCATGATATGCTTTTATTATTCCAAATATATCAAGGGAGCCGCACTCTGTTTTATGAGCTGTTTCCTCAAAGGAATGGTCTCCTGTAATTTTTATGTTGCGAATATGAGCAAAGTGTATTCTGCCCGGGAAGCTGTGTATAATATCAATAATATCATTGTCGCAAGATGCCCCAAGAGAGCCGCTGCAAAGGGTTATTCCGTTATATTTGCTTTCATAAAGGTTTAAAAACCTTTTTAAATTTTCCTTGCTAGTGATTATTCTGGGAAGTCCAAAAATACTCCAGGGCGGGTCGTCGGGATGTATTGCCATTTTGATTTTTACTTCCTCTGCCACCTTAATTACTCTGTCAAGAAAATATTTTAAATTGTTCCATAAATCTTCTTCTGTTATGCTATTATAGGCTTCAAGAAGTGATTTCATATCATCCTTTGTGTAGCTCGAATCCCAACCGGGCAAAGAAAGCTCACCGGAAACAGGATCCATTTTTTGAACTGTTTCGTTATGATACGCAAGGGAATTTGAGCCGTCAGAAAGAGGCTCGGCAAGGGTAGAACGTGTCCAGTCAAACACCGGCATAAAATTATAGCAAACACAGTCAATTCCGGCTTTTGCCAAGTTCTTAAGGGTTGTGCAATAGTTTTCTATATACCTGTCGCGAGTATCTCTTCCAAGTTTTATATCCTCGTGAACAGGCACGCTTTCTATTACAGACAGCTCAAGACCTGATTTTTCTACTATTTCTTTCAGCTTTATAATTTTTTCGTATTCCCACACTTCCCCAACAGGCACGTCATAAATAGCAGACACGATTCCCTCTACCCCGGGAATTTGCCTTATTTTTTCCAAGGTAACAGGGTCGTCTTCCCCGTACCATCTGAATGTCATTTTCATACAATCGCTCCAAATAATTTATTTTGTAATTTTATATTGCCCAACAAAAAAAGACACATACGTGTCTTTTTAATATTTTTTTATGTATTCCCTGAGCCTTTTCATAGAGCTTGACAGATATGCATCCTTTTTCCACACAAGACTCACATCAACAAACATTGGATTGCTTATGGGCACAGGAACGATACCTATTGTATCAATTAATTCCCTGAACATAAAACCTGCTGCAATATTATTGGAAATAATACTTTGCATTGTAGAAAGCTGCTTTGTTTGCAAAAGTATATCAGGCTTAATATTTTCTACTTCAAACCACTTTTTAATTTCCTCTGTTTGAAAGAAGCTGTTTTCAAAGAGTACCAAAGGTGTATTTTCCAACATTTTCGGCGTTACAGCTGTAAATTTTGAAACAGGGTTATTTTTTGCTGCAGCACAAACAATTTCCAACCTTTTCACTCTTGAACAAGATAAATTACTTTCAAAAGGCTTTGAGTGAGGAAGAAAAATCATATCAACATAGTCTTCCTCAAGCAGTTTCTTTAGTTCAATACTTCCCCCTTCTGTAATTTCAAGGGTAATTTCCGGATTGGCACCCAGGAAATTGCTATAAATATGCGGAAGGAGCAGGGACCCTATCATAGGAGGAATACCAACCCTGAGCCTTTTTCTTTCAGTCCCCAAATCGTTCATTACCTTTTCCATTTCCTCTGCTCGCTCAAGCACATCATCACACATTTTAAATAATATTTCGCCCTCCGCCGTCAACACCATTCCTCTGTGGCATCTGGAAAACAAGGATACACCAAATTCCTTTTCCATTTCTTTTATGGCATTTGAAAGAGATGGTTGTGAAATATGCAGGTACTCTGCCGCTGCAGAAACAGTCTTATATATGCAAACCGCTTTAAAATATTTAAGCTGTGTTAAATTCATAAAATTCACCTCTTTTTATATTGTATAGCTTTTTGCTATATTTGTCAAGGAAATATGTATTTTACAAATATATTTTGTCGTGATACAATAAAAAAAATAATAGGGGGTGTAAAATATGAAGTTACATAAAATTGCAGTTATTGCAGGTGACGGAATAGGTCCTGAGGTTATTGACGAGGGCGTAAAGGTTCTAAAGGAAGTAGCACGCATTGACGGAAGCTTTGATTTTGATTTTACTTATTTCCCTTGGGGCTGTGAATATTACAGAGAGACAGGCAGAATGATGTCTGAAAAAGGAATGGAAAGACTACAGGAATTTGACGCTATATTTTTAGGTGCAGTAGGTGCTCCGGGCGTTCCTGACCATGTTTCACTAAGAGATTTGCTTCTTACTATAAGAAAGGGCTTTGACCAGTACATTAATATAAGACCGGTAAAACTTTTAAAGGGTGCACCTACTCCGTTAAAAGACGCTAAACCTGAAGATATTGATATGATATTTATAAGAGAAAATACCGAAGGCGAGTATGCAGGCAGCGGAAGCTGGCTCTACAAAGGCAAGCCAAACGAAGTTGTTATTCAAGACGGTGTTTTTTCAAGAAAAGGCTGCGAGCGTGTTATAAGATATGCCTACGAGGTTGCCAAGGCTGAGGGCAAAACTCTTACAAGTGTAAGCAAGGCAAATGCCCTTAACTATTCAATGGTATTTTGGGACCAGATTTTTGAAGAGGTCGGAAGAGAATATCCGGAAGTAAAGACATATTCTTGCCTTGTTGATGCCGCAAGTATGTTTATGATAAAAGATCCAAAACGCTTTGAGGTAGTTGTAACATCAAATCTGTTTGGTGATATTCTCACAGATATTGGCGCTGCAATTGCAGGAGGTATGGGTCTTGCAGCAGGAGCTAACCTTAACCCTGAAAGAGAGTTCCCGTCCATGTTTGAGCCAATCCACGGCTCTGCACCTGATATTGCAGGAGAAGGAAAAGCAAACCCACTCGCTACCATTTGGTCTGCAAGTCAAATGCTTGAATTCTTTGGCTATGACACTTGGGCAAAACGCCTTATAGAATTTATAGAAGAAGTTCTTACAGATAAAAAGGTGCTGACCCCTGACCTTGGAGGAACAGCTACAACATCAGAGGTTGGAGATGAAATCATCAGAAAAATGCAAAACTAATTAAATAAAGTTAATAGATATGTAATTAACTTACATATTTTAAGTATCAATAATAAAAAAAGGAGAATATTATGACACACGAAGAACAATGTAAAAAATTTACTAAAATCATTGCAGACTTTACATCTTACGGTTCAAAGCACCTGCCTGATGATGTCCTTTCCCGTCTAAAAGAATTAAGAGACGAAGAAAGCACACCAATGGCAAAAATCATTTATGATGCTATGTTCGACGATTTGGATATGGCAAAGGAGCTTGACAGACCTTGCTGTCAGGATACCGGAATTATACAGTATTTTGTACAGGTTGGCTCTCAGTTCCCTTTAATTAACGATATCGAAGCATGTCTCCGTGAAGCAGTTAAAAAGGCTACTAAGGAAGCACCTCTCAGACACAACTGCGTAGAAGTGTTTGATGAAAAGAATACAGGCGACAACACAGGAACACGTATTCCATGGATTGACTGGGAAGTTGTGCCAAACAGCAGCGATGTAACTGTATATATGTATATGGCAGGCGGCGGATGTTCACTTCCGGGAACAGCTAAAGTTCTTATGCCTCTTGAAGGTTATGAAGGAATTGTAAAGTTTGTATTTGACCAGATTACATCATATGGTATAAATGCATGCCCTCCGCTTCTTGTAGGTATTGGTATAGCAGGTTCTGTTGAAGTGGCAGCAAAGCTTTCTAAGAAAGCACTTCTCAGACCTATCGGTTCACGCAATTCAAACCCACGCGGCGTTGACCTTGAAAAGCGTATCGAGGATGGTCTTAACGCAATCGCTCTCGGCCCCGGCGGATTAACAGGTAAAAACTCTGTAATGGGAGTACATATCGAACAAGCAGGCAGACACCCTGCAACACTTGCTGTAGGTCTTTCTACAGGATGCTGGGCTCACAGAAGAGCAAAGATAAAGATTGATGCAGATCTAAACTATGAAATGCTTTCTCACAAGGGGGTAACACTATGAGCAAGAAAATTCTTACCACACCAATCAGCGATGAAGCTATTAAAGAACTAAATATTGGCGATATCGTATATCTTAACGGATATCTTATTACAGGCCGTGATGATGTTCACGCAAGACTTCTCAAGCAAAACAAAGCTCTTCCTGTTGACCTTGCAGGAAAGGCTATATTCCATGCAGGCCCTATTATGAAAGAAAGAGAAAACGAACCAGGCAAGTATGACGTTATCTCAATCGGACCTACTACAAGCATGAGAATGGAGAAGCTTGAAAAGGAATTTCTTGCAGAAACAGGCGTTAAGCTTGTTGTAGGAAAAGGCGGCATGGGTCCTAAGACAGCAGAGGGATGTAAAGAAAGCACTGCTGTTCACGCAGTATTCCCGGGCGGATGTGCTGTACTTGCTGCTGCAAGAGTTGAAGAAGTAGAAAGCGTAGAATGGCTTGATTTGGGTATGCCCGAAGCTATGTGGGTTATGCGAGTTAAGGAATTTGGTCCGCTAATTATTTCAATCGACTCAAAAGGAAACAACCTTTTTGAGAACAATAAAAAGGACTTTAACCAACGTAAAGACGAAATCGTTCCTGAAATTTGCAAGCATGTAGATTATCTTGATTAATCAATTAAAAACACACCCTGTTGGGTGTGTTTTTGTTTGTAAAAGCCTATAAGTAGCTACGAAACGGATGAACTATTATTATAAAATATGTAGATGGATGCAATTATTTTGCATCCTCGCCGCCCGGACCATCTTTTCGAACTGATTTATCCGTCGGACGTGTTAAGCCGGTAGAAATCCATTGGTTGTTAGTTGCAGTTTTTTTATTGTCTTTTTCTTTCTTATCACACATAGTTAAATCACCTCGGTAGTAGTATAACCTACTCTAAGAAAAATATAATCTTTTTCCATATATACCCCAAAAGTTAAACACTTTTGGGGTATATATCACTGTTATGTATGTTTCTACATAGCTCTCGCAGCCCTACCTGAACTCCTTACAGGACTTGCTCCCCTCGGAGCTTCGCAACACCTCTGATTAACAGTCAGACTTAACGGGTTGAGGTGCCTAATTTTTGTTTCCGCTTTCGCTACAAAAATTAACCTCTGCCCCATGTCGACTTCCCTTTTTCTGCCACCGGCAGCGGTCAGTCTCCATGCTACCTCCCTCGCTCGCTCAGTCGGCATAGTATCTGACAGATATTCAGAATGATTGTTTGAACACAATTGAAAGAGCCAAAAAAAGAACACCCTGCGGTGTTCTCTTTTTGGCTTTCACGTTCATAATAGATGCAGGTCTAAAAAGCCTTATTTTATCAGGCTTTTCAAGGTTTCATCAAATATGTTCAAAGCATTCGAATAAGGTGAATAATTTAGATGCACTTCGTCAAAACGCAGCAACATCAACGGGTTTTGGATATAATTCAAATGAAATACAACATCTAAGGAGGTTAGATGCCAAAATTGGATTTATACGAATCAAGACTTTTCGGTAAAATTTGTTACTTAATATTGATCCCATATGTTCTTTTTTATTATTAACAGTCGAAAGTAAGCATCGTTTCCTCTCGTCTGATGTTCGCAATATTTATTCAGTTGATGGTTCGAATTTGAGACGGGGAACCAACTAACTGTAATCAATTTATTTATTATTATAAAATCGCTTGGTGTGCTGCCGGTGTCCGCCGGTAATTTCAAAGCGAAAGGAGTGTGTGGACCCATTACGAAAAAGTCCAACTTAATAAAAATCTCTGAAAATACTACCGGCAGCACACAAGCTTCGAATAAAAGGATAAACTTTATAATAAGGATGTTTTTCAAGAAATGCTGACTGCCCAAAGAACACTACAAGAGCGAAAGGAATGAGGGCGTAAACAAGCCCTGAAAAAAATTCTCTGTGTGTTCACCATCAGCACCCAAGGCCAGCGAGGCATCCTTACTATAAAGTTAATGGCATAGTTATTGCGTTTTGAAATACTCTTTTATAATTCTTCTGTAAAACTCAATAATCAAGACTCGCTCCATATGTTTGTCGAAATGAGTATAGATTCCGGGTTTTCTATCTTTGTACTTCAAAACATCATAGAAATAATCAACAAACATTTCCTTTGCAGACCTTTCGACAATTCTGCTCGTTGGAATATATCTGTTAATTTCGTGTTTTATGTAATCGGCATCAAACTTTTTATTGATTACTCTATATAAGGTCGTGCCGATTATATCTGCAATATATTTCTCTTTATCATCCTGAATATTTACTTTTGGAAGGAGTATATTTATGACATCATTCTTCTCTCTTACGCATAACTCAACACTACGACTGAACATAGGAAGTTCCGCAATATTTAATGTGCCTTCTGACTCGATGCAGGACAGTACTTCGCACTTGCTTTCACATTCGTCCAAAACCGCCTCAAATTCTTCTTTATTTATTTGCTCGGTTTCTTCTTCGTCTACTTCTACAAACATTCTACAATTGCTCACAAACTCGTACAAAGCTTCGACTACTTCATCTCCATCTTCTGCAACAACCATATATGATGAAAGAATGGTCAGATAGTCGTTACCTGTCATTTCTTCAAGCTTTGTTTTTAATTTCATGCATTCGTCATCATTATCTCTCAAAATTGCATTTTTGCAGAATTCTTCCGAAGCATCAAGCAATTCTGATAATGACCTTGCGTTTAATATATTGCTTATAGTCATTTGTTTTTTCTCCTTCCTTAAAATATAATACGGCTCCTGCAACGGAGCCGCCCTTCTTACTTATTTCTTCTTTGTTTTCTTATTCTTGGCCTGTTTGCGTTTTTGTACAGGCTCCTTCCTAGCAGGAGTCTCTTCCAATTGCTCCTTAGTACCAACTCTCATATAGCAGTACACACGCATCTTTCTATCTCCTTCCTTTTTCTATGTATTCATATTCATACTCAGAAACACAATGCGCCCATCTTACTTTATCACGATACTCTTCTTCAAATAGCATTAACCGGATAGCTTCTGTTACGATGTCATTGGAATCATTCATAATAGCGTTGCTTTCAAAGGCAATGACTTCGCCATACTCTTTATCATAAATTACAATTATCTCGTAGTATGACATACATATCAACTGCCCATGAAGCAGAGTCCATGAACATATCCATACCTTGCTGCTTCATCCCTACTCTCGAATGCATACCAATATATCCTTCCTTTACTATCACTGAATTTATAATATTTTTTCATGAGGATACCCCCTATCAGCACTTAGTCAGTTCGTTGTATGTTTCTTCCGAATTCACTACCATTAAGATATCCTCTTTGACAGTATTAATGGTCAGGTTGTCCAATGTGAATATATCCATTTTGAGTATATCTTCACTTGTAACATTGTCTTTAATGAAGTTGATTGATGCACCTAAATCTTTGAGCAACTTACAAGCTTCTCTCACATCAGCCGGATTTTGCGATAATGTACTTACATATACCATATAAACGCAATTTGCCCTCTTTTTCTTAACAGCATCAATTATCTGCTTAAATCCCGGTCTTTCAGAGTATTTCAATTCTACCTTCCAAGTTAACTGATCAAGCAACTTATCCATTTCATTTTCAGTGATAATTCTCTTTGTCATTTGTCCTTCCTCCTATATTATATATTTACTGCGAGTGTAACCGCATCGAATAAGGTTACCTCAATTTTTTCTTGTGATACTACTTTCACTCTTGTCACCATCGACTTTACTACGGTATCATCGAATGTTACGAATTTTCCGGGGAGCTTGTCTATGATGTCGTATATTGCTCTGAGCTGACCTGTCTGTGCGTTCTCTATCTGGCTTTTCGCAGTGGCAGCATTGAGTTTCGCTTGTAGCTCATTTACCTCTTTATGCTTTTGACGGCATTTTTCTTCTATGGCATTCCTGTCTTCTCTGTTTTCTACTCCTAATCGTATTATCTCTACGATTTCGTTGTTCTTGGCTTTTATACTGCTTTCAAGTCCATGTATTTGCATGACTGTATTGGGTGCTGATAGTAATTCTGCGATGCTACCTTTCATTAGAGCCTTGATTTTATCTGTGTTATCAAGCATCGAGTTCATTGCTTCAAGTACTCCTGCATGCAGTCTTTCTTCTTCTATGGTGAATGAGTCCTTACAGTATTTCGTGCCGTAGTCAAGTCTGTTTATGCATCTCCATACGACTTTCTTCTTGCCGTTTCTTGCCCATGTTGTTCTGCGGTATTTACTTCCGCAGTTTGCACATACCACTAATCCTGTTAGAGCGTATTTACTGTTGAACCTTGATTTCTTAGATACTGTCTTTTCTGATACTGGCTTAAGGCTGTTTCTTCTTGCACACTCAACCTGTACCTGATCATATACTTCGGGAGTGATGATTGGTATGTGGTGATTTCTTATTAAGTACATAGGAAGTTCGCCTGTATTCTTTGCAATTTTCTTTGTGAATAAGTCCACCACATAGGTCTTTTGGACAAGAACATCTCCTCTGTATTTTTCATTGTGCAGGATTCCCTGTATTACGGACCTTTTCCATTCTGTCTTTCCCTTTTTTGTTTTATATCCCTTTTCCATAAGATACTGTGCTATTCCATGATAACTGTATCCTTCGAGGAATTTCGTGTATATAATTTCAATTATCTCGGCTTCTTCAGGTATGATTTCAGGGTTACCATCTTCACCTTTTCTGTAGCCAAGCAGTGTTCCATACATCATCGGAACTCTTCCTAATTTATAGTTAAATCTCTTACCAAGTTTTACATTGTTGCTTATTGATTCACTTTCTGCCTGTGCGAATACGCTATATAAAGCCACCATCATTTCACTTGTCATTTCGCCTGTATCAATGTTTTCTTTTTCGAAGTATATGGATATTCCAAGAGCCTTCAGTTCTCTTATGTACTTAATGCTATCTACTATGTTTCTGGCGAATCTTGATATTGACTTTGTAATGATGTGGTCAATTTTCTTTTCACGGCACATATCAATCATTTCATTGAATTCGTCTCTCTTTTTTGCCATAACACCTGTTATGCCCTCGTCAGCGAATACCTTTACGAGTTTCCATTCAGGGTTACTTTCTATGACCTGCGTATAGTGTTCTATCTGTGCAGTATAACTTGTGAGTTGCTCTTCATCATCTGTACTTACACGACAATAGGCTGCAACTCGTTTCTTACCTTTCTTTTTCTTTTCTACAGGGCTTTTTGTTGCAGGTATTACCACTACTTCCAATTCGGGCATTACCTGAGTCTCGCTATATCTTACATCCATAGCTATTCTCCTTTCTATATGGCTTTTTCATTCCTTTCGAATTCTTTTCCATTTATCAGTTGCACCCACACATGCTTGTCAGGATGCATTCTTATTGATTTCACAATTTTTCCTACCATCTTCCCATCCACATTTTCTTTCTTTGGGAATATGGCGAGTTCGGTCTGGATATTTTTTGTTATTGCAGTATTATCTCCTACCTTGCACATCTCGAATTTCTTTGTAGCAAGGTCCATGATTCTGCCAATGACATCTTCTGCATCTGCATCGGGCCTTTGCATCATTTCATGCATTTCATTTGTCATCCTAATAATCTCAGTATCCTTTTCGTAATCTCTATCCTCTGTATGCTCTATCATTGCAAGGTCATCTGTGAGTTCGTTAAGGAATTCTGTGATTATACTGTCAAGTATTCTTTCTCTGAATAAGTGTCTGCTTCCATCACATTCATTGTTGGTGCATTGCCAATACACTCTTCTCTTTTTTCCTGAACCTGCATGCTTTCTTGTCATCTTTGCTCCGCAGATTGCACAGCAGGTTTTTAAGCGATATGTATCAAGCTTTATCTTGTCCTCATCACTGAGTTCACCGCCACGCTTGTCCTTGCATTGCAGTGCAAGCTCTGCGGTTTCAGATGGTATGATTACGGGGTAGTCTTTATCGCCTGTGTATTTCTTGTTTTCGAGCATTCTCTTTACCATGTTCTTATCCCATTCTCGACCATCTCCTGCATAGCTTATTGGAAGCAAGTTCAGTCTTTCTGCTATGGTTTTTAATGAATGACCTTGTACATACAGACTGAACACATTCCTTACAACCTCTGCTTCTCTTTCAATGATTTCAACCTTTGCATCTATGATTTCATATCCAAAGGGTATGTATCTGTTAGCCATTTCCTATGCCACCTCGCTATACTTGATTTTCAGTTTCAGACCGTTTATAAGTTCGAAGGTCAGGTCCTTGTCTTTGTTTACGAGAATTCGGGTTACTATCTTTCTTAATGCTTTTTTATCGAACTCTCCCATAGGTCCTGCGGTCCTTATGTAATTTACAAGCATTTCCGTTTTCTTTCTTGCCTGTTCGCATTCGTCATTGCCAAGCAGGAACTTTTTGTCCTTTCTCAGCTTCGCAGTTCTTGTTGCGATTTCATTCATTCTTTCCATAAAGGAAGCAGGTTCGATGTATCCATTCGCTTTTGCGTTCTGGAGTACATGAACCTGCTCTGTTAATTCTGCTATTTCTTTATTTATATTTGCAATTTCACCCTTGTCTATCATTCTCTGGTCCTTATATTCTGTCAGTTGAGTCAGCATCGGGGTGAGTATAATATCTACATTGTTGACAAGTCTGTTGTACATGTTTACGAAGGCATTCATCACTGCTTTTTCTGCCACCTGCGGTGTTGGGCAGTCTTTACTGCTGTAATCTCTTGTTCTGCATACCCAATACACATTGACCTCACCTGATTTTTTTCTGAACATCGTGCCACACTCTTCACAGTATATCATTTTTGAAAGTGTGTGTTCTCTCGGTGTTGTACTCGGTCGGTATCTTTTGCCTTGTGCTTTAAGCAGTTCATTTGCCTTTTCGAATATTTCCGCCGTTACTATTGCAGGGTTACTGTTCTTCACATAGTACATATCTTTTTCGCCATGATTAGTTCTTGACTTGAACGGGAAGTCTTCTGTATATGTTTTCTGCAGAAGAGCATCTCCCTTATACCTTTCATTCTTAATTATGTACCTGATTCTGTTTTCTCCCCAATCGGTTGAGCCGTTGTTTTTTATCACTCCTGCCTTTTTAAGTTCTTCGGCTATTTTCCAAAGGCTCATTCCGTTTATATATGCATTAAAGATAAGGCGAACTATTTTCGCCTGTTCTTCATTTATTTTCCATTCTCCATTTTCACCAAGGTAGTATCCATATGGTATGCAACCTTGTTTGAATGTACCGTTTTTCATTCTGTGCTGAATTCCGAGCCGTACATTCTGTGACAGCGAGATTGATTCTTCCTGTGCCATTGAACTCAATGCAGCCAATTCCGTCTCGCTTGTCATCTTACTCGTATCGATATTTTCTTTTTCGAATATTATGTCTACACCAAGTATCTTGAATTTTCGTGTTGTATCGATACAGTCATAAGTGTTACGAGCGAATCTGGATATTGACTTTGTGAGTATAAGGTCGAGCTTACCATCTACGCAATCCTGATACATTCTGTTGAAGTCATCACGGCATTCCATTTCGGTTCCTGTGATTCCGTCATCTTTGTATATATCAACCAACATCCATTCAGGATTACTGGCGATAAGGTTCATGTAGTGGTCATACTGAGTTACGAATGAGTTTTCCTGATCTTCAGAATCGCTGCTTACTCTTATGTATGCTCCAACTCTTTTCAGTCCGTTTATTTTTACATCTGTCTTCGTAGGATTTATAACTAATACTTCAGCCATTTCGCTCATCTCCTTTCCTGTTTTTTTCAACAACACAATACTACAATTATGTCTGAAAGTCTATTCACTAATACCAACAAAATTATTGGTTAATTTGCATCAAATGCAACATTTTTTACTTCTATATTTAAGTTTGAATTAAAGTATTTTCTTATTTCTTTCATGTCGTTTTTTACGACTTCATTCAATTCTGTGCAATTCTCCATCATATGCATTATATAAATGAAGATGGACATATCCTTTAACTTATCGTTTGCCATATCTTTTCCTCCAAATACCACAAACGAAGGAGCAACGGACAACCCGCTACTCCTCCGAATGGCATATAAACTAAACCTTATAGGTTATTAAGTAACTTTACCACAATCAGTATTATTCCTGTCCCCTGACTTACGGGCAATCAATCGAACTGCTTTAACTTAAAGCATCACAGGACTCTCACCTCCCCGGCATCGCCCGGGCCGTACTCTGGGACCTAACCTCGACTATACGGGAGTATCATTATAGGCAATAACTGTCGTTGCAGGTACGGTAAGTTACTCTCCGTACTGTTGCTAAATGGATACACGCTCGTACCTTAATTTTAGCGGTCCGTTTTATAAAGGCTTGTCCTCCACAGGTAGTCTTGGCGCATTTGCAACTTGCTCGAATTATTGCTAATGTATTCGTTGTTGGGTATGAAATTTTCAAAGAGCAAACGAAAGGAAAAAATTTATCCCTTTCACCCATTGAAAAAAAATCACCGTTTTTCAACCCCCTTTTCAAAAAATTTATTAATATTTTTTATAGACTTTTCTATTGAATTACCAATTGCTGTCGTTGATACCCCGTCTATTTCAGCGATTTCACGGTATTTCAAACCCTTTAACCACATTAAAAATCTCCTTTTCTGAATTTCAGGCAAAATTTGCATTGCTGCCTTTTTAACATCAGAAATAGTAATTTTCTTTTTAGGTTCATGAAACAAGATATCTTCAACAGACGGAGCTGCCAACACTTCGGTATCACGATTTACATCAAGTGCCATTATTTCATAATGCTTCTGCAAACTCTCCATGTTTGCCACTTCATGGTAATTTTCGTCTGAATACATCTTGATTTCTTCAAATTTTTCCCTTGTAAGTGTTGGATCATCTTTTAAACATATTTCAAATGTTATCTCTAACAGTTGATTGTTAGGCATTCTATATACTACGCCTTGCTTTCCTTTATTAATTGCATAATCACTTTCTCTAAAATTTTTAGCCATTATTTTATCCTCCATTCGAATTTTTTGTGGGTTAGTTCGAATGGGGACTCTATGGATATCTGCTATAATATGAGAACCAATGCTTGGTCCATTGACTATGGTTGCCTAAAACAAAAAAGACCGCACAAAGCAAACACCCGGCTTCCTTGCAGTCTTGAAAACGAGTTAAAGTTCTGTTATTAATTATCCAATTATGTACAGAATAATTGCGAGAACTTTTCATCCTTGGCACCTCATAAAAACAGAAAAAGGTGCCGCAGCAAAATTTGCTGCGACACCTCTCCTGTGGTTATGCGATGTGCTTGTTGTTATTTACGATTTTAAGAGTCACCAATCCCTTTGTCGTATAAAGCACCTATCGCAGCAAATTTCGAATAAGAAATATATAAATTTACATTGTTTACTTTGTTACCATAAAAAAATTGCAATTTCATTGAATTAAACCTCCGTTTGTCATTAACCTTTATAAATTTATAATTTACGGTAAGAATTACCATAATTTTACTATTTTCTATCCGAATATGCTGTCGAAGCCTGTTGTCGAAACCCATAAATCGTTCATCAAATTATCTTATAAAAACTCAAATTACATCAGCAAACCTTTTTCATCGACAAATATTGAGATATTTCATCATAGAATACGGTCGAAAAAAGCGCCACGGATTATATTCCGTGACGCTTACTTCACTATGCATTTTAAAAAATGGGACAAAAATTTATGGTGTCAGCCATTTTTGTCGAAAGGCATGCATCACAGCAAAAAGTTGTAAATTATACCGTGCTTTAATTATTGCAATTTTCATGTTACTATTCAGCACCTTCCATATTAATTTAAGGAGTAAAAAACAGGCCTGGATTCAGGTCTGCTTGAATCGTTTGATTCCATATTTGCTTATTTCATTCTGATATAAACAATCTATGTATCCTCTTACTCTTAATTTTGATTCTTCCAACAAAAGTTCTAATTTCTTAACCATCTCTAAAATGTTTTTTTCGCTCTCTACGAACAGTTCTTCATTAGTCAAAGCTACTACAGATACATCAAGTGCTTTTGCAAGTTTTATGAGCGTATCAACGGTAGGACATACTTCGTCATTTTCGATTCTGGATATATGTTGTTGTGATACATCTGCCTTGTCCCATAATTTCTCTTGGGAATAATTCCGCATTTTCTGGCTCTTTGAACCTTCATTCCGACTGTTTCATTCTTCATATCGTGTTGCACTCCCAACTATATTTTAACACTTATTTCGACAGAGTATAACAACACGGTTATGTAGCAGGAATTTTTACTTACCATTATATTATGTTTTGTAGGTAAAAAGACGGTCGAAAACTCGACCGCCTTTCACCATCTTTTTATATATTAATATTTTTCCACAGCAACGCAGCCCCGATTATTCCAGCATCATTCCCAAGAGAAGCAAGACATACCTTTGTCTGTTCCTTTCCGAATCTTGCAAATGATTTGTTTTTTATCATCCTTTTAACCGGGATGAGAATCTTTTCGCCCTCATGGCTTATTCCACCGCCTATGCTCAAAATTTCTGGTTGAAAAATATTTACTAAGTTTACCACACCTTCTGCTAATTGACCAAGATACGCTCGTATAACTTCTTTTCCCGTTCCGTCCTTTGATAAAAAAGATGTTTTTCCAGTAACATTGGAAAGTTTTTTATTTACTATTGTCCACATATCGCTTTTACGGTCTTCTTTCATCGCTTTTTTCGTCATTTCAATCAAAGCAGTTGCGGAAGCATAAGCCTCAAAGCAACCTCGTCTGCCACATGTGCATTTTGCACCACCGTAACTGATTACCATATGCCCTAACTCTGCACCCTTGCCATAAGCACCTGTAAGCAGTCGTCCATTTTCAACAACACCGCCACCAACGCCTGTTCCGAGAGTAATCATAACCATACTATCGGTCCCTTTTCCACTACCTACAAGAAATTCTCCCCAAGCCGCAGCATTGGCGTCATTTTCAACATACACTTTCCTTTTAAGTAAGTTCTCCATATAGCTCACAATTGGAACATCATAGAAATAAAGATTGTTTGAAAATTCAATATTTCCTGTTTCTTTATCAATCGCTCCAGGGCAACCTATTCCAACATTCTTGATATCGTCAAAAGCAATTCCGCTTTCATCTGCTGCTTCTCTTGCACACGCTGCCATATCATCGAATATTTCCTGATATGTTCTTGGTACATTAGTCTTTCTTTTCGCCCTGCCGTATATCACGCCATATTCATCTACTACAGCGGCAACTATGTTAGTTCCACCCAAATCAATACCAATATAATATTCAGGTTGATTCGCTGTAATCAAAACAGTTGCCTTTCCTGAAACAGTATATTCACCGAAACTTGCAGGAACAAAAACTGTTTCTCCCAGATTTATAGTTTCTGTATATTCTTTTCCAGCAAGCTCAACAGTTCCATCTACAACCATTATAGCCTGATAGCTTTTTTCATCAGAATACATAACTGCCTATCAATTTAGTACCATCTGAACACACAGGTATTTTTCTTGGTTGAAACTGGATACAATTTGTGGCTTTAACCCCTTTTTCTATGTGTAATTCTCTTGTGTTTCCATTTTTATCTTTTCTGTTATAATCATACAAACGATATGTAACATTACTGTTTTGTTGAATTTCTGCAATTACATTTCCTTTACCTATTGCATGAACAGTTCCTGCCTCAACAAAAAACACATCACCTTTTTTAGACGGCACAGTATATAGTAAATCTTCTAAAGTGTTTTCTTTAATAGCTTTTTCCATAACACTTTTAGAAATTGTTGTTTTCATTCCGCAAGTCATTCGAGCATCATTATCAGCCTGAACTACATACCACATTTCTGTTTTTCCGTTTTGATTTTCAAGTTCTTTTGCCATAGCATCATCAGGATGCACCTGTACACTGAGATTTTCTTTTGCATCAATCAGCTTTATCAAAATAGGCAGCTCATCGCTTTTCCTTAATGTACCAAGGCACTCTGGAGTTTCTTTGATATAACTTTCCAAAGTTTTCCCATCATATTCTCCCCCTGCAATGGTACTTAACCCATCATGATGACAACTAAGTTCCCAACTCTCTGCAAGCGGATACATATCTGTTTTCTTTCCGTAAATGGTGCGAAGTTTTTCTCCGCCCCATATATATTCCTTAAATGAAGGACAAAGCTTTATAGGATACTTTCTATTCATATTAAACCACCAATGTTTTCATTTCTGTTTTAATGTTATTCACCTATTTAATGTAAATAGCATAGCATTCCCGTATAATATAATATTGAAAATATTGTTTATTGGGGGTTATATTATACGGGACGGGAATTATAGCTATGCATGGTTATGTAAATTCTAATACATACAATTTAAATATTCCCAAGACATTTGATTATGATTTCTTTGCGCCTTATATACCTTCAGATAGTATTTCTTCAATCCTTTTTACACTTACTGTATAATTTACAACATTTGTTGCATCAAGTATAAATTGACATGGAACATTGTATTCCTTAATTTTGGAAAACAGGTATTTTATATCCAGTTCTCCATCGCCTAACATCGCATACTTATTCTGACCATTTTCAAATGTAAAATCCTTCAGATGAATAACTTTGATTTTATCTGCTAACAATTCAAAAGCCTGATCAATTATCAGGTACTGTTGTCCTCGATTTTCCATTGCAATCAAATTAGCAACATCTAATATAATAGAAACATTTCTTGATTTCAGATCATCAAGCATTCTTTTCGCTTTATTGGGAGATGAAATAGTGAAATGGCGCACCGGTTCTATACCGATTATAACACCGTTGTCCTCTGCTTTTCTTACTAACGGAGAAATGTTTTCGAGAAAATATCTGTAGTTTTCTTCTGACCAGGTGTTATTTATGTCGCCATTTACACCTGTTTCAGTACCTATTACAGACGCTTTAAAATCTTTAGCATAACATATAAAATTTTCAAACAATCTAAGAGCTCTATCCAGTGCCTCTCTGTCTGGATTAACGGGATTGATATAACATCCAAGGACATCAACTTTTAAATCAAACTCAGAAAGCTTATTTTTGATTTTTAAAGAAAATGAAGGATTATATCCAAATTCATAAAAATCAATATCTTTTATAGTTTTTGCCATTGCAAATTGTAATTCATTAATGTTATTTTTTTTTGCAACAGCACACATATCTTCAAAATTATCTGCGAGATCGTGTCCACGCAAACCAAAACTATATTCCATCTTTGTCTTCCTTTCACATCATTGTGTCACACATACAGATATCCTTTCAGGAATTGCAATAATAGTTATTTTACCATCTTGTATTAAAAAATAATCTAATGATATAGGAATACATAGCACATATTGTCCGAAATATGCACTATGTGTTAAAAACTGATGATATACATTGCTAATTTTCATTAAAAATTATTTGGGTTGTTTTCCAATATATGCAAGTATTCCGCCATCAACATATAGGATATGACCATTTACAGCATCAGAGGCATTTGATGCCAAGAATACAGCAGGTCCTACCAATTCTTCAGGGTCAAGCCATCTTCCAGCAGGAGTTTTTGCACAGATGAATGAGTCAAACGGATGTTTTGAACCGTCTGCTTGTGGTTCTCTCAATGGTGCTGTCTGCGGAGTTGCGATGTATCCCGGTCCGATACCATTACACTGAATGTTGTACTCACCATATTCTGAACAAATGTTTCTTGTAAGCATCTTAAGTCCGCCCTTTGCAGCAGCATAAGCAGAAACTGTTTCACGTCCAAGCTCTGACATCATTGAGCAAATGTTTATTATCTTGCCGCCACCCTTTTTAATCATTGACGGAATTACTGCTTTTGCACAAATAAACGGTGCGTTTAAATCAACATCAATTACCTGCCTGAATTCTTCCGCTGACATTTCAATCATAGGAATTCTCTTAATGATACCTGCATTATTTACAAGGATGTCAATTACACCAACTGTTTTTTCAATATCTGCAACCATTGCATTTACGGCATTTTCATCAGTTACATCGCAAACATATCCCTTTGCATCAATGCCTTCTGCTTTGTAATTTTCTAATCCCTTATTTAAAAACTCTTCATTTATATCATTGAATACGATTTTTGCTCCTGCATTTGCAAGTCCTTTTGCAATAGCAAAACCTATACCGTATGATGCACCTGTAACCAGTGCAACCTTTCCATCTAATCTGAACATATTAAAAATTCTCCTTTATCTTTGCACTCTGCCTGAACCATCCCCATCAGCAAGGTTTTCAACATCTGCTCTTGAAACAAGATTGAAGTCTCCAGGGATTGTGTGCTTAAGAGCTGATGCTGCAACACCAAACTCAAGTGCTTCTTTGAAATCCTTTCCGTCAAGGAAGCCACAGATTGTTCCGCCTGCAAAGCTATCGCCACCGCCTACTCTGTCAACGATAGGTGCAATTCTGTATTCTCTTGAATG